>NZ_DASWWG010000046.1:0-23151 GCF_036400995.1 Brevundimonas sp.
GCCAGCGCCGCCTCGATCCGTCGCCGCGCCCGCTCGCGCGCCGCCTCGGGCCCATGGTCGCCCAGCAATCGCACGCGCGGCGCAAAGGGATCGTCATTGACCAGCCGCGCCGCCAGCGCCCCGCGCCACAGCACGTCGCCCTGCGGCGTCACGCCGAAATGCTCGTCGGCGTCGGCCGCCAGCCGGCCCAGCCGCCGGGCGATCTCGGGCGTCACCGCCTGCCGCGCCGCATGTCGCAGGGCCCGGTCCTCGAGCGCGCTCGAGCCCTTGTCGAGCTGGAAGTCGACGCCCGACAACCGTCCGACCGCATGGCCCTCGACCACCACCGCGCCCTCGGCGTCGACGTCGGCGACGGCGTCCTCGCGCACGTTCAGCGCGCGCATCAGGGCGGTGGTGCGGCGGTCGACGAAGCGGGCGGTCAGCCGTTCGTGCAGCACGTCGGATAGCCGCTCCTCCAGCGCCTTGGTGCGGTCGCGCCAGCCCTGCGCCTGATCCAGCCAGTCGGGACGGTTGGCGATATAGCTGAGAGTCCGCACGCCGCTGAGACGGGCGGAAATCTGGTCGATCTGGCCGTCGTCCCGATCCAGCTCGGCGAAGCGGGGCGCGATCCAGTCCTCGGTCAGGCGGCCCCGCCGACCGGTCAGGGCCTGGAAGATGTCCTTGGCCAGCCGGGAATGCTCATCCAGCGTGGTCTTCTGGAAGTCCGGCAGCTGGCAGGCCTCCCACAGCCGCATGATGGCGCCGCGCGAGCGGCCGATGCGGGCGACCTCCTCGTCCTTGATCAGGCGGCGCAGCAGGGTCTCGTCCAGCGCCGGGGCGGTCAGGTTCAGTCCCTTGACCCCCGGCGTCACCACCAGCGAGCGCAGCAGGTCGTTCAGGGTGTCGAAGTCCAGCCGGGCGTTGCGCCACTCGGCGCTCTCGACCGGATCGAAGCGGTGCTCGACCACCTGTTCGACCAGGTCGGGGTCCAGCTCCAGCGCCTCGCCGGTCACGCCGAAGGTGCCGTCGCGCAGGTGGCGTCCGGCCCGCCCGGCGATCTGGCCGATCTCGGTGGCGTGCAGCCAGCGGGTGCGGCGGCCGTCGAACTTGCGCAGGCCCGCGAAGGCGACATGGTCGACGTCCATGTTCAGACCCATGCCGATGGCGTCGGTGGCGACCAGGAAGTCGACCTCGCCGGACTGGAACAGCTCGACCTGGGCGTTGCGAGTGCGGGGCGACAGGCTACCCATGACCACGGCGGCGCCGCCGCGCTGGCGCCGGATCAGCTCGGCGATGGCGTAGACCTGATCGGTCGAGAAGGCGACGATGGCGCTGCGGCGGGGCAGGCGGGTCAGCTTCCTGGAGCCCGCATACGACAGGACCGAGAGGCGATCGCGCGAGACGATCTCCACGTCCGGCACGAGGGCGCGGATCAACGGGGCCATGGTCCCGGCGCCCAGGAACATGGTCTCCTCGCGGCCGCGGGCGTGCAGCAGGCGCTGGGTGAAGACGTGGCCGCGCTCGGGGTCGGCGACCAGCTGGATTTCGTCGATGGCCAGGAACTCGACCGTCCGCTCCAGCGGCATGGCCTCGACGGTGCAGACGAAATAGTGCGGCCGGGCGGGGATAATCTTCTCCTCGCCGGTGATCAGCGCCACCTTGGACGCGCCGCGCTGCCGGACGATGCGGTCGTAGATCTCGCGCGCGAGCAGGCGCAGCGGCAGGCCGATCATGCCCGAGGCGTGACCCAGCATCCGCTCGACCGCCAAATGGGTCTTGCCGGTGTTCGTGGGGCCCAGGATCGCCGTTACGCGCGAAGGGGCCCGGCCTGTGCCGCGGTCACTCATCTCACGGATAAAGGTGGCCTTTCCGGCCCGGTTCCTCAAGCGGAAGTCTCGTGGACGTGACCGGGGTAAATGCGACGCCGCGCAGGGGCGGAACAGGCGCGAAACGAATCGGGACCGAATCAGCGACTCGGCCCGATTCGGGATTTGTTCCCTACAAGATATTGTATCTTAAGGCCGATTAACCACAACCAAAAACGGCGTGCGTCCGGGCGGTGGATCCGGGACGGTCGCGGTGTTTCCGATTTCCTGAACAGCCCCGCTTCCCCAGAGCCGTCCGACCCGCTAGGTCAGCCCCTGCGTGGCCCCGTAGCTCAGCTGCATAGAGCAAGGCTTTCCTAAAGCCGAGGTCGGAGGTTGGAGTCCTCCCGGGGTCGCCAGAACCCATGTCACCGGTGGTCGAGACCGCCCGGGCCTGCCCGAAGGGGGCGGCCGGGCGTTGAGTCCTGCGCGTCGCCATCACCCGGAGCAAGCGACGGCGACGCCGCGCCTGAACGGGCTGGATCAGGTCGCCGTCAGGGCCGCCCTGAGGACTTCTTCATGGATGGGCTTGGTCAGGGTGGCGTGGGCCCCCAGGCCGGAGGCCATCTTCAGGATCGGGCCGGGTCCGAGCCGGCCGCCGCCGGTGATGGCCACCACCCGCATGGTCTCCCTGAGATGGCGGGTCTCGAGGATGAAGTTCAGGCCGTCACGGTCAGGCATCAGGATGTCGACGACGACAGCGTCGGGCCCCCAGGTCCGCACGATTTCCAGCCCCTCATCGACCGAACCGGCGGTCATGACCTGGTAATCCATGCGCTTCAGCATGTCCTCCAGATGGCCGAGCATCAGGGGATCGTCCTCGATGACACACACTTTCATGGTCAACCTGCGGATGTATCTGCCTTTGCGGTTTAACCGATGACTCCCGTCGCGCGTCAACCCGAAAAACGGCGATACCAGCTGGTGGTCTCCCTTGCGGCCGCCATTCTCGGCGTCCTGCTGGTGTTGACCGGGATAGAGCTCAGGCGGGAGTTCGCCAGCGCCGGCGCCCTGCGGGCGGCGGTGCAGCGTTCCTATGACACCCGCCTCCAGATCCAGTCGGTGTTCTCGCTGATGCAGGACGCGGAGACCGGCCAGCGGGGGTACATCATCACCGGCAACGCCAGCTTCCTCGAACCGTACGATCATGCGCTGGATCAGCTCGACAGCCAGATGACGGCGCTGGGCGACCTCTACGAAGGCAATGCCGAGCAGACCGGGAACTACCGGAACCTGTCGCGGGAGATCGCCCGGAAGCGGCAGATCATGCAACGGACCATCAGCCTGCGGCAGGGCGGCGACGCGGCGGCGGCCTCCGCGCAGGTGTCGAGCGGCGAGGGCAAGGCCGCCATGGACGATATCCGCCGGGTGGTGGATCGCATGACCCGGCATGAGGCCGACCATCTGGCCCAGCTGTCCGACAAGGCGCAGGGCCGCACGGCGCGGACCGAAATCCTGGTGGTGGCCCTGTTCCTGGCGCTGGTGCTGACGGCGGCGGGCGCGGCGTTTCTGGTCTGGCGCTATCTGGCCACGCGCGGCGCGCTGCTGGAACGGCTGGAGGCCGCAGCGGCGCGGCACGCCGCCACCCTGGACAGCGCGTTCGACGCCATCATCACCCTGAACCCCAGCGGCAGCATCGAGACGCTGAACCCGGCGGCCGAGCGGATGTTCGGCTGGCGCGCGCAAGACCTGGTCCGGCGAGATGTCGGCGTCCTGATCGATCTGGCGGACAACGGCGAAGGCTCGTTCCTGGACCGTCTGGGCGCCAGCCAGGGCGCCCTGGCCGACGGCCTGCTGCGGGAGCTGAACGGCAAGCGGCGGGACGGGCAGGCCTTCGCGGCCGATGTGGCCCTCGGCGCCATGGACCTGCCGACCGGGCGCCATGTGGTGGCGGTGGTGCGCGACATCACCGAGCGACGGCGCGTGGCCGAGATGAAGGACGCCTTCGTCTCGACGGTCAGTCACGAGCTCCGGACGCCGCTCACCTCCATCGCCGGTTCGCTGGGCCTTCTGGCCGGCGGCGCCGGAGGGGAGCTTCCGGACAAGGCCGCGCGCCTGATCGGCATCGCCCATTCGAACAGCCAGCGGCTTGTCCGGCTGATCAACGACATCCTTGATGTCGAGAAGCTGGAGTCCGGCAAGCTGATCATGGCCATGTCGCCGCTCGACCTGCGGGAGATCGCCTCCCGCTCGATCGAGGGCGTCCGGGGTTACGCGGACCAGCTCGGCGTCTCGCTCAGTCTGGGCGAGGGCGATCCGGCCCCGGTGCGGGGCGATGCGGACCGGCTGATCCAGGTGGTCACCAACCTGCTGTCCAACGCGGCGAAATTCTCGCCCGCCGGCGGGGAGGTCGCGGTGACCGTCAATCCCGAGGCCCGGATCGCGCGCCTCAGCGTCATCGACCACGGCCCGGGCATCCCGGATGAGTTCCGCGCCCGCATCTTCGGCAAGTTCGCCCAGGCGGACTCGACCGACACACGCGTTAAGGGCGGGACGGGGCTGGGCCTCGCCATCGCCCGGGAGATCGCCGAACGCCACGGCGGGCGGCTGTGGTTCGAATCCGCCGAAGGAGACGGCGCCACCTTCCATCTGGACCTGCCGCTCGACCTGCCGGAGCTGGCCGGCGGTCGGGGCGTGGGGCGGATCCTGATCTGCGAGGACGATCCCGACGCGGCCCGGGTGCTCGCCGAGATGGTGGCGCAGGAGGGCTATGACGCCGACGTCGCCGCCACCGCCCGCGATGCCCTGACGATGGCCCGGGCCGGACGCTACGCGCTTGGGCTGGTTGATCTTCATCTGCCGGACGCGGACGGCGTCAGTCTGATCCGGGCGCTGAAGGCCGGCGAGGACACGCGCGCCATGCCGGTGATCGTGGTGTCCGGCGACGTCGCGCGCGGAAAGGTCAGGGGACGGTCGCTCGAGGTGGCGGACTGGATGGAAAAGCCGGTCGATCCGTCGCGTCTGCGTCTGGCGGTGCAGGCCCTCGCCCGGGCGGACGCCAGGCCGTTCGTGCTGCATGTGGACGATGACCGCGACATCCTGGAGGTGACGCGACAGGCCCTGACCTCCGTCGAGGTTCGCGGGGTCGAGAGCCTCGCCGAGGCGCGGGAGGCCCTGCGGGACCGACGCCCGGACCTCGTGATCCTCGATCTCGGTTTGCCGGACGGGCACGGCCTCGATCTGCTGCCGGAGCTGACGGATGAGGAGGGGCGCACCATTCCCGTGGTCATCTATTCCGCGCAGGATACAGACCGTCAGGCGGCGCCGGCGGTTCAGGCCGTGCTGACCAAGTCCCGTATGTCCCTGACCCAGCTGGCGCGGACCGTTCGCCGCCTGACCCGCAGTTCCGGAGGTCGCTCATGAGCACCGCGCTGACCGTTCTTCATGTCGACGACGAGGACGACATCCGCGAGGTGGCGGCGTTCGCGCTGGAGCTGGACCCCGGCATAAGCCTGACCTCCGCGGCGTCCGGGGAGGCGGCGCTGTCGGTTCTGGACGGCGGCCTGCGTCCGGACGTCATCCTGCTGGACGTGATGATGCCGCACCTCGACGGGCCCGGCACGCTGGGACGTCTGCGGGAGCGGCCCGAGCATGAGCACACCCCGGTCATCTTCATGACCGCGCGGGCGCAGTCGGGCGAGGTCGATCACTACCGGGCGCTCGGGGCGCTCGACGTCATCATCAAGCCGTTCGATCCGATGACCCTGGCCGGAGACGTGCGGGCCATTCTCGCGGCCCGGCGATGACGGACGTCCTCGCCGCCCTGCGGACGCGTTTCCGGGAACGCTGCGCCGGTGACGTGTCGCGGCTTCAGGATCTGCTGGCGCGGGATGACCTCGGCGCGGCGGAGTTGCGCAGTCTGGTGCACAGCCTGTCGGGCGCGGCGGGCACCTTCGGCTTTCCGGAAATCAGCCTTGCCGCCGGCGTCGCGGACGACGCCTTCGCGCGGGGCGGGGCCCCTTCGCGCGCTGAGATCGATCAGCTGATCCGGACCATGGAGGCGGCGTTGGTCAGACCGGAGGGCTGAAGCCCCGGCGGGTCATCGTTCCCCACGACTGGCTGCGGCGCAGGTACTGCCAGACGCCGCGGAGACGCCAGAGGTTGTTCAGCTGGCGGTAGCCGAAATTCTCCAGCACCGCGATGCCGGTCAGCAGCAGGAGGTCCCGGGCGCGCGGGAACCTGCGCAGCTCGGATTCCTCGAGCGCCAGCGCGCCGACCGAAATCACCACGCCGAAGGTGAAGCTGACCGCCAGGAAGGCCAGAAGGTACTCGAGCGACAGCAGGCCCAGCACCCAGAAGGCCGGGATCAGGATGTAGCCCAGCATCTCGACGATCGGGCCCAGCACATCCACCAGGAAGATGTAGCCGAAGCCGACGGGCCCCAATCGGCCGTAGCGGGGCCGGAACATCACATCCCAGTGCCGCTCGAAGGTTTCCAGCGCGCCACGGTGCCAGCGGGCGCGTTGACGGCCCAGAACCCTCAGGTCCTCCGGCGCCTCGGTCCAGCAGACCGGCTCCGGCACGAAGGCCACCCGATACGGACGGCCCTGGTTGCGCATCAGCCGGTGCAGCTTGACCACCAGCTCCATGTCCTCGCCGACCGTCCCGTGCGTATAGCCGCCCGCCTCGATCACCCGCGCCCGCCGGAACAGGCCGAAGGCGCCGGAGATGATGGTCAGGGTGTTGATCCGGCTCCAGGCGAGCCGGGCCATCAGGAAGGCGCGCAGGTATTCCACCGTCTGCAGCAGGGCCAGCAGATTGCGGGGCGGGCGCACCTCCAGGACCCGGCCGTCACGGATGACGCAGCCGTTCGCGATGCGGACGGTGCCGCCGACGGCGACCGTGCGCTCGGGGTCCTCCACAAAGGGCCGCACGGCGCGCAGCAGGGCGTCGGGCTCCAGCAGGGAGTCGGCGTCCATCGAGCAGAAGATGGGCGCCCGGGACACGTTGATCCCCGCGTTCAGGGCGTCCGCCTTGCCGCCGTTCTCCTTGTCCACCACGATCAGGCGAGGCTGGTGGGTCGCCGCATAGACGCCCCGGATCGGCTGATGGTCCAGCGCCTGGTCATAGTGCCGCTGAACGAGCTTCAGCTCATAGGCGTCGATCAGCACCTGCAGGGTGGCGTCCTTCGACCCGTCGTTGATGACGATCACCTCGAAGCTGGGATAGCGCAGCGACAGCAGGGAGCGGACGCTCTGAACGATGGTCATCGCCTCGTTGTAGGCGGGCGCGAGCAGGGCGATCGGGGGAGACGCCTCCGCATAGCGCCGCCACAGGACCGCCGGCTGCGGGATCGGGGGACGGGTCGCCAGCGCCCGGGCCGCCAGCAACAGCTGGAACAGATAGATGAGGTTCTGGGCTACCCCCGTTCCGATGACGAACAGGGCGATGGAGCGGGCGAAACCGACCATCAGGACGGCGATCTCGTGGGTCACGACGTCGCCTCCGAGAGACCGCGCTCCGCCAGAACCAGCGAGGCGGCGCGACGCATGAGATCCTGATCGGCTCCGGCGGCGATCCGCAGGCTGGCGACGCCCTTGTCGCCCAGCATGGCCAGGGCCTCGCCGGCGCGGAACCGCACCCACCAGGCGGGATCGGCCAGGGCCTGGACCAGCAGGGGCGCGGCCTCGATCAGGCCGATGCGTCCGGCGGCCTCGCACGCGGCGGACCGGACTTCCCAGATCTCGTCCTCCAGAGCGGTCATGATCGCCGGCGCCGCAGCGGGATGGCCGAGCACGCCGAGTGCGCGGATGGAGGCGATCCGGAGTTCGAGCTCTGGCGCCGCCGCGCTGCGCATCAGGGGCTCGACGGCCCGGTAGTCGCCCGCCGCGCCGAGTGCGTCGGCCAGAAGGGCGCGGGTCACCGCCGGCGCGGTCGACAGCATGAAGGCGTCCAGCGCCTCGGCCGGCGCGGCCTCGGCGGCGCGTCGGATGACCGGTTCGTACAGCAGCGAATCCTGCAGCCCGCCCGCGGCGACGTCGTTCAACAGGCCATTCAGCGGCGGGGCCGCATCCAGATCAAGCAGCGAGATCAGGATGGCGACCCTCAGGTCCCCGTCACGCGAGCGTTGAAGGACGCTGCGCAGGGCGTCCACCGTCGCCGCCTCCGGAAAGGCGGAGAGCGCCTCGGCCGAGGCGATCCGGCCCGCCTTGCTGCCACGATCCAGACGCGCCCGCAGACGGTCGGGGACGCCCATCCCGGCCAGGACCTCGATCAGCCGTTCCCGTTCCGCGCCCCGGATCAGGCCCAGCACATCCAGAACCGCCTCGGCCATCAGCCGCGCGCGGCGGCGGTAGGGCTTCAGGCGCATCAGGGCTTCGAGATCGCCGCCGAGGATGTCGAGGAATGCGGTGCGCACGCGGGCCTGATCCGCCGCCCGGCGGGCGTCGCTGCGCTCCCGGAAGAGACGGGCGATGATCAGCCCGAACATCCATGCGATCGCCGCCAGCCCCATGACCAGCGAACTTCCCCACAGGAGACCCAGCAGGCTCACCAGAAGCGCCAGCCCAGCCCGAGGCTGATCGCCTCGCGGTCATAGGCCCCGCGGTCCTCCTTCAGGACGCCGAAACGCAGACTGGTCCGGTCGGTCAGGTCGACCTCGGCGCCCAGGCTGACGGCGCTGACGTCGACGGTCACGCCTTCGCTGGTCTCCGGCGCGTCGGCGTGATCCAGACGGAGCCGCACCCGGTCGGTGGCCGCCCACTGGACGCTGACGGCGTAGCCGTCCCGCCGCTGGTCGGTCTCGTCCCAGACATTGATCCAACGCGCGGCGAGCCGCAGGCGGCCGTCGGCCAGCTCCGCGGCCAGACCCGGCTGCAGGCTGTTCACCGTGCCGCTGGCGAAGCGGGCGGTCGAGGCGTCCAGCGTCGCGCTGATCCCGCCGGTCAGGGGGATGTCGGCGCCGGCCCGCAGCGAGACCTCCGGGCGGTAGTCGGCCTCCACCGCCGCGCCCAGGGCCACATAGACGCCGCCGGCTCCGATCCGGTGGTCCAGCCGGCCCTCAAGAAAGACGTCGTCCTGCCCGAACCGTTCGGTCCATTCGGCCGCGGCGCCGACGCTCCAGCGGTCGTTCAGCGCACGCACCGCGCCGAGGCGGGCCTCGCTCCAGTCCGGCAGGCCCGCGCCGAGGCGGCTGCGGGAAGCGTCGAAATCCACGCGCCAGACGGGCGGCAGCCCGAGCGTCTGCCTCAGCGCGCGGACATCGGGACGGTCCGGCGCGGCGGCCAGCGCCCGGCCGGCCTCGATCCGGGCCTGTGCGGCATCGCCCCGGCGTTGCGCGGCCCGGGCCAACCCGACGCGCGCATCGACATAGTCCGGCGCGGCGTCCAGCACCGCGCGGAAATCCGCCTCGGCCTCGGCGGGCCGATCCAGCGCCAGCAGGGCGAGCCCGCGGTTCAGGCGGGCGTCCACATCCCCGGGACGAGCCTGCAGGACGCGATCCAGTTTCTCGAGGGCCTCCTCGTTGCGTCCCGCCCGCCGATCCGCGACCGCCGCTTCATACAGCGCCGTCGGGTCGATGCGGACCTCAGCCGGGACGTCTTGAACGATCATGCCCCTGCTCCATCTGCGCCGTCGCCAGCAGCCGTCGGATACGCTGCACCAGTTCGTCCGGAATGAAGGGCTTGGCCAGATAGTCGGCGGCGCCCAGCTGCAGCCCGCCGACCACATCCTGTTCACGCTTCAGGGCGGTCAGCATGATCACGGGGATGTCGCGCGTGCCCGCGTCGGCCTTGAGCCTGCGCAGCACCTCGAACCCGTCCATCACCGGCATCATGGCGTCCAGAACGATCAGGTCGGGCGCATGATCCCTGACCATGTCCAAGACCTCGCCGCCATGCTCGGCCGCGAAGATCTGGTGATCCTCCGCCGCCAGCTTGTGCTGCAGCAGGGCCCTCAACAACGGGTCATCGTCGGCAACAAGGATGCGTGCCATGTCCTTACTCCGCAGCCAGCGCGCCCCCGGGGCATCATGCCGTCCAGAGTGTGAATCAAGCCCTAGGATGGGGGAGGGAAAACGAGACTCCCCGT
Organism: Brevundimonas sp.; assembly: GCF_036400995.1. GTDB lineage: Bacteria > Pseudomonadota > Alphaproteobacteria > Caulobacterales > Caulobacteraceae > Brevundimonas. Next base: position 9,873 of record NZ_DASWWG010000046.1, read on the forward strand.
CCCGGAACTCGACGCCGCAACGATAGGTTGGGTCAGTATACCCCCACCTGCACCGCTTCTGCACATCCTTTCCTCCGATGCTCCACCCGCTGTCCGGCGCCGCTGAACCGCGAGCCGCGACAACGGCCTCCTGCATCGAAGGGGAGGTCCATGTTCGGCAGTCATCCATTCTCGCGGTCATCCTTCTGGCTGAAGGGCGCCGTCGCCGCGCTTCTGGCCATGCTGGCCAATTTCCTGCTGTTCCAGACCTTCCCGTGGGGCGCGGTGCTGGGCGGCTTCGCGGCGGCCTGGATCGTCGGCCTGGTCCTCAGCCGCTCGGGGATGCTCCGCGACCGACGCGCGCTTCCGGCGCTTGTCGCCGCGATCGGGTTCGCGGCGGTCATGGTCGAGCGGCCCGGCCTGCTGGTCTGGCTGATGTTCGGCCTGTCGCTGACCATCGCCGCCCTGTCGGCCCGCGTGCGCAACGGAGAGCCGGCCTGGCGCTGGGCGCAACGGCTTCTGGTCCATGCGGTGGTCGCGAGCGTCGGTCCGATCCTCGACGCCGTCCGTCTGTCGCGCCTGCGCCGCAAGCGCCCGGCGCGGGTGTCGCCCGTGGCGGTGATCCGGCTGGCGGCCCTGCCGGTCATCGGCGGGCTGGTCTTCCTGCTGCTGTTCGCGCGCGCCAATCCCCTGATCGCCGAGGCGCTGGGCGCCGCCAGCGTGCCCGCGCCGTCGGGGGAGACCATCGCCCGGCTGATGGGCTGCGGTCTGGTGGCGGTGATGGTCTGGACGACCCTGAGGCCGCGCTGGCATCGCAAGCTGATCGCCCTGCCTTCGCTCGGAGCGCGGACCCTGCCGGGCGTCAGCACCGCCTCGGTGATCCTGTCGCTGGTGGTCTTCAACGCCCTGTTCGCCCTCCAGAACGGGCTCGACATCGCCTTCCTGTGGAGCGGCGCGCCCCTGCCGGGCGACCTGACGCTGGCGGACTACGCCCATCGCGGCGCCTATCCCCTGATCGCCACGGCCCTGCTGGCCGGACTGTTCGTGCTGGTGGTGTTCCGGCCCGGGTCGGAGGCCACGGGACGGCCGCTGGTGCGGGGGCTGGTGGTGCTGTGGGTGGCCCAGAACATGGTGCTGGTCGCCTCCTCCATCCTGCGCACCGCGGACTATATCGAGGGCTACGCCCTGACCCGCTTCCGGATCGTGGCCATGATCTGGATGGTCATGGTCGGCATCGGCCTGCTGCTGATCTGCTGGCGTCTGCTGAGCGGCAAGGACGGCCACTGGCTGATCGACGCCAATGTGAAGGTGGTGCTGGTCGTGCTGGCCGGTCTCAGCGTGGTCGATCTGGGCGCCGTCGCGGCGGCCTGGAACGTGCGCCACGCCCGGGAGATCGACGGGACCGGGGCGGTGCTCGATCTGGGCTATCTGCGCGACATCGGCCAGCCCGCCCTGGTCTCCCTGGTCGAGCTGGAACAGACCACCCGCGACCCGGCGCTGAAGGATCGCGTGGCCGCCGTACGCCGCGAGGTGCTGATCGCGACACGGCGGGATCAGGGCGGCTGGCGCGGCTGGAACTGGCGGCGCGAGCGGCGTCTGGCGCGGGTCACGGCGCTGGCGGCGGAACGGCCGCTGTTCACCCCGCGCCCGGGCCCGCGGAACTGGGACGGCAGCCTGTATCAGCCGCCGGCGCCGGAGATTCCCGTAGCCCCCGCGTCCCCGTCCGCGCCCGTCACGATCGACGGCGCGCCGGTTCCGCCGGAGGCCCTGACGATCCGGCCCCCGTTGACCTCTGCCCCCGGAGTCTGAACATGGCGATCATGCAGCGCACCGTTCTGGTGGTCGATGACGACCCCCACATCCGCGACCTCCTGACCTTCGCCCTGCGCAAGGCCGGTCTCGCCACGCGCGAGGCCGGGGACGGGGAGGCGGCCCTGGCCGATCTGGACGCCCATCCGTCCGATCTGGTGGTGCTGGACATCAACATGCCGCGCATGGACGGGATAGAGACCTGCCGCCGCCTGCGGGCGCGGGGCGACACTCCGGTGCTGTTCCTGTCGTCCCGCGACGACGAGTTCGACCGCATCCTGGGCATCGAGCTGGGCGCCGACGACTACGTCACCAAGCCGTTCAGCCCGCGTGAGGTGGTGGCCCGGGTCGCCGCCATCCTGCGCCGGACCGCGCGGACCCCCGCGCCCCTGCCGTCCGGAGCGGTGACCCACGGCAAGCTGTCGCTGGACGCCGAGGGCTGGCGCGCCGCCTGGGGCGGGGCCGAGGTTCCGCTGACGGTGACCGAGTTCGCCATCGTGCGGGTGCTGGCCGCCCAGCCGCGCATGGTCTTCACCCGGGACGCCATCATCGACCGGGTGCACGGCCCCGGCTTCGCCATGACCGACCGCACCATCGACAGCCACGTCCGCAACCTGCGCGGCAAGTTCGCCGCGGTGGGCGGCGGCGATGTCGTCGAGACCCGGCCCGGCCTCGGCTACCAGCTGGGGCCCTGCGTCGGCGTCGCCGCGTGACCAAAGGGCAGCCCGGGCGCTTCCGCCTGTTCGTGCGGCGTCACTGGCCGGCCCTGCGGCTGAGGACCATCCTGCTGACGGTGCTGCTGTTCGCGGCCCTGCTGCCGGGGTTCGCGGGCATCTTCCTGCGGGTCTACGAGAACACCCTGGTGCGCCAGACGGAGGCCGAGCTGGTCGCCCAGACGGCCGCCCTGTCGGCGACGGCCGAGGCTCTCTGGCCCGGCTCACGGCTGGCGGCGCCGACCGACGCCCAGCGGCTCGAGCCCGGCTGGTACCGGCCCGAGGGCGCGACCATCGATCTGGGGTCGACGCCCGTCCTGCCCGCCCGTCCTTCCGCCGCCCCGGCCGATCCGCCGCGCCCGGACGCGGTGCAGGTCGGCGAGCGGCTCGATCCGATCATGGAGGAGACCAGCCGCACCACCCTGGCCTCGATCATCCTGCTGGACCGGGACGGGACGGTGGTGCGCGGCTTCGGCCAGGGCGGCAGCTGGAAAGACATTCCCGAGGTCCGGGCGGCTTTGGCCGGGCGGCCCGCGACCGTGCTGCGCCGCAACGCCGGCTATCACCCCCGCTATTCGATGGAGTGGCTCAGCCGGGCCTCGGCCTTGCGTATCCACCACGCCCGGCCGGTGACGGTGAACGGGCAGGTCGAGGGCGTGATCCTGGTGTCCCGCTCGCCTCGCGCCCTGTTCCGGGGGGTCTATCAGGACCGCATCAAGATCGCCCTGGGCATCGTCGGGGTGCTGGGCTTCATCGCCTTCCTCGCGGTGCTGGTCTCGCGCGGCATCGCCAAGCCGATCGAACGGCTGAGCCGGGTCACGCGCGAGGTCGCTGCGGGGGGCGGAGAGGTGCCGCCGCCGCCGAGCACAGCGGCCATCGAAATCCGCACCCTGTACGAGGACTTCGGCGTCATGGCCGAGGCCATCGAGCGCCGCTCGCGCTACCTGCGCGACTTCGCCGCCGCCGTCAGCCACGAGTTCAAGACGCCGCTGGCGGGCATCAACGGCGCCGTCGAGCTGCTGCAGGACCACGAGGACATGGAGCCGGACGAGCGCCGCCGGTTCCTCGACAACATCGCCGCGGACGGCCGCCGTCTGTCGGCGCTGGTGACCCGGCTGATGGATCTGGCGCGCGCCGACATGGCGCGGCCCGAGGCGGGTCTCTCGGTCGAGGTGCGGCCGCCGCTGCTGAAGGCCGTGGACGCCGCCTCTCCGGAACTGGCGATCACGCTCGACCTGCCGGAGGACCTGCCGCCGGTCGCCGCGCCCGAGGCGACGCTGGAGGTGGTGGTCGCCACCATGCTGGAGAACAGCCGTCAGGCCGGGGCAAGGGCGGCCCGCATCGCGGCGCGGGTCGTGGACGGCACGGTGATCCTGTCGATCTCCGACGACGGTCCGGGCGTCACGCCCGCCGACCGTCAACGCATCTTCGAGCCCTTCTTCACCACCCGTCGCAGCGAGGGCGGGGCGGGGCTGGGCCTGTCGATCGCGCGCGCCCTTCTGGCGGCCAATCAGGCGACGCTGGACCTTGTGCCGTCAGACAGCGGCGCGGTGTTCGAGATCGGGCTGCCTCTGGCGACCTAGCGCCACTTCGAGCCGTCGCCGTGCTTGCCGACGCTCTCCCATTCGGGCGGGGCGGCCTTGTGCACGAACTGCTCGGACACCAGCCAGCCCTTCAGCGGACGCAGGACCGCGAGGCAGGCCAGGGTCAGCAGGGGCATGGTGACGACGAAATGCGCCCAGACCGGCGGGTGGACGGTGAACTCGAACCACATGAACAGGCCCATGCCGATGACGCCGACCACGCTCATGCCGAAGAAGGCCGGGCCGTCGGCCGGATCGGCGAAGCTGTAGTCCAGTCCGCAGTTCGGGCAGTTGTCGCGGATCTTCAGGAAGCCGCGCAGCAGCGGGCCCTCGCCGCAGCGGGGGCAGCGGCAGCGCAGACCGGTCTTCAGGGTGTTCAGCGGCGGATAGACAGGGTCGCTCATGGCGGGTCCGGTTCCTCGATGGACCGCATGTCGGCCCGTCCGACCTAGACCGCAAGCCGGGCTGTTTGTCGCGGTGGACAAATTGCCCACGCTCCGGGCCCCGGTCACCATCCGTTAACCGTGCTTAAAGAGGCGTCGCGCGAGTGTGCGCGCGTATGTCCGGGGCCCGCACCAGCAAGCGCATCCTGAAGTCGACCGTGGCGGCCGCCGCGGCCGGCGCGGTCGCGTTCGCCCCGCTGGCTCCTCTGTACGCCCAGGAGGGCGGCGCCGCCGCGCTGGACCCGATCACCATCCGGGTCGGCGCCAACGAGACCTTCACCCGCGTCGAGTTCGCCGGCGTCATCGGGGCCCGCTCGCAGGTCCGGCGCGAGGGCGACACGGTCATCATCCGGATCGGTTCGACCGCCGCGCCCGACATCTCGCGCCTGCGGGTCGATCCGCCGCGCGGCGTCGAGAAGGTCGAGACCCGCGCTGTCCGCGGCGGCACCGAAGTGATCCTCACCCTGGCCGAGGGCGCGGACATCCGTACCGGCTCGGCCGACGGCGCGGTCTTCGTCAATCTGTACGCCACGGCGCCCGAAGCTCCGGCCACGCCCATCGCCCCGGCGCAGGCGGTCACCGTGCCGGTGGTCTCCCGCCCGGGCCCGGACAAGGTCAGCCTCGACTTCAAATGGGATCAGCCGGTCGGCGCGGCGGTCTTCCGGCGCGGGGACGCGGTATGGGTGGTGTTCGACGCCCCCGCCCGTTTCAACATGGACGGCGCCGCCAACCTGGGGCCCGCCACGGCCGCCCACTGGACCGCTGCGCCGGACCACGTGGCGGTCCGCATCGCGGCTCCGCGCGGCCTGCGCGTCTCGGCCCACGCCACCGGCGCGGCCTGGACGGTCACCATCGGCGGACCGGCGGCCCCGGCGGGCGGCGTCACCGTTGACCGCGACGATACCGGCGAGCCCACGCTCGTCGCCCGCATGGCGGGCGCGACCCGGGCGATCTGGCTGACCGATCCGATGGCCGGAGACCGCTTCGCCGCCGTCACCGCCCGAGCCCCCGGCAAGGGTTTCGCCGACAGCCGCCAGACCATCGACATGACCCTGCTGCCGACCGCGCACGGTCTGGCGGTGGAGACCCTGGTCACCGACCTGTCGATCCGTCCGGACGGGGATCTGGTCACCCTGAGCCGTCCGGGCGGCCTGACCCTGTCGCCACCCTCGGCGGCGCTGGAGGAGACCGCCGGCGAAGCGGGGGCGCCGCAGAAGGGCAAATATCCCGGCCAGATCGTCGAGGGCTGGGAAAGCACCGGCCACGCCGGTTTCGCCGCCCGCTATCGTGAACTCCAGGACGCCGCGGGCGCGGAGGCCGCCGCCGCCGGTGACAACCCCCGCGCGCCGATCGAGTCCCGCATGGCGCTGGCCCGGTTCCTGATCGGGTCGGGCCTGTCCTACGAGGCGATCGGCGTGATGAACGCCATCGTGGCCCAGGCGCCGAACATGGCTGGTGAGCCGGAACTGCGCGGCCTGCGCGGCGCCGCCCGCGCCGCGATCGGTCGCTATGACGAGGCCCAGGGTGACTTCGCCTCCGCCGCCGTCGCCGGTGATCCCGCCTCGGCCGTCTGGCGGGGCTACATCGCCTCGAAACAGGGCGACTGGGCCGCGGCCCGTCAGGCCTTCTCGGCAGGCGCCGGGGCCGTGGACGACTTCCCCCCCGCCTGGCGCGCCCGCTTCGGCGCCGCCCATGCCCAGGCCGCGCTGGAGAGCGGCGACCCGGAGGCCGCCCGCGCCCTGCTGACCTACGTGTTCAGCCAGAACGCCCCCGCCGCCGATCAACTGGCCGCCCGGATCGTGCAGGCGCGCCTGTTCGAACAGGACGGGATGACCGACCGGGCCCTGGCCGTCTATCGCGCCGTCGGCCGCGCGCCGGTCGACAATCTGGCGGTGCCCGGCCGACTGGGCGTGATCCGCCTGTCGCTCGAGCGCGGGACGATGAAGGCCGACGAGGCCGCAAAGGAACTGGAAGCCCTGCGCTGGCGCTGGCGCGGCGACGCGACCGAACTGGACGTCATCCGGCAGTTGGGCAAGCTGTACCTGTCGCAGGGCCTGTATCGCGAGGCCCTGACCGCACTGAAGGGATCCGGCGGGCGGATGCAGCGCCTGCCCGGCGCCGCCGACCTGCAGATGGACCTGTCCAACGCCTTCCGGATGCTGTTCCTCGAGGGCGGGGCGGACGGGCTTCAGCCGGTGCAGGCCCTGGGCCTGTTCTACGACTTCCGCGAACTGACCCCGATCGGCGCCGACGGCGACGAGATGGTCCGCCGCCTGTCGCGTAGACTGGTGGACGTGGACCTGCTGGATCAGGCGGCCGAACTGCTGAAACACCAGGTCGACACCCGGCTGGAGGGGGTCGCCAAGGCGCAGGTGGCGACCGATCTGGCGACCATCTATCTGATGGACCGTCAGCCGGAGAAGGCGCTGCAGGCGATCTGGAGCTCGCGCACCACCCTGCTGCCGACCGCGCTGAACACCGAACGCCGGGCGCTGGAAGCGCGGGCCCTGATGAACCTGGGCCGCTACGATCACGCGCTGGAGGTGCTGGGAACCGACGCCTCGCCGGAAGCGAAGGCGGTCAAGGCCGAGATCTTCTGGAAGCAGGAGAAGTGGGGCGAGGCCGCGGTCCTGTACGAGGCCGCCCTGGGCGATCGCTACCGCAATCCCGCCGCCCTGAGCCAGGACGAGGAAGCCCGCCTGATCCGCGCGGGGGTCGGCTACTCGCTGGCGGCCGACGGCGCGTCCCTGACCCGGCTGTCGCGCAACTATCGTCCGTTCGTGGCCGGCGCCCGTTCGAAGGTCGCCCTGTCGATCGCGCTGGAAGGCATGAACGGCATGGAGGGCACGGTCTCGGCGGCGGACTTCGCCACCCTGACCGCCTCGGCGGACACCTTCGCCGGCTGGGTCAACGAGATGAAGGCCGAGCTCAGACAGAAAACGGGCGGGAACCGCCCCGCGGCCCCCGCCCGTTCCTGAGTAGCGAAAGACGGCGCGCCGAGGCCCGCCGTCCCGAATATCGCTTACTTGTTCACCGCATCCTTGAGCGGCTTCGACACGCGGAAGCGCACGGCCTTCGAGGCGGCGATCTGGATGGTGCCGCCGGTGGCCGGGTTGCGGCCTTCACGGGCAGCGCGGGCGGCGGTGTCGAAGACGCCGAGGTTCGAGATGCGGACATCGCCGCCGGCGACGAGCGACTTGTGGATGTTTTCCACGATCGCGGTCAGGACGCGGCCGGCGTCGGCTTGGCTGACGCCCGCGTCCTTGGCGACGGCGGCGATGAGTTCGGCTTGAGTGGTCATTGTGGGTCGTTTCCCGATTAAGTTCGCCCCGCGAGTCAGGGGCGATGACGGACGGATCAACGCCGCTTTTTTTCCGCAAGGCAAGCGGCTTCGGCGCTGTAACCCCCGCAGGGTGGGGATTTATCCGGTTCCGGACGCGCGCTGGAAGCTCTCGACGAGGCTTCCGGCGACCAGTCTCCAGCCGTCTACGAGCACGAAAAAGATCAGCTTGAACGGCAGCGAAATCACCACCGGCGGGAGCATCATCATACCCATCGACATGAGCACGCTCGCGACCACCAGATCGATCACAAGGAACGGAACAAAAAGGAGAAATCCGATTTCGAAGGCCCGCTTCAGCTCGCTGATCATGAAGGCCGGGGTGACCACCCGCAGGGGCAGGTCGATGGCCTGCTGCGGGGCCTCGATGTTGGACAGCCGGGTGAACAGGGCGAGGTCGTCCTGATCGACCTGCGAGAGCATGAAGGTTTTCACAGGTTCGGAGGCCGCGTCGAAGGCCTGCGGGAGCTCCATCTGCTGGTCCAGCAGGGGGCGGATGCCCGAATCATAGGCGTCCTGCCAGGTCGGAGCCATGACGATGGCGCTCAGGAACAGGGCCAGGGACACCAGCACCGCATTGGGCGGCGACTGCTGCATGCCCAGCGCCGTCCGCAGCAGGGACAGCACCACGACGATGCGCACGAAGCTGGTGGTCATGATCACGATGGACGGCGCGAGCGACAGCACCGTCATCAGGCCGACCAGCTGGACCACCCGCTCGGTCAGGCCCGCGCCGGTGCCCAGATCGACGTTGATCGCGGCTCCGCCCGACGCGACCTCCTGCGCCAGCGCGGCGATCGGCCAGCACAGGCAGAGCAGGGTGGTCACAAGGGACAGCAGGGCGGCGCGCTTCAGCTCCGCGCGGGTCGGCATGCCGAAGACGCCCTTGAGCGAGCTCACTTGCCGGTCTCCGGTCCGCGCGGTTCGATCAGCTCGCGCCCCTCGCCCAGCAGGATCAGCCGCTCCTCGCTGTCGATCTTGACCAGGACCAGACGGCGGGCGGGGTCCAGCACCAGGGTCTCGACCACCTGCATGCGGCGTTCGCCGCGCTCGGCGCTCAGTTTGGCCAGCAGCTGGGGCGCATACCGGCGCGCCGCCCAGGCCGCGAGACCGATGATGCCGAGGGTGAAGGCCAGGGCGAAAACGGCCCTGAGCAGATCGAGGAAATTCATGCGGACGGGCCCCGCCGGAGACTGATTCCGACGCGCCAGACTTCGGCGATCATGGTTAACGCCGTGTTTAGATAACGCCTCATTAACCATGCAGGCGGCATTTTCTGCCCATCGACCTTGGGCGATCCGCGCCCGGAGACCTTGGCGCCGTGGGCTTCACCGATCTTCCGCTGCTGAGTCAGATCAAGGGCCGCCTGTCGTGGCTCGATCAGCGCCAGCGCGTCATCGCCGAAAACGTCGCCAACTCGGACACGCCGGGCTACGTCGGCCGTGATCTGAACCAGCCGACGGACTTCGCCGCGGCCATGCGCGGCGGCGGTGGTGTCCAGATGGTCCGGACCAGCGCCATGCATATCGCTCCGGCCGGTCAGGCGACGAATCGCTTCGACACGGTCAACGCGCCGGACTCCGAAACCACGCTCGACGGCAATGCGGTCGTGGTCGAGGAGCAGATGCTGAAGATGGCCGAGAGCCGCATGGCCTATGACGCGGCCATCGGCTTCTACCAGAAGTCCATGCAGATGCTGCGTTCGGCGGCCCGTCCGCCGGCGCGCGGCTGATAACAGGGAGATAGCCGATGCCCGATCCCGTCCCGCCCCGGAACAACGCCATGGCCGTCGCGGCCAGCGCCCTGAAGGCGCAGCAGTCGCGCATGCGGATCATCGCCGAGAACATCGCCAACGCCCAGTCGACGGCGCTGACGCCCGGCGGCGAACCGTACCGCCGCCAGATCCCGGTCTTCCAGGCGCGCGAGATCGACGGCGCGACCGGCGTCACCCTGGCTGAGGTCCGGCCCGACCAGGGCGACTTCCGCTCCGAGTACGACCCCTCGCACCCGGCGGCCAACGCCGAAGGCTACGTCCTGCGTCCCAACGTCGACACCCTGGTCGAGGCGATGGACATGCGCGAGGCGCAGCGGGCCTACGAGGCCAACCTGAACGTCATCGAGACGGCGCGGTCGATGGAGACCCGCACCCTCGACCTGCTGAAGAGATAGGCTGACCTATGAATCCGATGATGGCGGCCAAGGCCTATGCGTCGATCCAGGGCGGCGCCATGCCGACCGTGCCGACGGCGGCCCCGCAGCAGTCCGGCTTCGCCGAGATGCTGACCAACGTCATGGGCGACATGACCACGGCCACGCGCGGCGCCGAGGCCCAGATGGCCGCCTCGGTGCAGGGCCAGGGCAGCCTGATCGACGTGGTCACCGCCGTCAGCTCCGCCGAGGCCTCGCTGGAAACCGTCATGGCGGTCCGCGACCAGGTGATTCAGGCCTATCAGGAAATCATGCGGATGCCGATCTGACGGCGCCGTTCAGGCGGTCGGCGCCCGGCCCCTGAGCCACTGCGACAGCACCCACTTCTCGCCTCGGGTCGGCGGCAGGCCCGCGTGGCGCGTGCGCCGGTCGATGCCGCCGTCGGGCAGGGTGTTGGCCCACATCAGGGCGTCGCCCTTGCGGCCGCGCCAGCGCAGGTCTGCGGCCTCGAACGCCGTCTCCCCGCCCTCGTAGTCGTCGTTCAGATAGACCAGGCAGGTGGCGATCCTCTGGCCCCGCTGGCCCAGGTCGCGCGCGAAGCCGGGCAGGGCGGGGTCGAGCCAGTCGTAATGCCAGTCGAACGTCTGGCCGACCGCGTAGCCCAGCACCTGGGTCCACTCCAGGCCGGACACCGGAAGTCCTGCGGCCCGGGCGATGCGCTCGCGCACCACGGCTGTAACCACATCCATCCGCGACAGGTCGAGCTGCGCTGCCCGGTTGGTGCGCGCCGACTCCTGCCGCGCCTCGCCGGTGAGCGGATCGTAGACGGCCGCGGGCGCCATCAGGGCGTCGGCCCGGCCGCGCATCCAGTCGCAGGCCGCAGCGGGCAGGAACCCCTCGACGGCCAGTACGGCGGGCCCCTGTAGCAGCGCGCGGGGCGCCGGCGGGGTCAGCCATCGGCCGAGGTCGATCCGGCCCGCCCCATCGGCCAGAAGGGTGATCTGCTCCCGCGCCGGGGCGAACCCGTTGCGGTCGGCCTCGGCCAGCAGGTCCAGCGCGCGGGCCCAGTCCTGAGGCACGCCCAGTCCCATGGCGGTCAGCACGGCGAGGCGATGCGCGGCGTCCCCGTCTCCGGCCTGTGCGGCCGGGATCAGGACAGCGGGATCAAAGGTGTCGGACGATGGGCTCACCCACCCGTTCTACGAAGCCGCCGGGAAGGGGCCAAGCCGCTTCAGCCCTCGATCGACACCACGGGCTGCAGCGGGGCGGCCGCGCGGCGACGGCGCGACTTCAGCCAGCCGCGGATGCGGTTCTGGATCGGGGTGTCGATCAACTGGTGGAACAGGAAGGCGAAGACGAAGGCCGCCGCCACGCCCGCCGCCCACAGCGCCCACTGGACCGGCGAGGGCAGGGCGAATTTGGCGATCAGGACGTTGGCCACGCCGAACCAGGCGATGCGGACGACCTCGTTGGAGATGAACATCGAGAACGAGACCTGCGCGGCCTTCTCGACCCATTTGGACGGACGCGGCGTCGGGATCGCGCCCGCGGCCAGGATGATGGTCGAGATACAGGCCAGCGAGACCAGGGCGTGCTTGTCGAAATACTGGACGAAGGCCAGCGCCAACGCGGCGCCGATCCCGGCCCAGCCGGCCAGCTTCGGCGCGATCCAGACCTTCTGGGCGAACCAGGCCAGGCACATGCCCAGGAAGAACAGCGGCAGGGCGCGGAAGAAGCCGAAGCCCATCGGCATCTGGTAGACCGGGTAGCCCAGCAGGGCCCAGGTCAGCTGGTTGGCCAGCAGGTAAAGGGCGACGCCCGTGATCAGCACGCTCCACGGACCCAGCTTCACCAGACCGCGCAGGATCCACGGGAAGGCCAGGTAGCAGCCGATCAGGGCCGACACCGACCAGCTCGGGGCGTTCCAGCCCAGGCCGCCGTACACGCCGAACGCCTGGGTCAGGGTCAGCTGGGCGGGCAGCTGGTCCCAGCGGAACCACTCGGGCGCCCGGGGCGCGAAGCCCAGCAGGCCGCCGCCAACGACCAGCGTGACCAGACCCGCCAACATGATCAGGTGGGCGGGCAGGACCCGCAGATAGCGCTTCAGGAAGAAGTCACCCGCCGACATGGAGCCCCGCGCCACCGAGGCGCCGTAGACCCGCATCAGCACATAGCCGCTGTCGATCAGGAAGAAGTTGGTCAGCAGGAAGCCGCCCCGCTCGAACACCGGATGCACCGCCTCGGCCAGATGCACGGGCGCGGAGGCCTGGAAGTGATGCAGGATGATCAGCGCGGCCACGATGAACCGCAGCGCGTCCAGCCACCCGCCGCGCATGATCGGCGGCGGCTCATTATGAGACGAAAACACGCTCCAGCCCATGACGAGGCCTCCTTCGATGGCGTGACTCGCAAGAAGGGGGCCGCGCGGATTCGTGATCGACGGGCCGGGCGCGACGCGGCTCCGGCCATGTTAGGCTCGCGCGGGGCGACCTTCCCGGCCCCCTCAGTTCCAGTTTCCTACCTGACGCACGGTTTATCCGTGGCGCAGGCGCGTGCGTGCTCCCCTCCCGACGGGCCTGCGGGCCCATGGCCACAGGATGCTGAACCATGCCTTTCATCACCACCGACGACGGGACCGAGATCTTCTACAAGGACTGGGGGACCGGGCAGCCGCTTGTCTTCCATCACGGCTGGCCGCTGAGCGCCGACGACTGGGACGCCCAGATGCTGTTCTTCCTGGGCCAAGGCTATCGCGTCATCGCCCATGACCGGCGCGGGCACGGACGCTCGACCCAGACCGACAACGGCAATGAAATGGACACCTACGCCGCCGACGTGGCGGCGCTGGCGAAACATCTGGACCTGCGCGACGCCGTCCACATCGGCCACTCGACCGGCGGAGGCGAGGTCGCGCGCTACGTCGCCCGCCACGGCGAGCCGGACGGCCGCGTGGCCAAGGCGGTGCTGATCGGCGCCGTGCCGCCCCTGATGCTGAAGACCGCGGCCAATCCCGGCGGCCTGCCGCTGGAGGTGTTCGACGGCTTCCGCGCCGCCCTGGCGGCCAATCGGGCCCAGTTCTATCGCGACGTGCCCTCCGGTCCCTTCTACGGCTTCAACCGGCCGGGCGCGCAGGTGTCGCAAGGCGTCATCGACAACTGGTGGCGTCAGGGCATGCAGGGCGGGGCCAAGGCCCACTACGACTGCATCAAGGCCTTCTCCGAGACCGACTTCACCGAGGATCTGAAGGCCATCAGCGTGCCGACC
>NZ_DASWWG010000047.1:0-6611 GCF_036400995.1 Brevundimonas sp.
CCATGACCTTCCGCACCCTCGACGACGCCAAGGACCTCGCCGGCAGGACCGCGCTGGTTCGCGTGGACTTCAACGTCCCGATGGAGGCCGGAAAGGTCACCGAGGACACCCGCCTGCGCGTCGCCCTGCCGACGATCCAGAAGCTGCGGGACGCGGGCGCCAAGGTGGCGCTGCTGGCCCACTTCGACCGGCCCAAGGGCCAGCGCGTGGCGACCATGAGCCTGAAGCCGGTGGTGGAGCCGCTGGAAGAGCTGCTGGGCGCGCCGGTCCGCTTCGCCGACGACTGCGTGGGCGATGTGGCCAAGGCGGCCGTGGCCGACCTGGACGCGGGCGGGGTGATCCTGCTGGAAAACGTCCGCTTCCACGCGGGCGAGGAAAGCAATGACCCGGCCTTCGCCGCGCAGCTGGCGGAACTGGGCGATGTCTATGTGAACGACGCCTTCTCGGCCGCGCACCGCGCCCACGCCTCGACCGAGGGTCTGGCCCGCCTGCTGCCCGCGTATGCGGGCGAGTCGATGCGCCGCGAGCTGGACGCGCTGGACGCCGCCCTGGGCAATCCGCAGAAGCCGGTCATCGGCATCGTCGGCGGATCCAAGGTCTCGACCAAGCTGGACCTGCTGAAGAACCTCGTCGGCAAGCTGGACCGCCTCGCCATCGGCGGCGGCATGGCCAACACCTTCCTGTTCGCCCAAGGGCACGATGTCGGCGCCTCGCTGTGCGAGAAGGACCTGGCCGACACCGCGCGCGAGATCATGGCCGAGGCCGAGGCCAAGGGCTGCGAACTGCTGCTGCCGGTCGACGTGGTGACGGCCAAGGGGCTGACGCCGGGCGTGGAGCCGGACGTGCGCGGGCTGGACGCCATCCAGGCCGACGACCGCATCCTGGACGCCGGTCCCGAGACCGTCGCCCGCCTGATCGCGGCGATGGATGCGTCGAAGACCCTGATCTGGAACGGCCCGCTGGGCGTGTTCGAGGTGCCGCCGTTCGACCGCGCCACCGTGGCCGCCGCCCAACACGCGGCGGAACTGGCCAAGGCCGGCAAGCTGGTCGCCGTCGCCGGTGGCGGCGACACCGTCGCAGCCCTGCATCATGCCAAGGTCGCCGACGACATGACCTTCGTGTCCACGGCGGGCGGCGCCTTCCTGGAGTGGATGGAGGGCAAGCCCCTGCCCGGCGTCGAGGCGCTGCAGGTCAAGTAAGGGACAGAAGACATGGCCGGGACCATCACCATCGAGGATCGCGGCCATGTTCGCCTGATCGGGCTGAACCGACCCGAGAAGCGCAACGCCTTCACCTTCGACATGCTGGCGGAGTTGGCCCGGGCCTACACGGATCTGGCCGATGCGCCGGAGATCCGGTGCGGCGTGCTGTTCGCCCACGGCGCGATGTTCACCGCGGGACTGGACCTGGCCGACGTCGCCCCGCGCGTCGCGGCGGGCGACAGCATCACCGGCGGCGCCCGTATCGATCCGTGGGGCCTCTACGCCGAGCGGTGTCCCAAGCCGATGGTGGTCGCCGTGCATGGCAAATGCCTGACGCTGGGCATTGAGCTGGCGCTGGCGGCGGAGATCGTCGTGGCCGACGAGAGCGCGACCTTCGCCCAGATCGAGGTCGCGCGCGGGATCTTCCCCTTCGGCGGCGCCACGATCCGCATGGCCCGGGCCGGGGGCTACCAGAACGCCATGCGCTGGCTGCTGACCGGCGACGAGTTCAACGCCGAACAGGCTCGCCAGCTGGGGCTGGTGCAGGAGATCGTCGCGCCGGGCCAGGCGCTGGAGCGCGCCGTGGAGATCGCCCAGCGGATCGCGGCCCAGGCGCCGCTCGGTGTCGCCGCGACCCTGAAGTCCGCCCGCCTCGCCCAGCAGGACCCCGAGGCCGCCGCCTCGACGATCTACGACGAGGTCCGCGCCCTGATGGGGACCGAGGACGCCCGGGCCGCCGTCACCGCCTTCGTGAAGCGCGAAACGCCGGTCTTCACCGGCCGCTGAGGCCTTCACTGTAACAAGACGTGATGACTTCGTCCGCGTTCGGCGCTATGCCGCACGCAACTTACCAACTCAGGGGAAATGCGATGGATCTGGCGGCTCTGAATCAGGTGGCCGAAGCCATGGTCGCGCCCGGCAAGGGCATTCTGGCGGCTGACGAATCCACCGGCACGATCAAGAAGCGCTTCGACGCGATCGGCGTCGAGAACACCGAGGAAAACCGCCGCGACTATCGCGAGCTGATGTTCCGCGCCGAGCAGACGATGCGCGAGCACATCTCGGGCGTGATCCTGTTCGAGGAGACCCTGTACCAGGACGCCAAGGACGGCACCCCGCTGGTCGAGCTGATCTCGGCCGCCGGTTCGATCCCGGGCATCAAGGTGGACAAGGGCGCGTCGAAGATGGCCGGCTTCCCCGGCGAGACGGCGACCAAGGGTCTGGACGGCCTGTCCAAGCGCCTGCGCGCCCACTACGAGCGCGGCGCCCGCTTCGCCAAGTGGCGCGGCGTCATCGACATCGCCGACGGCATCCCGACCTGGGGCGCGATCAAGACCAACGCCCACGCCCTGGCCCGCTACGCCCGCATCTGCCAGCAGGAGCAGATCGTGCCGATCGTCGAGCCGGAAGTGCTGATGGACGGCTCGCACGACATCGCCCGCTGCGATGAAGTCACCCGTCAGGTGCTGCAGACCGTCTTCAACGAGCTGGCCGAGCAGCGCGTGGCGCTGGAGGGCATCATCCTGAAGCCGAACATGGTCATCTCGGGCAAGGGCAGCGTCCGTCAGGCGACCGTCGATGAAGTCGCCGAGCGCACCATCGCCTGCCTGAAGGCCACCGTGCCGTCGGCCGTTCCGGGCATCGCCTATCTGTCGGGCGGCCAGACGGACGAGCAGGCCACCGCCCACCTCGACGCCATGAACCGCATCGGCGGCTTCCCCTGGAAGATGACCTTCTCCTACGGCCGCGCCCTGCAGGCCGCGCCGCAGCGCGCCTGGTCGGGCAAGGCGGAGAACGTCGCCAAGGCCCAGGCCGCCTTCCACCACCGCGCCCGCATGAACGGCCTGGCCTCGCTGGGTCAGTGGGACGCCAAGCTGGAAAAGAAGGCCGCGTGATCCGGACGCTGCGCGCGGGCGTGGCCGGGGTGATCCTCGCCGCCACGCCCGCCGCGGCGCTCGCCCACGACACCTTCCTGACCTCGTCCGGCCGTCTCGTCGCCGGGCAACCGATCCTTCTGGGCATCGGATCGGGGCGCTTCCCCGACATCGAGACCGGCCTCCGCCCGGAGCGCATCGCCCGCGTCAGGGCCCGCGCGGCGGACACCCCGCTCATCTCCGCCCCGGCGACCGGGGACCGCATCACACGACTGACCCTGGACTGGCCCGCGGCGGCGCCCGCGCACCAGAACGGGATCGTGGTCGC
Source organism: Brevundimonas sp. (assembly GCF_036400995.1). Taxonomy (GTDB): domain Bacteria; phylum Pseudomonadota; class Alphaproteobacteria; order Caulobacterales; family Caulobacteraceae; genus Brevundimonas. The sequence continues at coordinate 3,405 of NZ_DASWWG010000047.1, forward strand.
GGTGGACCTGACTCCCATGCCGATCCGTGTCGGCGCGGATGAGATCCAGCACTATCTGGATGAGATCGGCGCGCCCCCCGATGTGGCCGCCGCGGCCCACGCCGCGGTCGCCCGCGACGGCGCGATGCGCGAGACCTACACCAAGCATCTGAAGCTGCTGGCCTGCATCGCGACCTGTGACGGCCTGGCCCCGTCCCGCCCCACCGGCGCGGCGCTGGAGTTCGTGGCGGCTGACGAGGGCTGGCGGCTGCTGGAGAACGGTCAGCCCCGCGGCGGACAGGCGGTCTTCGTCTCCACCCCGTCACAGGGCCGCCGACGGCTGACCACGGACCGGTCGGGCCTGATCGTGCTGCCGGCCGACCTGACCGGTCCGGTGTTCCTGAGCGCCGTTGCGCTGACGCCTCCGGCAGAGCCGGGCGGGCCCTTCACCAGCGACTGGGCGACGCTGACGATCGACGCCTCGGTTCGCTGAGCCCTACCAGGCGCCGTAGGTACGCTGCAGACGATAGCGGACGTCGCGGGCGTTGCGCTCGGCGTCATCGACCTCGCGCTGGGCGCGGCGCCACTCGCGTTCGGTGTCGTCCCGCTCGCGCCGGATTTCCTGGATGCGATTACGGATCTGGTCGCGCTGCTCGTCCGTCAGCCCGTCCTGGCGAAGCTCGGCCTGTTTGGCGACGATCTTGTCGTCCAGCTCTTCCAGTCGGGCGCCGAGGCTGTCGACCGTGCTGCGGGCGTTCGAGATCGCCTGCTCGGCCGCATAGACCAGTTGGCCATCCTGATAGGCGGGCAGGAAATCCTGCTCCAGATCGCGGGGACAAACGCCGTTGTAGGCCGCGCCGCTGCGCCCCTGTGCAAAGCCGTTGGGCAGGGTGCAATAGCGCACGACACCCTGCGCCCAGCCGGCGCGATAGGCACTGTCGTCGGGGGTGATGCCGTGCTTGCTGCAGGCTTCGGCGTGCTCGCCCAGACGGCTCTGGGCATACCCCGCCGCGCCGTCGGAGAAGCCACGGCCGCTCCAGTCGCCGGCCAGACATTCTTCCTCGCTCATCGTGGCGCAACTGCCCAGCAGCGCGCTGGCGACGATCAGAACCATGCTCAAGACGGCGATACGCATGGGAAGCCCTCCCCCGAAGACCCTCGATATTTACCATTTCCCGCCCGGAATGGCTACGCTTCGGCGCGGGCGCCCGGTTTGACCCCGCCGCGCCCGCCCGTGCTAGACCGGCACGGGTGGAGAACCCGGTGGCCGACGACCTGCAACTGACAGCCGAAGACGACGACGCGACGGTGCTGGAAGCCAGTATCGAGACGGCCGGCGTTCGTCTGGACAAGGCGCTGGCGGAGGTCTTCCCGGACCTGTCGCGGGCGCGACTGCAGGCGCTGCTGGCCGAAGGGGCGGTGACGTTCGAAGGACAGCCGGTCTCCGGCGGCTCATCCAAGGCCCGGCCGGGCCGGTACGCCATCACCCTGCCCCCGGTCGCCCCCGCCGATCCCCAGCCCGAGGCTATCCCCCTGACCGTCCTCTATGAGGACGCCGAGCTGATCGTGATCGACAAGCCCGCGGGGATGGCCGCCCACCCGGCGCCGGGATCCGAGACCGGAACGCTGGTCAACGCCCTGCTGGCCCATTGCGGGGACAGCCTGTCGGGCATCGGCGGCGTCGCCCGCCCCGGGATCGTGCACCGGCTGGACAAGGACACATCCGGCGTCATGGTCGCCGCGAAGACCGATCGCGCCCACGCGGGCCTGTCGGCGCTGTTCGCAACCCACGACATCGAGCGCACCTACATCGCCCTGACGCGGGGCGCGCCGAGCCCCGTGCGGGCGCGGATCGAGACCCTGATCGGCCGGTCGTCTTCCGATCGGAAGAAGTTGGCCGTGCTGAAATCCGGCGGCCGCAACGCCATCACCGACTACGTCGTCCAGCGCACGTTCGGCGAGCCCGCCCGCGCCGGCGGGGCGCCCCTGGCCGCCCGCGTCGCCTGCACCCTGCATACGGGACGGACCCACCAGATCCGGGTGCACCTGGCGTCGAAGGGCGCGCCGATCCTCGGCGATCCGGTCTACGGCTCCGGCAGCCCGGCGACACAGGTGCGCGCCGCTATCAGCGAGGCGGGCCTGACCCGACAGGCGCTGCACGCCGCCGTGCTGGGCTTTGTGCACCCCGTGACCGGCGAGGCATTACGGTTCGAGACCACGCCGCCCGCTGACATGCAGTCGCTCGAAGCCCTGCTGTCGGCCCTGTAGGGGCCCGCTGATGACCGACCCCGATATCCATGACCGTCCGGAAGCCGGTCGCTACGAGCTGGAGATCGACGGCGAGATCGCCTTCGTCAGCTACAATCTCTCGCCGCCCAACCTGATGATCACCAAGACCTGGACGCCGCCGCGGCTTGAGGGTCGCGGGATCGCCAGCCGCCTGACCCGGCACGTCCTCGCCGACGCCCGCAGGCGCGGCCTGCTGATCCTGCCGGTCTGTTCCTTCTTCGCCGCCTATCTGCAGAAGCATCCGGAATTCGCGGACGTGACGCACCCCACCTACCGGGACATCCTGGGTCTAGATAGTCAGTCTTGATTCAGGACTGACTATCCGCTATAAGCTCCCTCGACCGGCGTAGTGGCGCCCGGGCAACGGTCACGCTTTCGTGTGACAATCCGCCCCTGACAAAGACGGAAACCCGTTCCCATCTATCCGGTTGAGGGGTGAGGCGTCGGCGCACATTCGGTGGCCGATACCGATGGACCCGCTCGGAAATACGGTCGGAGGGACCACGAATATGGCTTCCAATACTACGCTCGCGGTGATGTCGCCTGAACAAGGGCTGTCGCGCTATCTCACGGAAATCCGCAAGTTTCCGATGCTGGCCAAGGACGAGGAGTTCATGCTGGCGAAGCGCTGGACCGAGCACCAGGACCCGGAAGCCGCCCACCGTCTCGTGACCTCGCACCTTCGTCTCGTGGCCAAGATCGCCATGGGGTATCGCGGCTACGGCCTGCCGATCGGCGAAGTGATCTCCGAGGGCAACGTCGGCCTGATGCAGGCCGTCAAGAAATACGATCCGGACCAGGGCTTCCGCCTGGCGACCTACGCCATGTGGTGGATCCGCGCCTCGATCCAGGAATACATCCTGCGCAGCTGGTCCCTCGTGAAGATGGGCACCACCGCCGCGCAGAAGAAGCTGTTCTTCAACCTGCGCAAGGCCAAGA
>NZ_DASWWG010000048.1:0-21357 GCF_036400995.1 Brevundimonas sp.
GAGCCTCGGGCGCCGCTTCCATCGGCAGCGGCGCGGGCGCGGCCGGCAGGACCGGACCGGTGGCGGCGGGCTCGGCGAGCGCCGCCGGCTCGGGCTCTGCGCCCGGGTTCATCATCATGGCCGCGGCGGCGCCGCCGACCAGCACGGCGCCGATCGGCGCCAGGATCATCCAGGTGCGCACGCCGCCCTTCCTGCGCGCACGGCTCTTGGTGCGGGCATAGACGGGGACGAAGGTATCCTCACGCATCTCGGCGCGATCATCGGTATAGGTCACGGACATCGTGTTCCTCCTTTGCGTGGGGTCCAGAACCCGACGCGAAGATCACGGTTCCGCGAACACGGCGAATGTCCCGAAGAAACACTGTTCCCGACACAGTTGCGGCAGGAATGGATCGGGGCGACGGCGGTCCCACCCCCGTGACCTGACCTTGCGTCACCGCCGCATCGGCGCCACGCCCCACGATCAATCCGGTCGCAAACCGTTCGCAAGCCGTCAAAAACGCCTCGAGGATTCCCCCGCCGGTTGACCCGGAGGGTGCGCTTGTTCATCACCGGAGGGGGCTTCTGACGAGTGGACGTGACTATGGGTCTGGTAGCGAACATCCGACGCGACATGCGGTTCGTGAAAGGCCTGCGCCTGCTGTTGGGACGCATCAAGCCGATCACCATGGACAGCACGGACCTGGTCTGTGACGACTGGGAAGAGGCGGTCGACAAATTCCCCGACAACATCGCGGTCCAGGACGACCGGCGCAGCATCAGCTATCGCGACCTCGACGCCATGGCCAACCGCTTCGGCCACTGGGCGATCAGCCGCCGGCTGAAGCGCGGCGACACCGTCGCCCTGGTGATGCAGAACCGGGCGGAATACATCGCCGCCTGGATGGGCTTCGCCAAGGTCGGCGTCGGGACCGCCCTGATCAACACCAACCTGACCGGCCATGCCCTGGCCCACTGCCTGACCATCTCGAACGCCTCGCAGGTCGTCACCGACGAGGACTGCTGGCGCAAGGTGGAGGACGCCCGTCCTCTGGTCGACCGCAACATGATGCTGTGGGTCCTGGGCCTGTCCGACGCGGACGAGGCCGATGAACGCCGCGGCCTGGACAAGCCGGTCCGCAGCGGCTCCTCGGTGCGCCCGGCGCGCTCGGTGCGCTCGGGCCTGACCAACCGCGACACGGCCCTGTACATCTACACCTCGGGCACCACCGGCCTGCCCAAGGCGGCCAAGATCACCCACGCCCGCGCCCGCACCTATATGCGCGCCTTCGCCGGAGCGACCGCGGCGACGGACAAGGACGTGACCTTCAACGTCCTGCCGCTGTACCACTCCACCGGCGGTCTGGTCGGCATCGGCCCTGCCCTGCTGAACGGTGGCAAGCTGGTGCTGCGCAAGCGCTTCTCGGCGTCCAGCTTCTGGCCGGACGTGAAGGCCTCGGGCGCCACCCTGTTCGTCTACATCGGCGAGCTGTGCCGCTATCTGGTGAACTGCCCGGAGAGCCCCGACGAGCGGAGCCACAAACTGCGTCTGGCGTTCGGCAACGGCCTTCGTCCCGACGTCTGGGAAGACTTCCAGAAGCGGTTCGCCGTGCCGAACATCATGGAGTTCTACGGCTCCACCGAAGGCAACGTCTCCCTGTTCAATTTCGACGGCAAGGCCGGCGCGATCGGCCGCATCCCGGGCTTCCTGAAAAAGCAGATCAACTGCCGGCTGGTCCGCTTCGATATCGACACGGAGCTGCCGGTGCGCGGCGCCAACGGCCTGTGCGAACTGGCCCGGCCGGGCGAGGTCGGCGAGGCGATCGGCATGATCGGCGACGACACCCGGCACGCCTTCTCCGGCTATGCCGACAAGGCGGCGTCCGAGAAGAAGATCCTGCGCGACGTCTTCGTGCGCGGCGACCGCTGGTTCCGCACCGGCGACCTGATGAAGCAGGACTCCGACGGCTACATCTATTTCATCGACCGGATCGGCGACACCTACCGCTGGAAGGGCGAGAACGTCTCGACCGCCGAGGTCGAGCAGCGACTGGCCGACGCGCCGGGCATCAAGGAGGTCGTGGCCTACGGCGTCCCGGTCCCGGGTCAGGAAGGCAAGGCCGGCATGGTCGCCCTGGTGGTCGACGGCCGCTTCTCGGCCAAGGTGTTCGCCGAATGGGTGGATCAGGAGCTTCCGTCCTACGCCCGCCCGGCCTTCGTGCGCCTGATCAAGGAGGCCGAGACCACCGGCACCTTCAAGTATCGCAAGGTCGATCTGGTCGCCGACGGCTTCGATCCGGACAAGGTGGACGGCGCCCTGTACGTGCGCGGCGGAAAGAGCGGCTACACCAAGCTGACCGATGCGGCCCGGGCGACCATCCTGAGTGGCGAAACCCGGCTCTGAGCCCGTCCCCGCAGAAATGCGGATGGTTTCGGCAATCGCCGGTTAATCATTAACAACGAAGATACGAGCCTCTCGCGCGCGTTGGGGCTCCCCGTCTTCCATGTTCCAGATTATCGGCATCGTGCTGCTGTTCGCCCTCGTGTTCGGCAGCTACGCCATCTCGGGCGGCAAGTTCGACGTGATCATCCACGCCGCGCCTCACGAACTCATGGCCATCGGCGGCGCGGGCATCGCCGCCTTCCTGATCTCCAACAGCGTGCCGGTGCTGAAGTCCTCGCTGGGGGGGCTGGGCAAGACCTTCGCCGGACCGAAGTGGAAGAAGCAGGACTACAAGGACCTGCTGTCGCTGCTGTTCCAGTTGACCAAGACGATGAAGTCCAAGGGCGTCATCGCGCTGGAAAGCCACATCGAGAAGCCGGCCGAGAGCACCATCTTCCAGAAGTACCCCAAGGTGCTGAAGGACCATTTCGCCACGGACTTCATCTGCGACACCCTGCGCATGATGACCATGAACCTCGAGGATCCGCACCAGATCGAGGACGCCATGGAGAAGCAGCTGGAGAAGCATCACCACGAGCACCTCGGCGCGCCGCACGCGCTGCAGAACCTCGCTGACGCCCTGCCCGCCCTGGGCATCGTCGCGGCCGTGCTGGGCGTGATCAAGACCATGGGCTCGATCACCGAGCCGCCGGAAATCCTGGGCGGCATGATCGGCGGCGCCCTGGTCGGCACCTTCATGGGCGTGTTCCTGGCCTACGGCCTGGTGGGCCCGCTCGCCGCCCGCCTGAAGTCGATCGTCGACGAGGAAGCGGCCTACTACAAGATCATCCAGTCGGTGCTGGTCGCCCACCTGCACGGCAACGCCGCCCAGATCTCGGTCGAGATCGGCCGGGGCGACATTCCGTCGCCGGCGCAGCCCTCGTTCGCCGAGATGGAAGAGACCCTGTCGGCCGCGCCGACCGAGTAGTCGGACGCGCTCGCGTCCAGACGACACCCAGAAATCGTCTGAAAACGCCAAGCTTTCAGCTGCTCCCATCTATGTTACGGGCGTTCACGAACGCGTGAGATTTTAACTTGCGTCAGGCCTCGGCTTCCCCTTAGCTCAGGACTGCGGGGACTCAACACCCCGCGAACCTTCTGAAAGGACTACCCGATGCGCATCACTGCTCTGATCGTCGCCTCCGCCGCCGCCATGGCGCTGGCCGCCTGCCAGCCGGCCGCAGAAGAGAAGGCCGCCGACGCCTCGGCTGACGCGACCGCCGCCGCCACCACGGCCCAGGACGCCGCCAACGCCGCGCAGACCGCGGCGACCGACGCCCAGCAAGCGGCGACCGAGGCCGCCGAAGCCACCACCGCCGCCACCCAGGCTGCGACGACCGCCCCGGCGACCGAAGCCGCCCCGGCCGCCCCGGCGCCCGCCCACTAAGGCTGGAACCTGATCGGGGCCTCATCGCCCCGTCCGAAGGGCCGTCCGCAAGGGCGGCCCTTTTTCATGGCCGCGAACCAGCATAATCGGAGGCGGACCGACGCCTCTTCCGGCCTCGCACAAGGACGCCCGATGCGCCTGACCGCCCTGATCGCCCTCGCCGCCGCCCTCAGCCTGGCCGCCTGCCAGAAGGCGGAGGAAGCGCACGAGGAACCGGCGCACGAAGAGGCCCATGGCGAGGCCGACACCTCGATCCTGACGATGGAGGAAGCCGCCGCCCAGGCCGCCGCCGCCGCGGGCGGACAGGACACCCCGGCCGAAGCCGAGCCCCATGCGGACACCCCGTCCGATCCCGCCGCCGCGAAGCCTCCCGCCGCCGACGCCCATGCGGCGGAGCCCGCGCATCCGCCCGCCGCGGAACCGGCGCACCACTGACCTTCCTTGCCCGCCCGCACCCGTGTAGGTGCGGGGCATGACCGACGACCGTTCGCCCCGGCTGTTCTGGACCGATGACGGCGCGCCGCAGTCCGGCCGGTTCGGCGATGTCTATTTCTCCCGCGAGGACGGTCTGGCCGAGACCCGGGCGGTCTTCCTGACCGGCTGCGGTCTGCCGGACGCCTGGACCGGGAGGCGGCATTTCACCGTCGCAGAACTGGGCTTCGGCACAGGACTGAATATCGCCGCCCTGCTGGACCTGTGGCGGCGGGAAGGCCCCGCCGGGGGACATCTGCACATCGCCTCGGTCGAGGGCTTCCCCCTGACCCGCGACGAGGCCGCTCGCGCCCTGTCCGCCTGGCCGGAGATCCGGGACGCGGTCGAGGCCCTGCTGGCGGTCTGGCCGGCGCCGACGCCGGGCCTGCACCGGATGGACCTGCCCGCCTTCAACGCCACGCTCGACCTGATGATCGGGCCGGTGGACACCGTGCTGGAGCAATGGTCGGGCCGGGCGGACGCGTGGTTCCTGGATGGCTTCGCGCCCTCGACCAATCCGGGCATGTGGTCCGACGCCGTCATGGACCTGATCGCCGCCCGGTCGGCCCCCGGCGCAAGGGTGGCCACCTTCACCGTCGCCGGCATGGTCCGGCGCGGGCTGGCGGAGCGCGGCTTCACCGTCGCCAAGGCGCCCGGCCACGGCCGCAAGCGGGAACGGCTGGAGGCCCGCCTGCCGGACGTCCTCCACGCCGAAGCGACGCCACGGATCGCCGTCGTCGGCGCGGGGATCGCGGGGGCTGCCCTGGCCCGGGCGTTCAGCGGGCTCGGGCTGCGGCCGACCGTGATTGAGGCCGACCGGCCCGGAGCCGGGGCCTCGGGCTTCGCCGCCTCGCTGGTGACGCCGCGGCTGGACGCCGGAGACCGGAGCATCGCCGCCCTCTACGCCTCGGCGCTGGAAAGGGCGGCGGCCCTGTACGCCGCTGTACCGGACGCCGTGCGGGCGAAGGGCGTGGTGCAGCTGGAACAGGCGCCACGCGACGCCAACCGCCACGCCAAGGTGGCCGCGCAGGACCTGTGGCCCGAGGGCGCGATGACCGTGCTGGACGCGGAGGCCTGCGCCGCCCGGCTGGCGGAGCCGGTGGAGACCGGCGGGCTGTGGATGCGGGACGCCATGGCGATCCGGCCCGCCGCCGTGCTGGACGACTGGCTGGCGGGCGCGGAGGCCATCCGGGCCGAGGTCGCCGGGCTGGCGCGTCAGGATGGCGTCTGGCGGCTGACCGGGCCGGACGGCGGGACCATCACCGAGGCCGAGGTCGTGGTGCTGGCCGCCGGCTGGGGCAATGCGGCGCTGGCCCCCGATATTCCGCTGGCTCCGGTCGCCGGGCAGGCGGACACGATCACGAAGGTAACCGGGGGCCCCGCCGCCTGGGGCGGTTACGCGGTTCCGACCGGGGAAGGCCTGCTGTACGGCGCCACCCACGACCGGGGCGTCACGGCGCCCGAGGTTTCGGAGACGGCCTCCCTGCGCAATCTGGAGACGGTGGCGGCCCGCCTGCCGGGACTGGCTGCCCGCATCAGCGCGCGCGGCCCGTCGCAGGGCCGGGTCGCCGTCAGGGCGACCACGCCGGACCGGCTTCCGCTGGCCGGGGGGCTGGACGAAGGACTGTTCGTCCTGGGCGGCATGGGATCGCGCGGGTTCTGCGCCTCCCCCCTTCTGGCTGAACACGTGGCCGCGCTGGCGACCGGGACGCCGTCGCCGCTGGCGCGGGACCTGGCGGCCCGCGTCGATCCGCGCCGCTTCAGCGGGTCGAAGGGGCTTGCGCAACCGACGGGAACATCCGACGGTTGAGCTCGGCGGGGGCTATTTGAGGGATCATCGATGCGTACGTCCGTCCTGACCTGCCTGAGCCTGTCGGCGACCGCCCTGCTGGCGGCCTCCTGCGCCCCGACCACCGGAACCGAGACCGCAGACAGCCCGCCGCGGGCGCGCCAGTGCTTCAGCGTCCAGCAGGTGAACAACTTCCGTCAGGGACGGCCGGACCAGGTCTTCCTGCGCGTGGGCCGCAGCGACGTCTATGAGCTGAGCGCGGCCGGCGGTTGCCGCGATCTGGACTTCGCCACCCGACTGGCCGTCGTACCGGACATCGGCGGCATGGCCGGGACCCGGCTGTGCACCGACGACTGGGCGCGGGTGGTCGTGCCCGGCTCGACCTCGCCGACCGAGGTCTGCCGCGTCCGCATCAGCCGCAAGCTGACGGCGGAAGAGATTGAGGCTCTGCCCGCCAATCACCGGCCGTGAGGTTTTCGTCATGCTGAGGACTCTGCCGCTCATCATCGCCGCCGCGACCGTCACAGCCGGGATCGGCCCCGCTCCGACGCCGCGTGAGCAAGCTCCGCGTCAGTGCTTCCTGCCGCAGACCGTCACCAACTATCGCACGGACGGCGACACCACCGCCTACCTTCGCGCGGGCCGGAACGAGGTGTACCAGCTGCAGAGCGGCGGCTGCCGCGGCCTGACCGTGTCGACCGGCCTGACGGTGGTCAGCCGGACCGGCGGCGGACGGGCTTGCGTCGGCGAAAGCATCGGCCTGCACACGCGCGGGCCGTCCCTGCGCTCCGAGAATGTCTCGACCTGCACGGCGCGGATCGTGAAACGGCTGAGCCCCGATGAGGTCGAGGCCCTGCCGTCGCGGGTCCGGCCCTAGCCCTTCTGGGCGTAGCCGAGGCGCTGATTCAGCTTTTCAATCAGATCGATAGCGGTCTCCGCCACCACTGAGCCGGGCGGATAGACGGCGGCGGCCCCGCTTTCGAGCAGGGGCTGCACGTCCGACGGCGGGATGACGCCGCCGACCACGATCATGATGTCCGACCGCCCCAGCTTCTCCAGCTCGGCCTTCAGCTCGGGCACCAGGGTCAGGTGACCGGCCGCCAGTGACGAGGCGCCGACGGCGTGGACGTTCTTGTCCACGGCCTCCTTCGCGGCCTCGGCGGGGGTCTGGAACAGGCTGCCCGCCGTCACCTCGAGGCCGAGGTCGCCGTAGGCGGTGGCGATGACCTTCTGGCCCCGGTCATGGCCGTCCTGCCCCAGTTTGGCGATCAGGATGCGCGGCGGACCGCCGTCGTTCTCGACGAAGGCGGCGACCATGTCGCGGGCGCCGCTGAATTTCGGGTCCTTGCCCGCTTCCTTCGCATAGACGCCGGAGACGGTCTTCACCGTGGCGATGTGACGGCCGAAAGCGGCCTCAAGCGCGTCGGAGATCTCACCGACCGTGGCCTTGGCGCGGGCGGCCTCGACGGCCAGTTGCAGCAGGTTCTCCGTGCCGTGCGCGCCCTTGGTCAGGGCGCCGAGGGCGGCTTCGGTCGCCGCTTCGTCCCGCTCGGCGCGCAGGCGCTTCAGCTTGTCGATCTGGGCGGCCAGAACGGCGGCGTTGTCGACCTTGAGCATCGGGATGTCGTCGGGGGTGTCGCTGAAATAGCTGTTCACCCCGACCACCGTCTGCTGGCCGGTGTCGATGCGGGCCTGGGTCCTGGCGGCGGACTCCTCGATGCGGAGCTTGGGAATGCCCGCCTCGATGGCTTTGGCCATGCCGCCCAGTTGCTCGACCTCGGCCATGTGGGCGCGGGCGCGTTCGGCCAGTTCATGGGTGAGGCGCTCGACGTAGAAGCTGCCGCCCCACGGATCGATGACCTTGGTCAGGCCGGTCTCCTGCTGGAGCAGGATCTGGGTATTGCGGGCGATGCGGGCCGAGAAGTCGGTCGGCAGGGCCAGGGCCTCATCCAGCGCATTGGTGTGCAGCGACTGGGTCTGGCCGCCCGCCGCCGCCATGGCCTCGACCATGGTGCGCGAGACGTTGTTGAACACGTCCTGCGCCGCCAGCGACCAACCGGAGGTCTGGCAGTGGGCGCGCAGGGACAGGGAGCGTTGGTCCTTGGCCCCGAACTTCGCCACGGCCTCGGCCCACAGCAGGCGGCCGGCGCGCATCTTGGCCACCTCCATGAAGTAGTTCATGCCGATGGCCCAGAAGAAGGACAGGCGCGGCGCGAACCGGTCCACGTCCATGCCCGCCTCGACCCCGGCCTTCAGGTACTCGATGCCGTCCGACAGGGTGTAGGCCAGCTCCAGATCGGCGGAGGCTCCCGCCTCCTGCATATGGTAGCCGCTGATCGAGATGGAGTTGAACTTGGGCGCGTGCTCGGCGGTCCAGGCGAAGATGTCCGCGATGATCCGCATGCTGGGAGCCGGCGGATAGATGTAGGTGTTGCGGACCATGAACTCCTTGAGGATGTCGTTCTGGATGGTCCCGGTCAGGGCGCTATGCGCCACCCCCTGCTCTTCCGCCGCCACGATGTAGAGGGCCAGGATCGGCAGCACGGCGCCGTTCATGGTCATGGAGACCGACATCTGGTCGAGCGGGATGCCGTCGAACAGGGTGCGCATGTCGTAGATGCTGTCGATGGCCACGCCGGCCATGCCGACGTCGCCCTTCACGCGCGGATGGTCGCTGTCGTAACCCCGGTGGGTGGCCAGATCGAAGGCGATCGACAGGCCCTTCTGACCGGCGGCCAGGTTGCGGCGGTAGAAGGCGTTGGACTCCTCGGCGGTCGAGAAGCCCGCATACTGGCGGATGGTCCACGGATTGCCCGCGTACATCGTCGGATAGGGACCGCGATGATAGGGCGCGATGCCCGGCAGGCCGTGGATGAAGTCCAGCCCGTCCAGCGCCGAGGCGTCATAGGCGGGGGCGACGGTCAGACCCTCGGGCGTGGTCCAGGGCGCGCGGTCCGGGCCGGTCCCGGTCGGCGACAGGTCGAGCGGCAGGGTCGAGAATTTGGGCGTGCTCATCGGGCGGCCTCCCCGGCTTCGAAGGGCGCGGCCAGACGGACCGGCGTCAGGGGCGTGCAGGCGTCGCCGCCGCTCGCGACGGGAGCCGGACGGCCGGGCTCGACCGTGGTGGGGAGCGGCTCGGGATCGACGAATTTGGTCACGCCGACCATCTGCTTGCCGCCGTCCTTGAGGGACCGCTCCAGACCTTCGCGGGCGCGGGCGACGCGGGACTGGACCAGATCGCCGGACAGGGCCGCGACCAGACCGCCCTCGGCCTCGATGACCTGGAACTCCGCCCAGCCGGCCTCGGCCAGCTCGCGGGTGCGGTGATCCAGATACCAGCTGCCGGCGGCGGGGTCGTCGACCCGGCCGAGGCTGCCCTCTTCCATCAGAACCAGCTGGGTGTTGCGGGCCTGACGCCGGGCGAAGGCGTCGGGACGGCCCTCCGCGCGGGTGAAGCCGTCCAGAACCACCGCGTCGGCGCCGCCGACCGCGCCCGCGAAGCCCGCCGCGGTCAGTCGCAGCAGGTTCGGCCACGGATCACGACCGGACAGCATCCGCCGGGACGAGCGGACCTCGATCCGCGCCGGAGTTTCATGACCCCAGGCGTTGGACAGGGTGCGCCACATCAGGCGCAGGGCGCGGACCTTGGCGAGACCGTCGAAATACTCCTGATCGACGGCCACACTCAGAACCGTGCCCTTGAGCGCCGCCTCGGGGTCCATCCCTGCCTCGATGGCGGCGCCGATCAACGCCACCGCATTGGCGCAGGCGAAGGCCAGTTCCTGGGCGATGGATCCGCCCGCCTCGTGCGCCACCCGGCCCGAGGCCATGAAGAAGGTGGCCTCCGGATAGGCGCCCGCATGACGCGCGGCGGTGTTGGCCGCCAGCGTCAGATGCTCGCCGATCGCCCGGGGGGCCGCGCCCGCCGCGGCGAAGGCCGAGATCGGGTCCATGTGGAACATCAATCTGGCGCGCGGCGAGCCCTTGGCCGCCACCGCCAGCGCATTGGCCGCGTCAGGGCCGTCGAGGCCCGCGTCGAGACCGACCGCCGCCAGCTCCAGCGCCACGCCGTCCAGCGCCTGCCCCAGAGGCTCGCTGTCGGCCAGCACGGCGCCGGCCAGCACCACCGAGGCGGCGCCCCCCTGAAGGTCGGCCAGCACGGCGGCGTTGACCGCGGCCGGATCATCGCCCTCGACCAGGGTCCGGAGGTCCCAGGCGCGCCCGTCGGCGTCCGACGGACGCGGGGCGAACACGGTCTCGCCGCCGGTGGCCCCGGCGTAGAGCGGGCGGGTGACCAGGTTGTCCGCGTCCAGATGAACGAGACTTTCCAATGGCTTGCCCTTCAGCGCCTTCTCGGCGAGGGCCTTCCATTCGGCGGGGGACGGGGTCGGGAATGTCATGCCGTCTCCATTGCCCCTCCGCGCGCGCCGGGTCCAGTGAGCGGGAACCGGTAGACGATGAAAACACCGTCCAGAACGTCCAGATCGTCCAGAACGTCTACTGGACGGAAACCCCGTGGTGGCGGGCTTCAAGCGACGGGAAGGGTCGTGTCGGCCAGATTTTTACCCGTATAAAAACTTCGGGGACGAGAGGGAGCAGTCTAGCAGGGGGATACGTCAGAATTGGCCGTATGGAGCTAACATTGCGGTTCCCTGCGGCCCGCCTACATCCTGCGGACCTTCAGACAGGATCACCCCCATGGCCGACCTTTCCAGCTTCCCGATCACGCAACGCTGGCCCGCCGAACATCCGGAGCGGCTGCAGCTGTATTCGCTGAACACGCCGAACGGGGTGAAGGTCTCCATCATGCTGGAGGAGATCGGCCTGCCGTATGAGCCGCATCTGGTGGACATCACGAAGAACGAAACCTGGGGTCCGGAATTCCTGTCGCTGAACCCCAACGGCAAGATCCCGGCGATCATCGACCCCGACGGTCCGGACGGGAAGCCGCTGGCCCTGTTCGAGTCGGGCGCCATCCTGGTCTATCTGGCCGAGAAGACGGGCAAGCTGATCCCGGCCGATGCGGCGGGGCGCTACGAGACCCTGCAGTGGGTCATGTTCCAGATGGCCGCCATCGGGCCGATGTTCGGACAGGTGGGCTTCTTCCACAAATTCGCGGGCAAGGAGATCGAGGACAAGCGTCCGCGCGATCGCTACGTCGCCGAGGCCACCCGCCTGCTGAAGGTGCTGGACGACCGGCTGGAGGGCCGCGAGTGGATCATGGGCGACTATTCGATCGCCGACGTCGCGACGCTCGGCTGGGTCCGCAACCTGATCGGCTTCTATGAAGCGGGCGATCTGGTGAAGTTCGATGAGCTGAAGAATGTGCCGGGCTGGCTGGAGCGAGGCCTCGCCCGCCCGGCGGTGCAGAGGGGTCTGAACATCCCGTCGAAGGGGTGAAACGAAAGAAAGGGGCGGTCCGGAGGGACCGCCCCTTTTTCAGTTTCGGGGAGAAGAAGCGCGGGCCCGCGGCGTCGGGGGGAGGACAGGGAACCGCGGGCCCGCTCCGGTCGGAGGCAGGATTATGCCGCGTCGACCAGGACCAGTTCGGCATCGGACAGGGCCGTCACCGTGATCGTTTCGACCTCGGAGATGGCCACGCCGTCGCGGGCTTTCGCCTTGACGCCGTTGACCTCGATCTCGCCGACGGCCGGAACCAGATAGCCGCGACGGGTCGCCCCCAGCGGGTATTCAGCGGTCTCGCCGGCCTTCAGTGTCGCGGCGACCACACGGCCTTCCGTGCGGATCGGCAGGGCGTCGCCGTCGCCTTCGAAGCCGGAGGCGAGGACCACGAACTGACCGGCGCGGTCACCCTTGGGGAAGGGCCGCGAGCCCCAGGACGGCTTCTCACCGCGGCGGGTCGGCTCGATCCAGATCTGGAAGATCCGGGTCAGGTCCGGCTCGGCGTTGTACTCGGCGTGACGGATGCCGGTGCCGGCGCTCATCACCTGGACGTCGCCGGCCTCGGTGCGGCCCTTGTTGCCCAGGCTGTCCTCGTGGGTGATGGCCCCTTCGCGGACGTAGGTGATGATCTCCATGTCCGAGTGCGGGTGGGGCGGGAAGCCCGTGCCCGGCGCGATCTCGTCGTCGTTCCAGACGCGCAGTCCGCCCCAGCTCATCCGCTTCGGGTCATAGTAGTTGGCGAAGGAGAAGTGGTGCTTCGCATTGAGCCAGCCGTGGTTGGCGCCACCCAGGCTCTCGAACGGTCGCAGCTCGATCATGGTCTTGTCTCCGCGCCCCCGCCGTCGGGGGCCGCTATTGCTTGACGCCAAGATAGCGATCGGCTTCCGATCCAAAATAGAAACACCTGAAACTCATCGTTTCGCGGAGCGCGTATGTCGAAACTGCCGGATCTCGAGGCCCTGGCCATTTTTTCCAAGGTCGCCGAGACCCAGTCCTTCTCCCGCGCGGCTGAAGCGCTGGCCCTGTCCAAGGCCACGGTGTCCAAGGCGGTGAGCCGGCTGGAACTGCGGCTGGGCACGACCCTGCTGCACCGGACCTCGCGGCGGTTCTCGCTGACCGACGCGGGCCGGACCCTGGCCGGGCGGGCGTCCCAGATGCTGTCCGAGGCCGAGGCGGCCGAGGGCGAGATGCTGGACCAGGCGGTGCAGCCGCGGGGGCTGGTGCGGCTGGCCGCGCCGATGTCGTTCGGCATGGCCTATGTCGCCCCCGCCCTGCCCGAGTTCCTGGCCACCCATCCGGACGTGTCGGTGGACCTGCACCTGTCGGACGAGGTGACCGATCTGGTCGGCGGCGGGTTCGACTGCGCCCTGCGCATCGCGGCCCTGCCGGACTCGTCCCTGACCGCGCGCAAGCTGCGCCCGATCCGGCGGCATCTGGTGGCCGCGCCCGACTATCTGGAGCAGCGCGGGCGGCCCGAGCATCCCTCCGATCTCGTGAGGCACGCCTGCCTCGGCTACGCCTACCTGCCCAATGCAGAGCTGTGGCGGTTCGTGAACGGCGCGGGCGATGAGGTCACGGTCCGGCCGCTGGGACCGATGCGGGCCAACAACGCCGACGCCCTGACGGCGGCCCTGTGCGCGGGGCTGGGCGTCGCGCCGCAGCCGGACTTCATCTACTGGCGCGACGTGGCGGCCGGGAAGCTGACGACGGTGATGACGGACTGGACCCTGCCGCCGATCGACCTGCATCTGGTCGCCCCCGGCGGCGGGCCGCGCCCGGCGCGGGTGACGGCCCTGATGACCTATCTGGCGGCCAAGTTCTCGGCCCCACTCTGGCCGGGCGACACGGCAGGGAAGCGGCCCGCCTAATCCGATGGTATGATAGGCCGCCGGGCGCGCCCTGTGACAGGGTCTCGCCCGCTTCAATCCAGCGCGAGGGGACATGCGGGCGCCGGTCATCCATATCGTGGAAGACGACGCCTCGTTGCGCGAGGCGCTGGCCAGCCTGTTCGCCTCGGTGGAGCTGGAGACCCGTCAGTACGGTTCGACCGCCGCCTTTCTGGAAGCCCATGAACCCGACCAGCCCGGCTGCCTGGTGCTGGACGTGCGCCTGCCGGGACTGAGCGGACTGGACTTCCAGAGCCAGATGGAGGGGCTGGGCGTGCGGCTGCCGGTCGTGCTGATGACCGGCCACGGCGACATTCCGATGAGCGTTCGCGGGATGAAGGCGGGCGCCGTCGACTTTCTGGCCAAGCCCTTCCGCGATCAGGACATGCTGGACGCGGCTGCCGCCGCCGTCGAACGCGACCGCCGCCGGCGGGAGGCCGAGGGGGACAGCGATCGCGTGCGCGCCCTGTTCGAGACCCTGTCGCCGCGCGAGCGGCAGGTGATGGCCCTGGTGACCGCCGGGAAGATGAACAAGCAGGTGGCCGGGGACCTGAACCTCAGCGAGGTGACGGTGAAGATCCATCGCGGCTCGGCAATGCGGAAGATGGGGGCGAAATCGCTGGCGGATCTGGTGCGTATGGCCGGCGCCCTCGGACTGCGTACGTAAAAACGACTAACACCAGCGTATGATTTCAAAGACCTGACGGGGGTGCGAAGCAGGATGCCGATCCGCTTCTGAAAGTGTTCGCGTGCCCCTCCCCCCGCTCATCGCCATCGTCGAGGACGACGACTCCCTGCGGGAGGCCGTGGCCGGGCTGGTGGAATCGATGGGGCACCGGGCCATGGGCTTTGCGGACGCCGAGAGCTTTCTCGACGCCGGGATCACGCCGGACTGTCTGATCACCGACATCACCCTGCCGGGCGCCAGCGGTCTGGAACTGAAGCAGACCCTCGATGCCCGGGGGCGGACCGAGCCGGTGATCATGATCACCGCCCGCGCCGAGGCGGTGGTTCTGGACAAGGCCCGGGCCAGCGGCGCCCTGTGCGTGCTGCGCAAGCCGTTCACCCCGACCACGCTGATCGAGTGCCTGGACCGCGCCCTGTCCGGCAGCGGACACACGGCTTGAGCCGCGGCCCGAGCCGCCCTAGCCTCGCCGACCGAAGTTCGACCGGAGAGAGGGGGAAGGCATGACCGGCGGTTCACGCGAGCCCCTGTTCGATCTGGTGCACGAAAGCATTTTCACGCGTGGACTGGACGGCCGTATCCGCTCGTGGAACCCGGCGTCGGTCGCGCTGTACGGCTGGAGCGTGGAACAGGCGGTCGGCCAGGACGTCGCCGCCCTGCTGGGCGCCGAGCCGTCCGACACGCCGGACGACGTCATGGCCCAGTTGCTCGAAACGGGCCGTTGGGACGGCGAACTGTCACGCCGGGCGGCGTGCGGCGCCGAGCGGCATGTCGAGGCCCGCTGGTCCCTGCGTCGGGACGAGGACGGCGCGCCCGTCGAGATCATCGAGATCGGCCGCGACATCAGCCGCAGACGGGCCGCCGAGGCGGCCCTGCGCAAGAGCGAGCGGCGCTACTCCAGCCTGTTCCAGGCCATGGCCGCGGCCTTCTGGGAGCTGGACTTCAGCCCCGTCGGCGAGATGCTTCGCACCCTGAAGCACGAGGGGGTGACCGACTTCGCCGCCTATTTCGAGGCCAACCCCGCCTTCGTACGGCGGATGATGGGGCAGACGCGGGTCGTCGATGTCAACGAGACCACCCTGCAGATGTTCGGCGCCGTCGACCGGAGCGTCCTGCATCCCTCGGTCGAGCCCTACTGGCCGGAGGGCAGTTCGCACGTCTTCGCCGCCGCCGTGCTGGCCGCGATCGGCGGCAAGCCGTACCTGAAGACCGAGACCCGGCTGCGGCGACAGGACGGCACGGATTTCGACGCCCTGTTCACCGCCTCCTTCCCGGACGAAAGCGTGGCCCGCGGCACCCTTCTGGTCGGCGTGGTGGACATCTCCGGCCGCGTCCAGGCGCAGGCCGCGCTGAACCGCTTCCAGGCCGAGTTCGCCCACGCTGCGCGCGTGTCGATGCTGGGGGAACTGACCGCCTCCATCGCCCATGAGGTCAACCAGCCGCTGGCCGCCATCGCCACCAACGCCGCCGCCGGGCTGCGCTGGCTGGGCCGGGACGAGCCCAATGTCGACCAGGCCCTCCGCCTGACCCAGCGGATCGTTGAGGACGCCCAGCGCGCCGGCGACATCATCGCCCGCATCCGAGACATGGCGGCGGATCGCCGCCGACCGCCCGAGCCCGTGTCGATCAACGCCCTGATCCAGGACGGCGCCCTGTTCCTGAAGCACGAACTACAGGCCCAGGGCGTGAAGCTGGTGCTGGTGCTGGACCCCGATCTTCCGTCCCTCGCCGCCGACCGGACCCAGTTGCAGCAGGTGCTGGTCAATCTGGCGGTCAATGCGGTGCAGGCGATGAGCGGCGCCGGGTCGGACACCCGCGAACTGCACATCCGGTCGGGCCGGGCCACGCTGGATCATGCGTCGATCACGATCCGCGACACGGGCCCCGGCCTGCCGCCAGACCAGATGGACCGGCTGTTCCGCAGCTTCTTCACCACCCGCGCGGACGGCATGGGCATGGGCCTGGCCATCTGCCGCTCCATCATCGAGGCGCACGGGGGCGAGATCAGCGCGGCCAACGCGGACGGAGGCGGCGCGATCTTCACCGTGACCCTTCCCGTTCCGCCCGAGACCTGAAGCGAGACGCCTCATACCAAGGTGTGAAGCGTCTGACCCCATGGAGAATAGGCCCGGGGAACCGCCCGGCCCATGGTGCCCCCATGCCGCGCCGGAGGGGCGCACGGCTCCCGGAGGCCGACCATGTCCAAGACCATCATGCTGATCCACGGCGCCTGGCTGAACTCGGCCAGCTGGGCCGGCTTCAAGGCCCGCTATGAGGCCAAGGGCTACACCGTCGTCGCGCCCGACTGGCCCTATGACGACCGCAGCCCCGCCGAACTGCGGGACTTCCCCGAGAAGGCGCTGGCCAAGGTCGGGCAGGTCGACCTGTTCGATCACTATGAGCGGCTGATCCGGGCCCTGCCCGAAACCCCGATCCTGATCGGCCACTCGATGGGCGGGGTCTGCGTCCAGCACCTGCTGGATCGCGGGCTGGGCGTCGCCGGGGTGGCGATCAACCCGGCCCCGACGCCCGGCGTTCCCCTGGGCGGCCACGCCATCGTCTCGGCCCTGCCCGTCTTCCTGGACCTGTTCAGCTGGAAGAAGGTGAAGACGATGTCGCGCAAATTCTTCGCCGAGCGGTTCGCCCAGACCGCCCCGCGCGACAAGGTCACCGCCCTGTACGACGCCTACATCGTCCCGACCCCTGGAAAGATCTACTGGGACGGGGTCACCGGCGCCTCGGGCAAGATCACCTGGAAGAACCCGAACCGGGCGCCCCTGCTGCTGATCGCCGGCGAGATCGACCTGGTCGCCGACGCCAGCATGGTGCGCAACATCTACAAGCAGCAGTCCAAGGCCCCCAGCCGCACGGACTTCAAGCAGTTCGAGGGTCGCTCGCACTGGACCTGCATGGACGCCGGCTGGGAGGCCGTCGCCGACTATGCGCTGGACTGGGCCGTCGAGCACCAGATCGCGCGCTGAAACGGACCAGTTCCGGAAAGCTTGAGTTTCAATCGTTTCCGTTTTCGCCCACCCCATCCCGGGCGATGCTTCCTCCCGTCAACAACCCGCCGGCCTCCCCGCCGCACCCCAGGAGAGACTTCCATGGCCTTCATCACCGCGAACGACGGCGCCCAGATTTTCTACAAGGACTGGGGCAAGGGTCAGCCGGTCCTGTTCAGCCACGGCTGGCCGCTGAGCGGCGACGCCTGGGACGGCCAGATGCAGTTCCTCGGCTCGAACGGCTACCGCGTCATCGCCCATGACCGCCGCAGCCACGGCCGCTCGGACCAGACCTGGGACGGCAACCACATGGACCAGTACGCCGACGACCTGCACGCCCTGATCGAAAAGCTGGACCTGAAGGACATCGTACTGGTCGGTCACTCGACCGGCGGCGGCGAGATCACCCACTACGTCGGCCGTCACGGCTCGAGCCGGGTCGCCAAGATCGTCCTGATCGGCGCCGTGCCGCCGCTGATGCTCAAGACCGACGCCAATCCGGGCGGCCTGCCGATCGAGGTCTTCGACGGCATCCGCAAGGGGACGTTCGATGACCGCAGCCAGTTCTTCAAGGACCTGACCATCCCCTTCTACGGCTACAACCGGCCGGGGGCGAAGATTTCGGAAGGCGTGCGCGAAAGCTTCTGGCTGCAGGGCATGATGGGCGGGATCAAGGGGCAGCTGGACTGCATCCGCGAGTTCTCGGAAGTCGACTACACCCCGGACCTCGAGACGTTCGACAAGCCGACCCTGATCATCCACGGCGACGACGACCAGATCGTCCCCATCGACGCCGCGGGCCGCAAGTCGCACGAGATCGTCAAGGGCTCGATCCTGAAGGTCTACGAGGGCTCGTCGCACGGCCTGGCCACCGTCGAGCAGGACCGGCTGAACGCCGACCTGCTGGACTTCATCCGCAGCTGACGTCCTTCCCCGAAAGGAGTCCGTCATGGCCAGGGTCGGGACAGAAGCCGGAAAGACGGTCGTCCTGATCCATGGTCTCTGGGTCACGACGGACTCCTGGGCGAACTTCCGCAAGCCGTGGGAGGCGGCCGGCTGGACCGTGCTGACGCCGACCTGGGCCATGCTGAAGGGCCGCTCCAAGGCCTCGCTGAACGCCTCTCCGCCCGACGGCCTGGGCGGACTGACGGTCGGGCGGATCGTGGACGGTCTGCAGGCGGCGATCGAGGCCCTGCCGGAACCGCCGCTGCTGGTCGGCCACTCGTTCGGCGGTCTGTTCACCCAGATGCTGCTGGATCGCGGCGTCGGCCGCGCCGGGATCGCGATCAACCCCGCGCCGATCGCCGGATTCCTTCCCGGCTGGTGGACCCTGACCGCCGCCCTGCCGCCGATCCTGCGCTGGAACGGCTGGAACCGGCCCTATGCGATGACGCGCCGTCGCTGGGCCGAGCGCTTCGCCAACGCCGCCCCCGCGGCGCTGCAGGACAGCAGCTACGACGCCTATGTGATCCCGACGCCGGGGCGGGTCTTCTACCAGGCGGCCTTCCAGGTCGGGACGCGCATCGATCCGCGACGCCGCCGCCAGTCCCTGCTGATCACCGCCGGCGAGCGGGACCGGCTGGTGACCCCGTACCTGTCGCGCGCCGCCTTCCGTCTTCAGTCGCGTTCGCCCGCCCGTACCGATTTCCACGCCTTCCCCGGTCGCTCGCACCTGCTGCTCGCCGAGCCCGGCTGGGAAGAGGTCGCCGACGTCTGCATCCGCTGGGCCGAGGCCCACAGCTGAAGGAGTCCGCCATGCCCGGAACCGCCCTGATCACCGGCGCCTCGACCGGCATCGGCGCCGTCTATGCCGACCGTCTGGCCCGACGCGGCCATGACCTGGTGCTCGTGGCCCGCGACGCCGCAAGGCTGGACTGCCTCGCGGAGACCCTGCGCGCCGCCGCCGGGGTCCGCGTCGAGGTCCTGCCGGCCGACCTGTCCGATCCGGCCGCGATCGCGACCGTTGAGGCCCGGCTAGCGGGCGACGACGTGACGATGCTGGTCAACAACGCCGGGCTGGCCGTGCCCGGCCCGCTGGCGATCATGGCGCCGGAACAGCTGATCGCCATGCTGGAGGTCAATATCGTCACCGCCGCCCGTCTGGCCCGGGCGGTCCTGCCGGGCCAGCTGGCCCGCGGGACCGGGACGATCATCAATATCGGATCGGTCGCCGGACTGACCGGACCGCAGGCCAGCATCAGCATCGGCTACTCCGCCTCCAAGGCCTTCATCCTGGCGTTCAGCGAGGGGCTGGCCGGGGAGATCGACGGCCGGGGCGTGCGGGTGCAGGCGGTGCTGCCCGGGCCGGTGCGCACCCCGATCTGGGGCAAGTCCGGACTGGATGTGGACCAGTTGATCCCGGACGGCGTGATGGAGGCGGGCGTTCTGGTCGACGCCGCCCTGCGCGGACTCGACAACGGAGAGACCGTGACCATCCCGACCCTGCCGGATGTCGCGGGCTGGACCGCCTTCACCGACGCCCGGGCCGCCATGGCGCCCGGCTTCCGCGGCAGCGTCCCGGCCGCCCGCTACGCCTGAGCCCGCGTTCGTCTGTGTTCCATCACCCCTATTTCGAATGAGGACCCTGTCATGACCATCGCCCGCCTCGCCGCCGCCGCCGGCCTTCTGACCCCGGTGGACCACACCCTGATCCTGATCGACCACCAGTCGCAGATGGCCTTCCCGCTGAACTCGATCACGGTCGGGGATCTGCGCGCCAACACCGCCACCATCGCCCGCGCGGCGGCCGTCTTCGGGGTGTCGACCATCCTGACCAGCGTGGCGGCGACCAGCTTCTCCGGACCGGTCTTCCCCGAGATCACCAGGGCCTTCCCCGAAGCCCCGATCATCGACCGGACGACCATGAACGCCTGGGAGGACGCCGCCGTGATCGGCGAGGTCAACCGGATCGGCAAGCGCCGCATCGTCCTGGCCGGACTGTGGACCTCGGTCTGCATCGCCGGCCCGGCCCTGTCGGCGCTGGAGCAGGGCCTGGAGGTCTATGTGATCGCGGATGCGTCCGGCGACATCTCCACCGAGGCCCACGACCGGGCCATGCAGCGGATGATCCAGGCCGGCGCCCGGCCGATGACCTCTCTGCAGTATCTGCTCGAGCTCCAGCGCGACTGGGCGCGGGGCGAGACCTATGACGCCACGACCGGTATCGCCATCGACCACTCGGGCGCCTACGGCATCGGCCTGCTCTATGCCCGGGCCATGCTGGGCGAACACGCCCGCGAGGGCTGAGCCCCCCCGCCCGTTCACAGCTCCGGCCGGAGAGACGCCGCCATGCCCCCGCATTCCGACCCCGCCCCCCTCACGGATGCGACGGACACGGCGGCGTCGCCCGCCGAGCCCCCGGACGCCGGGCTCGACGATCGCCTGGATGAGGCGCTGGAGGAGAGCTTTCCCGCCAGCGATCCGATCGCCGTGCACCGGCCGGACCGGATCGAGTGAGGCTCAGGGCGTTTCGGTCACGCAGAGTTCGCCGCCCGACCGGCTGATCCCCTCGCCCTCGGGCGTCCAGCCCGGGACATCGACCTGCCGCGCTTCGAAACAGGCCCGGCCGGTGCGCGTGCTGAACCCCGTCATGGCGCGGACCAGCGGCTCCCCGCCGGGGCGATGCTCGACGACCAGGGCCAGCCGGTAGGGCCGGACCCAGGGCGAGCCCATCTCGACCCGCGCCGCGAAGGCCGGCGCGACCGCCGGACCGGCGAGGGTGACAGCCTGGTCATAGCGGCCGAGGAACAGGGAGGTGCAGTTCGGCCGGTCACACAGCGGCTGCGGATCCGTCTCGGACACCGTGGTCGCGATCACCAGACTGAGGTTCTCCGCCACCGGCGCCGGCAGCGCATTGGGCGGCGAATAGGCCGGAACGCTGAGCGTCTGCAGCGCCAGAAGTCCCGCGATCCAGTGCATCCCCGCCTCCCGGCTCTCCGCATCCGGGGCGCAGCCTCTCACAGGCCGGAGACGGAGGCCAGCGGGCGGGCCCCGGACGTCAAAAAGCCCCGCCGGTTTTTCCGGGCGGGGCTTTTGGAGTTTTGGGTGCGGGAGCAGGATTTGAACCTGCGACCTTCAGGTTATGAGCCTGACGAGCTACCGGGCTGCTCCATCCCGCGGCAAACGGTAGGAATGAAGGAAGATGTTCGAGGTTTTTTTTCAAATCCGCTGACCGACTGGTAGACCCGGCGGCGACCTACTCTCCCGCGCCTTAAGACGAAGTACCATCGGCTCTGGAGGGCTTAACGACCGAGTTCGGAATGGGATCGGGTGGGGAACCTCCGACATAGCCACCAGGTCAACCAGGCGGATA
>NZ_DASWWG010000049.1:0-8885 GCF_036400995.1 Brevundimonas sp.
CACGGCGTGGCCGGTGCGCCCGTTCACCGTAAACGGGCTGTGGCCCACGCTCAGCCGTACGTCAGGCCCGGTCAGGGTCGGCAGATCGGAGCGCAGGCCCGGCGAACCGGTCTGCGCCCACGCCGGCAGCAGGCCCTGCAGGCCAAGCAGGCCGCCGCCTGCGGCGGCTCCGCGCAGCAGGGTTCGACGATCAAGGCGGGGAGAAGGCATCGACGAAGAGTTCCTTGGCCAGCAATTCAGCCGTTCGATCAGATACGCATCCGACCGGCGCGCCCCTTGCGTCAGGGCGTCACAGGCGTCGGGATCGCGGCGTTGTGCACCTTCCCATCATGGTAAGGTCAAGCGTCATCGTCTGGAGTTCGGCCCAGGCGCTCCGCCAGCTGCTTGCGGCCGCGGGCGATGCGGGTCTCGACAGCCTTGGGTGTGATACGAAGCATCGAGGCGATCTCGGCGTGCGACCAGCCTTCCAGTGTGGCGAGCAGCAACGGCGCCTTGAGGGTGTCCGGCAGGTCGGATAGCGCGCGCTGCAGCCTCGCGACCTTGCGCTGATCGTCCAACCGGGCTTCCGGAGCGGGGGCGTCGTCCCCCACCGCCGTGGCCTCGGCCGTGTCGAGCCCCATGACCCCGCGCACGACGCGGCGGACCGCGCGCCTGCGACTCCAGTCGCGGCACTTGTTCAGGGCGATCGAGCGCAGCCAGACATCGAACGGCCGCGTCGGATCATACCGCCGAATGGCCAGCCAAGCGGAGGCATAAGCTTCCTGAAGCACGTCGTGCGCCTCGGCCCCGTCGCCCACATAGCGCCGCACGAACCGGTAGAGATCGGCCTTGGTGGAGCTCATCAAGGCGGTGAAGGCGGCCCTGTCTCCGGCCGCCGCCCGGACCTCTATGCTTTCCCTCGCCCCCACGTGCCGCGCTTAGCCGGCGTCAGCGCGCAAGGCTTCGACAACCGCGGCGTCGAACACCTCGGCCTGAGCCGGGGTCAACACCGATCGCATCTCGAAGATGTGGGCGATCGTCGCCTTCTGGAGATCGCCCATGGCGGTGTGAAAATGGTCGACCGCCGCCTGGACCTGGGGCGTGTCCCCGTCGCTGGCGGCGATCGCGGCCGCCAGCTCGCGATTGGCCGCGCGAACCTCGGCTTCCAGCGCCGGACGGCGAGACGCGAAGCGGGCTTCGATCCCGTCGAGCCGGCGGTCCTGCTCCGCACTCAGCTGCAGCTTTTCGTGCACGATGCTGTGCAGGCTGGGCGGCTGTTGTGCACGCATGACCCACGTCGCGCTCGCCCAGGTCGCAGCGGCGCTGGCCAGCGCCGCCAGGACCGCCGTGACGACGATCGACTTCCACTTCCCGCTCATCCCAGGGCATCCAGACCGATGAGCGGCGACAGGGCGGCCGACACGGTGAAGATGCGCATCTCGGAGGGCTCGGGCCTGGGCGCCAAAAGCATCATGCCGCCGTTTGCGACCCCGACCGCGACGGCGAGGACGACGGCAGCAATGCGCACCTGAGCCACGCGGGCGCGTTCGCTGCGCTCGCTGACTCGCCTCCAGACAGCGCCCTCCATTCCGGCGAGTCCTGCGGTATCGACCGGCGGGACCGATCGGAGGAAACCTTCAATGTCGTCGGTCATTGCGCACCTGAATCACGCCCCATCTGCCATACGCGCCGGCTTCGCATCCCCCTCTTGAGGGGATCAGGCGCCGTCCGCGTAGATAACAGGGAACGACAGGGGACGGGCTGTCGTCCAGCGGGGGAGCGGCATGAGCGGCAGGTCAGGCCCGGAGCGGGCGGCTTTTCCCGACGTGCTCGATCCACTCACCGGCGTGAGGTTCTTCCTCGCGCTTGGTGTCGTACTGTTCCACTACCAGCTCTATTGGACGCTGCCGCCCGAGAGCGCGGGCCTGTTGAACCGATCTCGCCTGGGAGTGGATGTCTTCTTCATCCTGTCGGGCTTCATCCTGACGCATGTCTATCTGCAGGGGGACCGGCCGCTCGACTATCGGCGGTTTCTGGCGGCGCGGTTTGCGCGGGTTTATCCGGCTCACCTGTTCATTCTGCTGGCCATGCTCGGGCTTGTGCTGGCCGCGCCCATGTTCGGCGTCGGCCTCGAGCCGGGTCGATTCAACCCGACCGACTTCGCCGCAACCCTGTTTCTCGTTCAGGCCTGGTTTCCGCGTGACACCCTGGTTCTCTGGAACGGGCCGGCCTGGTCGCTATCGGCTGAATGGTTCGCCTATCTGGCATTCCCGTTTTACGCGGCCTTGGCCACACGACTGCGGGTCAGACCGTGGGCTCTGATCGCAATTGCGGCGATGCTGTTCGTCGCGCTGGACGCGGTCTATCGCCTCCAGTTCGGGCGAGTGCTGCCTCGGGCCGAGGACAGCATGGGGATTCTTCGGATCATCCCCGAATTCCTCTACGGCGTCGGCCTCTACTACCTCGGTCAGCGGTGGACGCCTTCCGCCCGGACGGCGGTCATTGGCGCGCTCGCAACTACGGCCGCGCTGCTCGCCCTCATGCAGCTCGGCGCCGATGACCGCATCATCGTTGTGGCGGCCGGTCCGTTCATCCTGTCGCTCGCATTGCTGGCCAAGGCGGACGTTCGGACCTTCCTGTCTCATCCCGTCGCCCTGTTCGCCGGCGAGGCTTCGTTCGCCCTCTATCTGGTTCACATCCCGGTCCTGATGGTGTGGCGCAATGCGGCGCAGGCGTTGGCGGGCTGGAGCGGGGACTATCGGATGGGAATGGCGGAGCTGGCCGCCATGCTGGCGTTGACGCTCGTCGCCGCCGCTGCCATCCATGTCTTCGTCGAGCAGCCAAGCCGTCGCTGGCTGCGGAAGCGCATGGCGTCGCGGCCCAGCGATCCCGTCGAAGCCAGACGGTCCGTTCACAGCGATCAGGGAGAGCCCTTTTGAACTCCCCCCGACCCGAACCGCCGCCTGCTGCGACGACTGTATCGCGCAAACGAGCGACGAAGCCGGTTTCACGACCACAATCACGGTTCTTGCCCCACACCAATCGACCTGACGCAATCCGCACTCAGTCCATTCAGAACACAGCCAATCCGGAGCCTGCCATGACCCGCCCGTCCCTTGCCCTCGCCCTCTCGGTCGCCGTGCTCTCGGCCACGCCCGTCTTCGCCCAGGATCACGCCCACAATCATGATCAAGCCGCAGGCTCGGTCGCCGCGGAAGCAACGGAGGCGGCCAGCGCCGTCGACGCCTTCCATGCCGCCCTGAAGGCCGGCGACACGGCCGGCGCGCTGACGTTTCTGGCGCCGGATGTGATGATTTTCGAACAGGGCGGCGCGGAGCGATCGCGCGACGAATATGCATCCCATCACCTGGGATCGGACGCCGCCTTCGCGGCCGCCTCGGAGGCGACGGTGACCCGCAGGTCGGGCTGGGCCGACGGCGACATCGCCTGGATCACGAGCGAAGGCCGCACCACGGGTCAATTCAACGGTCGCGCGGTGGATCGCCTGACGACGGAGACTATCGTGCTGAAGCGGCACGCCGATGGCTGGCGCATCCACCACATCCACTGGTCGTCGCGCGCGCCCGGCTAGGTGTTCCCGCTGGCGTCACATTGCCGACGGCGGAGCAAGCGTGCCCATCACCGCGACGGCAGCCAGCAGAACGGCGCCGACCAGCGTCTCCGCGACGACACTGCGTCGGAGCTGTTGAAGCGCCGGCCGAGGATCTTGCCCGCCCGACAGCGCCGAACCTAGTCCGGGCGTCAGGCGGAAACGGTTGCCGGCCGCCAGGGCGAGCATCAGGGCGAACAGGACAAGTTTGGCGATCAGGAGCTGGCCATAGGCGTTGGCTCCCAGGCTTGCGACCCGCGACGGACCGACCAGGAACCAGCTGTTCACGAGACCGGTCAGCGCCAGCAGCACGACCGCCAGGGTGCCCAGCCCTGCGAACCCGTGCAGGGCGCGATGGACGGCGATGTCGTTAGGCCCGGCCCGGCGGCTCAGCAGAATGGTCAGGGCCGCCAGGGCTCCCAGCCACAGGGCGGCGGCGACCGCGTGAAGGATGTCCGCGACAAGATGGAGAAGGCCTCCTGGGCCTTCGGTGGCCGCGCCATGGCCTGTCCAGGCGAAGCTGGCGGCGACGACCAGTCCGGCGGCGACCGTCAGCCTCCAGAGCGCCCGCCCGGGCCTCATGGCGACGATCATGACCAGCCCGAGCAGGGCGACCGCCGCCCGAGCGACCATCGCCATGCCAAGGGCGGTGCCGGAGACCATGAAGGACAGCGAAGCGGGTTTGATCGCTTCGGTCAGCGAGCCGGCCATCACCGCCGTCTGCGCCACCAGGGCGGCGAACGCGCCGAGCGCGACGAGGAGCGCGGCGACGATCAAGGTCGGACGCGCCCATGAATGGTCCGGACCGTCCGAGCCCCTGAAACTGTAGAGCAGGAAAAGCGGCGCGCCGAGAAGGACGACGGCGCCGCTGTATTGAAGCCAGCGGAGCCCGATGACCGCGACTTCGACCACGGGGTCAGCGCACCGAGAAGGTGTAGGATCCCGTCATGCGGTGACCGTCGCTCGAGGCGATGCGCCAGTCGATGCGGTATGCGCCGGCGGCCAAGGGGCGGGCCAATGTCCCGGTCAGAGTCTTGCCGTCCTCGGCGACCGAGGTGCGGACTGCGACCTTCTCGCCCGCCGCATTGACGACGTCGAAGCCGGAAAAGGCGGGAACCGTCCGTTCGCTGAAGGTCAGGCTCAGCGTCCGGGGCGCGGCCACGGTCGAGTTGGGGGCCGGCGTCGCACTGACCAGACGGGCGTGGGCCGCCGCCGGTCCGGCGACGAAGGCCGCGGTGACGGCGACGGCGATGGACGGGGCGGAATTGAAGTGACGCATACTCGGTCTCCAGACGTTGGGCCGTTCCCGGCCCTGTGGTTTTCTACGCGCCGCGCGGGCGCCTCCCTCATAAAGGACGATCGCGGCCGACCCATGGACCGGCCGCGACACCCCTATGCGATGCCGTAGCCGGCTTGCTCGATCGCGGCCCGGACGCGGGCTTCGTCGGCCTCGCCCTCGACCCGCAGGGTTCCCGAGGCGATCTCGATCTCCATCCTGGCATCGGGCGCCACCTCCGCCACGGCGGCTCTCACCGTCGCAGCGCAACCGCCGCAGGTCATCCGTTCTACCTTCAACTCGATCATCGTCATCTCCTTTGTCGATCGACGACGAGGCAGGTGGGGTTTCCCAGCGTGGGAAGGTCAAGGGGCCCCGCCAGACCGGACCGACGCATTTTCGTCGGAACAGGGGTCATCTGTTCGCGTTGGCCCGGACGACCACGTTCTCCGGGAGTGTCCGACGATGAAGACGGGCTGGGGCCGTTTCGCGGCGATGATCGCGACCTCGACGGTCGTGATGTTCTTCCTGATGTACCAGCTGGTCTACAGCCTCGACCACGCGCTGTTCAGCCTGAACCGCCTGATGGCGTCGCTGATCATGGGCTGCGTCATGGCTGTCATCATGCTGGGCTTCATGTGGAGCATGTACGAGGGCAAGCGAATGAAGGTCGCGATCGTCGCGGCGGCCGCGATCCTGGGCGCGCTTCTGCTCTACATGAACCGGGCGCAGACCCTGGTGAACGACACCTCCTTCATGCGGGCCATGATCCCCCACCACTCCATCGCCATCAACAATGCCAGCAAGGCCCGGATCAGCGACCCCCGGGTTCGCGAGCTGGCCGACGAGATCATCGCCAGCCAGGTCCGCGA
The DNA here is from genome assembly GCF_036400995.1 of Brevundimonas sp. Lineage (GTDB taxonomy): Bacteria > Pseudomonadota > Alphaproteobacteria > Caulobacterales > Caulobacteraceae > Brevundimonas. The sequence goes on from NZ_DASWWG010000049.1 coordinate 5,738, forward strand.
GATCGAGGAGATGAAGCGGCTGATCGCGGACATCGAACGCAACGGCGAGCGCGCCGACCGGCCGCTCCCGCCGCGTCCGGCCGTGCTGACGCCGGACATGCAGCCGAAGATTCGCGAGGCGGTGCGATAGTCGAATTCTGGCGCTTGACCTTCCCATGACTGGAAGGTCCATCTGGGGCGGGACTTCGAAATCCGGAGACTGTCCCGATGACCGCCACGACCCTGCGTACCCTCGAAATTCCCGTGCTCGGCATGACCTGCGCCAGCTGCGTCGGCCGGGTCGAAAAAGCCATCCGCGCCGCGCCCGGCGTGAAGAGCGCCACCGTCAACCTCGCCGCCGAACGGGCGCGGGTGGAACTGGACGAGGCCGGCTCACCGGCCGCCGTGACCCAGGCGATCCGCTCCGCCGGTTATGAACCGATCGAGCGAACCCTCGAACTGAAGATCGGCGGCATGACCTGCGCCAGCTGCGTCGGCCGGGTCGAGCGCGCCCTGAGGACGACGCCCGGCGTGCTCGACGCCAGCGTCAACCTCGCCACCGAACGCGCCACGGTCCGGGTGCTGGAGGGCGCCGCCGATCTGCGCGCCCTGACCGAGGCCGTGGCCGGGGCCGGGTACACCGCCGAGGCGGCCTCTCCGCCGGACGCGACCAGCGGGGATCGCGAACAGGCCGCGCGCGCCGCCGAGATTCACAGCCTGGGGCGCGCCGTCGCCATCGCCGGCGCCGCGACCCTTCCGCTGTTCCTCGTCGAGATGGCGCTGCACTTCGTTCCCGGCGCCCACGACTGGCTGATGGGAACCCTCGGCATGACGCCGTGGAGGGTCGCCAGCTTCCTGCTGGCCACCTTCGTCCTCTTCGTGCCGGGTCTGCGCTTCTACCGGAAGGGCGTTCCCAACCTGGTCCGTCTGACCCCGGACATGAACTCGCTGGTCGTGCTCGGCGCCACCGCCGCCTGGGCCTTCTCCACCGTCGCCACCTTCGCCCCAGGGTGGCTGCCGGCGGGAACGGCCAACGTCTATTTCGAGGCGGCGGCGGTGATCGTCACCCTGATCCTGGTCGGCCGCTGGTTCGAGGCGCGCGCCAAGGGCCAGACCAGCCAGGCCATCCGCCGTCTGGTCACGCTTCAGGCGAAGACGGCCCGCGTCGAGCGGGACGGATCCGAGGTCGAGCTGCCGATCGATCAGGTCACGCCCGGCGACGTCATTGTGGTCCGGCCCGGCGAACGGATCCCGGTCGACGGCTCAGTCGTGTCCGGGGCCTCGTTCGTGGACGAATCCATGCTGACCGGGGAGCCGGTTCCGGTGGAGAAGGGCGAAGGGGCCAAGGTGGTCGGCGGCACGATCAACACCACCGGCGCCTTCCGCTTCCGCGCCGAGAAGGTGGGCGCCGAAACCGTGCTGGCCCAGATTGTGCGCATGGTCGAGGCGGCGCAGGGCGCCAAGCTGCCGATCCAGGCCCTGGTGGACCGGGTCACGAGCTGGTTCGTGCCCGTCGTCATCGCCATCGCTGTCGTGACCTTCGGCGTCTGGCTGGCCTTCGGCCCGCAGCCGGCGCTGGGCTTCGCCCTGGTCAACGCGGTCGCCGTGCTGATCATCGCCTGCCCCTGCGCCATGGGACTGGCGACCCCGACCTCGATCATGGTCGGCACCGGCCGCGCCGCCGAGCTCGGCGTCCTGTTCCGCAAGGGCGAGGCGCTCCAGGCGCTGCAGGGGGTCGAGGTCGTCGCCTTCGACAAGACCGGCACCCTGACCGCGGGCCGGCCCGAACTGACCGATCTCGCCGTCGCCGACGGCTTCGCCGAGCATGAGGTGCTCGCCCTCGTCGCCGCGCTGGAGACGCGCTCGGAACACCCCATCGCCCGCGCCATCCTCAAGGCCGCCGAGGGGCGGGGGCTGACCGTGCCTGAGCCCGAGACCTTCTCGTCCCGTCCCGGCTACGGCGCCGAGGGCCGCGTCGCCGGCCGCGCCGTCCAGGTCGGCGCCGACCGCCTGATGCGCGACCTCGGTCTCGACCTGTCCGCCTTCGCCGATCAGGCCGGAGGGCTGGCCGAGCAGGGCAAGAGCCCCCTCTACGCCGCGATCGACGGCCGGCTCGCCGCCGTCATCGCGGTCGCGGACCCGATCAAGCCGACCACGCCCGCCGCCATCGCCGCGATCCACGCGTTGGGACTTAAGGTGGCGATGATCACCGGCGACAACCGCGGCGCCGCCGAGGCCGTGGCCCGGAGCCTCGGCATCGACGAGGTGCGCGCCGAGGTGCTGCCGGACGGCAAGGTCGAGGCGATCCGCGCCCTGCAGGCCGGCGACCGCCGCGTCGCCTTCATCGGCGATGGCGTCAACGACGCCCCCGCCCTGGCCGCGTCCGATGTCGGCCTCGCCGTCGGCGGCGGCACGGACGTCGCCATCGAGAGCGCCGACGTCGTGCTCACCGGCGGCGACCTGCGCGGCGCCGTCAACGCGATCGCCCTGTCGCGCGCCACCATGCGCAACATCCGCCAGAATCTCGTCTGGGCGTTCGGCTACAATGTCGTTCTGATCCCGGTCGCGGCCGGCCTGCTGTTCCCGTTGTTCGGCTGGCTATTGTCGCCCATGCTCGCTGCCGGCGCCATGGCCCTGTCCAGCGTTAGCGTCCTGACCAACGCCCTGCGCCTCCGCGGCTTCAGGACCCGTTTCGAAGGAGTTCGTCCATGAACATCGGCCAGGCCTCCCGCGCGACCGGCGTCTCGACCAAGATGATCCGCTACTATGAATCCGTCGGCCTGATCCGGCCCGCGGACCGGACGGACAGCAACTACCGTGACTTCGGCGAGCGGGACGTGCACGAGTTGCAGTTCATTCGCCGCGCCCGCGACCTCGGGTTCTCGGTGGCGGAGATCGGCCACCTGCTGTCGCTCTGGCGTGATCGCGATCGCCCCAGTCGCGAGGTCAAGGCGATCGCCCAGAAGCACGTCGCCGATCTCGACGCCCGCATCGCCGAGATGAAGGCGATGGCCGACGCCCTGCGCACCCTGGCGAAGTGCTGCGCCGGCGACGACCGGCCGGACTGTCCGATCCTCGTCGATCTCTCGACGCGAGAAAGTGGAGCGCTCAAGTCCAACGTACGTGTCGCCCGATAGCGGGCTCGCCATAAGGTCTGACCTCGCCCCCC
>NZ_DASWWG010000050.1:0-29832 GCF_036400995.1 Brevundimonas sp.
CGCCGCCGCTCCGGCGCCGACCCCGGCTCCGGCTGCTGCCGCTCCGGCGGCTGCACCCGCCGCCGCCCCGGCCGCCAAGCCCGCCGAGAAGGGCTTCTTCGGCAAGCTGCTCGACGCGATCTTCGGCAAGAACTGATCGCCCTGACATGAAGAAGGCCCCGGAGATCGCTCTCCGGGGCCTTTTTCGTATCCGCTGTCCGGCGGCTTATTCCGGCAGGTCTTCCGCCAGGATGGCCATTTCGAACATGAAGCTGCCCGCCTCATCCTCGTCCTCGAACACCACGCCGATGAACTCGTCGCCAACATAGACCTCGGCCGAGTCGGCCGGCTTGCCGCGCGGCTTCACGATGATGCCGCCGGTGTTGAAGGTGCGCTTCAGGTGCGTCTCGACGCGCTTCATGTCGGCGGCGTTCATGGGGGAGTCCTCAAAAGTCTGGAATTCGCGCGGACCCTAGAGAAAGGGGCCCGGCATTTCCACCGCTATCGTCATCCTCAGGCAAGCGCTCGAGCCGCCCCCTCCACCACGCTACGCGCGGTCCCCCTCCCCACCTTCGGTGGAGAGGTGAGGCTGAGTTCACCTCTCCACGCAGTGGGGAGGTGGCTCGACGGCGAAGCCGGAGAGACGGAGGGGGCGGCGCGGGCGACAAAGAGCGCGCGCCAGCCTCTCAGATCACGAAGTCATACACGATGTCGGCCAGCGTATGGTCCATCGTCCGGGCGGGGGCCGCCTCGGTCGGGCAGTTGACCAGACGCGCGGGCACGCCCGCCACGGTGCAGCCCGCCGGGACCGGCTTCAGCACCACAGAGCCCGAGGCCACCTTGGCGTAGTCGCCGACGGTGATGTTGCCCAGCACCTTGGCGCCCGCGCCCAGCAGGACGCCCTTGCCGATCTTCGGATGGCGATCGCCGCGCTCGGCGCCGGTGCCGCCCAGGGTCACCCCGTGCAGCATCGAGACCTCGTCGCCGACAATGGCGGTCTCGCCGATGACGATGCCCGTGCCGTGGTCCAGGAACAGACCGGCGCCCATCTTCGCCGCCGGATGGATGTCGATCTGGAACAGCTCGGACATCCGGCTCTGCAGGTGGAAGGCCAGGGTGTCGCGACCCTGCGTCCACAGCCAGTGCGCCACGCGGTGCGCCTGCAGGGCCTGGAAGCCCTTGAAGTAGAGGAAGGGCTGCAGCAGCGAGCGGATCGCCGGATCGCGCTCCGACACCGCCTGCAGGTCGGCCTCGGCGGCGGCCACGATCGACGGATCGGCGGCATAGGCGCTCAGGCAGACCTCGCGGATCGACATGGGCCCCAGTTCGCTGTCGCCCATCTTGCGCGCGATCTGGAAGCTCAGGGCCGAGGCCATGTCGCCGTGCGACAGGACCACCGCATTCATCTGCGAGGCCAGATGCGGCTCGGCGCGCGCCGCCGCCTCCGCCGCTGCGCGCAGCAGGGTCCAGGCGTCCGGTTCGGCGGCGACGACTTCGAGCTTGGGCATCACGGGCTCCATCAGGCGGCGATCATACGCTGGCCAGCATGGCCTCCGCCAGTTCGGGCGGAAGTTCGCCCTCTCGCGCCATATGGTAGGCCCGAAGCACTGTCGCCAACGTAAACATGTCCCGGATCGATCCCCGCCCGATTTCGCGCAGCAGATCGCCGAACGGCACCCGGACGACCCGGATGATCTCCGTCTCGTCCGGCGCGACCGGAACCTCGGTGAAATCCCACGCCAGCCAGGCCATCGCCCGCTCATCGGTGATCGAGTTCGACATCTCGGCGCGATAGGCCAGCGTCCACTGCGCCGCCGCCAGACCGGCCTCCTCGGCCAGCTCGCGCTTCGCCCCTTCCAGCGGGTCCTCACCATAGGGCGCGCCGCCCTCCGGCATCTCCCACGACCAGTTCATCAGGGCGAACCGCTGCTGGCCCACCAGGGTCACCGTCCCGTCCGCATGCAGGGGCAGCACGCCCACCGACATGTTCTGCGGCCGCATGACCATATAGTCAGCCTTGTGCCCGGTCGGCGCGGTGGCGTCGTGCCGGGTCAGCTTCATCCACTGGCTCTCGAAGAAGACGCTGTGCCCCGCATCCTTCCAGGGCGGCGGACGGTCGCTTCCGTCGTCCCAGAGCGGGGTCGGGCGGTCCTTGTCGAAGGCGTCACGGGAGTCGGTCATGCTCCGGGTATGGCGCCCCGGCGCGCGGACGACTAGCTACACCTCATGACCGATACCGATCTGGGCGCCGCCCTGCCCCTTCCGACCGCGTCCGCCGACTTCGCGGATCGTCTCGCCCGCCGCCGTTCGGCCCCGGCCCAGAGCCTCGCCGATCCCGGCCCGTCGCGAGACGAGGTCGAGCGCATCCTGCTGCTGGGCGCCCGAACCCCGGATCACGGCAAGCTCTTCCCCTGGCGGTTCGTGGTGCTGGGCCCGCAAAGCCGCGTCGAGCTGGCGGAAAAGCTTCTGCCCCTCGCCGACGCCCAGCCGGGCGCGGACAAGGCCCGCAAGGTGCTCAGCAAGCTGACGGCGCCGCCCCTGACGATTCTGGTGGTCTCCTCCCCGGTCGACAGCCCCAAGGTGCCGGTCTGGGAGCAGCAGCTGTCGGCGGGCGCGGTCTGCATGAACCTCGAGCACGCCGCCAACGCGCTCGGCTATTCGGCCAGTTGGATCACGGACTGGTACAGCTATGACGCCGCCGCGGTCGCCCTGCTTGGACTGAAGAACGGCGAGACCGTCGCGGGCTTCATCCACATCGGGACCCTGGCCGAGGCGCCGCTGGAGCGGCCTCGTCCGGACCTGACCGCCATCACCGAGTGGAAGCTCTAGGCGAAGACCCCCGCCACCTGCAGGCTGGTCGCCAGACCAAACAGGATCGTCGTCGCGATCAACGCGACCACCAGTCCGAATTCGACCAGATCCCGCTTCATACGGGAAAGCTTGCGCAGATTCGCGTTAACAAACCACCTATGCGCGCTCGCCTGACACGTAACGCGCGTGCAGCAGCGGCTTGCCCAGCCAGTAGCAGAGCTCGGCCGGGCGGCTGATGTCCCACACCGCCAGATCGGCGGCCTTGCCGGGCTCGATGGTTCCCACGTCGCTCAGCCCCAGCGCCTTGGCCGCCACCCGGGTCGCCCCGGCCAGCGCCTCTTCCGGCGTCAGGCGGAACTGCACGCAGGCCAGGTTCAGCGCCGCCGTCATCGAGGCCACCGGCGAGGTGCCCGGATTGCAGTCCGTGGCCACCGCCATCTCCACCCCGTGCTGGCGGAACAGCTGGACCGGCGGCAGGGTCGTCTCCCGCAGCATCAGGAAGGCGCCCGGCAGCAGCACCGCCACCACGCCCGCCTCGGCCATGGCCTTCACGCCCGGCTCGGTCGTGTGCTCCACATGGTCCGCCGACAGGGCGTTGTATTTCGCCGCCAGCGCCGCTCCGCCGCCGTCCGACAGCTGGTCGGCGTGCAACTTCACCGGCAGGCCCAGCGCCTTCGCCTTCCCGAACAGGCGCGACACCTCCTCCGTCGTGAAGGCGATGGGCTCGCAATAGGCGTCGACCATGTCGACCAGCCCTTCGGCATGCGCCTCCGGCAGGATGTCGTCGATGGCCAGGTCGACATAGGCGCCGCGATCCGCCTTCAGCTCCGGCGGCACGGCGTGCAGGCCCAGGTAGCTGGTGCGCACCCGCACCCCCGCCTCGCGCCCGATCCGCCGCGCCACGCGCAGCATGGCCAGTTCGCTGTCTCGGTCGAGGCCATAGCCGGACTTGATCTCGACGGTCGTCACGCCCGTGGCCTTCAGCCCCTCCAGCCGCGACAGGGCGCTGGCGTAGAGTTCTTCTTCCGACGCCGCCCGCGTGGCCTTCACCGAGGAGACGATGCCGCCGCCGGCGCGCGCGATCTCCTCATAGGTCGCGCCGCCCAGCCGCTGCTCGAACTCGCCCGACCGGTCGCCGCCGAACACCAGATGGGTATGGCAGTCGATCAGCCCCGGCGTGACCCAGCGCCCGTCCAGTCCTTCGACCGCGTCCGCTTCCGGCGCCTCCGCCCTCGGCCCGACCCATGCGATCTTGTCGTCGCGAATCAGGATGGCCCCGTCCTCGATCGCCCCGTAGGCGCCCTCGCCCGCCATCGTCGCCACATGGCATTCGGTCAGCAGTGTCGTGCTCATCGGGCCTCCGGGCGCGCGGGAGAGAAGCGGGCGACCAGATCATAGGCCTGTCCCGGGAAGGTCTGCCACGCCCAGGTCACCCCCAGCCCGTCGGCCCAGGTCCGGCGCTCCAGCTTCAGGCAGGCCTCGCCCGCCGTCAGATCGAGCCGCAAGGCCGTCTCCCGGTCCGCCGCCACCGCCGCGATCCGGTGCTCGGCCTCGGTCCACGGCGCCCGCTTCAGCAGCCAGCCGCCCGGCGACACCGCCTCGAACGTCTCCGCCGCCGCGTCCGGCGTCGCCTCCAGCCCGATCAGGCGGCGCTCCAGCGCAAACGGCGCGCCGTCCGCCCGGTGCAGGCAGGTCACCGCCACCACCCGCTCGCCCAGCCAGCGCTCGTCTTCCGTCGCCGCCCGCTCCGACCGCTCCAGCCGCTCATAGCCGTAGGCCATGCCGCGCGCCGCGATCTCGGCGGCGATGTCGGGGATGTCCAGCACGGCGGAATGCACCGGCGGCCTCGCCACCACCGACCCGGCCCGGCGCCGCCGCACGATCAGCCCCCGCGCCGACAGGTCGGTCAGCGCCTTCGACACCGTCATCCGCGCGCAGCCGTATTCGGCCTGCAGCTCGGCCTCCGTCGGCACCCGCGCCCCGGGCGGCCATTCGCCCGACAGGATGCGCCGCTCGATGTCCGCGCCGATCCGGCGATGCAGCGAGCTCATCCGCCCAGCACGGCGTCCAGCGCCCGGCGATACCGCGCCTCGATGGCGTCCCGACCCACATGGCGGCCGTTCTCGACCACCACCTTGCCCCGCCGCCAGACGGTGCGGATCGCTCGCTTCGGCCCGGCGAAGACCAGGCTGTCCAGCAGGGCGTCGTCGCTCCGGCCCGCATAGGCCAGATCATCCGTCTCCAACGCCACGATGTCCGCCGCCTGCCCGACCGCGATCCCCGTAGTCCCGCCGGTCGCCTGCGCCCCGCCCGCCAGCGCACGCCGGTACAGGGTCCCGCCGGTCGAGGCTTGCTTGTCCGCCAGCACCGCCCGCCCGCGCCGCGTCAGCCGCTGGCTGTACTCCAGCGCCCGCAGCTCGCCCGCCGCGTCGATCAGCACATTGGAGTCGGTCCCGACCCCGAAGGCTCCGCCCTCAGCGAAGAAGTCCACCGCCGGGAAGATCCCGTCGCCGAGGTTGGCCTCCGTCACCGGGCACAGGCCCGCGACGGCGCCGCTCTTCGCCATCCGCGTGGTCTCGTCCGCCGTCAGATGGGTGGCGTGAATCAGGCACCAGCGCCGGTCCAGCCCGACATTGTCCAGCAGCCACTGCACCGGCCGCGCCCCGGACCAGTCGAGGCAGTCCTGAACTTCCTTGGTCTGCTCCGCTGCATGGATGTGCACCGGCCCGTCGCCGGCCATGGGCACGACCGCCGCGATCTCCTCCGGCGTCACCGCCCGCAGGCTGTGCGGCGCCACGCCGACCACCGCGTCCGGCAGGGCCGAGGCGATCCTGCGGCTCTCATCCATCAGCTTCGCAAAGCCGCCGATGTCATTGATAAATCGCCGCTGTCCGTGCGCGGGCGCGGTCCCGCCAAAGCCCGCGTGGGCGTAGAAGACCGGCAGCAGGGTCAGGGCGATCCCGGTCGCCTCCGCCGCCGCCGCGATCCGCCCGGCCAGCTCGCCCCGGTCGGCGTAGGCCCGCCCGTCCGGGTCATTGTGCAGGTAGTGGAACTCCCCCACCCGGGTGAAGCCGCCCTCCAGCATCTCGGCGAACGCCAGGGCCGTGATCGCCTCGATCTCCTCCGGCCCGCCCCGGTCGAGGAAGCGGTACATCAGCGCCCGCCAGGACCAGAAGTCGTCGCCCTCGTTGGGTCCGCGCTCTTCCGTCAGCCCGGCCATGGCGCGCTGGAAGGCGTGGCTGTGCACGTTCGACAGGCCCGGCAGGGCCACGCCCAGATCGGCCTCGCCCGGCGCCTGCACGGCGTCCGTCTCGACCGCGGAAACCGCTCCGTCCGCGACGGTGATCCTCACATTCCCGGCCCAGCCCTGCGGCAGCAGGGCGCGGCGGAAGAACAGGCTGTGGGTCGCGGTTTCCGGCACTGGACAACTCTCCATCGTCGCGAATATGTCTATACATAATCAGCAAACTGACAAGGAGGCGGAGATGACGGACTGGCTGACGGTGACGCCCGGCGACGCCCCCCTGATCGTCGCCTTCCCCCACACCGGCACGGACATCCCGGCGCGCATCGAGGCGGGCATGATCGACCCCTGGCGCGCCCGCAAGGACGCCGACTGGTGGATCGACCGCCTCTACGCCTTCGCCACGGAACTGGGCGCCACTACGGTTCGCACCGGCATCTCGCGCAGCGTCATCGACGTGAACCGCGATCCTTCCGGCCAGTCCCTCTATCCCGGCATGACGACCACCGGCCTCTGCCCCACCGAGACCTTCGACGGCGAGCCGCTGTACCAGCCGGGCCACGAGCCCGACGCGGTCGAGATCGAGGCCCGCCGCACCGAATTCTTCGATCCCTATCACGCCGCCATCACCGCCCAGATCGAGCGGCTGTCGGCCGACGGCGGCCCGGTCGTCCTCTACGACGCCCACTCCATCCGCTCGTACGTCCCGCGCCTGTTCGACGGGCAGTTGCCGCAGTTCAACATCGGCGACAACGGCGGCGTCACCTGCGACCCCGCCCTGACCTCGGCCGTCGAGGCCGCCTGCATAGCCTCGGGCGACACCCATGTCGTCAACGGCCGCTTCAAGGGCGGCTGGACCACGCGCCACTACGGCCGGCCGGCCAAAGGCGTGCACGCCATCCAGATGGAGCTGGCCTGCCGTGGCTATGTCGACGAGCCGTCGGAAATGACCGCCGCGACCTGGCCCACACCGTTCGACGCAGCCCGCGCCGCCCCGATCACGCGCACCCTGCGCGATGTCCTCACCGCCGCCCGCGACTTCGCGATCAGCCAGCGAGCCTGACCTCATGAGCAACAGCAACGCCCGTATCGTGCGCGCCCCGCGCGGCACGGAAATGACCGCCAAGACCTGGGCCGCCGAGGCCGCCCTGCGGATGATGATGAACAACCTCGATCCCGAGGTGGCCGAGCGTCCGGAAGACCTCGTCGTCTACGGCGGCATCGGCAAGGCCGCCCGCAACTGGCAGGCCTTCGACACCATCGTCGAACAACTGCGCGCGCTGGAGGCCGACCAGACCCTGCTGGTCCAGTCAGGCAAGCCGGTCGGCGTCTTCCACACCCACGCCGACGCCCCCCGCGTCCTGATCGCCAACTCCAACCTGGTCCCCAAATGGGCGACCTGGGACCACTTCAACGAGCTCGATAAGAAGGGGCTGGCCATGTACGGCCAGATGACCGCCGGCTCGTGGATCTACATCGGCACCCAGGGCATCGTTCAGGGCACCTACGAGACCTTCATGGAGGCCGGACGCCAGCATTACGACGGCGACTGGTCGGGCAAGTGGATCCTGACCGCCGGCCTCGGCGGCATGGGCGGCGCCCAGACGCTGGCGGCGACCATGGCGGGCGCCTCCTGCCTCGCCATCGAGTGCCAGCGCAGCCGGATCGAGATGCGCCTGCGCACCCGCTACCTCGACGTCATGGCCGAGACGCTGGACGAGGCCCTGGCCCTGATCGAACAGTCGAAGATCGACAAAAAGCCCATCTCTGTCGGCTTCTTGGGCAATGCAGCTGAAGTTTTGCCTGAACTGGTCAAGCGCGGCGTCCGGCCCGATCTGGTCACCGATCAGACCAGTGCCCACGACCTCGTCAACGGCTACCTGCCCATGGGCTGGACCGTCGCGGAGTGGGAAGAGAAGCGCCAGTCCGACCCCGCCGCCGTCGAGGCCGCCGCGCGGAAATCCTGCGCCGTCCACGTCCAGGCCATGCTCGATTTCGAGGCCATGGGCATCCCGGTCACCGACTACGGCAACAACATCCGTCAGGTCGCCTTCGATGCGGGCGTGACCAACGCCTTCGACTTCCCCGGCTTCGTCCCGGCCTATATCCGCCCCCTCTTCTGCCGCGGCGTCGGCCCCTTCCGCTGGGCCGCCCTGACCGGCGATCCGGAGGACATCCGCAAGACCGACGCGGCGATGAAAAAGCTGTTCCCGGACAACGCGGGCCTGCACCGCTGGCTCGACATGGCGGGCGAGCGCATCGCCTTCCAGGGCCTGCCCGCCCGCATCTGCTGGATCGGTCTGGGCGACCGCCACCGCGCCGGCCTGATGTTCAATGAGATGGTCGCTTCGGGCGAGCTGTCCGGCCCCATCGTCATCGGCCGCGACCACCTCGACTCCGGCTCTGTCGCCAGCCCCAACCGCGAGACCGAGGCCATGCAGGACGGCTCGGACGCCGTCTCCGACTGGCCCCTGCTCAACGCCCTGCTCAACACCGCCTCGGGCGCCAGCTGGGTGTCACTGCACCACGGCGGCGGCGTCGGCATGGGCTACTCCCAGCACTCGGGCGTCGTCATCGTCGCCGACGGCACGCCCGAAGCCGCCGCCCGCCTCGAACGCGTCCTCTGGAACGACCCCGCCACCGGCGTCATGCGCCACGCCGACGCGGGCTATGAGATCGCCAAGCAGGCCGCCCGCGAGCATGGCCTGAACCTGCCGAGCCTGAAGTAAGCATCATGACCCACATCACCATCGGCTCCGCCTCCCTCACCCTGCCGCAGCTCCGCGCCGTTCTCGAAGGCCCCGTCACGGTCAGCCTGACCGACGCCGCCTGGGCCAATGTCGAAAAGGGCGCGGCCGTCGTCGCCGCCATCCTCGCCGAGGGTCGCACCGTCTACGGGATCAACACCGGCTTCGGCCTGCTGGCCAACACCAGCATCGCGCCGGAAGACCTTGAAACCCTTCAGAAGAACCTGGTGCTCAGCCACGCCTGCGGCGTCGGCGCCCTGCTGTCGGACGACGTCGTCCGCCTGCTGATGGTGCTGAAGATCGCCAGCCTGTCGCGGGGCGCCTCAGGCGTCCGCCGCGAGACGCTCGAGACCCTGGTCGCCATGGTCAACGGCGGCGTCCTGCCGTGTATCCCATCCAAGGGCTCGGTCGGCGCCTCAGGCGATCTCGCCCCGCTGGCGCACATGTCCTGCGTCCTGATCGGCGTCGGCGAGGCGCGCGTAAACGGCGAGATCCTGCCCGCCGAAGCCGCGCTGGCCGCCATCGGCCTCAAGCCGATCACCTTGGGCCCCAAGGAAGGGCTGGCCCTGCTCAACGGCACCCAGTGTTCGACCGCCCTGGCCCTGGCCGGCCTGTTCGCGGCCGAGGCCTGTTTCGCCGCCGGCGTCGCCGCGGGCGCCCTGTCGGTCGACGCCCTGAAGGGTTCGGACGCGCCGTTCGACCACCGCATCCACGCCCTGCGCGGCCAGCCCGGCCAGATCGACGTCGCCGCCCGCCTGCGCGGCCTGATGGCCGGCTCGGCGATCCGCGAAAGCCACCGCGAGGACTGCGCCAAGGTGCAGGACCCCTACTCCCTGCGCTGCCAGCCGCAGGTTATGGGCGCGACGCTGGACGTCCTGCGCAACGCCGCCGCCATGCTGGTGCGCGAGGCCAATGCCGTCACCGACAATCCGCTGGTCTTCATCGAGGACGGAGACGTCATCTCGGGCGGCAATTTCCACGCTGAACCCGTCGCCTACGCCGCCGACCAGATCGCCATGGCCCTGTGCGAGATCGGAAACATCTCCGAGCGCCGCACCTCCATTCTGGTCGATCCCAAGATGAGCGAACTGCCCGCCTTCCTGGTCAAGGAAAGCGGCCTGAACTCCGGCTTCATGATCGCCCAGGTCACCGCCGCCGCCCTCGTGGCCGAGAACCGGATGGTCGCCCACCCCTGCGTGATCGACACCGTGCCGACCAGCGCCAATCAGGAAGACCACGTCTCCATGGCCACCCACGGCGCCCGCCGCCTGCTCGACATGGCCGAGAACACCGCCACCGTCGTCGGCATCGAACTGCTGGCCGCCGCGCAAGGCCTGGACTTCCACCGCCCGCTGACGTCGTCGCCCGACCTCGAACAGGTCTGGAGCATCGTCCGCGAAGCCGCCGAGCCCTACGCCTCCGACAAATACTTCGCCCCGGACATCGAACGCGCGACAGCCACGGTGCGGGCGGGCCGGTATCGCGTGTTCGCGGCGGACCTGCTGCCGTCGGCGTAACTTCGAGCCCTCTCCCCTCGGGAGAGGGAGGGGCCCACGCCGCAAGGCGTGGGAGGGAGTGGGGGTACAAAGCCAGCCACGCCTGACTCCGCTCCAATCCCCCACACCCCAAACCCCACACCCTCCCACCGACTACGTCGGCGGGCCCCACCCTCTCCCCACGGGAGAGGGAATTTCACGCCCTACGTCCAAAAACGACGCACCGGGATGTCAGACTGCACTCCGGTCTTTGACATCACGGTTGAACCACCGCCCGCACACCCCGCCTCAGGCGAATTTGTGCACTATGTGCACTCCATTTTTTTTCGAGTGCACTTTTCAGCCCTGCAGCGGCGCCCGCGCCAGCGCGGTCAGATTGGCCGAGCCGGTGCAGAAGCAGACGGTCCGCATCTGCCGGATCACCGTCCGGAAATGCTCGACCACCGCCTCGGTCGAGACGGTCGCCGCCTGAAGCACCCCCGCCGCCTGACCGACCATGTCGGCGCCCAGCCGGATGGCCTTGGCCGCGTCCACACCGTCCCGGATGCCGCCCGAACCGATGATGAGGGTCCGGGGACAGGCCGCCCGCGCCTCGACGATGGCCCGCGCCGTCGGGATGCCCCAGTCGGCGAAGGCGGCGGCGTGGGCCTTGTCCGCGTCATCCTGAGCCCGCTCGCCCTCGACCAGCGCCCAGTTCGAGCCACCCGCTCCGGACACGTCCAGCGCCGCGACGCCCATGGCCGCCAGTCGCCTCGCGGTCGCCGCCGAAATCCCCGCCCCGGTCTCCTTGACCACCACCGGGAAGTCGGCCGCCCGCACCAGAGCCTCCAGCGCCGCGCCGACGCCCCACCAGTCGCGGTCGCCCTCGGGCTGGCAGGCCTCCTGCAGCGGGTTCAGATGCACCACCAGGGCGTCGGCGGCGACCATGTCGACCAGCCGCCGCGCCTCGTCCGCCCCCACGCCCCGCGTCAGCTGCGCCGCGCCGATATTGGCCAGGATGGGGGTGTCGGGCGCCTTCAGTCTGAGGCTCATGTCCAGCCCCGGCGTGGGGCCGTCGGCTTCCAGCGCCGCCCGTTGCGATCCGACCGCCAGGGCGATGCCCAGCGACTGGGCCGCCTCCGCCAGCCGGGCGTTGATCGCCTCGGCCCGCGACGGCCCGCCGGTCATGGCGCTGATCAGCAGGGGCGCCTTCAGCCGTCGGCCCAGGAAGTCCGTTCCCAGATCGATCTTGCCGTAGTCGAGGTCCGGCAGGGCCTCGTGCACGAACCGCACCGCATCCAGCCCCGTGTCGCGTCCGTGCCGGGCCTTGCCGGACAGGATCACGTCCAGATGCTGGTCCTTGCGGGCGACGAGGTCGGACATGGGCGGCCCTCCGGCCGTCAGGGCTGCTGCTTCTCGACGATCAGGGCGTAGGACCCGGTCTGCCCCTGCTGGAAGGTGCCGGCCCGGATCTCGTACTCGCCGTCCTCCGGCGCGGTCCATTCCAGCTTGGAGTGGGTGTCCGACAGGCCGTCGTCATCCGAGCCTAGGGCTTCGAAATTGTCGCCCTCCGGAGCCCGGCCGACGATCAGGAAGCTGTCGACCTCGTTCGACACCATCTTGATCACCAGCTTCTCGCCTTCCTTCAGCGTGACCCGATAGGCGTCATAGAAGCTGTTGTCGTCGGCGGTGGCGTCGGTCTCGGTCAGGCTGCCGCGGGCGGTCGCGCCGACCAGCAGGCTGCCCGGACGCGGCTGCGGGCCGCGATCCAGCAGCTCCAGCGAGTACAGGCCCTTTCCGTCCGAAGTCAGCGGCAGGGCGCGCAGCACATAGCGGCCGTCGGCCGGCAGGGTGAAGCTCAGGCGCGAGTCGGTGCCCTCGCCCAGCCCGTCGTCATCCTGCGCCAGCGGGCTGAACTCGCCCTCGGCGTGCCCGATCTGCAGATAGGTGTCGAAGTCGCCAGAGCGCATGACGGCCCGGACGCGCTGCCCCTCGCGGCCGTCGAAGACATAGGCGTCGTAGCCCCGGTCCTCGCTGTCGCGGGAATCGTTCTCGCCGATCTCTCCTTGCAGGTCGGCGCCGAAGGCCAGCGGCTGCGGCGGCCGGTCCGGCTCGATCTCGGTGATCGTCAGCCGGTACTCGCCGGTCGACTCCGAGAAGGCCCGGGCCTCCACCACATAGGCGCCGTCGCGCGGCAGGGTGAAGATCAGCCGGGAGTTGGTCCCCTCCGGTCCGCCGTCGTCGTCCGACGCCAGGCTGGTCTGGCCGTCGTCGAACAGTTCCAGATAGGTGTCGAAGGCCGTCGAGGTCATGTCGATGCGGACCCGCTGGCCCGCCCGGCCGTTGAACCGGTAGGCGTCGGCATAGACGCCGCTGGCGCTACGCCCGTCCTGCTCGGTCAACTCGCCGCGCACGTTCTCGCCGATGCGGATCGACCGCGCCTCGACCGGCGGCGGCCCCTCGGACAGGGTCAGGGTGTAGGCCCCGCCCCCGCCCGCGCCCAGCGGCGCGGCCCGGATGACGTACTCGCCGGTGGTCGGCAGGGTGAAGGTCAGGCGCGAGTTCAGCCCCGAGTCCTCGCCGTCGTCATTGTAGGCCAGCTCGGTGAAGCCGCCCTCGCCCATGGTCCCGATGCGGACCATCGGATCGAAGCTCTCGGAGTCCAGCGCGATCGACACCCGCTCTCCGGCCCGCCCGCTGAAGCTCCAGGCCTCATAGGCGATGCCGTCGTCGGTCTCCGGGTCGCCCTCGCCGATGTCGCCGGACTTGGTCTCACCGACGCGGATCGGCTCGGGCGCCGGCGCAACGCCGGCCGCGGCGCGCTCGGTCAGGCTCAGGCTGTAGGCGCCGCCCTCAAGGCCCGACAGCGGGCGGGCGCGGACCACATAGACGCCGTCCGCCGGGGCGGTGAAGCGCAGGCGCGAGTTGGTGCCCTCGCCCAGTCCGTCGTCATCGCTGGCCAGCGGCACGTCCTCGTCCTGCCCCTCGGGCTGGACCTGCAGGAAGGTATCGAAGGCGTCGGAGCGCATGACGACCTCGAACCGCTGTCCGGCCAGAGCCGTCACGGTGTAGCTGTCGAAGCGGTAGGCGTCGTCGGGGCCCATCGCATCGCCTTCCGCGATCTCCCCCTCGATCTTGTCGCCGGGCGCCAGCGGGCGCACCTCCTGCGCGAAGGCGGGACCGGCAACGGCGGCGGCGAGCGCCAGGCTGCTGACGGCGGCGAGAATGGTCTGACGGCGCATGCATATCCCCTCGGAGTCGGTGGTGATCATAGACGCCGAACCCCGCCATCTGTAAATCGCGCGGACCGCACGATTCCTGACGACCGGAGCCGAAACCCATGACGGCCGAACCCGCCCGCGCGACCCTCATCGACGGAAAGGCCTTCGCGGCCGGTCTGGTGGACCGCGTCGCCGCCGCCGCCGCCCGGCTGGAAGCCGCCCACGGCGTGACCCCGGGACTGGCCGTCGTCATCGTCGGCGATGATCCCGCCAGCCAGATCTACGTCCGCAACAAGGGCGAAACGACCCTGCGGGCGGGCATGCGCTCCGACACCCACCGCCTGCCGGACACGACGACCCAGGCCGAGCTGCTGGCCCTGATCGCCCAGTTGAACGACGACGCGGGCATCCACGGCATCCTCGTCCAGTTGCCCCTGCCCGACCATATCGACAGCAGCGCCGTTCTGGACGCCATCGATCCGGACAAGGACGTCGACGGCTTCCATGTGGTCAATGCGGGCCGTCTGGCCGTCGGCCTGCCGGGCATGGTCCCCTGCACCCCGCTGGGCTGCATCATGCTGCTGCGCGCCGAGCTCGGCGACCTGTCGGGCCTGAACGCCGTGGTCGTGGGCCGCTCCAACATCGTCGGCAAGCCGATGGCCCAGCTGCTGCTGGCCGAGAGCTGCACCGTCACCATCGCCCACTCTCGGACGAAGGACCTGCCCGCCCTGTGCCGCACCGCCGACATCGTCGTCGCGGCCGTGGGCCGGCCCGAGATGGTGCGCGGCGACTGGATCAAGCCGGGCGCGACCGTCATCGACGTGGGCATCAACCGCGTCCCCTCGAAGGACCCGGTCAAGGCCGCCGAGGGCAAGACCCGCGTGGTCGGCGACGTCGCCTTCGACGAGGCGTCCGCCGTGGCCGGGCGCATCACCCCCGTGCCCGGCGGCGTGGGGCCCATGACCATCGCCTGCCTGCTGGCCAACACCTACACGGCGGCCTGCCGCAGCATAGGTGTGGACGCCGACTCCCTGGACGCTTGAACCGGAACCGATGCGGCCCAATAGTCTTCCTCAACGCAGTCTGAGGAGACGCCGATGATCCGGATTTCGCCCCGCGTTGCCGCCCTGTCCGCCGTGGTCGTGCTCGCCCCCGCTGTCACCGGCTGCGGCATCAATGCGATCCCGACGAAGGAAGAGGCGGCCAAGGCCCGCTGGGCGGACGTCCAGTCCCAGTACCAGCGCCGTGCGGACCTGATCCCCAATCTCGTGGCCACCGTACAGGGCGCGGCGGTTCAGGAGCGCACGACCCTGACGCAGGTCATCGAGGCCCGCGCCCGCGCCACCAGCGTGCAGGTCACACCCGAGACCCTGAACGACCCCCAGGCCTTCCAACGCTTCCAGGCGGCCCAGGGCGAGCTTTCGCAGGCGCTGAGCCGCCTGCTGCTCGTCACGGAAAACTATCCACAGCTTCAGTCGAACCAGAACTTCCTCGCCCTGCAGTCCCAGCTCGAGGGCACCGAGAACCGCATCGCCGTGGCGCGGCGCGACTACAATGAGGCCGTTCGCGACTACAACACCTCGCTGCGCACCTTCCCGACGGTGATCTGGGCCAGCACCATCCACGGTGGCTCGCGCCCGATGCAGGCCTTCACCGCGACGGAAGCCGCCCAGTCGGCGCCCAACGTCAACTTCGACGCCCTGAACCCCTCGCCCCCGCCGCCCTCCGCGGCGCCGGGTTCCGCCCCGCCGGCCGCGCCGGCCCGGTGATCCCCCGCCCCCCTGAAGGCCTGACGGCCCGACCGGCCGCGATCCTCGCGGTCCTGCTCGCGGCCGTCTGGCTGGCGGCCTCGCCCGTCCTCGCGCAGTCGGCGCCGCGCTTTCCGGCCCTGACCGGACGCGTGGTCGATCAGGCGGACCTGATCTCCCCCGAAACCGAAGCCGCGCTGACGACGAAGCTGGAGGCGCTGGAGCGGGACACCACCGATCAGGTGGTCGTGGTCACCGTGCCGGACCTGCAGGGTCGCGAGATCGAGGATTACGGCTACCAGCTCGGACGCGCCTGGGGCATCGGCCAGGAGGGCAAGAACAACGGCGTCGTCCTGCTGATCGCCCGCGACGAGCGCCGCGTCCGGATCGACGTCGGCTACGGGCTTGAGGGGGTGCTGACGGACGCCCTGTCCGCCCTGATCATCCACAACGACATCCTGCCCGCCCTCCGGGAGGGTTCCTATGATCGCGGCGTCACCGAAGGGGTGAACGCCATCGACGCCCAGTTGCGGCTCGATCCGGCCGAGGCCCAGGCCCGCGCCGCGGCGGCGGAGCGTCCGGAGTCCGGCGCCCCGATCGGCCCGGCGGTCCTGATCATGGTCGTCTTCCTGTTCCTGGCGCTGGGTCTGATCGGCAGCGTCGGCCGTCGCGGCCGGCGGCGGCGCGGAAACGGCGTGGCGCCGATCCTGATCTGGGCCGCCAGTGAGGCCCTGCGCAACAACGGCCGCGGCGGTTGGGGCGGGGGCGGCGGCTGGGGCGGCGGTGGAGGCGGAGGCTTCGGCGGCGGTGGCGGCAGTTTCGGCGGTGGAGGCGCTTCGGGCGGATGGTGATCAAGGCGACCCCGGAAACCCACGCCCGCATCGCCGCGGCCATCGCCGCCGCCGAGGCCAACACCTCGGGCGAGGTCTTTTGCGTCCTGGCCCGCAAGGTGTCCTCGTACCGCGACGTGTCGCTGGCCTGGGCGGCGGCCGCGGCCCTGATCCTGCCGCTTGGACTGGTGCCGCTGGGGTTTGAGCCCGATTGGGTCCCCGGCCTGACGGACAGCTGGGAGGCCGCGCACCTGGCCGCGCGGGACGCCAACATCGGTCATGCTGTCACCGCCTACGCCCTGATCCAGGCGGCGGTCTTCCTCGGCGTCTTCCTGCTGACCTCCATCCCCTTCCTGCGGCGCTGGGTCACCCCGCGCAGCATCCGGCGGGCGCGGGTGCAGAAGGCCGCCATGCAGCAGTTCCTCGCCCACGGCCTTCATGTGACCGAGGCCCGCACGGGCGTGCTTCTGTTCGCCTCCCTGGCCGATCATCAGGTCGAGGTGATCGCCGACCAGGGCATCCATTCCCGCGTCGACCAGGGCGTCTGGGGCGACGCCGTCGAAGCCCTGTCCAAGGGTCTGAAGCGCGGCGACGCCGCCGCCGGGTTCGAGGCCGCCGTGGGCCTTTGCGGCGCGGTGCTGGCCGAACATTTCCCGCCGTCGTCACGGGATCGCAACGAGATCGAGGACAAGCTGGTTATTATCTGAACAGGCGGCGCCCCCGGGGCGTCCCAATCGGGGTTCACAGCCCTGACCGCCTGCGAGGCCAGCCCGGAATATCATGCCACGCCTTTTGACCTATAACGTCCATCGCTGCGTCGGCATGGATCGCAAACTGGACGTCAGCCGCATCGCCGCGGTGATCGCCGAGCACGAGCCGGACATCGTCTGCCTGCAGGAGCTGGACGTCGGCCGGGCCCGTACCGGCTTCGTCGATCAGGCCCGCTCCATCGCCGACCAACTGGCCATGAGCTACCACTTCCACCCGGCGATGCGGGTCGAGGCGGAGCTCTACGGGGATGCGGTCCTGACCCACCTGCCCGAGCGGCTGGTCCGCTCGGCGGCCCTGCCCACGGTCCGCGGCGTTCCGGGGCTGGAACCGCGCGGCGCCCTGTGGGTCGCGGTCGAGATCGACGGCGTGACGCTGAACGTCTTCAACACCCATCTCGGGCTGGTCCCGCGTGAACAGCGGCTGCAGGCGGCCGCCCTCGTCGGCGACCAGTGGCTGGGCCATCCCGACTGCAAGGGGCCGACGCTGCTGACCGGCGACTTCAACGCCACCTCGGTGACCCGCCCCTATCAGACCCTCGCCCGCAAGCTGGCGGACTGCCAGAGGGAGCTGGGGCTGAAGCCTTCGGTGAAGACCTTCCCTTCCAGCTTCCCGGCCATCCGCATCGACCACTGCTTCACCAGCCCCGAGGTGGTCGTGACCGGGGTGCAGGCGCCGTTCTCACCGCTGGCGCGGATGGCCTCGGACCACCTTCCCCTGATCGTCGACTTCGAGATCAGGCAGGGCTGATCCGTCGCCGGTGGGACGTCGCCCGCCGCCGCCAGGGACGGAAGGCGTCGCGGGTCGAGGTCGGGTCGCCCAGCTGGAATTCGGCGATCATCTGCTCGACCCGGGACGGCGGGGTCGCCCCCAGAGCCTGCATCCGTCCGGTATCGAACCGCTGCACCGCCTCGCCGACCGAGCCGGTCAATTTTTCCGCCGCCGCGAACGCCTCGGCCTCGACGCCGATCCAGTGCCCGAGGGTCCGGTGCCGGTAGGCCCTGATCGCCTCCCGCCCCGCATCCGTCCCCGGCGCCGCCGCCACGTCACATTCGGTATCGAAGCCGAGCGACCGGTTGTTCAGATTGGTCGAGCCGATCCGGAGCACTTCGTCGTCATAGATCGACATCTTGGCGTGAACGATGATCCGCTCGCCCTCGGCGGTATGGGGCGCGAAGGCGAAGAAGCGGTTGTTCCGATCCGCCTGCTCCAGACGGAACAGCACCTCGGAACGGGCCGTGTCCATGGTCAGGCGATCAAACCAGCTGGGGCTGCCGCCGGTCGAGACCAGCACCACCTCGGGCCCGTCCCATTCCGCCAGTCGCTCGGCCAAGGCCGCGGCGATGACCGGCGAGGTGAAATACTGGTTCTCCAGATAGATCAGTTTCTTCGCCCGGCGGATGGCGTCCAGGTGCAGGGCCTCGTTCTCGCGCACCTCGTTACGCGGTCCCCAGTCCGGCTCGGTCCGGGCGATGGCGAAGGGCGTATCCACCAGATCGGGCGTCACGCTGTCGGGCCAGGGGTCGCCCGGCGCCTCGTCGACGATCGTCCGCTCGCCGGTGGCGATGCGCCAGCGTTCGCGAGCCAGATCCCCGAGCGCGCGCGCGGCGGCTCCATCGACCACGCACATCACTTCGTGCCGCGGCGGCGCGATCAGGCCTGACGGCATGCAGCGGCGCGGATCGCCGTCCAGATGCTCACAGGAGTCCCAGCGGTCCACCGAGACATCGCCCCCGCCGCAGAAGGCGACGGCGTCATCGATGATCACCACCTTCTGGTGATGGCAGGCGCCGGGCGCGGGCGGCGGATCGAGCCGGAACTCGACCATGCGCTTGCGGAACCATCTCTGGGCGCGCTGCGGGAAGAAGCCCTGCGAGGCGGCGATGACCAGCGGCGATTTCCAGATCAGCAGCCGCACATCCAGCTCCGGCCGCGACTTCACCAGCATGCGCAGGAGGTGGCCGATCTCGTCCGTGGGGCCGGCCGCGGCGTCGTCCGGATGCAGCCGTGTGCGGGGATCAAACTGCCAGCCCAGCACCACGACCGACCGTTGGGCCTTGTCCAGCGCCTCACGGAGGGCGGCGAAATAGGCCGCGTTCTCCATCAGCACGGCGAACCGACCGGCGGTTTCCACCCGCCAGCAGTTCCTGCCCGGCTCAAACAAGCTGTCGTCGTGGTTGTGCATGCCGCTACGCCTGACCGATTCGCATGACGGCGGCATGCGCCTCCCCCGTCAGGAGACGCGCGCCACGCCTTTCCGTTCCCATGCGGCGTTGTGAACGGTCAATGGTGACGCTTTGTTCACGTGGGACGCATTGTTTCGCGACACGATTGGGCGCATAACGTCGTCCGTCATTCGGACAGGGGAGATCGGCGATGCAAGCGCTGATCGATTTGATCGCCGGCTTCATCGCCATGCTCGCCGCTGCGGCCCTGTCGCAGTTCGGCCTGGACATGGACGCCCCGCGCAAGTCCGAGCGCGAGATCCATCGCGTGCGCGATTGCTCGCCCCCGTCGGCCCGGACCGTCATCGCCGTCTCGCAGGA
The DNA here is from genome assembly GCF_036400995.1 of Brevundimonas sp. Classification (GTDB taxonomy): domain Bacteria; phylum Pseudomonadota; class Alphaproteobacteria; order Caulobacterales; family Caulobacteraceae; genus Brevundimonas. The sequence goes on from NZ_DASWWG010000050.1 coordinate 19,370, forward strand.
CCAGAAGCAGGATTGTTGAAGGCCTCCGGAATCGTCCGGACTCGCCTTTGCTCTGCGTGCCTGACCCGCTAGGGTTCCCTCGTCCCCCAGCGGGCGTCCTCGCGACGCCGTTCGAGACGAGATCGCCGCGTAATGAAGCCTCCCCGCCAACGGCCGCCGCTCAACCTGTCTGACCCCGCGTCGGAGCCTGCGACCGAGCCTGCCGTCGAGACCGCCGAAACCGCCGCGGAACCGGCGGAGGCCGCGCCGCGTCCGGCGGAACGCCCGATGTCGGAACGCCGTCGCCGTCGCCTTGCGGAGGAAGAACGTCAGGCCGCCGCCCGCGCCGCCCAGGCCGAGGACGCCGCCCGCGCGCCCGCCGAACCGGAGCCCGTGGTGGAGCCCGTGTTCCAGCCCTCGCCGAAGCCCGCCGCCGTTGAGACCCGCGCCCTGGCCGAAAGCGCCGAGGCCCCTCCGGTCGCCTTCTCGCCGCCGCCGACGCCCGCGCCGGTGAGCCCGTCCCGCCGCCGTGAGACGCCCCAGCCGTCGGGCCGTCACGCTTATCTGGTCGCCGGGGTCGCCGCGGCGCTGTGGATCGGCGGCGTCGCCGCCTGGGCTGCCTTCGAGATCGGCTCGGGCTCCGTGGACCTGGAGCCCCTGCGCATCGCCGTCTACGCCCTGATCGCTCTGGCTCCCGCGGGTCTGGCCATCATGCTGGCCCACGCCGTCCGTCAGGGCGCCGGGCTGGCCGCCGAGACCAAGCGCGCCCGTGATCTGTCCGAGGCGCTGATCGCCCCGACCGCCCTCGCCGCCCAACAGACCGGCGAGGTGCTGCAGACCCTTCGCGCCGACATCGACCAGGCGTCGCTGGCCGCCGAGCGCGCCCGCAACGACATGGCCCTGCTGCGCGAAGCGCTGGCGCAGGAAACCGCGCGCCTCAATGAGGCCGCCGAGACCGCCAGCCGCACCGCCCGCCGCCTGACCGAACAGCTCGGCGGCGAACGCGACCAGATGCAGACCCTCGGCACGGCGCTGGACAAGCAGGCCGCCGGGGTGCTGGACGCCGTCGAGCGCCAGTCGCGCATGGTCGTGGACGCTTCCGATCTGGCCCAGACCCAGCTGCGCGAAGCCGAAGCCGCCCTGGCCGCCCGGGCCGCCGATCTGGCCGCCGCCGCCGGCGAGGCCCAGGACGCCGCCCGCGTCGCCGCCGACGACCTGGCCCGCCAGACCCTGCGCCTCGAGAACGCCGGCTCGGGCGTCGCCGAACAGATCCAGTCGGTCGAGGAAGGCCTCGGCCAGCAACGCGCCGCCCTGGTGACCGCCGCCTACGCCCTGCGCACGGATCAGGAAGACTTCTCGGCCCAGGTCGAGAGCCAGCGCGCCCAGCTGAGCGAACAGCTGTCGGCCGCCCGCACCGCCGCCGGCGAACTGGGCGAGACCTCGGCCCGCACGACCGAGAGCGTGAAGGACCTCGTCGAGGCCGCCACCGACCAGTTCAAGGCGCTGGTGGAGATGTCCCAGCGCGAGGCCGACGGCTTCGACGCCGCCACCAAGGTGGCGCTGGACCGCTTCGAGGCCCTGGCCGCCGAAGCGCGCGACGCCCTGGTCGAGGAGACCCGCCGCGCCCTGGCCGCCCTGCAGGCCACCGCCGAGGACTCCCGCATCGCCGCCGGCGAAGCCGCCGATCAGGCCCAGCTTCGCGCGGATCGCCTCGGCGAAGCCATGTTCGAGGCCGCCCAGAAGGCCGACGCCGCCGCCGACTCGCGTCTGGAAAGCGCCCGTCGCATCGTCTCGGAGTCCGGGACCCTGCTGGAGCAGTCCGGCGACCGCGCGCTGGAGAAGCTGGAGCTCACCGTCGAACGGATGGACGCCGCGCTCGCGCGGATCGACGAAGCCATCGGCGATCTGGACGACCGCGCCGGCCGCCTGCCCGAAGAGGCCCGCAGGCGGGTCGAGGAGGTGCGCAACACGGTCGAGGAAGGCCTCGCCGCCCTGTCGGCCGCCTCGCAGAAGGCCGCCGCCGACACCGAGGCGCTGGACGCCGGCTTCCAGGAACGTGTCCGCCGCAACTACGACATGCTGACCGAGACGGTGCGCCTGATGGGCGTGGTCTCGGGCGAGGGAACGACCGCGCGCCGACGCGAAACCCCGCCGCCGCCCCCCGAGCCCGAGCCCCTGCGTCCGGCCCGCGCCGAGGAGAAGGGCTTCGGCCTGCGCAACCGGCTGAAGCTGGAGCCGACGAACAGCGCCGCGCCCCCGGCCCGTCCGCTGGACTGGGCCGATCTGGTCGATGGCGGCGGCGCCGACGACGCGCCGCTGGACCTGGACACCCCGGTCATGCCGCCCGCGGCCCTCGGCGAGGGCAATCTGGAAGCCCTCAGCCAACGCGTGGTGACCGCCATCCGCCGGATGGGCGTCGATCCGAACGCCCTGCTGCCGCGGTCGCGCGTGGAAGAGGCCGCCAACGCCATCACCGATCGCGACTCCGACCGCGCACGCCAGATCGTCCGCCGCGTGGCTCCGGCCGCGGTGCGCAGCGTGTCGCGCCGGGTGCTGACCGATCCGGATCTGCGCACCGACGCGGAATCCTACGTCCGCGCCTTCAGCCGGGATCTGGCGGGGTACGCCGCCGTCGGCGACGGGGCGGCGGTGCTGGGACGGCTGACCTCGGACGGCGGGCGGGCCTTCATGCTGCTGGACGCCGCCATCGGCGACCTGGGCTGAGGCGGTTCGCGCGGAGGATGAAAACACCTCCCGCGTTGCGCGAAACCGGTGTTTTCAACTTGACGCGACCGGGGGGATGGCGACACCGTCCCTTCCCGTCACGTAACTGTCACGAAGTAGCCCGTACCCATGGCCGAGCTTGATCAGACGTCGACGGACACCCGCCCCGCGATCGTGATCTGCGCGTGGGATGCCGGGGAATCCGGCTGGGATCCGGTCGAGGACCTGTCCGGCGAACCGTGGAACCCCAACGGCGCCCGCACCGTCCCGGTGCCGTCCGACGCCCCTGAAGCCCTGGCCTCGACCCTCGCCGGTCATCTGAGCGACCGGCGCACCCGCGCCCTCCTGCTGGTCGGTCGGACCCGCAAGGCCAGCGGGTTCCGCCTGCAGATGCGGGCCGAGAACCGGACGCTGGACGGCGCCCGCGCCGATGACGTCGGCCCCAGCATCGCCCGCGCGACGGCGCCGGTCGGCGAGATGGTCCGTGCACTGAACGAGGCCGGTCTGGCGGCCGGCGCGACCTCGGACGCCGAGGAGGATGCGGGCAGCTATCTGCTCTACCGCGTGCTGTCCGGCCTGCCCGACGACGCCGACACCCCGGTCGTCGGCCTGTTGCGCGCACCGGAGAACGAGCCGGACGCGGCCGTGCAGCGCGCGGTGAAGACCGCCGCCCAGGCCATGGCGCGTCATCTGGCGCCCCTGCCCCGCAGCCGACCGGTCTGATCCTTCAGGCCAGCTTCCGCCGCAGCGTGAGGGCCGCCAGCAGGCCCGCCGCCGACATCACCGCCATCGCCCCGTAACCGGCCGCGCCGAACCGGTCGTAGAGCTCGCCCGACAGCGCCGTGGCGATGCCGATCAGCACGCCTGCCGAGAGCACCGAGCTGAGGGTCTGGGCCGCGGTCTGGCTGTCCCTCGGCGCCAGGCGTTCAACGATCTGCACCCCGGCGAGGAAGGTCGCGGCGAAGCTGAGGGCGTGCAGCCCCTGCAGCGGCCAGAGCAGCCACAGCGGCGGCGCGAAGGCCATGGCGGTCCAGCGAACGACCGCGCCCGCCGCCCCGACCACCAGCAGCAGCCACGGCCCGATCCCGGCCTTGCGCCGCCAGGGCTCGAACAGCCACATCAGGGCCACCTCGACCACGACGCCGAAGGCCCACAGCTGGCCGGTCACCGCCTCGCTGATGCCCTGCGCCTTCCACAGCAGGGCCGAGAAGCCGTACTGGAAGGCATGCGCCGCCTGCACCGCCCCGACGGCGAAGATGGCGGTCATGAAGACGGGGTCCTTGAGCAGCCGCCCCAGCCCCCGGAAGCGATCACGCTTGCGCAGCGGCGCGCCCTCGCCCACCGGTTCGGCCGGCAGGACCAGGGCGCCCGCCAGGGCGATGGCCAGCCCCATCACGGTGATCCAGACGACGATCACGTCCACCGGCGCACCCAGCAGCAGCGCGCCCATCCCGACGTTCACCGCGACGAAGGCCACCGAGCCGCATCCCCGAGGCAGGGCGAAGGTGAAGCCGTCCCGCGCCGCCAGCCTGAGCGTCAGCACATCGCTCAGCGGGATCAGGGCGGCGGCCGCCGTCGCGCCGATGAACCAGCACAACGCCCTGAGCGGGAAGAACTCCAGCAGGCCCGCCCCGCCGTAGCCGAGCGCCATCATCAGCCCCAGCAGGGCGATGGGCGCGCGCCGGGTGCGGAAGCCGTCCGCCCAGACGGCCAGCAACGGTCCGGTCGCCACCCGCCCCAGCATGGGCGCCGCCAGCAGCGCGCCGATTTCCGCTCCGCTCAACCCCTGCGAGCGAAACCACAGCCCTGCAAACGGCAGGCTCACGCCGCTGGCGCCGAAGAGCAACACATATTGCAGGCCCATGCGGGCGGCGGCGTTCATGGCGGGCGAAATAGCAGACGCAGCGGATTCTTTCGCCTAGCGTTCCGGGCATGGCAGTGAATCGCAATCTGGCGGCCTTCGCCGCGATCAACGGGGCGACGGCGGTAGCGCTGGGCGCCTTCGCCGCGCATGGCGCGGGCCCCCAGATCAAGACCCTGCTGACGACCGGCGCCCAGTACCAGCTGGCCCACGCCCTGCTGGCCGTGGCCTGCGCCCTGTGGCCCGGCTATCCGCGCCTTGTCCACATCGCGGGCTGGCTGGCCTCGGCCGGCGGCCTGATCTTCTCGCTGTCGCTGGCCCTGCTGGGCCTGCTCAGCCTCCCTGCCCTCGGCATGGTCACCCCTATCGGCGGCGTGCTTATGATCGTGGCTTGGCTTTTGCTTGTCCTTGCCGCATTGCGGACCACCAGCTCAGACGCCTGATCGGCGAGCAGAAAGACCGAATACAGTATGGCCTTCCCCATGCCCGACGCCCCGCGCCGCGAGCTCTATCCCGAAGTCGAGTCCTATGCCTCCGGCTATATGAAGACCGGCGGCCTCCATGAGGTCTGGTACGAGGAATCCGGCAACCCGCAGGGTCTGCCCGTCATCGTCCTGCACGGCGGCCCGGGTGGCGCCGTGAACCCCGGCATGCGCCGCTATTTCGATCCGGCGAAATACCGCATCGTGATGTTCGACCAGCGCGGCTGCGGCAACAGCCGTCCGAACGCCTCGCTGGAAGACAACACCACCTGGACCCTGATCGAGGACATCGAGCGCCTGCGCGAACTGCTGGGCATCGACAAATGGGCGGTGTTCGGCGGCAGCTGGGGTTCGACCCTGTCGCTGGCCTACGCCATCACCCACCCGGAACGCTGCACCGCCCTGCTGCTGCGCGGCATCTTCCTGCTGACCAAACCGGAGCTGCACTGGTTCTACCAGGACGGCGCCTCACACCTGTTCCCGGACGCCTGGGAGCGCTTCATCGCGCCGATCCCGGAGGCCGAACGCGGCGACCTGATGGGCGCCTACTACAAGCGGCTGATCGGCGACGACAAGGGCGAGCGCGAGCGTTGCGCCGTCGCCTGGTCCAGCTGGGAAGGCGAAACCGTCAGCGTCCAGGGCCCCGACGCCCGTCCGGACAAGTTCGCCGAACCCGAGTTCGCGGTCGCCTTCGCCCGCATCGAGAACTGGTACTTCACCAACGGCGGCTTCTTCCCCGAGGAAGGCTGGCTGCTGAAGAACGTCCACCGCATCCGCCACATCCCGTGCTGGATCGCCCAGGGCCGCTTCGACGTCGTCACCCCGATGACCAGCGCCTGGGCCCTGCACCGCGCCTGGCCGGAAGCGAAGCTGGACGTCATCGGCGATGCCGGCCACGCCTCGAGCGAACCCGGCATCATCGACAGCCTGGTCCGGGCGACGGACTGGGCCGCTTCGCTCTAGGGATTAGGGACTAGGGATTAGGCAGAAGAGATCGGGCGCCCGAAGCTGGGCTTCACCCAATCCCTAATCCCTAGTCCCTAATCCCTCCCCTCACTTCGGATTGGTCTTCTCCACCAGCTCCGACAGCTGGAAGCCGATCCGTTTCGCCTCGCGCTCCTCCGGCTTCTTGCGGGCGTCGAGGAGGACATTGATCTGGGCGTAATGCTGGATCAGCCGCACCGGCTTGCCCTCATTGTTCCGCCCAAGGAACATGATGAAGTCCGGTCCCCAGAAGCCGACATCCTCGATCTGCATCACGCCGTCGCCGGGCAGGCCGACGATCCGGGCGGCGATCTCCTCGTCCTTGTCGAGGCCCTTCTCGTAGTCCTCGATCAGCTTGGACAGCCGCACGAAGGCCCATTCTGCCGGATTCTGCCGCATCCGGACGCCGTCGGTCAGGGCCGCCGCCTGCTCGGGCGTGGCGCTGGCCAGCACCGGCTCGGGACAGGGCTTGTCCCCGCAATCGGAGAACATGGACGGCGGGGCGACGACCGGGGCGTCGGGGGCGGGCGTATCGGACATGGCGACAACCTAGGCCTCGCCTCGCCCGACCGCCAGCGTGACTAGATCAGGCCGTAGCCGCCCTTGGGCAGTTCGGCGTAGCGGTGCACCCGCGTCGAAAGCACCAGACCGAAGCCGATCATCACCGTCATCATCGACGACCCCCCGTACGACAGCAGCGGCATGGGCACGCCGACGACCGGCGCCAGACCCATGACCATCGCGCCGTTGATCAGCACGAACAGGGCGAAGAAGGCCGTCATGCCCGCGGCCGCGATGCGCCCGAAATGGCTGTGCGCCAGCGAGGCGATGCGCAGGGCGATCAGGATGATCCCGACGTAGCAGGCCAGGGTGAAGAAGGAGCCCAGGAAGCCGAACTCCTCGGACACGGTCGAGAAGATGAAGTCGGTGTGCCGCTCGGGCAGGAACTCCAGCTGGCTCTGGCTGCCGAGCCCGTAGCCCTTGCCCAGCAGGCCGCCGGACCCCAGGGCGATCTTGGACTGGATGATGTTGTAGCCCGTGCCCGAGGGGTCGGCCTCCGGGTTCAGGAAGGTCAGCACCCGGTTCCGCTGGTAGTCATGCATGACGAACATCACGAAGGGCGGGATGACGGCGACCGCCGCGGCGATGCCCGCCGCGATGATCCGCCAGCTCAGACCCGCGACGACCATGACCGCCGCGCCCGTCAGGCCCAGCACCATGGCCGAGCCGAGGTCCGGCTGTTTGGCGATGAGCAGGAAGGGCACGCCGATCATGCCTGCCGGGAAGATCAGCTTCCAGGACCAGCGGGCCTCCTGCGCCGTATGGCTGTGGTACCAACGGGCGAGAGCCAGCACGAGGCCGAGCTTCATGAACTCGGCGGGCTGGATGCGGGTGAAGCCGAGGTTCAGCCAGTTCTTGGCGCCCGCGCCGGCGGGCTCGTAGCCGAGCGGCGTGAACTCGATCATCAGCACAAGGATCAACAGCACCCCGTACAGCGGATAGGCCGTCCGGAACCACCATTTGGGGTGCACCAGCGCCAGCCCGACCATCGCGACCAGCAGGGCCGCGAAGCGGATCAGGTGCTTGATCGCCCAAGGCTGCCAGTGGCCGCCCGCGATCGAATACAGCATGGCCGTGCCGATGCCCGCGACGATGCACAGCAGGCCGATCAGCCGCCAGTCCAGCTCGGTGATCTTGCTGGACAGACGATCCCGTTCACCGGGACGGGTCAGGGCCGAAGACGTCATTGCGGGGCGTCCGGAACATAGGGGCGCGGACCGGTGTCGGCGGTCGGTGCGGGCGCCGGCGCGGCGGGCCGCGGCGCCAGGGCGTCGATCGCCTCCTGACCGGTCACCTCGCCGCCGGGCGCGACGCCGGCCTCGCCCTCGTCGACGCCTTCCGGCGTCTGGGCCTCAGGCGGCAGAGGCCGCTCGATCCGGGCGCGCATATCCGGGTCCTTGAGGAGGACCGTCTTCATGATCTCGCGCGCCTTGGGCGCCGCGTCGGCCGCACCGCCCGCCGGCGCGTGCTGGATGATCAGGGCGATGGCGTAACGGGGCGCGTCGTGGGGCGCGAAGGCGACGAACAGGGCGTGGTCGCGCCGGGTCCACACCGCGTCGCGCGGCCCGCGCGAACCGGTGCCGTAGTCGCGCGACTGCGCAGTGCCGGTCTTGCCGGCCATCTGGATGTCGCCGAGCCCCAGCTGCGAGGCGCGATAGGCCGTGCCCGTCACGTCGTTGGCCACGGCCTGCATGCCCGCCCGCACGATGTTCAGGTGCTCGGTCGAGATGGGCAGATCGCCGAAGTCATCGCCTTCCGGCCGATCCACGCCGCCGATGGACTTCACCAGACGCGGCATGATGGCCTTGCGCCCGTTGGCGATCCGCGAGGTCATGACCGCCAGCTGCAGCGCGTTCACCGCCAGCGCCCCCTGCCCGATCGACACCGACAGGGTCTCGCCCGGATACCAGGTGCCGTCGTCGTCCCATTTGGTGGCGGCGGCGTAGTCGCGCTTCCACTGGGTCGAGGGCACAGTCCCCTTCGACTGACCGGCGATGCCGATCTCATAGGTGTGTCCAAAGCCCAGCTTCTTGGCCACCTCGGCGATCTTGTCGACGCCCGCGCGGTTGCTGAGGTGATAGAAATAGGTGTCGCACGAGTTCTTGATGGCGTTGTGCATGTCCATCGAGCCGTGCCCGCCCCGGCGCCAGCACCGGAAGGTGCGGTTGCCGTAGCGATAGCCGCCGGTGCAGTTGACCCGCTCCTTCGGATCGATGCCCGCCTCGAGGAAGGCCAGAGCCGTGGTCATCTTGAAGGTCGAGCCCGGCGGGAAGGTGCCGTAGATCGCCTTGTCCAGCAGCGGCTTGCGCTCATAGTCGCGCAGGGCGTTGTAGACCCGGCTGGGCACCCCGCCGACGAACAGGTTCGGGTCGAACGACGGCGCCGAGACCATGCACAGGATGTCGCCGTTGCGGACATCCATCACCACGCAGCCGCCGGACTCCTCGCCATAGACTTCCAGGGCGCGGTTCTGGACGTCGGCGTCCAGCGTCAGCACCACGTCCTTGCCCGGCACCGCCGGACGCGAGCCGCCGATGTCCTCGGCGACCACCCGCCCCCGCGCATCGACCTCGACCCGGTTGCCCCCGGCCTCGCCGCGCAGATCGGTGTCGAAGGAGCGCTCCACGCCCTGACGGCCGATGCGGAAGCCCGGGTTGTAGAGGATCTGCGGAACCTCCTCGCCCCGCTCCTCGATCGCCTTGATGTCGCGGTCGTTCGGCTTGGCCACATAGCCGATCACATGGGCGAAGGCGCCGCCGAACGGATAGAAGCGCGCCTCGTTCATGTCGGCCATCACGCCGGGCAGTTCGTTGGCGTACAGGTTGACCCGGGCGAACTCCTCCCAAGTCAGGTCGCTCTTGACCGGCACCGGGCTGAAGCGCGGGGCGGCGTTGACCTCGCGGATGATGGAGCGGCGGCGATCCAGGGTGTCCGGCAGCAGACGGCCGAGCAGGTCCAGCGTCTGGTCCAGATCCTTGGTCTCGTCGCGCACGACCAGCACACGGAAGCTGGGCCGGTTGCCGGCGATGACCACGCCGTTGCGGTCCAGAATCCGGCCGCGCGGCGGCGGCACCAGTCGGAAGTTGAACTGGTTCTGGCTGGCCAGCGTCGAATATTCGTGGGCTTGGAAGACCTGCAGCTGGGCCAGACGCGCGGTCAGCGCCAGCCCTCCGAGCGTTGTCAGGCCGCCCAGCACGAAGGTGCGGCGCAGGAAGGAGCCCTGACGCTCGTTCGGGTCCGAGAAGATGATGGACGGTTCGGAGCTCACCGGAACCTCACATCGCCGTCGTCGAAGCGCTCGATCATCCGGTCGGCGAACGGGAACAGCAGCAGGGTCGGCGCCACCTGACCGATCAGGGCCAGCAGGCTGGGCGCCGTGCCCGCGATAATGCTCATGGCCAGATAGGCCAGCAGGAAGGCCAGGCCGCAGCAGCCCGCGTACCAGACGAACAGCACCGCCGTGTCCTGCCCAATCAGGAAGCTGCGCGCACCGAGGATGACGGCATAGATGACCAGCAGGGACAGCGACCACAGCCCCAGCGGCCCGCCGAGGATGAAGTTCAGGAACAGGCCCAGCGCCATCAGCACCACCGGCGCCACGATGGACGGACGGATCAGCGGCCAGGCGAAGGCCAGCACCATCGGGATGATGGGTTCAGGCAGGCTCAGGCCGAAGATCTTGACCGGGGTGGCCAGAACGAAGGTGATCGCAGCGCTGATGAGAGCCGGATAGACGATCCACTGCATCGGCCCGACGACGCGGACCGCGACGGGGCGTCTCATTCGTCGCCTCCGGGCGAAGCGGGCTGCGGCGTGGGCTGGGCCGGCGCGGGGGCCGCCGGACGGGCCGGAGGCGGCGCCGTCGGCGGACG
>NZ_DASWWG010000051.1:0-48075 GCF_036400995.1 Brevundimonas sp.
GCGATGTCGAGATCCGCGGCCGGCGCCGGGGCCGCGGGCGCCAGGGCGGGCAGCTCGGGCAGTTCGGGCGCGGCCGGGGCGCTGTCCCCGCCCAGCGGGGTAACGCTCAGATCGCAGTCCGTCTCGACGAAGTCGAAGACCTCGCGCACGGCCGCCTCGGTGACGGGCGCGGCCAGCTCGATGGTCCAGATCAGGTGGTTCTCCTCAACGTCCAGAACGTCGAGGGCGGGAACGGCGCTGTCGTCCAGCGACACGGTGATCGGGCCCAGGCGGCCCAGTTCACGCAGCAGCAGGCCGGTCTCGTTGGCGTGGGCGTACATGGCGCCGTGCGGACGGAAGACGATCCGCCAGCCGGCGTCGGCCGACGGCGTCGGCAGCGGCGGCAGGTCCAGCGAAGGCAGGCCCACCGGGGGCAGATCCGCCAAGGGCGCGCCGCCCAGCGGCGGCAGGCCGACGGCCAGGGGGGTGAAGCCGAAGTCGTCTTCCTCCTCCTCGACGGCGGCGCCGGGGACCGAGGCCTCGCCGTGGGTCAGGACCTCCATCTCCGCGACCAGACCGGCCGAGCGGGCCTCGTCGACCTCGGGGATGCGGCCCTGGGCGGCGGCGACGTGGTCGGCCAGCACGTCCGAGGCGCGTAGCAGGGTGCGGACAGTGACCTCGTCACACTCCTTGCGACCCGCGCGCAGCTCATCCATCAGGGTTTCGAAGACGTGGGCGAAGCGAACCAGCGCCTCCAGACCGAAGGCGCCCGCGCCGCCCTTGACCGAGTGAACGGCCCGGAAGACGGCGTTGATGGTCTCCAGATCGGTCTGACCCGACTCCAGCACCAGCAGCTTGGCCTCCAGGTCCGCGAGCAGTTCGTCGCATTCCTGGAAGAAGGTGGCCTTGATCGCTTCGAAGGCGTCCACGTGAACCTCTGTCCTCAGGCGGCGACGCGGCGGACGGCGTCCACCAGCTTGGCCGGGTCGAAGGGTTTGACGATCCAGCCGGTCGCGCCGGCGGCCCGGGCGCGGGCCTTCTTCTCGGCGTCGCTCTCGGTGGTCAGCACCAGAACGGGGGTGTGACGATGGTTCGGATCGGCGCGCACGCCCTCGATCACGCCGAAGCCGTCCATGCGCGGCATGTTGATGTCGGTGATCACCACATCCGCGCCGTTGGCGGCCAGGACTTCCAGCCCGTCCACGCCGTCGACGGCCTGGATGACGCGGTAGCCCGCATCCTCCAGCGCCATCAGCAGCATGTCGCGCATGGTGCGGGAATCATCGACGGTCAGAACGGTCTTGGTCACGCGGCGGCTCCCACGGGTGCGGTGTCGAGGGGGGCCGCGCCGAACGCGGCCCATTGTTCAGGGAAGGCGGAAGAGTCGTCGCCGGTCGTCACGACGAACGGCTGGCCGTCGGCGGCCCAGGTCGAACGGGCCGACAGCAGGACCTGCAGGCACAGGCCGCCCAGACGATCGACCGCCGAGGCGTCGACCGTCAGGGGCTGCCCGCGCAGGCCGAGAATCTCGGCCTGCAACGGACCCGCGGCGCGGATGTCCAGCACGGAAGGAAGGACGACGGCGGCGCTCATCAGAACTCCTCCCAGCCGTCCTCGACGGCCTGCGACTTCAGGGCGGCGCCGCCGCGGCCGGTGGCGCGCATCTGCGGCACGGGCGCGTGGGCGGCGGGACGGTGGGCCGCCGGAGCCGGGGCGCGGGCGGCCTGGACGCTGCCGTCGCCGATACGGAAGCGCGAGACCGAGGCGGCCAGGCTTTCGGCTTCCTGGCTCAGCGAATGACTGGCGGCGGTGGACTGCTCGACCATGGCCGCATTCTGCTGCGTGACCTGATCCATCTGGTTAACGGCGGTGTTGACCTGTTGCAGGCCGACCGCCTGCTCCTGGGCCGAGGCCGCGATTTCCGAGACCAGGCTGTCGATCTCGGCGACGCGGCTGACGATGCGCTGCAGCGCCTCGCCGGTCTGGCCGACCAGATTGACGCCCGAGGCGACCTGCGCGCCCGAAGCCGAGATCAGGGTCTTGATCTCCTTGGCGGCTTCGGCCGAACGCTGGGCCAGCGCCCGCACTTCCGAGGCCACCACCGCGAAGCCGCGGCCGGCGTCGCCCGCACGGGCGGCTTCCACGCCGGCGTTCAGGGCCAGCAGGTTGGTCTGGAAGGCGATCTCGTCGATCACGCCGATGATCTGGCTGATCTGGGTGGCCGACTGTTCGATGGCGCTCATGGCGGCGACGGCGTCACGGACGACGACGCCCGAGGTTTCGGCGTCGCCACGCGCGCCCTGGACCACGTCCGAGGCCTGGCGGGCGCCCGAGGCGGTCTTGTTCACCGTGGCGGTGATCTCGTCCAGGGCTGCGGCGGTCTCTTCCAGCGAAGCGGCCTGCTGCTCGGTGCGGCGCGACAGGTCGTCGGCCGCGTGGCTGATCTCGCCCGAACCCGAGCGGATGGCCGAGACGTTCGAAACGACCACCGACATGGCCTCCTTCAGCTGGGCGATGGCCGCGTTGAAGTCCGACTGCAGCTTCACATAGTGGGTCGGGAAGGTCTGGGTCAGGCGGTAGGTCAGGTCACCGGCGCTGAGACGCTCCAGACCTTCAGCCAGGGCGGAGACGACGAGCGCCTGCTCCTCGGCCGCGGCTTCGCTGGCGGTCAGGTTGCGACGGCGTTCTTCCTCGGCCTTCTCGCGGGCGTCGGCGGCCTCGGCCTCGACGCGGACCTTCTCGATGGCGGCGTCGCGGAAGGCGATGATCGCCTGGCCCATGGCGCCGAACTCGTCCTTCCGGGTGGCTTCCGGGACCTGCAGCGAGGTGTCGCCGCTGATCAGGCGCTTCATGTGGGCGACCATCTTCATCACCGGACCGCCGATGCCGCGGGTCAGGGCGAAGCCGGCCAGCAGCGACAGGATGATCGCGGCGCCGATGCCGATGCCGAGGGTCCACTTGGCGGTGTTCGACGCGACGTCCTGGGCGGCGCGAACGCGTTCCAGTTCAGCCATGTTGTCCTGCTTGATGGCGTCCAGGGCGCTTTCGACCGGCTCCATGATCTGGTCGGCCGAGCCGCTGCGGCCCACCATGGCGATGGCGCGCGACTGGGTTTCCGGATCGCGGGCCAGTTCGGCGCCGCGAACCACGACGTGATCGAACCAGGCGTCAGCGGTGCTTTCCAGCCCCTCGATGTCCGCCAGTTGTTGCTCGTTGGCGTTCTCGGTGAGTTCCTGAAGCGCCTGCTTGAACGACGCACGGTGCGCGGTGGCGCGCTCGATGTAGTAGTCGTCGCCGGTCAGCAGGAAGCCGCGGAAGCTGTTCTCCTGGCGGGCCAGGTAGAACTCGGCCGAGGCCGTCGAACGGACCATGGCGTTGGCGGCCGAACGTTCAGCCCCCGCCTTGTCGAGCGCGACCATCTGCATGAAGACGACGGCGCCCATGACGGCGATGGCCGTCAGCACGCAGGCGAAGGCCAGGAACAGTTTCCGGCCGACTGGCAAGTTGTTCAGAAAATTCACGTTGAGACCCCGGACGTTCAAAACTGAAATCAGAAGGCGAAGGTGAGCGCGCCGACCAGACGGCCGTCGTAGCTATCGCCCAGATCGTGTTGGTCAGTGTCGTACCAGCGGACATCCACCGAGATGGCTTCGGTCAGCTTGTGCTTCACGCCCACGTTCCAGGCGGTGTAGTCGGCGCCGCCGTGGGCCCGGCGGGTGCCGAGCGCGGCCGAGGCCTTGGTCTTGGACGAAATCTTGTAGGCGGCCTGCGCCTCGACCCACCAGGCTTCCTCGGTCGAGGCGAAGCCGTCGGGGGTGTAGTTCACACGGACCCGGCCGCTGACCGGGCCGACGCTGCGCGAGACGTCAGCCTGATATTCCCAGTAGTTGGAATCGACGCCGGCGGCGGTGCCGGGCAGGTCACGGTTAAGAACCGCGAAGTCCCATTCGAAGCCGAGGGCTTCGGGAGCCCAGCCGACGGTGGTGATGATTTCCGCGTCCGAACCCTGCGAAAGTTCGGCGGTCGAGGCGAAGACGCTGGCGTGGAAGTCACCTTCGGTGACCTCGACCTGGCCCGACCAGGCGACCTCGCCGTTACTCTTGGCCGCGCCCTTGCCCATGTACTCGCTGGCGACGCCGACCTGGAAATCGATTTCCGGATCCGCAGCCGCAGGACCCGCAATGAGGGCCGCAGCGGCGAAGATGGTGCTGAAGAGGACGCCGGTCCGGCGGACTGCTTTGATAGTGAAGGAGGACATTCTTACCCCTGAGTGTTTCAGGCATCCTCGGGGTAACGCTAATATTCTTCGTAAACCTTACCGTACGTACAAACTCGTAAGCATAGGTGAAATTACGTGGTTCGCAGAACCGCGAGGCCTGAAACGGGGGCTTTCAGCGGCTTGCGGGGGCCGCCGGGAACCGGCAAATGTGAAGCTTCTGTTGCGCGCTGAATCTCCGACGGCCGAGACCGACGGACAGCCTGCCCCGACAAGGGCCAAGCTTTTTCATCGCGCCCCGACATATACGTATTTTCCCCTAGGCGGATAATTGGTATGCCTGATCCGGTTGGGAAAAGGGTCCCGATTCAGGGAGGGGTCGATCCGATAACCGGGATCGATCTGGGAAAAGTGAGCGGAACACGCTCGGCGGCGGAGATTCTGTTCTCCATGGCCACCATTCGCACCTATCGCGGATGGCGCGCCTATCTGCTTGCGATCCTGTCCGTCCTGGCCTGCTTCGCCCTCCGCGCCGCCTTGGAGACGATCGGCCAGTTCTACTACCTGCCCATGGTCCCGGCGGTGGTGATCACCGCCATGCTGGCGCGGCGGGCTCCGACCGCCCTGGCGATCACCCTGTCCGTCATCGGCAATGTTCTGCTGGTGCCGCGCGAGAGCGTGACCGACACCGCCGTCAACGCCGGGCTCTTCATCGCGGTCGGCTGGCTGGTGGCCGAGATCTGCTGGGCCCAGCGCCGCATGCATCGTCGGTCGATGGAGCTGACCCGGACCCTGGCCGGCCGCAACGCCGTGCTGGACACCGTGCTGGCGACGGTGCCGGTGGTGATCCTGGACCGGGAGGGCCGCATCCGTCGCCTGACGCCGGCCGCCGCCAGCCTGTTCGGCGTCGACAGCGCCTCGACCGCCGGACGGGCGTTCGGCGATCTTGTGCACGGCTTCGATCTGCGCCGACTGGACGGCAAGGCCTCGAACGGGCCGCTGGAAGCCCCCACCGGCCACTGGATCGGACGACGGCCTGACGGTCGCCCGCTGATCCTGAGCCTACAGATGGGCGTCATGCCGGAAGCCTCGGAGGAGGATTACGCCGCCGTCTGCGTGACCGACCTGACCGAGGCGGAACTCGCCACCGAACGGGCCCGCGATCTGGACATCCAGCTACACCACGTCTGGCGGCTGAACTCCCTCGGTGAAATGGCCGCGACCCTCGCCCACGAGCTGAACCAGCCGCTGAGCGCCGCGACCACCTACATGCAGGCCAGCCAGCGCGACATCGAACGCGTCGGGCTGATCGGCCAGAGCGCCGGCCGCACCCTCGAACTGGCCAAGGGACAGATCCTCCGGGCCGGGACGATCATCCGCCGCATGCGGGATATGCTGACCACCGGCACCCGCAGCATGGGAAGCGAGACCGTTTCCTCGATGATCGAGGATCTGGGCCCCGCTTTCGCCCTTATTGGTCGTGATAGGGGCGTCGAAATCCGCACAGATATCGCGAGCAGCGATGATGTGGTGCGGGCTGAGCGTATCCAGTTTCAACAAGCCCTGATCAACCTGGTCCGCAACGCCGCCGAGGCGGTTGCCGATCAGGCGAAACCCGTGGTGGTGATCCGGGGCCGGCCCCTTGGGCAGGAGGGATATCGGGTGACGGTAGAAGACAACGGCCCCGGCATTCCGGGCGGCGCGATCGAGAACATCTTCCGCCCGATGACCACCACCAAGTCGTCCGGCATGGGGCTGGGACTGTCCGTCACGCGCACCATTGTCGAAAGCCACAACGGAACCCTGACCGTCGGCCGCAGCGAGGCCCTGGGCGGCGCCGCCTTCACCGTCGATCTGCCGCGAGGGGATGAGGCATGAGCGCGATCCGGCATTCGGTCTTCGTTATCGACGACGACGCGGCGGTCCGCGATTCCCTGCTCCACCTGCTGCGCAGCGAGGGCGTCCGGGCGCGCGGCTTCGCCAGCGGCGCCGACTTCTTCGCCAACCTGCCGGAAGACCGCTCCGCCTGCGTGATCACCGATGTCCGCATGCCGGGCATGGACGGCGGCGAGGTCGTGCGACGCCTGACCCGGCTGAACGACCGCGCCTGGCCGGTCATCGTCTTCACCGGCCACGCCGATGTGCCGATGGCCGTGCAGCTGATGAAGGCGGGCGTCATCGACTTCATCGAGAAGCCGTTTGATCCCAGCCGGATGCTCGAGACGGTCAAGGGGGCGCTCGACCGGCTCGACGACCTGTCCGCCCGTCACGAGATGCGGCTGGAGGTTGATCGCAAGCTGGCCACCCTGACCCCGCGCGAGCGCCAGGTCTTCGACGCCCTGATCGAGGGCCGCTCGAACAAGGAAATCGCCCAGTTGCTGGAGATCAGCCCGCGCACGGTCGAGATCTTCCGCTCCAAGGTCATGGACAAGATGCAGGCCGACAGCCTGTCGGCGCTGGTCCGCATGGGGCTGTCGGCGACACCCGGCGGCTGATCGGGACGGCCGATCTTGTGATCCGGACGGCGGCGGCCGATATGGACCGCCTCCTTCCCCACGGGCCTCCCCGCCCGAGAAAGCCCGCCCATGAGCCAGGACACCGCCCCCACCCCGCCGACCGGACAGCCCGTCGGCCGCGTGATCGCCATGCCCGCCGACACCAACCCCGAGGGCGACATCTTCGGCGGCTGGCTGCTGGCCCAGATGGACCTCGCCGGCGCCACTCCGGCCTTCGAGGTGGCCCAGGGCCGCTGCGCCACGGTCGCGCTGGACGGCATGGTCTTCCACCAGCCGGTCTCGGTCGGTGACGAGGTCTCGATCTACGCCACCGTCATCAAGACCGGCCGCACCTCGATCCGGGTCCACGTCGAGGCCTGGAAGCGCCCACGCAACCTGGTCGGCGCGGAGTCGGTTCGCGTGACCGAAGGCGTGTTCACCTATGTCGCCATCGACAGGGACCGGAAACCCCGTCCGCTCCCGACGCTGGACAACCCGGCCGCCTGACGCGAAGGTCGCGACCGGGGGAGTTCAGTCCATGTATGTCGCTATCGGGGCCAGCCTGGCCGGTATCTATCTGATCCTGAAGGATCTGTTTCCGTACCTTGAGGCGCAGAGCACGGGCGTGCTGTACACCCGCGGGCACAATCGCCGCAGGGTCCTTCGCGCCGAGGAGCCGGATCGCTTCAGGGTCCTGCTGAAGAACCGGACCAACGGCATGCTGATCGGCCTGATGGCCGTCGGTTTCGGCGTCCTGTGGGCCTTCCTCGGCCTGCTGGCCCTGATCGCCCTGATCCCTATCGGCCTGGGCATGACCGCCCTGCTGCGCGGGCCCGGAAAGGCCGGCGTCCAGCGCGCCGAGGCCGCGCCGATAACCCCTCAGGACACTGGGAAATCTTGACGTTTCGGCCCTGTGCGCCTACCTCGCGGGCATGGCCGTCCGTCGCATCCTCACCATCGACAACGCCGCCGACCTGGCGGTGCTGAAGCAGATCTCCACCCCGGTCGAGGGACCGGTCACCGATGAGCTGCGCGCTCTGATGGATGACATGCTGGACACCATGTACGACGCGCCGGGCATCGGCCTCGCCGCCGTGCAGATCGGCGACACCCGCCGGGTGATCGTCATGGACCTGGGCGACAAGGGCGGCGAGGTCGACGACGTCGATCCGTCGAAGATGAGCAAGGAAGAGCGCGAACAGTGGGAGGCCGAGCGCCGCAACCCCCGCTACTTCGTCAATCCCGAGATCGTCTGGGCCTCGGAAGAGCTGTTCACCTACGAGGAGGGCTGCCTGTCGGTGCCGGAGTATTTCGACGCCGTCGAACGCCCCGCCCGCGTCCGCCTGAAATACATGAACTACGCCGGTCAGACGGTCGAGGAAGAGGCCGAGGGCCTGTTCGCCGTCTGCATCCAGCACGAGATGGATCACCTGCAGGGCGTCCTCTTCATCGACCACCTGTCGCGCCTGAAGCGGGAACGCGCCGTGGCCAAGGTGAAGAAGGCCGCGAGGATGGCCGCCTGATGGCTCGTCTGAAGCGCAACCGCGACCGCATCATCGACACCCGCGGCCGTCGCCGCCTGACCCGCAACGAGAAGGTGGGCGTGGCCTCGGTCGCGACCATCGTCGGCGTCGCCGCCATCGGCGTGGTCGCCGGCCTGCTGCTGGACCGTCTGCTCGACTTCGACGACGCCCTGGACGCCGGCGGCGAGTGGGATGAAGGCGGCGGCGTCTTCACGCGCTGGGACTGACGCGCGAGCAGCCTCATCCCCGACCCGCCGAAAGCGGACTTCTCGGGCGTCTGTTGAGGCGGCTAGCGGATATCGGACCCGAGATAATCCGGCTCACGTTCCGTCCAACCGACGTAACAATCTTCGTGGATCAGCGCGATCAGCGTCGTTCCGTCCTGGCCACGATATGCAACCTGGGCGCCGAAACCCCGACCGTCATTCAGCGCATCGACCCAAGCCGAGCTCGTTGCAAAGTTCTGCTGAACGGAGGGGCGTGATCGGGACAGCATATGTTGTTTGGCGACGTCGGCAATGCTGACCGCCTCTTCATGCGTGATCGCCGCGCATTCATTCGAAGGAGGTTGCGCGCAACCGCAAAGAGCCCCGACGGACGCGATGGCGATCCCTAGAATAGCAATCGTGCGCACGAGGATGCCTCGCCCTATTCTGTCCCGGAGTCTTCAGCAACGACGGCCGACATCAGAGCTGTCAAGATGCACCTAGCCCCTACGCCTTGTCGCTGACGGCCGCATAGGGCAAACCGCCGCGCATGCGCCTCGCCTTCATGGGTACCCCCGACTTCGCCGTGCCGTCGCTGGCCGAACTGATCGCCAGCGGTCATGAGGTCGTGGCCGTCTACTCCCAGCCGCCGAAGCCGCGCGGGCGCGGCCAGAAGCTGACGCCCTCGCCGGTCCACGCCTTCGCCGAGACCATGGGGCTGCCGGTCTTCACCCCGGACAGCATGAAGTCGCCCGAGGCCATCGCCGACTTCGTCAGCCTTGAACTCGACGCCGCCTGCGTGGTCGCCTACGGCCAGATCCTGAAGACCGAGGTGCTGGAGGCGCCGCGTCTGGGCTGTTTCAACCTGCATGGCTCCCTGCTGCCCCGCTGGCGCGGCGCCGCCCCGATCCAACGCGCCATCATGGCGGGGGACAGGCAGACCGGCGTGCAGATCATGCGCATGTCCGAGGGTCTGGACGAGGGCGACATCCTGCTGTCCGAAATCATGGACATTCGCGCCGACGACACCGCCGCCACCCTGTCGGAGCGGATGTCGCACACCGGCGCCAGCCTGTGGCCGCGGGCCCTGGCGGCGATCGACCGGGGCGGCGCCGAGGGCACGCCACAGGTCGGGGAACCGACCTACGCCCGCAAGATCACCCCCGCCGAGGCCCGCATCGACTGGTCACGCCCCGCCGCCGAGGTGGACGCCCACATTCGCGGCCTGTCCCCCTTCCCCGGCGCCTGGTTCGAGGCCCCCGGCCCGGACGGCCCGGTGCGGATCAAGGCCCTGCTGTCGGGTCTCGCTGGGGGATCGGCCGCGCCCGGCACCGTGCTGGACGGCGACGGCCTGAACATCGCCTGCGGCGAGGGCGCGGTGCGCCTGATCCGCGTCCAGCGCGAGGGCAAGGCCCAGCAGGCGGCGGATGAGATGCTCCGCGGCTTCCCGGTGCTCGCCGGAACGGTTCTGGCCTGATGGCCCGCTACCGGCTGACCGTCGAGTACGACGGCTCGGGCTACAACGGTTTCCAGGTTCAGGCCGGGCAGCCGACGGTTCAGGGCGCGCTGGAGGCGGCGATCAAGGCCTTCTCGGGCCAGAGCATCCGACTGGCCGCCGCCGGACGCACCGACACGGGCGTGCATGCGACCGGTCAGGTGGTCAGCTTCGATCTGGAGAAGGACTGGCCCGAGCACACGGTCATGAACGCCATGAACGCCCACCTGATCACCGAGCGGGTGTCGGTGCTGGACTGTGTGGCGGTCGATGACGAATGGCACGCCCGCTTCTCGGCCACCGGGCGCAAATACCTGTACCGCATCCTGAACCGTCCGGGCCGCCCGGCGCTGGATCTGGGCCGGGTCTGGCATGTGAAGAAGCCGCTGGATGCGGACGCCATGCATGCGGCGGCGCAGGCGCTCGTCGGCCTGCACGACTTCACCACCTTCCGCGATGTGAACTGCCAGTCAGCCTCACCCGAAAAGACGCTGGATGTCGCTCGCGTCACCCGCGTCGGTGATGAGGTTCATCTGGTGTTCGAGGCGCGCAGCTTCCTGCACCGGCAGGTCCGCTCGATGACCGGCACCCTGGTCGAGGTGGGCCTGGGACGCTGGGCAATCGAGGATGTGGCGAAGGCGCTGGAAGCACGGGACCGCAGCGCTTGCGGCCCCGTCGCCCCATCCGACGGCCTCTATCTGACCGGGGTCGTCTACTAGCGTTTCAGGAAGCCGCCGATCATGTCGCCGAGCCCGCCCGGCAACTGATCCAGAAGACCGTCGGCGCCGTCGGCCGATCCGCCGGGCGTCAGACGATCCACGGCCTCAGGCAGGAGACCGGCGAGGGTCTCACTGGCCTGTTCCGGCGAGACGCCCAGCTTGCGGGCGAAGTCCGCGACCGGGCCCGAGCCCAGAACCTGACTGATCTGTTCGGGAGAAATCCCGGCGTTCGAGCCCGAGCCGATCCACGAACCGACCACGTCGCCCAGGCCGTTCTGCCCGAATTTCTCGGCCAGCCCGGCGACGCCGCCCTGGCCTTTCAGCAGGTCGGCGATGCCGCCCCCGGCGTCCTTGCCCAGTCCGCCCATCACATCGTCCAGAAGTCCCATGGTCCTGCCTCCGTGCGGCCGCCTCAGCGCGACAGGGACAAGCTAGCTCACGGATGCGACGCGCGGGCAACGAAAAGGCCCGCCGGGCGACCGGCGGGCCTCTCACGTCCTCGGGAGCGTTAGCCTTAGCGGCGGGCGCTCTCGGCGCCGCCGGTCACGGCGTCGCCGGCGGCAGAGACGTCACGGCCGACGCCCGAGATGGTGTTGCAGGCCGACACGGCGAGGGCGGCGGCGACGATGGTCAGGGCGATAATCTTCTTCATTGGGTGATCCCCGTTCTGGCGTTGAACCTGTGCCGTAAACGCAAGCGTGGCCGTGCGGTTGCATGGCCAAGTTCGGGGACGATCTGCTAGATCGACCGGATGACCCAGCCCGCGAACACCGCCGCCCGCCGCCTTGTCGATACGCTCGTGATGAACGGGGTCGACCGCGTCTTCTGCGTCCCGGGCGAAAGCTATCTGGCCGTGCTGGACGCACTGGCCGATGTGCGCGACCGGATTCAGGTCATCGCCTGCCGTCATGAGGCGGGCGCCGCCAACATGGCCGAGGCCTACGGCAAGCTGACGGGCAAGCCGGGCGTTTGCATGGTCACCCGCGGGCCGGGCGCCACCCACGCCTCCATCGGGGTGCACACGGCGCATCAGGACTCGACCCCGATGATCCTGTTCGTCGGCCAGATCGCCCTGACCGACCGCGGTCGCGGCGCCTTCCAGGAGGTGGACTACCGCGAAGTGTTCGGCGGACTGGCCAAGTGGGCGACCGAGCTGGAGAGCCCCGAGCGCACCGTCGAGGTGGTCGGGCGCGCCTTCTCCACCGCCCTGCAGGGCCGGATGGGCCCGGTCGTCATCGCCCTGCCCGAGGACATCCTGCACGAGGAC
Source organism: Brevundimonas sp. (assembly GCF_036400995.1). GTDB lineage: Bacteria > Pseudomonadota > Alphaproteobacteria > Caulobacterales > Caulobacteraceae > Brevundimonas. The sequence continues at coordinate 11,901 of NZ_DASWWG010000051.1, forward strand.
GGCGGCCCCGCCCCGGCGCGCCCGGTGGTTCCGGCGAAAGCCGCGCCCGATCCCGCCTTCATCGCCACGCTTCAGGACAAGCTGTCGAAGGCCGAACGCCCGCTCCTGGTGCTGGGCGGCTCCGGCTGGAGCGACGAGGCGACCAGCGTCCTCGGCGACTGGGCCGAGCGACTGGGCCTGCCGGTCGCCCTGTCCTTCCGCCGCAAGGACCTGATCGCCAACGACCGACCCAACTATGCCGGTGACCTCGGCCTCGGCCCCAATCCGAAGCTGATCGCCCGGGTGAAGGCCGCCGACCTGATCATCGCGGTCGGCGCGCGACTGGGGGAGAACCCGACGCTGGGCTACACCCTGCTGACCCGCGAGGGCACGGCGCAGACGCTGGTGCACAGCCACCCGGGCGCGGAAGAGATCGGCCGCGTCTGGCCGGTCCTGCTGGGCGGTGTGGCCGACAACTCCCTCGCCGCGCTGGCGATCGCGACGATCGAGCCCGGCCGTGACTGGCGCGATCAGGCCGTCGAGGCCCATGCCGACTATCAGGCCTTCATCGCCCCGGTCAGCGTGACCGGCGCTGTAAACATGAGCGAGGTCATCCGCCACATCACCGAGGTCCTGCCCGCGGACGCCATCCTGACCAATGGCGCCGGGAACTTCGCCGCCTGGCTTCACCGCTTCCACCGCCACAATGCCCGCCGCACCCAGTTGGCCCCGACCTCGGGCGCAATGGGCTACGGCTATCCGGCGGCGCTGGCGGCCAAGAGCCTTCGTCCGGACACGGACGTCATCTGCATCGCGGGCGACGGCGACTATCTGATGACCGGCCAGGAGATCGCCACGGCGGTCCAGTACGGCATCAACGTGGTGGTGGTGATCGTCGACAACGGCGTCTACGGCACCATCCGCATGCACCAGGAGACACACTATCCGGGCGCCGAGCGGGTCATGGCCACCGACCTGAAGAACCCCGACTTCGTGAAATACGCCGAGGCCTTCGGCGCCTTCGGCGTGCGCTGCGAGCGCACCGAGGAGTTCCCGGCCGCCTTCGCCGCCGCCCGGAACGCCGGACGGCCCGCCGTCGTTCACCTGATCACCTCGGCCGAGGACATCGCGCCCACCAGGACGATCACCGGCCTGCGATCCAAGTAGGAGCCGACATGCGCGCCACCGCCGTTTTGTGCACTAGCGCCCTCGCCCTGACCGCCTGCGCCAGCACGCCGGGCCAGCCCGGCGGGCAGGCGACCAACCAGAACGATTGCGCGGTGATCGCGGCGGTGGCCAAGGGGCACTACCGGTTCGGCCCGGAGAACGTCCCTCCGCCCCTGTGGCTGTTCAGCGAAGACGCCAGCTGGAAGCCACGCTGCGACTGGAGCCGCTACGGCGTCAGCTTCCCGACCACCCATGACCCGAACCGTCAGCACCAGCCCGGCGACCGGGTGCAGTGGGTGCAGTTCCAGAAGCCGGTCTATGACGGGCGCGGCGCGACCATCGAGGCGGGCATCCTGCACGGGCCCCTGGCCGGCATGGGCGTGCGCTGCCGCGTCGTGTCGGGCTTCGCCGGCTGGACCCTGGCCGGACAGTGCGAGAACACCTGGATCTCCTGACAACGCCCCGGTGACGCCGGACGCGGGCGCCCCTATGTTCGCGCCATGACCGACGCGACGCCCGAGACGACCGCCCACGACACGCCCGCGGAAGGCGGTCCCATCCGCCTGTGGATGATCGACGCCTCGGCCTACATCTTCCGCGCCTACCACGCCCTGCCGCCCCTGACCCGCAAGTCGGACGGCCTGCCGGTGGGCGCTGTGCAGGGCTATTCCAACATGCTGTGGAAGCTGCTGCGCGACATGAAGGGCGAGGACGGCCCGACCCATCTGGTGGCCATCTTCGACCACTCCGAGAAGACGTTCCGAAACAAACTCTACGACCAGTACAAGGCCCATCGCCCGCCGCCGCCGGAGGATCTGGTGCCCCAGTTCCCGCTGGTGCGCGAGGCGACGCAGGCGTTCGGCGTGCACTGCGTCGAACTGCCCGGCTACGAAGCCGACGACTTGATCGCCACCTATGCCCGACGGGTTCGGGAAGCGGGCGGCGAGGCCGTGATCGTGTCCTCCGACAAGGATCTGATGCAGCTGATCGGCCCGTCGGTGGTGATGTGGGACCCGATGAAGGATCGACGGCTGGCGGAAGAGGCCGTGTTCGAGAAATTCGGCGTCGGTCCGGAGAAGATGATCGATCTGCAGGCGCTGATCGGGGACAGCGTCGACAACGTGCCGGGCGCGCCGGGGATCGGGCCGAAGACGGCGGCCCAACTGCTGGACGAGTACGGCGATCTGGACACGCTGCTGGCGCGCGCCGGCGAGATCAAACAGCCGAAGCGGCGTGAGACCCTGATCAATTTCGCCGACCAGATCCGGCTCTCCCGCGAGCTGGTGAAGCTGGACGACGCGGCGCCGGCGCCCGAGCCGATCGAGGATTTCGCCGTGCGCGATCCCGATCCGGAGACCCTCGGCGCCTTCCTGGAGCTGATGGAGTTCCGCTCGCTGCGCACCCGCGTCGGAGACGGCAAGGCCCCGGCCAAGGACGGCTCGGCCTTCGCGGCGCGGCCGAAGCCGTTGACCGCCCCGGTCATCAGCCCCCGCTACGCCCCGCAGGCCGTCGCGACCGACGTCACGGTCCAGACCTTCGACCACGACGCCTATGTCTGTGTACAGACGATCGAGGCGCTGGACGTCTTCATCGCCCGCGCGGAAGAAGCCGGCGTGGTCGGTTTCGACACCGAGACCGACGCCCTGAGCGCCACCCACGCAGGCCTGTGCGGGGTCTCGCTGGCCATCGGGCCGAACGACGCCTGCTACATCCCCCTGACCCATGCGCTGGAGCCCCTGGCGGGCGGCGGCGGCCTGGACTTCGGCGACACGACCGACACGCGCGAGCCCCTGACCCAGATCGACAAGCCGACGGCCCTGACCCGGCTGAAGGCCCTGCTGGAAAACCCGGCGGTGCTGAAGGTCGGGCAGAACATCAAATACGACATCGCCGTCATGGCCGGGCGCGGGATCACCGTCGCCCCCTACGACGACACCATGCTGATCAGCTACGTCCTCGAGGGCGGGCTGCACGGGCACGGGATGGACGAACTGTCCCGCCTGCACCTGGGCCACGAGCCTATCCCGTTCAAGCAGGTGTGCGGCACGGGCAAGAGCCAGAAGTCGTTCAAACACGTCGAGCTGAAACCCGCGACGCAGTACGCGGCCGAGGACGCCGACGTGACCCTGCGCCTGTGGCGCATCCTGAAGCCGCAACTGGCGGAACAGGGCCTGGTCACCGTCTATGAGACCTTGGAGCGCGGCATGCCCGCGACCCTGGCGGCCATGGAGCGCGAGGGCGTCCGCGTCGATCCCGCCCGCCTGCGCGCGCTCTCCAGCGAGTTCGGGCTGAAGATGGCCGAGCTGGAGCAGAAGGCCCACGACCTGGCCGGCCGCCCGTTCAACATCGGCAGTCCCAAACAGATCGGCGACATCCTGTTCGGCGAGATGAACCTGCCCGGCGGCAAGAAGACCGCCAGCGGCCAGTGGGGCACCGACGCCAGCGTGCTGGAGGAACTGGCCCTCACCCACGACCTGCCGCGCGTCCTGCTGGACTGGCGCCAGCTGGCCAAGCTGAAGGGCACCTATACCGACGCCCTGATCGAGGCCGCCGACCCGACCACCGACCGGGTCCACACCAGCTATCAGCTGGCCGCCGCCACCACCGGCCGCCTGGCCTCCAGCGATCCCAACCTGCAGAACATCCCGATCCGCACGGCCACCGGCCGCCAGATCCGCCAGGCCTTCATCGCCGGCCCGGGCAATGTCCTGATCAGCGCCGACTACAGCCAGATCGAGCTGCGCCTGCTGGCCCACATCGGCGACATCCCGGAGCTGAAACGCGCCTTCAAGGCCGGGCAGGACATCCACGCCGCCACCGCCAGCGAGATGTTCAACGTCCCGCTGGACCAGATGGACCCCGAGACCCGCCGCCGCGCCAAGGCGATCAATTTCGGCATCGTCTACGGCATCTCCGCCTTCGGCCTGGCCGCCCAGCTGGGCATCGACCAGGGCGAGGCCGGCGCCTACATCAAGACCTATTTCGAGCGCTTCCCCGGCATCCGCGCATACATGGATGCGACGAAGGCCCAGGTGCGCGAGACGGGCACGGTCAGCACCGTCTTCGGCCGCCGCATCCACATCCCGGCCATTCACTCCAAGAGCGGCGCCGAGCGCCAGTTCGGCGAACGCGCCGCCATCAACGCCCCCATCCAGGGCGCGGCGGCCGACATCATCCGCCGGGCCATGGTGCGCATGCCCGCAGCCCTGACTGCCGCCGGCTTGTCAGAGGTGAAGATGCTGCTGCAGGTGCACGACGAACTGGTGTTCGAGTGTCCGGCGGAACAGGCGGATGCCGCGATCGTGGAGATCAGGCGGGTGATGGAGGGAGCGGCGGAGCCGGCCGTGGCGCTGTCGGTGCCGCTCGTGGTGGACGCGCGGGCGGCCTCGAACTGGGATGAGGCGCACTAGGCCCTCAATGGCGACCCAATGAAGACACTCGACGTCCTGATCGTCGGCGCGGGCGCCGCCGGAATGATGTGCGCTATCGAGGCCGGGCGGCGCGGCCGCTCGGTGCGGGTGGTGGACCATGCGCGGAACCCCGGCGAGAAGATCCGCATCTCGGGCGGCGGGCGCTGCAACTTCACCAACCTGGGGACCGGCCCGGCGAACTTCCTGGGCGAGAACCCGCGCTTCGCGACCTCGGCGCTGAAGCGGTTCACGCAACAGGACTTCATCAAGCGGGTCGACCGGGCGGGCATCGCCTGGCACGAAAAGACGCTGGGTCAGCTGTTCTGCGACGACAGCGCCAAACAGATCGTCCGCATGCTGACGGACGGCATGCGCGAGGCGGGCGCGACCCTGTCGATGGGGACGGCGGTAGACCGGATCAGCCGCGTGGACGGCGGCTTCGAGGCGGCGCTGTCGGACGGGAGCGTGGTGCGGGCGTCATCGCTGGTGCTGGCCACCGGCGGCAAGTCGATCCCCAAGATGGGGGCCACCGGCTGGGCCTATGAGACGGCGCGGCAGTTCGGGCTGAGGGTGACGGACACCCGGCCGGCGCTGGTGCCGCTGACGTTCGAGCCGGGGCTGCTGGAGAAGCTGGCGCCGCTGGCCGGGCTGTCGGTGGAGGCGGTGGTCAGCCATCGCGTGCCCGCGGACGGCGGGGCGCCGGGACGGCCGACGGGCGAGACCCGGTTCGCCGAGGGCCTGCTGTTCACCCACCGGGGCCTGTCAGGGCCGTCGATCCTGCAGATCAGCTCTTACTGGCGCGAGGGCGAGGCGATCACGGCGCGGATGGCGCCGGACGTGGACGTCTACGCCTTGCTGAAGGCCGCCAAGGAAGAGAACGGCAAGCAGATGGTGCACACGGCGCTGGGCCACATCGTCCCGCGCCGCCTGGCCGAGAGTGTCTGCGAGCGCGAGGGGGTGAAGGGCAAGCTGGCCGAGGTCGGCGACAAGGTCCTGCGCCGTCTGGACGAGGCGGTGAACGGCTGGACGGTGAAGCCGGTGGGGTCGGAGGGCTATCGCACCGCCGAGGTGACCTTGGGCGGCGTCGCCACCGACCAGCTGGACCAGCAGACGATGGAGGCCAAGGCGATCCCCGGCCTGTTCGTCATCGGCGAGGCGGCGGACGTCACCGGCTGGCTGGGCGGGTACAATTTCCAGTGGGCCTGGTCGTCGGGCTGGGCGGCAGGGCAGGCGGCCTAGGGTCGAGATTCGAGGGGCGAGGGTCGAGGAAGAGTGGCGCTGACGCTCTCATTCGCCTAATGGCCCCTCTCGACCCTCGCCCCTCGCCCCTCGACCCCTATGTTCACCGCCACTGTCCTGACCATGTTCCCGGAAGCGTTTCCGGGGCCGCTCGGCGTGTCGCTGATCGGGACGGCGTGGCGCGAGAAGGGCTTCTGGAGCCTTGAAACGCTTGACATTCGGGCGTTCTCCGACGATAGGCGCGGCTTCCTGGACGACACCCCCGCGGGTGGCGGGTCAGGAGCCGTGCTTAAAGCGGACGTTGTGGCCCGGGCGGTGGATAGCCTTTCGGGACCGAAACGGCCGCTTTTGTACATGAGCGCCCGGGGTCGGCCCCTGACCCAGGCGCGGGTGAAGGAATGGGCCAAGGCGGACGGCATCGTCGTCCTTTGCGGCCGGTTCGAGGGGGTGGATCAGCGCGTGCTGGACGCGCGCGGGTTCGAGGAGGTCTCGGTCGGAGACGCGGTTCTCGCCGGTGGCGAGGCGGCGGCGATGGTCGCGATCGAGGCGTGCGTAAGACTGATCCCCGGAGTGCTCGGCGCGGCGGAAAGCCTGTCGTCCGAGAGTTTCGAGGACGGGCTTCTGGAATATCCGCAGTACACGCGACCGCGGACGTTCGAGGGGCAGGAGATCCCGGAGGTCCTGTTGTCCGGCGACCATAAAAAGGTCGCGCAGTGGCGTCAGGAGCAGCGGGAGATCACGACGCGGGAACGGCGACCCGACCTTTGGGCCGCCCACACCGCGAAGGACGACTAACGCGGAGCCCGCTCCGCCAATTCACAGCTAAAGGGCGCAAAAGCCCGAGGAGAACAGAATGAACATCCTTCAGACCCTGGCGGCCGAAGAGAAGGCCCGTCTGATCGAAACCCGCGCGATCCCCGACTTCCAGCCGGGCGACACCCTGCGCGTCAACGTGAAGATCAAGGAAGGCGAGCGCGAGCGCGTTCAGGCCTTCGAAGGCGTCTGCATCGCCCGCGCCGGCGGCGGCGTGAACGAGAACTTCACCGTCCGTAAGATTTCCTTCGGCGAGGGCGTCGAGCGCGTCTTCCCGATCCTGTCGCCGATGATCGAGTCGATCGAGGTGAAGCGTCGCGGCGTCGTGCGTCGCGCCAAGCTGTACTACCTGCGCGACCGTCGCGGTAAGTCGGCCCGTATCGCCGAGAAGCAAACCGTCCGCGCGCCGAAGGTGGCCGTGCCGGAAACCGGCAAGGCGGAAGCCGCCGAGACCGAAGCGTAAGCCGCCTCAGGTCGCTGAAATGACGAAGGCCCCGGTGGAAACGCCGGGGCCTTTTTCATGGCCGTCACAGACCGGCGACGGCCAGTCCGGCGGCGTTTCGGCCACGGCGGACAGGAATCGTCAGGACGATCAGCGGTTTAATGATTGCCGGAACTCGCGCGGCAAGGCACCTTGAGGGCCTGTTCCGGGGGAGACCGAACAATGCGCCTGCTGATCCTCGCCGCCGCCGCCGTCGCGGCCGTCTCAAGCCCTGCGCTGGCGCAGGATGTCCGCCCGATGGCGCCGCCGCCGGTGACGGCGCCGATCTATCCGGTGGACGGCAACGAGAATTACATGGTCTCCGTCGCCGGCGGCACCCTGACCCGTTCGGGTGACATCGCGCGGATCACGGTCATCGGGCTGAGCTCGGCGGGGATGAACGGCACGAACCCGATCGCCCGGCTGGACTCGGTCGACGAGTTCAACTGCAGCACCCGCCAGAGCCGCTCGACCGGGGTGGCCGCCTACCGCGCGGACGGCTCGCTGCTGGAATCCTTCGCCGAGAACACGCCGTGGGAAGCCATCAACCCCGACACGCCGAACGAAACCATGCTGACCTATGTCTGCGGCGGTGAACCGCCCGTTCCCACCGGGGCCGAAACCGTCGACCAGATCGCCGCCTTCTACCGTCAATGGCTGACCGAGCAGTGACCCGGATGCCCCGCACCCTTCTGATCGCCGCCGCCCTGCTGGCCTCGACCCCGGTCGCCGCCCAGGACGTCCCGCTTCCGGCCGGCCCGTTCCAGGTGGTCGGGCTGAGCCCTGAAATGAGCGGGGCCGTGTCCCTGCCCAGCGTTCGCCGCGAGGGCGAGATCGGCAGCGCCACCCTGGTCATGCTGATCGGCCCGGACATGGTCGACCAGATGTCGGGCATCGCGCGGATGGACCTCGACTATCAATTCCGTTGCGCGGCGAAGGAGTCGCGCACGGTCGCCGTCACCGCCTGGGCCGTCGACGGCAGCGTGATCGCGCGCCTGCCGGAAGAGGTGGCGGAATGGGAAGCGGTGAACCCCGGCAGCCCGAACGAGGCGACCCGCGCCTTCGTCTGTGACGGCGCATCGCTGGACGGGCCGAAGGTCAACACGGTCGAGGAATTCGTGGCCCTGAACCGGTCGACGACCGAGGGCCGCTAAGACTTCCTACTGCGGGAACAGCGGACTGGAGGCGTCGCGCTGACCCTCCAGACTGTGCCGCAGGCCGGTCAGGTCCTGCCCCCCACGCACCCGGTCGAAGGCGCGGCGGATGGTTTCGCGCGTCGTGGCCGAGATGTGGGAATCCTGCAGGGCCTTCTCGAACTGGCCCTTCACATGATCATCGGCGCCCTCGACCGCGCCGACGACGGTCAGCTCATCCCGCAGCAGGGCGTGTTTGACGTCGGTGAAGGCGCGCTGGGCCTTGGCCAGGAAGGAGCCGTCCGTGTCGGGCTCCCCGCCCAGTCCGCGGACGTTGGACGACAGGTCCTCGGCGATCACGCGCCGCTCCGCCTCGCGGCGGGCGAACAGGTCGCGGTGGCCCGGATCGTCGGTGCTGTCGACGGCGTCATGATAGCCGTCAGCGCTGTCGATCACGGTGCGGATCAGGCCGTTCAGGACCTGGATGTCGTGGCGATTGGCGTTGCTCATGGCGGGTCCTCCGGGGAGAGACCTGTAAAGCGTTCGCCTGCGGCGAAGGTTGCCCGCGCCGGCGGTTTACACGGGAATGTCAGGCCGCCGTCGGGGGCCGATCAAAGCTTCGTGCGCAGGGACCAGAGCTCCGGGAAGCAGCGCCGCTGGAGGGTCTCGGTCAGGTAGCCGACGCCGTCGGTGCCGCCGGTGCCGCGACGGCGGCCGATGATGCGCTCGACGGTCACGACATGCTTGTGCCGCCAGGTCAGCAGGGCGTCGTCCAGATCGACCAGCTTCTCCGCCAACTGGTAGAAGGGCCACCAGCGCTCGGTGTCCCGATAGACCTCCAGCCAGGCCGCCTCGACCGCTTCCGACGGCTCATAGGGCTTTGACACGTCGCGATTCAGGACCGCGACGGGCACCGGCAAGCCGGCGACGGCCAGCTGGGACAGGGCGTCGTCATAGAGGCTGGGGGCGTCGATGGCGGCCTTGAGGGCGGCATGGGCCTCGGGCCGCTCCTCGTGGAAGCGAAGGAAGCGGTCGTCCTTCAGCCCCAGCATCGACTCGAAGCGGCGGAACTGGTCGCTCTGGAAGCCCGAGGACGAGCCGAGCACACCGCGGAAGCGCAGATAGTCGGCGGGCGTCATGGTGGCCAGGATATCCCAGCTGAGGGTCATGACGGTCTGGATGCGGCTGACCCGGGCCAGCGACTTGTAGGCGGGCACCAGATCGCCCGCGCGGACGAGGGCCTGGGCCAGGGCCACCTCGTGCAGGATCTGCTTGAGCCACAGTTCCTTGGTCTGGTGGATGATGACGAACAGCATCTCGTCGTGCTGGTCGGACAGCGGATGCTGGGCGGCGAGCAGGTCGTCGAGCGCCAGATAGCCGGCGTAGGTAATCGAGGACGGCGGGGCTGTTTCGGTCATGGCGACCGTATCGCCCGCGCACCGTTCGGGCTCAAGGCCCTTCTCCCTCCGCCCGGCGGGGGAGGGAGGATCAGGCCGTCAGATCAGCGACGGACCCACTGGCCCTGGGCGTTGCGGTACCACTGGCCCGAGCTGACGCGCGGAAGGAGCTGGGTCTCGAACATGCGGACCCCGGCGTCGGCCTCGGTGGCGCCGCCGCCGGCTTCGGCGGCCGACTGGGCGTAGAGGGTGCGGCGGCCGGCGTTGGTGGCGCGGACCGCGGCGGTCAGGGCGGCGTCCGACGACGGGACGCGGAAGCCGACGTAGCCGTCGGACTGTTCGCCGACCACGCCCTCGGCCTTGGCCGCATCGATCAGGGCCTTCTGCTGGGCGGTCTGGGCGAAGGCCGCGCCCGCGGCGACGCCGAGGGCCGCGACGGCGGCGACCATGACGAAGACTTTGCGGAAGGACATCGGACGGGACCCTTTCTCGGTACGCAGGCGCATCAGAACAGGTTCGGGTTTTCGGCCAGGAGGTTCTGAAGCTCCCGGTCGAGGCGGACGCGGATGTCCGCGTCGAGTCTGGCGTTGATCTGGATCGGATCGACCTGCAGGCGGACGGTGGGCGTGCAGGCGCCCGCACCGACAGCTACGGCGGCCAGGCCGAGCAGGGCGACGGTTCTGCGCGTCTTCGTCCGGGTCATGAGGACTCTCCGATTGATCCTCGGCGACTTAACGCGAACGAGGGTGAACGGGTTCTGAACGGCGAAGGCGGCCTGATCAAGGCGTCGTTTCGTCCGGTGACGGTTGATCCGGACGACCGTTGCGCGCGCGATCCAGCGCCATCAGGTCGCTGATCAGCTGGTTGAGGTTCAGCGAGGCGTCCAGCGTCAGGTCGATGCCGGTGTCGGACGGCAGGGGCAGTTCGCGGTTCAGGAACTCGCGCGTGATGAACTCGACCACCGGAATGCGCAGCTCCTGCCGTTGGGGCGGGTCGTGGCGGCCGCGAATGCGGAACAGGACGCCCAGCCGGCCTTCATCCAGACTGTTCACCTGGGCGGACAGGATGTCGAAGGCCAGGTTCTCCATGGCCTGGTAGGCCAGGTCCTCAACGGTGTTGGGCGGAAGCTCCTCGCCGCCGCCCTCGGCCTCCAGACCGGCGAGCGCCGTGCGGGGGATCGACAGGCGGCCCGGCTGGTCGGCCTCGAGGCTGCCGCCGACGATGCGGACGCCGTCGGTCGGGTTCCAGCTGAACGGCAGGCGGCCCGAGACCACGGCGTCCAGGCTGACCTTGTCGCCGAAGCCGGAGTCGGTGATCACCTGACCCAGCTGGACGGACTCGACCACGATCACGCCGGTGAAGCCCTGCTTGACGTCCAGCGGGATGGACAGGGGCTCGACCCGGATGATCCCGCCGGCGATGCTGAGGTCCGCGCCCTCGACGGTGAGGGCGGCCTTGTCGAGGCCGAAGACCAGATCGACGTCGGTCAGCGGGGCGACCGCCTCGACCACATCGGCGTGCAGGGTCTGGCCCGGGGCGGCCTCCAGCGGGGCCAGGCTGGTGAAATCGATCACGCCGCGCAGGCCCTTCACCGGACCGGCCGGGCTGGTGAAGTCCAGGCCCGGGATGGTCAGGCGGCCCGAGCTGGTCCCCTCGGCGTCGGCGCGCCAGTCGATGCGGCCGTTGAAGCTGACCGAACCCGTGGCCGGCGAGCCGACGAGGCCTTCCACCATCGGACTGAGCGCCGAGGGCTGAAGCCCGCCCTCGGCGAAGACGATAGACGGGGCGTCGATGGTCAGACCGCCCATGCCGGCCCGGCCGTCGTGCGCCAGGGTGAGGCGGCCGAGGGTGGTGCCGCCGTTCCGCAGGTCGAAGGCGCCGGTCCAGCGGTCGTTCGCCAGCCCGGCCGACCCGACGGCGGTCATCGGGTTGAAGCGGGCCGGATCGGTGGCGTCGACCACGGTGGCGCGGCTGACCCGGGCCTGAAGGCCGACGCCGCGCGGGCCGCCGGTGGCCGCGAGGCTGCCTTCGGCGTCGCGGAAATGCAGGGCGAGGAAGGGAGCGGAGGCGCTGACGCCCGACAGGGCCCCGTCGGCGCGCCAGCCTCCGTCGCGCACCTCGAACAGCGGCCGGCCCGCGGGGCAGAAGCGGCCCGAGATGTCGGTGACGTCGCTTTCGTCCAGCTCGAGCCGTTCGACAGTCAGGGGGATACAGCCGGCGGCGACATAGGTCACCCGGCCGCCGGCCGAGGCCAGCTCGCCCCGGGTCTGCAGGGCGATGCCGCGCGCCAGGCCGAAGTCCAGGGCGGCGCGGCCGTCCAGGGTGGCGGTGAACCCGCCGTCGGTCAGCGACCAGCGCGGGATGTCGAACGCGGCCTCGGGCAGGCCCCGGCCTCGCGTGGCGGTCAGGGACAGGGCGCCGCCGCCGCGCTCGCCCCGGGCGGCGCTGAAGATCGGCCCCGCGCCGGGACGCAGGGTCAGCACCCCGCCGTTGGCGGGGGTAAGGGTCGCCGGACGATCCAGGGTCACCCGGGTTCCGGACCCGCCCGCCGACACGGTGAAGGCGGGGACGTCGACCGAGAAGGCGGACAGGGCCCGCTTCATCTCCGCCAGTTCCGGGATGTCGTCCCGGGTCGGGGCACCGAACAGGGGCCAGGCGCCCCGCGCCGCGCGCAGGCCGCCGGAGACGTCCACCCGCAGGGCGCCGTCGGCGACCATTTCGAACCGGGCCGAGCCGCGCGCGCCGGACAGGGACAGGTCGTCCATGGCCAGCCGGTCCGCGGTCAGGGCCACCGGCCCCTGCGCCTCCATGGCCGCCCCGCGTCCGCCCGCGATCAGACGGCCGGAGGTCAGGCGGACGCCGGACCCCGCGAGGCTTCCGGTCTCGATCCGGCTTGCGGTCGCCTCGGCGGGACCCTCGATCCGCCAGCCGATCCCCTCGCCGTTGCGGTCCAGAACCGTGGCGGCGTCGGTCAGGCGCAGGCGCGCGCCCTGTCCGCCGACGGCGCCCTCCAGCCGCCCGGCCCGGACGTCGGCGGTGGTGCGGCCGTCGATTCGGAAGGTCTCGATCCAGCCGGAGGTCTGGCCGACGAAGGACAGGGCGGCCGCGACCTCGCCGGCCCCGCTGTCGCCGGCCGCCAGCCGGTCCGCGTTGAGGGTCACATCCAGACGGGCCTGTCCGTCGCCGCGACGGGTCTTCAGGTCCGGATAGGGCAGGTCGCCGGTCAGGGTCAGACGCGCGCCCTCCCCGCCCACGCCCGGCAGACGGGCCGAGGCGGCCGAGGCGGTGGCGCGCAGGGCCACCCGGTCGCCGGTCGTGGTCAGGTCGACGGTGGCCGCCAGACCCCGGGCGTCGATGCGGTCGCCGCTGCGCAGGGCCGTCGCCGGCATGCGGGCGGCCAGACGCATCAGCTTGCCGTCCTCGACGCGGGCGTCGCCCAGCACATCGGCGGGGCCGTAGTCGGTCATCAGCCGGACCCGGGCGTTCTCGACCAGCACCAGCGGAGCGCGGCTGTCCGGTCCCGGCGGACGGCCGGTGAACTTCTCGATGAGGGGGTCCAGCGAGCCGAAGGACACCTTGCCGCCGCGCAGGCTGACCCGGGCCACCGGGCGCAGCAGGCGGATGCGGCTCGGCGTCACGCCCAGTCCCTGACGCGACCAGGGCGTCCCCAGCGCATAATCGACCTCGACGCGTTCGACGGTCACGTCCGGGTTCCGCGGATCGCCGATGCGGACGCGGGCGACGACCCCGTCCAGCTCGACCTTTTCGATATCGACGTCGGCCGGGACGCCCTCGCGTTCAAGCCAGCCGACCAGCACCTGACGGGTGACGGCGCGGCGGTTCAGCCAGGCCAGGGCGGCCAGAACCAGAAGCACGCACAGCACGATCCCGGCGACGCCGAGGAGGCGGCGGATCACCGGACGGGCGCGGCGTTTGTCCGGACGGGGGGTTCCGGGGGCGGGGGAAGCCGTATCGCTCATGCCCTTCGTCCTTTAGCGGCACAGACGGCCGGGCGGGAAGAGAGATGAGCAAAACAACGCCCCGGTTGAGCAGAATGCACGTGGCGCAAGCGACACAGGATAGTGGCGTATCGGCAACTTTGAGTGAAACGAGAGTCGGTCGCAACGACCGCCCGCGCCGCACTCCCAATAGAGTACAGTTCAGTTGCGAATACTGTTGAGCTCATCTCAGATGATCTGGCTCCTCACGCAGGCTTTACCGGCGAGTACGGCCGCGGTTAACGCCCTGTAACGATCTGGCTTCCCATGATGGGACGGACGGGCTATATGGCGCGTCTCGCGTCGGGCGGTTCCTGTGGGGGGCGGTCCGGCGTGATCCTTGCTTTCAGTGGCTTTGGCGCCGGGCCGGCGTCGTCGTTTGTCGGGGTTCGATGGCTCAGTTCGATCCACGTCGCCAACCGATGCGCATCGCGCCTCACGCCCTGACGGCGGTGGCTGCGGTCTCGGTGGCGCTGCTTGCCGGACGCGTATACCAACCCGTGAAGGCGGAAGAGGCTCCCCCCCTCACCGCCAGCCAGATCGCCATGCTGGAGGCCCAGGCCTTCGCCGCGGGCGGCGCCCCGGCCGGCATGACCGCCCCGGAGGCCATTCCGGTCCAGATCCGTCGGGGCGAGACCTTCGAGGAAGCCGTTCGCCGCACGGGCATCGCCGCCGAGGAAGCCTCGGCCGTCGCCGCCACCCTGTCGAACGCCATGGACGTCAGCTCCATGCCGGCCGGCCAGAAGTTCGAAACCGCCATTTCCAAGCCGCGCGGCGGCCGGGGCGACGCCCGCCTGATCGGCCTGACGATGCGCACCGGTCCGGCCAGCCAGGTCACCGTGTCGCGCAGCTTCGACGGCGCCCTGCGCCTGCGCGCGCTGGAAGAGAAGGTGACCCACGAGACCGTCGTCCTGAACGGCAAGGTCGAGGGCTCGCTGTCGCGCACCGCCCGTCGCGAGGGCGCGCCCGCCGGGATCGCCCGCACCGCCGGCCGTCTGTTCTCGCACAAGTTCGACATGGACCGGGACATCAAGTCGGACGACGAGTTCACCTACGTCTTCGACCGCACGGTCACCGAGAACGGCCGCACCATCGGCTCGGGCGAACTGCTGTACGCCCGCCTGAAGGGCGTCACCTTCTATCGCTTCAAGCCCGCCGGGGCCCGTGAAGCCCAGTATTTCGACGCCACCGGCAAGAACACCCGCTCGGCCTTCATGCGCACGCCGCTGGAGCGGGGCTTCCGCATCTCGTCGTCGTTCGGCTTCCGCCGTCACCCGATCGCGGGGTTCCGCAAGATGCACCAGGGCATCGACTTCGCCGCCGGCATGGGCACGCCCGTCGTCGCCCCCGCCGACGGGGTTGTGGTCGAGGCCCGCCGCTGGGGCGGTTACGGCAACTGGCTCCGCATCCGTCACCCGAACGGTCTGGAGACCGGCTACGGCCACCTGTCGCGTTACGCCTCGGGCATCCGCGCCGGCCAGCGCGTGCGTCAGGGCCAGGTGGTCGCCTACGTCGGTTCGACCGGAGCCTCGACCGGTCCGCACCTGCACTACGAAATCTGGCGCGGCGGCCAGCGGATCAATCCGGCCGGCGTCCGCACCACCGAGGGCACCGTCCTTTCGGGCTCCGACCTGGCCGCCTTCCGCGCCGAGAAGGCACGGATCGACCGGATCATCGCCGCCGGGGGCGAACGCCGCACCCAGCAACCGACCATGGCCGGGGGCCTGCGTCCCGCCCGGACCTGATCGGGCGGTAACGGCACACGAAAGAGAAGGCCCGGACGGCTCGCCGCTCCGGGCCTTTCCGATTCTGGGCCGCTCCGTCGGCTGGCGGATGGGAAGTGGCTAGTGGTTAGTGGCTGGCTGGCAGCCTGCGGCCGCGCGGTCTGCGCCGCCCTTCCGCAACCGGCGACGCCGCCATCCACTAGCCACTAGCCACTAATCACTTCACCGCACCGCTGCGTCCTTCTGTGTCTCAGACAGCGATCCCGCGCCCTTCATCATGGCGCCGCAATCGGCCGGGAGAACGGGGGCATGCAGGCTAGGCGCGATTTCCTGATCGGACTGACGGCGGCGACGGCGGGCGCCGTGACGGCCTCACGCGCCCAGGCGCGGGCGGCCTTCGCCTCGCGCCGGATCACCGTGGAGACCCGCGGGCGCGGACCGGACCTGATCCTGATCCCCGGCCTGGCCTCGACCGCCGCCATCTGGCGTTCGACCGCCGACCGGCTGGCCGGGAAATACCGGCTGCATCTGGTTTCGGTGCGGGGCTTCGGCGACCTGCCGGCGCAGGCCAACGCCGACGGGGCGGTCCTAGGCGCCGTGGCCGGAGAGGTGCTGCGCTACATCACCGAAAGCCGGCTGAACCGGCCCGCCATCATCGGCCATTCGATGGGCGGCCAGATCGGGCTGCGGGTGGCGTCGGACTGGCCGTGGGCGGTGGGACGGCTGATGACTGTGGATTCCTCGCCCTTCTTCGCGGCCCTGATCAGCCCGCAGGCGACGGTGCGCGACGTCCAGCCGATCGCCCAGGTGGCCTATCAGGCGATCCAGTTCCTCGGGGACGAGGCGCTGCAGGCCCAGGGCCGCTCGGTCGGGCTGGAACTGGGCGGGGCGACCGACAGCCTGTTCAGCGGCATCGGCTGGCAGGGCGGCGACCGGCAGGTGCTGGCCCAGTCCCTGTACGAGGTGATGACCATCGACCTGCGCCCCCGCCTGCCCCGGATCACCGCCCCGGTGACCGTGGTGTATGGCTGGAGCTCCGACCGCAACTCGCCCCGCGGCCACGCCGACGGCCTGTTCCGCAACGCCTACGCCCGCCTGCCCAGCCCGGCGGTGTTCGAACGGATCGAGGGCGCGGAGCATATGGTGATGATCGACCAGCCGACCCGGTTCGTGGCGGCGGTGGACCGGTTCATGGGGTGAGGGCGATCTCCAGCCCGACTGCCGATCCTCAGCCGACGCCGAAACCACAGACGTCGAGGCGTTGCCTCAGGCTTTCCTCGGCATCCACGATGCGCACGCTCGGTCGACCCGACTTCGCTTCCCGCGTCCACAGGAAGGGGTAGAAGGAAAAGGTCTCGTCGAAGGCCGGTCGCGGCAACGCCGTATACTCAGGCAGGTCCGCCAACGGTCCGTAGAGCTGGGCCAAGTCGCCGGTCAGGCACCAAGACACAAAGTCTGTATGACCAACGCCGAGCGGGACCCAGACCGTATCGTCGGCGGCGAGATGGAACACCTCTCCTTGCCCAGCGGCGCCAAATCGTCCGCCGTTGAGCGCGAACAGGCCGCCAAGAACATCGTCGGCCACGACGAGGACATCGGGATACTGCCCATCGAGCGGGCGACCGACCGCCTCGGCGGTTCGAAGAAGCGACCGGCCGCTGCCTGAACCCAGAAGCCGCAGAAGACCGTCGGCGACCGAGACCCCGCCCGTCTCATAGGCCATAGCGCCGAGCATGGAGCGTGTTGTGACCTGCAGAGCCAACAGGGTGTCTGCCCGCAAGGCTTCGTCTGGTGGAAGCAGCGCCGCGCTGTTGCCTGCGGGGTCTTCAATCCAGCCTTGCAGGAGAGGGAGCGCCGGCTCGCGCTGCTCCACCAGTTCCGAAAGACTGCGCATAGCGTATCACCCCGCGTCCGGCTGGTTGTCCGGATTCGCGGCGACGAAAGCCGGGTGCGCCCGCGCCGCCTCGTCGATGGCCAGCAGGCGTGGGAAGGCGTCCAGCGGGACGTTGAAGCGGCCCGCCGAATAGATCTGCGGGATCAGGTAGCAGTCGGCCAGGGTCGGGGCGTCGCCGTAGCTCCAGCCGGCGCCGTGGCGGGCGACGAGGGCTTCGAGCGCCTCGAAGCCGGGCAAGATCCAGCGGGCGGCCCAGGCGTCGACGGCGGCCTGATCGGCGCCGAAGCCCTCGCGCAGGGCCTTGCCGACACGCAGGTTGTTCAGCGGATGGATGTCGCAGCCGATCAGGGCGGCCATGGCCCGGACGTGGGCGCGGCCGATGGCGTCGGACGGCAGCAGGGCGGGGGCCGGATGCGTCTCCTCCAGCCATTCGAGGATGGCCGGGCTCTGGGTCAGGACGGCGCCGTCAACCTCGAGCGCCGGGACCATGCCCTGCGGGTTCAGCGCGACATAGGCCGGGTCCTTCTGGGCGCCTGTGCGCAGGTCGTGACCCTGCTGCTCATAGGATAGCCCCTTGAGTTCCAGGGCGATGCGGGTGCGATACGCGGCGCCCGAGCGCCAGTAGCCGTGCAGGATCATCGCGCGGCCACCGTGAAGCGGAGCGACGGCAGGCCGCCGATGGTCGCCTCGACCACATCGCCGGGGACCAGCGGACCAACGCCCTCGGGCGTGCCGGTGAAGATCAGGTCGCCCGCCTGCACGTCCCAGAGCTCGCGGGCCTTGGCGAGGATTTCGTCGGGGCTCCAGATCATGTCGTCCAGCCGGCCGGTCTGGCGGACCTCGCCGTTGACGCGCAGTTCGATGGGGGCGGCGGGGTCGGGCAGGGCGCCGGGGCGGATGGCCGCGCAGGGCGCCGACTGGTCGAACCCCTTGGAGGCGTCCCACGGCCGTCCGGCCTTCTTGGCCTCGGCCTGAAGATCGCGGCGGGTCAGGTCGCAGCCGACCGCCCAGCCGATGACGCCCTCGGGTCCGACGGCGCAGACCAGTTCGACCTCATGATGCAGGTTCTGCGTGACCGTCGGATAGACCGGGTCGGCGCCGTCCGTGACCACCGCGTCGGCGGGCTTGGTGAAGAAGAAGGGCTCGGCCCGATCGTGCCCCATCTCGCGCGCATGGGCGGCGTAGTTCTGGCCCACGCAGAGGATACGGCGCACCGGGAAGCGGGCGTCGCTGTCGCTGATCGGCAGGGACGGAGTCGGGGCGGGGGGGAAGAGCCAGGGCATGTGAGGTTCTGGGTTCTAGGGGTCAGGTTTCAGGGGAGTAGCGCACCGCGGGTCCTGCGCACAGCCGCACGCTCTCCCTTACCCCTAGAACCTAGAACCCGCCCCCTTCTCAATGCTGCACCGCGGGAACCGCGACGTCAGAGTGGCGTTCCGGCTCAGGGTTCTCTATCTAACCGTCAAGCTTGACCAAACGGAGCGCGCATCATGGCGACGACCAAGGCGGCCCGGGCCGCCGTTAAGAACGATCTGAACACGCTGAAGGACGACCTGAAGGTCCTCGGCTCGGAAGAAAAAGCCGCCCTGCGCGAGAAGGCGTCGGCCGCCGACGCCCGCCTGCGCGCCAAGGCCGCCGAGACCGAAGCCCGTCTGCGCGAGCAGGCCGGCGTGCTGCGCGAACGCGCCCGCGGCTATTACGACGAGGCCCGGGTGAAGGGTCGCGAGTACTATGACGACGCGTCGGAACGCTTCGACGAAGCCCAGCGCTACCTGACCGAACGGGTCCAGGAGCGTCCGATCCAGTCGACCGCCATCGCGCTCGGCGTCGGCGTCGTGCTCGGCCTGCTGCTCGCCGGTCGCCGCCGCTGATGTTCGGCGGGGGGCTGGCCAGGGGTCTGGTGAAGAAAGCCGTCGCGGCCGCCGTGGCGGCCGGGGCGGCGCTGGTCGCCATCCTCTTCCTGGGGGTGGCGATCTTCTACGGTCTGGCGATGGTCATGCCGGGGTTCGCCGCCGCGGCGATCACCTTCCTGCTGTTCGCCCTGGTCGCGGCCATCGTGGCCCTGGTCTTCCTGCGCTCTGAAGGCGAGGACGACGAGGAGGAGGAAGAGCCCGCCGGCCTCGGCGAGCGGGCCTTCATGCTGTTCCGTGAACGTCCGATCCTGGGCACGGCCGCGGCCCTGGCCGGCGGCTGGATTTTCCTGCGAAATCCGGCGCTTGCCAGTCTCGTGGCGGCGGCCTTCACCGAGAAGTCGCACACCGGACGTCGCCGCCGCTGAGCGGGAACCGCTTCGCTTCCCGACGGTTGGTCTGACAGGTGCGGCGACGAGCCGCCCCCTGTTGAACAATCGCTCTGGAAGGAACCGCTCATGCTTCGCTGGGCCCTTATCTTTCTGGTGCTCGCCCTCGTCGCCGGCGCCCTCGGCGCCGGTGGTGTGGCGGGCATCTCGATGAACATCGCCTATGTGCTGTTCGTCGTTTTCCTGATCCTGCTGGTGGTGAGCTTCATCACCGGACGAGGGCGACGGGTCTGACGACCCTCACCTCTCGTGAGACAAAAAGGGCCGTGGTCTTCCGACCACGGCCTTTTTCACATAGCTGGTAACCCATGAGCGTCGCCTTCACCCGTGAGGAAGACCTGGAGGCCACGGCCGCCGATCTTCCCGACCGTCCGATCTCCCCGCACCCCAACCTCGTCACCCCGGAGGGGCTGGCGTTGATCGAGGCCGCGCTGGCCGAGGCGCGGGCGGCCTATGCGGCGGCGCAGGCGGCGGGCTCGATCGAGACGGACCGCACCCCGATGGCCCGGGCGGCGCGGGACCTGCGCTACTGGTCGGCGCGGCGGGCCTCGGCCCAGTTGGTCGAGACCGGGGCCGACGGCCGCGTGCGCTTCGGCGGCTCGGTCACCATTGAACGCGAGGACGGCCGCACCCAGACCTGGCGGATCACCGGCGAGGACGAGGCCGACCCGGCGAAGGGCTCGGTCAGCCACGTCTCGCCGCTGGCCCGCGCCCTCGTCGGCAAGCGGGTCGGGGACGAGGCTGTCGTCGCGGGTCAGTCGGTCGAGGTGATCGCGGTCGACTGACCGGCGACTATTGGGCCAGCATGCCGCCGTCGATGACGAACTCGGTCCCGGTGATGAATTTGGATTCGTCCGAGGCCAGGTAGAGGACGGCGTAGGCCACGTCATCCGGTTCGCCGATCCGCTTCAGCGGGATGCCGCGGGCCAGCCGCTCGTGCGCCTTGTCCTCGTCCCCGCCCGCCATGGCGATGAAGGGGTCGAGGATCGGGGTCTTGATGAAGACCGGATGCACCGAGTTGCAGCGCACGTTCCAGTCCATCTTGGCCGCCTCGAGCGCGATGGTCTTGGAGTACATCCAGACGCCCGCCTTGGTGGCGTTGTAGGCGCCCATGCCCGGGGCGGCGGCGAGGCCGGCCACCGAGGAGATGTTGACGATCGAGGCCGGGGCGGCGGCGCGCAGATGCGCCATGGCGTGCTTGGTCCCCAGCATGATGGAACGCAGGTTGATCTCGTACTGGCGCTGCCAGTTCTCGACGGTGTCCTGCTCGACGAAGCTGAGCGGACCGCCGATGCCCGCGTTGTTCACCAGCACCGACAGGCCGCCCATCGCCGAGACGGCGGCGTCGATGACCGAGATCCACTGGTCCTCGGACGTCACATCCTGCCGGAAAGCGAAGGCGCTGCCGGGATGGTCGGTGTTGATGGCGTCGGCGAGCGCCTGCACGCCCTCCAGATTGACGTCGGTGACGGCGACCTTCGCCCCCTCGCGCGCCAGCATGTGGGCCATGGCCGTGCCCAGACCGCCGGCGGCCCCGGTGATCAGGACCGTCTTGTTCGCAACCCGTCCGGCCATCACTTCGCTCCCATCGCAGCGGCCGCCTCGTCGATGAAGCGCGCCATGTCCGTGTCCCGTTTCGTCACCCCGCCCGCGTCATGGGTGGTCAGCAGCACCTCGACCCGGTTGTAGACGTTCGACCATTCCGGATGGTGATCGACCTTCTCCGCCAGCAGGGCGACGCGGGTCATGAAGCCGAAGGCGGCGTTGAAGTCGGCGAAGGTCAGGGACCGGGCGATGGACGGCCGCGCATCGTCCGCCTTCCGCCAGAGCGGCAGGCCCTTCAGGGCTTCCGCGACGTCAATCTGTTCCGGCATCGTTCCCTCCGTTTTTTCCGGCGTAACCCGCCCTTGGCCCGGCCACAAGCGACCGGTGCAGGAACGCAGGACGAAGCTTGGGCGTTACCGAGCGTCGCCATTCGACAGAGGAGGACGTCATGGACAATCTGTGGATCAGCGCCCTTCCCGCCGCGGACCGCAAACGGATCGAGCCCCACCTGAACGAACGCCCGTTCGCCCAGGGGCAGATGCTGTACGACGCCGGCGAAGCGCTGGACGAGGTGTGGTTCCCCCTGAACGGGGTCGTTTCGCTGATGACCGTGCTGTCGGAAGATCACATGGTCGAGACCGCCGCCATCGGCCGGGAAGGTCTGGTCGGCGTGACCTGCGGGCCGCTGAACGCCCGCGCGTCGAGCCGCGCCATCGCCCAGCTGGATGGCTCTGCCGCCTGCTGCCCGGCGGACGTGTTCTCGGACGCCCTGAGCCGCAGCGAGGCCATGCGCGAGGCCCTGTCCCGCTTCACCGAAAGCCTTTTCGCCCAGGTCCAGCAGACCGCCGCCTGCAACGCCCAGCACCGTCTGGACGAACGCATGGCCCGCTGGCTGCTGACCCTGCATGACCGCGCCGACGGCGACCGGGTCCGGCTGACCCAGTCCGACATCGCCGGCATGCTGGGCGTGCGGCGCGCCACGGTGTCGGAAGTCGGCTCCGAGATCGAGGGCAAGGGCCTGATCCGTCGCGGTCGCGGCTGGATCGAGGTGCTGGACCGCCCCGGCCTGGAGAAGGCCTCGTGCGGTTGCTACGCCCTGATATCGTCGGTGATGAAGGACCTCGGTGTGCCGCGTCCGAACCACGGTCACTGAGCGGCGGCGACTGCGGCCACACAGACGGATGACGCGGCCCCGGCGAAGCGGTAGAGCGTGAGCATGACCGACGCCTCCCCCAATCCGTCTGGCAAGACGTCCTCCTTCGGCTTCCGCGACGTGGACGCGAAGGAAAAGGTGCGCATGGTGCGCGGCGTGTTCGACAGCGTGGCGTCGAACTATGACCTGATGAACGACCTGATGAGCGCGGGCGTGCACCGGCTCTGGAAGGATGCGGCGGCGGCCAAGCTGAACCCGCGTCCGGGCGAGACCATCCTGGATGTCGCGGGCGGCACCGGCGACATGTCGCGTCGCTATTCGAAGATGGCGCGCGCGGCCCAGCTACGCATGGGCGGCGATGACGCGAAGGTCATCGTGCTGGACTACAACGCCGAGATGATCATGGCGGGCGTCCACAAGGGCGGCGAGCCGGAGATGAGCTGGACCGTCGGCGACGCGATGGCCCTGCCCCTGCCCGACGCCTCGGTCGACGCCTATTCGATCAGCTTCGGCATCCGCAATGTCGCCGACGTGCCGCAGGCCCTGCGCGAGGCGCGCCGGGTGCTGAAGCCCGGCGGCCGCTTCCTGTGCCTGGAGTTCTCGCGCCCGACCTCCGGCGCCATCCGCAAGGCCTATGACGCCTGGTCCTTCCACGCCATCCCGCGCATCGGCGAATGGGTGGCCAAGGATCGCGACAGCTACCAGTACCTGGTCGAGAGCATCCGCCGATTCCCGGACCAGCCGACCTTCAAGCGGATGATCGAGGAGGCCGGCTTCAGCCGCGTCACCGTGACCAACCTGTCGGGCGGGGTCGCCGCCATCCACCACGGGTGGGCGATCTGAGCTTGAAGATCGATCCGGCCACGCCGCCTCCGCCCCCGGCCGCCGTGCCGGTGCGCGACCCCGTTGGGGCGTCCCTGCGCCTGCTGGGCTGGCTGGGCGTGCTGATCCGCCACGACGCCCTGGCGCCGCGCGAAATCACGCCCCTGTTGCCCGTCTGGGCGCGCTGGATCGCGCATCTGCTGCACCTGTTCGCCGGCCGGGAAGGCCGCGAGGGCCGACCGGGCCAGCGGCTGGGCAAGGCGTTCGAGCATCTGGGGCCGGTCGCCATCAAGCTGGGACAGGTGCTGGCCACCCGCGCCGACATCTTCGGCGTCGAGTTCGCCCGCGATCTGGGCCGCCTGAAGGACGCCCTGCCGCCCTTCCCGCTGGATCAGGCGCGGCGGGAGGTCGAGCGGTCGCTGGGCCGTCCGGTCGAGGCCCTGTTCACCGAGTTCGGTCCGGCCGTCGCCGCCGCCTCGCTGGCCCAGGCGCACCCGGCCCGGCTGGCGGACGGCCGCAAGGTGGCGGTGAAGATTCTCCGGCCCGGCGTGGAGCGCCGGGTGGCGCACGGACTGGACTCGATGCGTCTCGCCGCCCGGATGGCGGTGAAATGCGTGCCGGTCGCGCGGCGGCTGGAGCCGTCAGCCTTCGTGGAGACCATCGCCCGCGCCCTGACGCTGGAGCTGGACATGCGGCTGGAAGCCGCCGCCGCCTCCGAGCTGAAGGAGATCATGGCCAAGCCCGACGCCCAGGGCGTCACCGGCCATATGGACGCCCCGGCGGTGATCTGGGACGGGGTCGGCAAGCGGGTGCTGACGCTGGAGTGGGCGACCGGCCTGCCGCTGACCGATCCGAACGCCATCCTGCAGCCGGGACTGGACGTGAACGCCCTGGCCGACAACGTGGTGCGCTCGTTCCTGTCGCAGGCGCTGGACCACGGGGCGTTCCACGCGGACCTGCACGAGGGCAATCTGTTCTGCCACGCGCCCGCCGAGCTGACGGCGATCGACTTCGGCATCGTCGGACGGCTGGGACCGGCCGAGCGGCGCTATCTGGCCGAGATCCTGTGGGGCTTCATCAGCCGCGACTATGACCGCATCGCCCGGGTCCATTTCGAGGCCGGCTATGTGCCGAAGGAACATTCGGTCGAGGCCTTCGCCCAGGCCCTGCGCGCGGTCGGCGAGCCGGTCATCGGCAAGCAGGCCTCACAGGTGTCGATGGGCCGTCTGCTGGGCCAGCTGTTCGAGATCACCGACCTGTTCGACATGCACCTGCGGCCCGAGCTGATCCTGCTGCAGAAGACCATGGTGTCGGTCGAGGGGGTGGCGCGCCGCCTGAACCCCGACCATGACCTGTGGGCCGCCGCCCAGCCGGTGGTCGAGCGCTGGATCCGGCGCGAACTGGGGCCCCAGGCCCAGATCCGCGACGCGCTGGACGAGCTGCGGGCGACCCTGAAGGCGCTGGCGAAGCTGGCGCAGAACCCGCCGCAGGCGCAGACCGTTATCGTGCGCGAGGCCCGGACGCCGGTCTGGGTCATCGTTTGTGTCACCGTTGCAATATGCGCCTCCGCGGCCGCCCTTGTTCTGTCGCTTTGGCCTTCCATCGTCTGAACCGTCCCCGGGAGACGCCTGTATGAAGTTCCTCGCTCCGGCCGCCGTGATCGGCCTGGCCCTGATCGCCGCCCCGCTGTCCGCCCAGGCCCAGGTGGCCGCGGGCGCCCTGCCCAACAGCTTCGACAACCCCGCTCGTCCGGCCGCCGCCGCCCCGGCCGCGCCCGCCGTTCCGGTCGTCACCACCCCCGCGAATCCGCAGTCCGAGGATACGCTGCGCACCATAATCGCGGGCGCGCAGGCGGGCTCGATCGACTATTCCCTGATGACCGACGGCCTGGCCGAGCGTGTGCGTCGCCAGGAGGCCCAGCTGGCCCCGGTGATCCGCGGCTTCGGCGCCGTGCAGGCCGTGGACTTCGTGGGCAGCCAGAACGGCGCCGACCTGTTCGTGATCACCTTCGCCAATGCGACGACCCAATGGGTGATCGGCTTCGAGGGCGACAAGGTCGCCGCCCTGCTGTTCCGCCCCGCCGAATAATCCCTCCCCCGCCCTTCCGGAGCCCGCCCCATGCCTGCGTTCAACGTGAGCACGACCCCGCTTGTCCTGTCCCTGGCCGCCGTTCTGGCCGGGTGCGCGGGAGGCCCAGGGGGCCCGGGCGGACCCGGCGGACCGGGCGGTCCCTTCGGCCCTCCGGAAGCGCCGCGGCCGTCGCTGTTCATCAGTCCGTTCGGCGAGCCCTTCCTGGCGGAGCCCGGCCAACCCTACGGCTCGACGGCCTGGTTCACGGGCGCCGACCATGACGGCGACGGGGCGGTGACGCTGGAAGAGTTCACCCGGGACGGCCAGCGCTATTTCGCTGTGCTGGACACCGATCGCGACGGTCGCCTGAACCAGATCGAGCTGGCCGCCTACGAGGAGAGCCTGCGCCGCTTCGGCGGGATGGGCATGGGCCGCCGGGGCCCCGACGGCCCGCGTGGACGCGACGGCTTCCCCACCATCAATGTGCCCGGTCCGGCGGGCGGCGGGGAGGACATCCCGCTGGCCGACACCTCGACCCTGGGCGTCGCGCCCCAGCAGACCCGTCCGGGCAGCCATCTGGGCCGGGGACGCGGCGGCGGCGGCCCGGTCGGCTACGGCGCGGTGGCCGACGCGGGCTTCTTCAACCTGCCCCAGCCGGTGAAGTCGGCGGACGTCAACATCGACCAGCGGGTCACCACCGACGAATGGGCGCAGGCGACGCAGCGCTGGTTCTGGTCCCTGGACACGGACCGCGACGGCAAGCTGACGCTCGCCACCCTGCCGGTGACCCCGGCGCAGGCGGCGGCGAACCGGCGGCGTTGAAGCTCAATCGGTCAGGCGGGGCTTGCCCCGCCCGCTCTTGATCGTCGACCGCTTGGCCTTGCCGTCCAGCCGCCGCTCCTTCGAGGCGCGGGTGGGTCTGGTCGGCACGCGAAAGACCGGCTTGATCGAGGCCTGATCGACCAGCTCCTGCAGGCGGCCTATGGCGTCGGCCCGATTGCGCTCCTGGGTCCGGAAACGGACGGCGGTGATCAGGATTTCGCCGTTCAGGGTCGCCCGGCTGCCCGCCAGCTTGAGCAGGCGTTCACGCACCGGATCGGTCAGGGACGGCGAGTTTCGGGCGTCGAAGCGCAGCTGGACGCTGGTCGAGACCTTGTTGACGTTCTGGCCGCCGGGTCCGCCCGCGCGGAAGAAGCGGAACTCCAGCTCGTCCTCGGGGATGACGGTCATGCCAGCGCCCGCCTGGCGACGACCACCGCCTTGTCCAAGGCCTGCAGGAAGTTGGAGCGGTCCTTCGGACCGAAGGGCGGCGGGCCGGAGGTCTGCAGCCCCATGGAGCGCATGTGCTCGCCCACCATCCGCCCGGCGAGGGCCGAGCCGATGGAGTCCGGGGTGAAGGGCGTGCCGTTGGACTTGATCGCCTGCGCCCCAGCCTGGAGGCAGCGGTCGGCCAGGGGGATGTCCTGGGTGATGACGATGTCGCCCTTGCCCGCCCGCTCGGCGATCCAGTCGTCGGCGATGTCCGGCCCGGCGTCGACCACCACCTGCTCGATCCACGGATCGCGGCGGGTGTTGATCCAGCCGTTGGAGACCACGAACACCTTCAGCCCGTAGCGCTCGGCCACCCGATAGACCTCGTCCTTCACCGGGCAGGCGTCGGCGTCGATGAAGATGCGGGGGGAGGACATGAGAGGGTCGAGGGTCGGGATTCGAGGATCGAGGGAAGGCGGCGGAAGCATTTACCGCCCCGCTACTCCCTTCCCTATCACCTCGACCCTCGCCCCTCGACCCTAATCCCTACCGGCCGTAGGCCGGCGGCAGCGCGCCTTCGCCGCCGTCGCGGTAGCGATCGCGCAGCAGGAACTGGCGGCTGGTCGGGGCCTGTTCCTGGCCGTTGATCCAGATCTGCTCGGCCAGGCTGAGCGGCTCCAGCGGATCGCCCGACCAGATGACCACGTCGGCGGCGGCGCCGGGGCGCAGCTCCCCGAACTGACCGGCCATGCCGAAGATCTTGGCCGGATTGACCGTGATGGCCTCGATCGCCGCCTCATAGGGCAGGCCGTGCGAGACGGCGTTGCCGGCGTTGTAGCGGGTCTCGCGGGCGCGGTGGATCGAGCCCTCGTTGCCCTTGATGGCGATGACCACGCCCGCCGCATCCAACGCCGCCGCGTTCTGCATCCGCGCGCCGCGCGTCTCCAGATTGCCGGGCAGGTTGGAGATCGGGTTCAGCAGGACCGGGACGCCTGCGGCGGCGATCTGGTCGGCGACCAGCCAGCCTTCCTCGGCGCCGTCGAGGATGATCCTGATCCCCTCCTCGCGGGCGAGGCGCAGGACCTGCTGGATGTCGGCCGCGCGGCGCACGGTGACGATCAGCGGCATCCGGCCCTCGACCACGGGGATCAGCGCTTCCAGATCGGCGCGCGACAGGCTGAGATCGCGAACGTCGCCGCGGTCATAGGCCGCCCGGTTGCGGGCGTAGAGGCGCACCTCGGTCAGGGTCTCGCGGAACTGGGTGAACTCGGCGCCGCGGGCGCCGCCGGCGACCCCGGCCCCGGCCTCGCCGAAGGGCGCGACCTGGGCGACGCGGGCGCGGACGAGGATGTCGTTGCCCTGACCCAGATGGATGACCGCCGCCTGCCCGGCGAACAGGCTGGGCGACTGCAGCCCCGCGTGACCGACGCCGGCGAAGTCGCTGTCGTCCTGGTGGTTATGGCCGCCCGAGCCGCCCGGATGGTTGGGCACCACCACCGCGCGGGTGATGCCGCCGAGGCGGGCCACCGGCAGGGTGAAGGACCACGGATCGAGGCCGTAGGAGACGTCGAAGGCGGCGCTGATGGTGTTGGCGCCGTTGGACAGGTCGTCCGAGCCGCCGACCGACGAGATTTCCGACCCGCCGAGGCCGCTGTCGACCGCGACGAAGCCGGGGGCGACGACCTTGCCGCGCGCGTCGATGATCCGGGCGCCCGAGGGGGCGGCGCCGGTTCCGACCGAGACGACCCGGCCGTTCTGGATGACCACCGTGCCGTTCTCGATGACGGACGAACCGGTCAGGACGCGGCCGCCGGTGATGGCGGTCAGGTCCTGCGCGAGGGCGGGCGTGGACAGGGCGACGACCGAGGCCGCCGCGAGGATCAGGCTCTTGAGGCGCATCAGCGGGCTCCCTGCGGGACGTTGGCGGCGCGCAGGCCGTAGCCGGGCTGACCCAGTTCATAGTCGGACACCGGCTGATAGGCCGGGTTGGCGCGGTCAAAGGCCAGGCCGCCGTCGATGAAGACCTGATCGGCGCGGGCGTAGATCGAGAAGGGATCGGCGCTCCAGATCACCACGTCGGCGCGCTTGCCGGCCTCCAGCGAGCCGGTCTGGTCGGCGATGCCGAGCGACCGGGCCGGGTTCAGGGTGATCCAGCTGATCGCCCGCTCCTCCGGGATGTCCATGCCGATGCGGCGACCGGCGGCCAGGGCTGCGGCGGCCTCCTGGTTGAGGCGCTGGGTCAGTTCGGCGTCGTCCGAGTGGATGACGGCGCACGAGCCCGGCTGGGCGTCGACGAGGGCGGCGTTGGCCTCGACCGCGTCGAGGGCCTCCATCTTGAAGCCCCACCAGCCGGTCCACATGTCGGCGCAAATGCCTTCACGGGCCAGCAGCGGCGCCAGCTTGTAGGCCTCAATGGCGTGGTGGAAGGCCGTGATCTTGAAGCCGAACTCCTTCGACAGATCGATCATCATCGCCATCTCGTCGGCGCGGTAGCAGTGGTTCTGCACCAGGATCGAGCCGTCCAGCACCCCGGCCAGGGTCTCGAGCTGCAGGTTGCGGGTGGGCGGCGAGCCCTCGCCCGACTGGCGCCACCTGTCCCATTTGTCCTTGTAGTCGCGGGCGGCGATGAAGGCGGCGCGATAGCCGGCCATATTGCCCATGCCCGTCGCCGGGCTCTGGTTGCGGCCGCCATAGACGCGCGAGGGGTTCTCGCCGCAGGCCATCTTCAGGCCGTAGGGCGCGCCCGGCATCTTCATGCCCTGCATGGTCACCGACGGAATGTTGCGCACGGTCACGCCGCGGCCGCCGAACAGATTGGCCGAGCCGGGCAGGATCTGGAGGGTGGTCACCCCGCCGGCGCGGGCGGTGTTGAAGCCCGGGTCCTGCGGCCACAGGCTGTGCTCGGCCCAGACCTGCGCCGTATTGGGGCTGGTGGCCTCGTTGCCGTCGCTCAT
The DNA here is from genome assembly GCF_036400995.1 of Brevundimonas sp. Lineage (GTDB taxonomy): Bacteria > Pseudomonadota > Alphaproteobacteria > Caulobacterales > Caulobacteraceae > Brevundimonas. The sequence continues at coordinate 41,227 of NZ_DASWWG010000051.1, forward strand.
CCCCTGCACGCCCGGCGAGGGATAGACGCCCAGGTGGGAGTGGACGTCGATGATGCCCGGGGTCACGAAGCGGCCGTTGGCCTGCACCGTGCGATAGCCGGCCGGAATGGCGGTCGAGGCGTCGCCGACGGCGGCCACGCGCCCGTCGGTGACCACGACCACGCCGTTCTCGAACCGGCGGCCCGCGCCGTCCAGCACCGTGCCGCCGACGATGGCGAAATTGTCCCGCGGCAGGCCGCGATAGGTCGAGGGGAAGGGATCGGGATTGGCGGCGTAGTCCAGGCCCGCCGGCAGCGCCTGCCGCTCGCGCGGCGCGGCGGCGGCGTCACCCTGCGATCCGCTGCTTCCGGTGGTGGCGCAGGCCCCCAGGGCCAGCACGGCGATAGTGGCGAGGCTGGCGCCCCCCAGGCGTCGAAGTCTCATGTACAGCTCCCCTGAAGCTCACTCGGGCGCCGTGCGGTGCAGGGCGGCGCGAACTCGGGGCGGATTAAAGGGGGCAGTCGCGCGATCCGTCAAAGGGCGATTTCGTCACGATGCGGAAAGACGCGCCCGCACCTCATCCGGGGATAGTCCGTCGACGGCGGTACGCTTCAGCCGCGACTGTCCGCCCCGTTCCAGCGACACCGCCGACCTCGGGAGGTCGAGCGCTTTCGCCAGCAGCTTCAGCAGGGCGGCGTTGGCCTCGCCCTCGACCGGACGGGCCCGGACGCGAACCTTCAGCACAGGGCGGCCGTCGGGGTCCACATCCCAACCGTCGATGCGGTCGGAGGCGGCGCCGGGGGTGAGCTTGATGGCGAGGGTGGTCATGGCGGGAGATCAGGCGTTCCGACGGACCAGCTCTGACCAGAAGTCGATCTCGCGGATCGCATCGGGCCAAGGCCTGACGTCCCAGCCATGCTCTTCGCGCTCGATGTAGTCCTCAAGGTCCGTGCCGTAGTGGATCACGTCGGCCTGATAGACCGAGAAGACCGGATTGCCCGGGATGGCTGGCGTCGCGGGCAGAAAGCGATGCCTGAAGATCGGAATGAGGCGCGGCGCCCGGCCGACGACGCCCCTCAGAATCTCGGCGCGCGCCTCGGGCGTATCGGGTCGATCACCCCATTCAGGCCACCACAGGCCGTTGGCCTCGACATCAAACAGCAGCCCCTCGAACGGCCAGGCCAGGCGCGAGCGGACCGCCGCCTCGTCGTTCCAGTCGGGGCCACCGATGGGGCGTCGGTCGCGCAGCAGGGCGACCAGATCGGACGGGAAGCTCAGCCGGAAGCGTTCCTGAGCGCGTTCCAGCTCATCGGCGGAATAGCCGGCTGTCCAGGCGATGGTCATTTGACGACTCCTATGCCCGGCGAGCCGAAGCGAACAGCTCCGGTCCCACCCATGAAAAAGGCGCGGCCCCGTCCGGAGCCGCGCCTTCTTCAGTCAGCCTGTGACGACCCTCAGCCGAGGGCCTTCATCAGCTCCGGCACGGCGGTCTTGTAGTCGGCGACCAGGCCGTAGTCGGCGACCTGGAAGATCGGGGCGTCTGCGTCCTTGTTGATCGCGACGATGGCCTTGGAGTCCTTCATGCCGGCGAGGTGCTGGATGGCGCCCGAGATGCCAATGGCGATGTAGAGCTGCGGGGCGACGACCTTGCCGGTCTGGCCGACCTGGTAGTCGTTGGGGGCGTAGCCCGCGTCGACCGCGGCGCGCGAGGCGCCGACGGCGGCGCCCAGCTTGTCGGCCAGCGGGTCCATGACGGCGTGGAACTCTTCCGCCGAACCCAGGGCGCGACCGCCCGAGACGATGATCTTGGCGGCGCCCAGTTCCGGGCGGTCCGACTTGACCATCTCTTCCGAGACGAAGGCCGTCTTGGGCGCGTCGGCGCCGGCGACGGTCTCGACCGAGGCGGAGCCGCCTTCAGCCGCCGCCGTGAAGGCGGTCGGACGGACGGTGATGACCTTCTTGGCGTCTGACGACTGGACGGTCTCCAGCGCGTTGCCCGCGTAGATCGGGCGCACGAAGGTGTCGGCCGAGACGACTTCCACGATGTCAGAGATCGGGGCGGTGTCGAGCTTGGCGGCCAGACGCGGGGCGAAATTCTTGCCGTCCGTGTTGGCCGGGGTCAGCACGGCGTCGTAGCCGGCGGCCAGCGGCAGGACGGTGGCCTCGACGGCCTCGGCCAGCATCTTGCCCAGACCGGCGCTCTCGGCCAGCAGGACCTTGCGGACGCCCGCGATCTTCGCGGCGGCGTCAGCGACGCCCTTGGCGCCCTGCCCCAGCACCAGCACGTCCACGTCGCCCGAGACGGCGAGGGCGGCGGTGACGGTCTTGTTCGTGGTGTCGCGGACGGCCGAGCCGTCGTGGTCGGCGATGACGAGAACGGCCATTACAGGACCCCCGCGGACTTGAGCTTGGAAACCAGTTCGGCGGCGTCAGCCACCTTCACGCCGGCCGACCGCTTGGGCGGCTCGGTGACCTTGAGCACCTTGAGGCGCGGCGCGACGTCGACGCCGTAGTCGGCGACCGCCTTGACCGCGATCTCCTTCTTCTTGGCCTTCATGATGTTGGGCAGGGAGGCGTAGCGCGGGGTGTTCAGGCGCAGGTCCACCGAGACCACCGCCGGCAGGGTCGCCGCCACGGTCTGCAGGCCGCCGTCGACCTCGCGGGTCACGGTCGCCTTGCCGCCGCCGATCTCCAGCCTGCCGGCGAAGGTCGCCTGCGGCCAGTCGAGCAGGGCCGCCAGCATCTGGCCGACCGCATTGTTGTCGCCGTCGATCGACTGCTTGCCCAGCAGGACCAGGTCCGGCTTTTCCTCATCGACCACGGCCTTCAGCACCTTGGCGACGGCCAGGGGCTCGAGGTCGGCGTCCGACTGGACCAGGACGCCGCGGTCCGCGCCCATGGCCAGGGCGGTGCGGATGGTTTCCTGGGCCTGGGTCACGCCGATGGAGACGACGACGATCTCGGTCGCGGTCCCGGCGGCATGGTGTTCCTTGCCTTCCTTGAGCCGAACGGCCTCTTCGACGGCGATTTCGTCGAAGGGATTCATGCTCATTTTGACGTTGGCGAGATCGACGCCGGTCTGGTCCGCTTTCACGCGGGCCTTGACGTTGGAGTCGATCACCCGTTTGACGGGGACGAGAACCTTCATTGCGCTATCCACAAAGTCGCCGGAATGATGGGTCAGGCAATAGGTACGCCTCACCCGCCCTGTCAACGTAACGCGGCGTCAACACGCCGGATCACGGGAAGCTCCAGATGCACCGCCTTTTGACGATGAAACGGCTCAGCGTGCTGTTTCTGTGCACCTTTGCGGTGCTGGTCGGCGCGACCTTCGCCTGGCAGGCCCTTGTGAAGGCGCCCGGTGATCGCTGCGTCGCCGGCGGCGGCTGGTGGGATCCGGAGGAGACGGTCTGCGCCCGTCCGCTGTCGATCGCCGAGATCGAGGGCATCACCGGCCGCAAGCCGGGCGAGACCCGCGCCCAAGCGTCGGACCGCAAGAACCGCGAGCTTCTGGAGATCGAGGACCGTCTGGCCGCCGAGCAGGCCGCCCGCGACGCCGAAACCGAACGCCAGCGTCAGGCCCTGGCGGCCGAGCGCGGCCGCTGAACCCTAGCGCGTCGCGCCCGGTTTCCACTTGATGTCGCCCGCGCCGTTGGCGTTGGCGCGACGGGCCGCACAGAACAGATGGTCCGACAGGCGGTTCAGATAGCGCACCGCCGCGCCGTTCACCGTCTCGCCGCTCTCGACCAGACGCACCGCCTCGCGCTCGGCCCGGCGGGCCACGGTGCGGGCCAGATGCAGATGGGCCGACAGGGGCGCGCCGCCCGGCAGGATGAAGCTGTCCAGCGGCTTCAGGCTCTCGTTCATCCAGTCGATTTCCTGCTCCAGCCGCTCGACCTGGCTGTCGAGGATGCGCAGGGCCTCCCATTTGGGCGCGGGGTCCTGCGGGGTGGCCAGATCGGCGCCGAGATCGAACAGCTCGTTCTGGATCCGGCCGAGCATGGCGTCGATGCGGTCGTTCTGGCCGGAGTGCAGCCGGGCCACGCCGATCACCGCGTTCAGTTCATCGACCGCGCCATAGGCCTCGACCCGGGCGTCGCTCTTGGACACCGGAGCGCCCGAGGCCAGCCGGGTCTGCCCGCCGTCGCCGGTCTTCGTATAGATGCGGTTCAGGACAACCATCGGATCAGGCCCCGTGCGTGGACTTCCACCACAGGCCGATGACCAGAAGGACCACCGCCACCGCCTGCAGTGCGACGCGAAGCCGCATCAGCTTGTTCGAGCGCGAGCGGGCCTCGGGGCCGTCCTTGTAGAGCTGGCGCAGGCCCAGGGCGAGGGTGACCGCGACGGCGAAGACGGCGACGAGGATCAGGATGTCGAAGGCGTTCATGCCCGACTTCTAGGCCTGCCGCCGGTCCCGCGCCAGAGCCGCTCCCGAGTCCTGACAGGGGCCGGGAACGGTCGGGGCCGTGACTGATCACTGATCGGCTAAGCCGTTGGTCATCATTTCATGGTCAGGTGCCCGCCTCGAAGGGGCACCATGACCGACCGCGCGATCCGAAACCTGGCTCACCTGCGGCGTTCGGCCTCGACGGCGCGCGTGCTGAATCTGCTCAAGGTCGCCCACGAACACGCCCATGACCCCGAGTGGCGGGCGAAGCCCATCTTCCGCACCCCGGCCCTGAACGCGGGCCTGATCATCAAGCACCGCCTGCGCCGGGACGAGCTGGACGCCTTCCATCTGCGCCGCCAGGTGGCGACCAAGGTGGTGATCCCGATCGATTCCGACGACCTGAAGACGGGCGGACGCTTCGTCTTTGTCGACCAGCGCGGCTTCGAGAAGATGATGCAGGAGACCTTCGGGCTGGAGCCGGAGCATCCGGACCTGGTCACCCTGCGCCTGATGGACGCCCTGCCCTCGCTGGATCCCTTCCTGCTGCGCGAACAGCTGAAACGCGCGGGCGTGGAACCCGCGGCCTGCTATTTCTCGATCAGCGACGGCGACCTGGTCCGGATGGTGCAGTTCGTCGAGGCCGAGATCCGGCCTCTGGTGACCCTGAGCCTGGGCGGCGACGTCGAAGCGGTCGGCTCGACCCGTCGGCTGGCCGGAAAGATCCTGTCGAACGACCCCGGCGACCGGATGGAGGCCCTGCGCCAGACCCTCCACCTCAAGCCCGAGGAGTATCAGGAGGGCATCTTCTGCTGGAAGGGATTCCTCTACTACAAATGGGTTTTGACCAGTCTGATGGGCGATGTCGCCGCGGTGGCCGACGCCGTGGCCACGGTGAAGCCCATCGGCAAGATCGACCGTAATGCGCGGGAATATCTGGATCGCGGCCGGCAGGTGCTGCGCGACCGGATCGTCACCGTCTGCGATGAGGCCTCGCGCACCCTGCGCATCTATGACGACGCCTATGCGGCCCTGACCGAGGACTCGCGTCCGGGCGCCTTCCGCGACTTCCTGCTGCAGGCGCCGCGCCTGTTCACCCGGCTGGGCGAGCAACTCGGCGCGATCCAGCACGTCGTCAGCTTCTGGCGGTTCCGCTTCAACGCCGGCGCCGCGCCGGTGGGTGTGGATGAGCTGATCGACGTCTTCATGGACTTTGAGACCGGTCTGGCGGACCGCGATCAGGACCTCGGCCAGCGCCATCTGGCCGCCTGACGCAGAAAGGGCCGGAAGCGCGAACGCCCCCGGCCCCCTCAAACTTCGCACCCGCGACCCGCGCTCAGGCAGCGAGCCGCCGCGCGGCGAGCGTTAGCGCCCTTAGTAGCGATAGTGTTCCGGCTTGAACGGGCCCTGCTGCGGCACGCCGATGTAGCTGGCCTGCTCGTCCTTCAGGGTGGTCAGCTTGGCGCCCAGCTTGGCCAGGTGCAGGAAGGCGACCTTCTCGTCCAGGTGCTTGGGCAGGGTGTAGACCTTGTTCTCGTAGGCCGAGATGTTGGTCCACAGTTCGATCTGGGCCAGCGTCTGGTTGGTGAACGAAGCCGACATCACGAACGACGGGTGACCCGTGGCGTTGCCCAGGTTCACCAGACGGCCTTCCGACAGCAGGATGATTTTCTTGCCGTCCGGGAACTCGATGTGGTGGACCTGCGGCTTGATCTCGTCCCACTTGAAGTTCTTCAGGCCGGCGACCTGAATTTCGCTGTCGAAGTGGCCGATGTTGCAGACGATGGCGTTGTTCCGCATCGCGCGCATGTGCTCGACGGTGATGACGTCCTTGTTGCCGGTGGCGGTGACGAAGATGTCGGCCTTGTCGGCGACGTCGTCCAGGGTCTGGACCTCGTAGCCTTCCATGGCGGCCTGCAGGGCGCAGATCGGGTCGATCTCGGTGACGATCACGCGGGCGCCGCCCTGACGCAGCGAGGCGGCCGAGCCCTTGCCCACGTCGCCATAGCCGCAGACCACGGCGACCTTGCCCGACAGCATGACGTCGGTGCCGCGACGGATGGCGTCGACCAGCGATTCACGGCAGCCGTACAGGTTGTCGAACTTGGACTTGGTGACGCTGTCATTGACGTTGATGGCCGGGAACGGCAGCTCGCCGCGTTCCGACATCTGGTACAGACGGTGGACGCCGGTGGTGGTTTCCTCCGACACGCCGCCGATGGCGTCGCGAATGGCCGAATAGAAGCCGGGCTTTTCCTTCAGATACCGCTTCATCACGGCGAAGAGGGCTTCCTCCTCCTCGTTTTGCGGATTGTCGAGGACGGAGGCGTCCTTCTCGGCCTTGGGCCCCAGCACGCACAGCAGGGTGGCGTCGCCGCCGTCGTCCAGGATCAGGTTCGGATAGCCGCCGTCGGCCCATTCGAAGATCTTGTGGGCATAGTCCCAGTACTCCTCCAGCGTCTCGCCCTTGACGGCGAACA
>NZ_DASWWG010000052.1:0-16078 GCF_036400995.1 Brevundimonas sp.
GGCGACGCCTCCGACGAAGGGCCCGAGCTGAACGAGGGGGCCCTGCCCAACCGGCAGGAGGCAGGCGACGACGGCCGGGCGGTCGACGCCTACCGCGTCTTCACCACCGCGTTCGACGAGACCATCGACGCGGCCGAGCTGTGCGATCCGAACGAGCTGGAGCGGCTGAGGTCGCTGCTGGATCAGCAGCTGACGGCGCTGTCCTCGGTGGTGGCGCGGCTGGCCAACAAGCTGCAGCGGCGGCTGATGGCGCAGCAGAACCGCAGCTGGCATTTCGATCTCGAGGAGGGGGTGCTGGACACCGCCCGCCTGACCCGGATCGTCACCGACCCGACCAGCCCGCTGAGCTTCAAGGCCGAAAGCGAGAGCCCGTTCCGCGACACGGTCGTGACCCTGCTGCTGGACAACTCGGGCTCGATGCGCGGCCGGCCGATCATGGTGGCGGCGGTCTGCGCCGACATCCTGGCGCGGACGCTGGAGCGCTGCGGGGTGAAGGTCGAGATCCTGGGCTTCACCACCCGGGCGTGGAAGGGCGGCCTGTCGCGCGAAAGCTGGATCACCGCCGGGAAGCCGGCCAATCCGGGCCGCCTGAACGACCTGCGCCACATCATCTACAAGGCCGCCGACGCGCCCTGGCGCCGGGCCAAGAAGAACCTGGGCCTGATGATGCGCGAGGGCCTGCTGAAGGAGAACATCGACGGCGAGGCCCTGCTGTGGGCGCACGACCGGTTGATGGCCCGCCCTGAACAGCGGCGCATCCTGATGGTCATCTCCGATGGCTCGCCGGTCGACGACTCGACCCAGTCGGCCAATGCGGCCCTGTATCTGGACAAGCACCTGCGGCAGGTGATCGAGCAGCTGGAGACCAAGTCTTCGGTCGAGCTGCTGGCCATCGGCATCGGCCACGACGTGACCCGCTGGTATCGCCGCGCCCTGACCATCGTCGATGTGGAGCAGCTGGGCGGCGCCATGATCGAGAAGCTGGCCGAACTGTTCGACGCCCGGACCGAGCGCGCGACGACGCGCCGGAAGAGAGCGGCATGATCGCCCTGCGTGGCGGGATCGCCGCGCTTGCCCTGCTGGCCCTGTCGGCATGCGCCACGGTCACGATCCAGCCGCCGACGCCGAGCCCCCTGCCCGGCTGGACCGCGGCCGCGGCCGGCACCCGGGCGGTGAACCTGGGCCTGCCGGGAGGCGCGCGACTGGCGGACGGCGTCCGCTTCGCCGGCGGGATCGAGATCGTACTGGACGAGACCTCGCCCCTGCACAGCCTGTCGGACCTCAAGCTGGTGGACGGCGAGCACGGCTTCGTCAGCGTCACGGACGCCGGCGATCTGGTGCGCGGGCGCCTGCTGCTGGATCGGCGCGGCCGTCTGACCGGCGTTGAAGGCCTTCAGTATCGCCGCCTGACCCTGGCGGACGGCGCGCCCATCGTGGAGAAGGTCGACGGCGACGCGGAGGGGCTGCTGGTTTCCGCCTCGGGCGACCTGTTCGTCAGCTTCGAACGCCGTCACCGCCTCTGGAACTACGGGCCGCTGGACGCCCTGCGCGCGCGTCCGGCCGAGATGCGCCGCCCCGACGCCGATTTCCCTCTGAACGACGGGATGGAGGGTATTTCAGCCGGACCCGGCGGCGGCTGGCGCGTGTCGGGCGAGAACGGCGGCGTCTGGGACTGTCTTCCCGCCGCCTGCGCCGTCGTGACGCCGGTTCCGGCGACACCGGCCACCGACGCGGACTTCCGCATCACCGGCATGGATCGCGATCCGTCCGGCGCGGGCTACCTTGTGGTGCAGCGTCTGTTCCGGGCGCCGGCCGACGTCCGCGCCCATGTCCGCCATATGACGGAGGACGGAACCCTCGGCCCGGTGCTGGTCGAGCTGAAATTCCCGGGCACCACCGACAATTTCGAGGGTGTCGCCGCGGTCCGCCACGGCGACGTCGTCCGGCTGTACCTGCTGTCCGACGACAACGCCTCGGGCCAGCAGCGGACCCTGCTGCTGGCCTTCGACCTGCCCCCGACCCGGCGCTGACGGCGGACGCTCAGCTCCCGGCCGGGACCGTGCGGCAGCGGCGGACCGGGAAGCGGCGACCCGGCATCTCGACAAAGCGGCAGACCTGACGGGTCGGCGCCTCCTCGGCCGCCGGCTCGGCCTCCGCCTCGGGTTCAGGCTCGGGGGCCGATTCCGCCGGCGCCGGCGCGGGAGCCGGAGCGGCCGCGGGGGCCGACGGCGGCGCGGGGTTCAGGGTGGCGACCTGTACGACAGGCGCGGGCGTCTGCGACTGAAGCGCGGCGAAGAGGGCCAGAACGGCGATCAACATGGCTGGGCGTTCCCTGTGACGAAGGACGACCCGCCGAGGATGACTCAGCTTTTCGCGGTTGCAACATAATTGTTGCGCTCGCTCAGTATGCGGCCGGGGCAATCAGCGAAAAACTTGCGCGCAAATGCGCCCTAGACCCGCTCGCTGACCTTGATGGCCACCCGGCAGCCCGCCTTGATGACGGCGCTCAGCAGTTCGTAGGCGGGCGCGTCCCGGCTGCCGTGTTCGACGGCGTGGTCGTGGTGGGCCAGCTCTTCGTCCCGGAAGACCGTCAGTTCGGCGGCCAGGGCGGGGTCCTGATCCCGGACCTCGGCGATCTGGTCGGCGTAGTGCTCCTCGATCACGGCCTCGACCGCCTCGGTGCAGGCATGGGCGGCCTTCTCGCTGATCAGGGCCGTACCGGCGCCCAGCGTCAGGGCGGCCAGACGCCAGATCGGCGTCATCACCGTGGGGCGCACCCGCTCGGCGTTCAGCAGGGCGTTGAAGCGGTCCAGATGCACCTGCTCCTGACGGCCCATCTCCTCCATGTCGGCGGCGATGGCGTCCTTGCCCTTGCGACCGGCGAAGACCGCCTGCTGGGCGCGGTAGATGTGGACGGCGGCGTATTCGCCCGCGTGGTCGACGCGCAGGATTTCATCGCGCCGACGCTTGCTGGCGCCCCGGCCGGGACGCGGCAGGGGGATGCGGCGGGCGTCGTGGACGGAGTCCGACGGCGGGATCACGGGATCAGGGTCGCGGGGCGCGGGCATCCTTGGGCCTCTTGGCGGCGAGCAGGCTGAACACGGCAAGCGCGGCCGCGATCAGGGCGTTCCATCCTGCCATGCTGACGCCCAGGAAGCGCCAAGTCACCGCGTCGCACATGGCGACCTGCTTGACCGGCCCGGTTCCCATGGCGAGCGACGCCATGCTGGCCAGATCGACCGTGCCGCCCGCCATGCAGGTGGCCGGCAGGTCCCACCACTTCAGTTCACCACCCATGTGGAAGAAGGAGGTAATGGCGCCGGTGGCGAAGATGACGGCCAGCAGGAAGGCGGCGATGCGCGGCGTGCCGCGGCTGCCGCGGCTGACCACATGCCAGATGGTGGCGACCAGGGCGACGGCGGCGGCGCCCCAGTAGACCTCGCGCGCCTTGAGGCACAGGTTGCAGGGCGTCAGATCCCAGAGGACCTCGGAGGCGTGGGCGAAACCCAGCAGCGCCAGCGAGGCCACAAGGGCGAAAGCGGTCCACCACCGCGTCAGGAGTCGGTAAAAGCCTCTCATCGGACGACGTTCATAGCCGGGCCCGAGGCGTCCGTCGATTGGCTTAGAAGAGCAGCTTCACCGCGGCGAAGGCGCCGATCAGGACGACGAGACCGATCACCGTCCACAACGCCAGCCGCTTCTCGACCATTTCGAGCATGGCCGGGCCCCATTTCTTCAGGATCCAGGCCTCGGCGAAGAAGCGGCCGCCGCGGGTCACCACCGAGGCGGCGACGAAGACCGGGAAGCTGAAGGCGGCCAGACCCGAGGCGATGGTCACCAGCTTGTACGGGATGGGCGTCAGGCCCTTGACCAGGATCACCGCCAGCCCCCAGCGGTCGAACCAGTGCTGGAACTCGTCCAGCCCGTCCGAATGGCCAAGGATGCTCATCAGCCACAGGCCGACGTCGGTTAGGAAGAAGCCGATCGCATAGCCGGCGATGCCGCCCAGAACCGAGGCGACCGTACAGACCCCCGCGTAGAAATAGGCCTTCTCGGGCCGCGCCAGGATCATCGGCGCCAGCATGACGTCGGGCGGGATGGGGAAGAAGGAACTCTCGGCGAAGGACACGACCGCCAACGACTTGGTGGCGTGCTTGCTGCGGGCCAGCGAGAAGACCCAGTCGTAAAGCTTGCGAAGCATCAATCCTCCGGCGGAACGGCCGAATGTTCGCCTCTAGCCGATCCGGGGCCGCCGCGCATCCGCCGAAACGCCTGTTGAGTCGCCGTCGCGTCGATCCGCCGCTATAAGGCCGCCTCCGCCCAACTCCCCCTCGGATCGGAAGACCATGCGCTATCTGCACACCATGGTCCGCGTGACGGACCTCGACGCCTCCCTTCGCTTCTGGTGCGACCTGCTGGGTCTGCGGGAGATGCGGCGCATGGAGAACGAGAAGGGCCGCTTCACCCTGGTCTTCCTAGCCGCCCCGAAGGACGAGGCCCGCTCGGAGGCCGAACGGTCGCCCGAGGTCGAACTGACCTATAACTGGGACCCGGAAACCTACACCGGCGGCCGGAATTTCGGCCATCTGGCCTACAAGGTCGACGACATCTACGCCGCCTGCCAACGCCTCGCCGACGGCGGCGTGACCATCAACCGGCCGCCCCGCGACGGCCACATGGCCTTCGTACGGTCGCCCGACGGCATCTCGATCGAGCTGCTGCAGGAAGGCGAGCCGCTGGCGCCGGCCGAACCCTGGACCTCCATGCCGAACACCGGGAGCTGGTGATCTTGAACGCCCGTGCCGTCCTGCCCGTCCTGGGCCTGCTGGGCCTCGCGGCCTGCGCCTCGACCTCGGAAACCTATCCGTCGCGCACCGCGACCGAGCAGTTGCTCATCGCCCGCGCCGCCGACCGGGCGGTCGAGGGCCTGACCCTGCCGATCCCGGCGGGCTCACGCGTGTTCGTGGACGACACCTATTTCCGGGCCGAGAACAGCCCCTACGCCGTCAGCGCCATCCGCAACGCCCTGTCGGACGCCGGCTACGCCCTGGCCCCGAACAAGGCCGAGGCCGACGCGGTGTTCGAACTGCGCGTCGGCGCCCTGTCGCTGGAGCAGATGCGCCGCGTCTTCGGCCTGCCGGACATGCGGGTGCCGATCAACGAGAGCTTCAACGTCGTCTCCATTCCGGAGCTGTCGGTCTACAGCCGCCGCGACCGGATCGGCATCGCCGAGTTCTCGGGCTTCCTCTACGAGCCCAAGACCGGCGCCCCGCTCGGCGCCGTCCTGCCGATGACCGGCCAGTTCCGCATCCGCAGCCACAAGCTGCTGATGATCGTGGCCTGGGGCCAGCAGACCGTCGATCCGGGCGAACGCGACCCCGGCGACAGCTGGCGGCAGTTCTAGGGTCGGGCCGGTAGCAGGACCTTGCGCGCGCCCATCGTCTCGGGCGTCCGCACATCCCACGCCAGCCCCAGCCGCTCCAGAAGCTGGATGAAGCGGAAGCCCCAGTCGCTCTGACCGGGATACAGGCCGATCCTCGCCGAACCGGGGAAGGCGTGGTGGTTGTTGTGCCAGGCCTCGCCCATGGTCGGCAGGGCCGCCCAGGGCACGTCGTGCGCCTGCACCCCCGCGCCCTCGACCAGCCAGCTCTGCGGCCCGCGCCGGTGCGCCAGGTGGCCGACGAACCAGTGGCCGATCACCGAGGCGGACACCCGGGCGCAGACGCCCCAGACGACGAAGCCCCAGCCGCCCATCAGATACAGCCCGCCCGCGATGGGGACCTGCTGCAGCATCCATGTGCGCTCAAGGAAGCGGTAGAAGCGGTCGCGTCCAATCCGGCCCAGATCGAAGGCGGGCGGATGCGTCAGCTCCAGCCGACAGTGCATCTGCCAGACCGCGTCGATCAGCATGGGTCGGCGGTGGGCCAGATAGTCGTGGCAGTCGGCCTGGCGCTGGGCCCAGTCGCGCAGGTCGTGGGTGCGGATCATCCAGAACGGCCCGCTCATGCCCACGGCGGTCCCGATCCAGACCAGCACATGCTCCAGCCACAGCGGGCATTTGAAGCTGCCGTGGATCAGCCGCCGGTGAAACCCGACCGAATGGCCCAGCAGGATCGCCCCGCCTGTCGTCGCCACGAACACCGCCAGCGCGCCCGGACTGACCGTCAGCGGCCCCAGCACCAGCGCCCCCGCCAGCATGCCGCCGTTCCACAGCGAATGCGCCGGGTCCCAGACGACGCGCCCCTCGACCGGCGAACAGCCCGGCGTTTCGATCAGGCTGTTGACCGCGCAGGGGTCGTGATGATCGCCGCTCATGCGCCCCGCGCCTCGTCGTACCCCATCCGCCAGGCGGTATATCCGGCCGCCGCGCCTCCGACCGCTCCCGGAAGCGCGCTGGCCAGAACATGGAGCGCGCTGCCCATGTCCACGGTGAAGCGCCCGTCGGAAAACACGCCCCACAGGATCAGCGGCGTCGCGACCCCGGCGACGACCGCGCCCGCGATGATCGCGCTTCGGCGGTCCCGATACCCCATCCGGTGCAGAACAGCCCAGACAGGGCCTCCCACGATAAACAGGCCACCGACCCAGAACGGCAGGGTCGCCACCCCGATCAGGGCTCCGAACAGGACGCCGGGCACGCTTCCGAACAGGCCGATCACCGCCATCACCCCCGTCGCCGCGCCACACCCCACGACCCCCGCGACAAACAGGGCGATGGCCCCCAGTCCGGCCCGCGCCAGAAATCGTCTGCTGTCGGCCGCAACGGACATGTTCGCCTCTTCGATATTTAAGACATTACCTAAATACCAAATCGCTCCGCTGGCAAGTGGTTCGCAAATCGCTTAAATGTCGCAGCCATGCAGCGCGTGTTCGAAGCCCTCTCCTCCCAGGTCCGTCGCAAGATCCTGGCCTATCTCGCCCACACCGACCTGACGGCGGGCGAGATCGCGGCGCGGTTCGAGATCTCCAAGCCCGCGGTCAGCCAGCATCTGACCGTGCTGGAGAACGCCGGCCTCGTGACCAGCGAGAAGAAGGGCCAGTACGTCCACTACAGCCTCGTCCCCGACCATCTGGCCAACACCCTGAACAGCTATGCGCAGGAGGTCTGTCCGGTCTCCAAGCCGCTGAAGGCCGAGAGCGCGAAGATCGCGAAGTCTCGTAAGGACTGACCGTTCCGTAACTTGCGTCCCCGCCCGGGACCGTCGAAGGTCCGGGCCGCAAGTTCCGGGAGGGTTTCCATGCGTCGTCTGCTGATCTCCACCGCCGCGGTCGCGGCCCTGCTGACCGGCGCGCCCGCCGTGGGCGTCGCCCAGACCCCGGCGACGACGCAGGCCCAGGCGCAGTCCGAGGACGCCCGGCTCAACGCCTTCTTCGAGGAGGCCTTCCAGCAGTCACTGGCGCTGAGCCCGGAGGGCATGACCTCGCTGGGTCTGCGGACCGACTACGGCAAGCTGGACGACTATACCGACGCGGGCGCCGAACAGGCGCAGGCGCTGGCGGAGCAGCAGCTGGCGCGGATGAAGGCGGAGTTCGACTTCGACGCCCTGAGCCCCCAGAGCCAGGTCAGCTGGCGTCTGTTCGAGCATGCGGTCGTCGAGGGACGGCTGCAGCAGCAGTGGCGCGAGTGGGGCTATCAGTTCGCCGCCAACCGCAACCCGACCACCGGCCTGCCGGTCTTCCTGATCAATGAGCACGCGGTCGAAAGCGTGTCCGACGCCGAGGCCTATGTTTCGCGCCTGAAGGACAGCGAACGGGTGATGGGCGAGATCGCCGCCGAACTGCGCGAGCGCGCCGCCGCCGGGATCATCTCGCCGAACTTCGTGTTCGAGCCCTCCATCGCCAACACCCGCCGGGTGATCTCGGGCGCCCCGTTCGACGGCGGCGCGGACAACCCGGTCTGGGCCGACTTCCAGGAGAAGGTGGGCGCGCTGGAGACCGATCAGGCGACGAAGGACCGGCTGCTGGCCGAGGGCCGGGCGGCCCTGACCGGCGAATGGAAGCGCGGCTACGAGACCGTGCTGACGGCCCTGGCCGAGGTGCAGCAACAGGCGGCGGCCATGCCGGATCGCGACGCCGGCGTGTGGCGTCTGCCGAACGGCGAGGCCTATTACAACGCGCGCCTGCGCCTCTCGACCACCACCGACCTGACCGCCGACCAGATCCACCAGATCGGCCTGCAGGAGGTCGACCGGCTGCACGGCGAGATGCAGGCGATCATGGACCGGGTCGGCTTCACCGGCACGCTGCAGGAGTTCTTTGTCCTGCTGAAGACCGATCCGCGGTTCCAGTACCCGAACACCCCGGAGGGCAAGGCGCAGTACCTGGCCGACGCCCGGACCTATATCGCCCAGGTGATGGAGGCCGCCCCGCGCTGGTTCAGCGACCTGCCTGAAGCCGCGCTGGAAGTGCGGGCGGTGGAGGCGTGGCGGGAATCGACCGCCAGCATCGCCTTCTACAACGCCCCCGCGCCGGACGGCTCACGCCCGGGCATCTACTATGTGAACCTGTCGGACATGACCCAGGTGCTGAAGCCCCAGATCGAGGGCATCAGCTACCATGAGGGCGCGCCGGGCCATCACTTCCAGATCGCCTATGCGCAGGAGATGCAGGGCCTGCCGTCGTTCCGCCGCTTCGGCGGCTACGGCGCCTATGCCGAGGGTTGGGGCCTGTACGCCGAGCGACTGGGCAAGGAGATGGGATTCTACCAGGACCCGTATTCGGACTTCGGTCGTCTTTCGACCGAGCTGTGGCGGGCGGTGCGTCTGGTGACCGACACCGGCCTGCACGCCAAGCGCTGGAGCCGGGAACAGGCGATGGACTATTTCCGCCAGAACTCCCTGCTGTCGGAGCGCGACATCCAGAAGGAGGTCGAGCGCTACATCACCAATCCGGGTCAGGCGACCAGCTACAAGATCGGCGAGCTGAAGATCATGGAGCTGCGCCAGCGCGCGCAGGCGGCGCTGGGCGAGCGGTTCGACATCCGCGACTTCCACGCGGTGGTGCTGGGTTCGGGCTCGGTGCCGCTGGACGTGCTGGAGACGCAGGTCGACGCCTGGATCGCCGCGGGCGGGGGTGCGCCCCGCCTCTAGAGGCTCAGTGGGCTTCCGGCGGGCGGGCGGCCGGGCTGTGGTATTCGCTCTCGGCCTTCTTCTTTTTGCCGAGGGTGAATTTGCGGTCGCAGTAGCCGCACTCGACGAAGTCGTCCTCGCCCATGTCCATGTAGACCAGCGGGTGGCCGAGGGCGCCGCCGCCGCCGTCGCAGGCGACGCGCTTGGTCGTCACCACGATCTCTTCCGGCGGCGGGATGATCACGGAGGTGGGGCGCGACGACATTCGGCAGGCTCTGACTTGGCGATTGGGGCAGGCGCACATAGGTATGCGCGCGCGCTCCTTACCGTCAAACGGAGCCGCCTGAAACACCCGAAAGCGCCCGTATGACCGAGACCCAAGCCCTGCCCGTGAACGCCATCGAGGTTCGGGGGCTGGAAAAGACCTACGCCGGGACCAAGAAGTCGCCGGCCAAGACGGCCCTGCGCGGCGTCGATCTGGTCATTCCGCGCGGTTCGATGTTCGGCCTGCTGGGGCCGAACGGGGCGGGCAAGTCGACCCTGATCAACATCATCTCGGGCATCGTCAACAAGACCGGCGGCACGGTCTCGATCTGGGGCCGGGACATCGACAAGTCCCCGCGCGACGCCGCGGCGGCGCTGGGTGTGGTGCCGCAGGAGATCGTGGCCGACGTCTTCTTCACCCCGCGCGAGGCGCTGGAGGTGCAGGCGGGCTTCTACGGCGTGCCGAAGAACGAGCGCCGCTCGGATGAACTGCTGGCCGCGCTGGGCCTGTCGGACAAGGCCAACGCCTATGTCCGCGCCCTGTCCGGCGGGATGAAGCGCCGCCTGATGGTGGCCAAGGCGCTGGTGCACAATCCGCCGATCCTGATCCTCGATGAACCGACCGCCGGCGTGGACGTCGAGCTGCGCCGCCAGCTGTGGGAGTACGTCCGCAAGATCAACGCCGAGGGCGTGACCATCCTGCTGACCACCCACTACCTCGAGGAAGCGCAGGAGCTCTGCGACACCATCGCCATCATGAACCGGGGGCAGGTGGTCGCCTGCGAGCCGACGCCGCAACTGCTGCGCCGGCTGGACACCCGCAACGTCGTGGTGACGCCCGAGGGCGAGCTGAACGGCGTGCCGACCGTGGCCGGCTTTGACGTGGTCCCCCGCCCCAACGGCGCCTTCGCCATCAGCTACAAGAAGGGTCAGTCGTCGGTGGAGCAGGTGTTGGCCGCCGTGCGCGCGGCCGGCGTGACCATCGCCGACATCTCGACCGAGGACCCGGATCTGGAAGACGTCTTCCTGGCCCTGACCTATGGGGACGAGACGCAGGTGAGTCCGACGAAAGATTAGGTTTCAGGAGCGAGGTTTCAGGTTTCAGGGCGCGTCTGACGCCCGCCCCCCTGAAACCCAGAACCCAGGGCCTGGAACCTAAACGACCATCACCGTTCCGATCAGCAGGCGCGCGCCGGCGCGGCCCATGACGGTGTTGGTGGCGCCCTGGAGGGCGGCGACGAGGCGCTCGATGTCCGGCGGGGCGCCGGGCAGGAGCATGCCCGCCTGCTGCTGGACGACCTGGGCGTAGGCGGCGCGCAGGCGCGGGGCCGACTGGGCGACCCGGGTGCGCAGGGCGGCGTCGGGCGTGTCCACCCCGATCTCGACCGTCATCACGCCCAGCCCTCCGCCGGGACGACGAACATTGCCGGTGACCGTCGGCAGGCCGAGATAGCTGTTGCCCGACGACCCTCCGCCCCCGCCCGACGAGGCGACGGCCGGAGAGGCTGTGGCGGCGGTGGCGACGGCGGCAAGGCCGAGAAGGGCGCGACGATCCATGCGCCTCCCTGCCACGACCGGTTTTAAAACGGCGTTACAGCGGGCCGTCCCACGGCAGTTGCGGATAACGGACGCGCGCCGCGTCCTCGGGCAGGGTCTCCAGAAGCCGGCCGCTTTCCGTGTCGGCGATCGCCAGAACGGCGGTGACGGCGTTCCAGTGGCAGTCACCGGTCTCACGGCGAGCCATGGCCAGCACATAGACCTGCCGGCCGCCGTCGGCCCAGGCGAGCCCCCAGGTGGTGGCGTCCGGTTCGGGGACGACGGCGCAGCCGTTCAGCCGTCCGAGCTCGGCCACGGCGGCGCGATGGATTTCCGTCCGCTCGGTTCCGACGCCGTTGGAGGCGATGTCGAACAGGCGGAAGGTGCTCCAGGCGGCGCTGCCCGAGTCGTTGATGAACAGGCGGCGCGAATCCGGCGCCCAGGACGCCCTGGACGTCAGCCGGATGCGCGCCATTTCATTGCGATTGAAGAAGCCCGCGCTGAGCAGGACCTCGCCGTCACCCTTGGACACCAGCCGCATCGAGCTGTTCGGGGCCAGGACGGCAGTCTCCATGTCCGCTTCCAGCAGCGTCGTCTGCGTCGGTTCGGGCGGGGCGACCATCGGCACCTTTCCCCCGGAGCATCCGGCGAGCGACAGGACGAGAGCGGCGGGCAGGAGCGAACGAAGCATCGGCAAGGCTTAGCCGCAGAACCCCGCTTCGTCATCCGCCCCTTCCGCCCGGCGAGCGGGGTTTCTAGACAGGGGCCATGGCCGAGCCACGCGAGATCGACACCGGACTGGACGGCTTCCGCCTGTGGCCCGGCGCGCTGGATCCGGCGGCGCAGGCCGCGCTGCTGGCGGAGGTCCGGGCGGCGGTGGCCGCCAGCCCCTTCTATCGTCCGGTCACGCCGGGCGGACGGCCGTTCTCGGTGCGGATGACCAACCTCGGGCCGCTGGGCTGGGTGTCCGATCGCGACGGCTACCGGTACCAGCCGACCCATCCGGTCACGGGGCAGGCCTGGCCCGCCATCCCGGACATCCTGCTGGATCTCTGGCGGGACCTGACCGGCCGGGCGACGCCGCCGGACGCCTGTCTGGTCAACCTGTACCGGGACGATGCGAAGATGGGCCTGCATCAGGATCGGGACGAGGCGGACCTGACCGCGCCGGTGCTGTCGGTGTCGCTGGGCGACACGGCGATGTTCCGGATCGGCCCGGCTTCCGGAGGGGCGACGCGGACGTTCCGGCTGGCGTCGGGCGACATTTGCGCCCTGACCGGGCCCGCGCGGCTGGCCCGGCACGGCATCGACCGGCTGCTGCCGGGCTCGTCACGGCTGCTGGACGGCGGCGGACGGATCAACCTGACCCTGCGCGTCGCGGGCGGGGCGGCCGGACAGACTTCACGGTAATCGTGACTCGACGGCGCAGGGGGCCGCGCCCACTGTCCGCCCACCCAGAAACGGAGCTCGCCCATGACGCTGATCCGCCCCGAAGGTCCGCAGGCCGAAGACATGATCCTGAACCGCCGCACCCTGGGCGCGGGCGCCGTCGGGGGCCTGTTCTTCGCCGGCTACGCCCCGGCCGCCCTGGCGGCTCAGGCCCATCCGGTCAGCACGGACGCGGCGGGGCTGGAGACGGCGGACGTGACCTATCCGGCGCCGGACGGGTTCGAACTGCCCGCCTATGTGGCGCGCCCGGCCGGCGACGGCCCCTTCCCGGTGGTGATCGTGGTGTCCGAGATTTTCGGCGTGCACGAGTACATCCGCGACATCTGCCGCCGTCTGGCCAAGGCAGGTTACGCGGCCATCGCCCCGGCCTTCTTCGTCCGGGTCGAGGACCCCGCGCCGCTGTCGGACATGAGCCGCATCATGCAGATCGTCTCGGCGGCGGGCTACGAGCAAGTGATGGGCGACATCTCGGCCACGCTCGACTGGGTCAGCCAGCAGCTCTGGGCCGACGGCGACAAGGTGGGCATCACCGGCTGGTGCTGGGGCGGCAAGGTGGTCTGGCAGGCCTGCGCGCGCTTCGCCGTCATCGACGCCGGGGTCGCCTGGTACGGCCGCCTCGCCCCGGCGGCCAACGCCACCCCGGCCCAGGTGTCGGGCGGCCAGCCCTGGCCGGTGGACCTGGCCGATGATCTCAAGTCACCGGTGCTCGGCCTGTACGGCGAGGTCGATCAGGGAATCCCCCTGCCCAGCGTCGAGGCCATGCGCAGCGCCCTGGCCCGGGCGGGCCAGACCTCCAGCGAGATCATCGTCTACCCCGGCGCCCCGCACGGCTTCCACGCCGACTATCGCGACAGCTACCGGGCGGCGGACGCCGCCGACGGCTGGGCCAAGCTGCTGGCCTTCTTCGGACCCCGGCTGAAGGGGTGAAAAGTGGATGGTGGGTCGTGAGTAGGGAAGGAGCGGGCGGCGGCTGCCTTGCGGCCCCACCACTCACGACTCACTCTTCACCACTCACCGCTCAGGCCTTGCTGTCGAAATTCCCGCCGGTGGCCTGCGCCGCCTGATAGGCCGCATTGCCCGCCGCGGCGCCGGAGCCCTTGGCGGCGACGACCACCATGGCCGGGCGCACGGTGCGGCCGAACAGGGCGTAGCCGGCCTGCAGGGTCTGGATCACCTGACCGCCCTGCACCGTCTCGGAGGGCTGCTCCATCATCGCCTGATGCAGGTGCGGGTCGAAGACCTCGCCCGCCTCGGGCGCGACGCGCTTCAGGTTGTTGGCCTCAAAGGCCGAGAACAGGGCCTTCTGGGTCAGCTCCAGACCCGAGACCAGACCGGCGGCGGCGCCGTCCGCATCCTTGGGCGCGGCCTGGATGGCGCGTTCCAGATTGTCGGCCACCACCAGCAGGTCGCGGGCGAACTTCTGGATGGCGTAGGCGCGGGCGTCGTTGTTCTGGGTCTCGGCGCGGCGCTTGATGTTCTCGGATTCGGCGACGGCGCGCAGGGCGCGGTCCTTCCACTGGTCACGCTCGGCGATCACCGCATCCAGCGGGGCCAGGTCGTCCTCGCCGGAGAAGCCCTCGGCCTCGGCGAGGTCGGCGTCCAGCTCGGTTTCGGGATCGTAGTCGGGGGTGTCGTTCACGTGTCTTGTCCGTCCAGCATCCGGCCCAGCACCCGGGCGGTATAGTCCACCAACGGAATGACTCGGGCGTAGTTCAGTCGCGCGGGGCCGATGACGCCGATGGCGCCGAGGACCCGCTGTCGGCCGCTCATATAGGGCGCCGCGATCACGGCGGAACCCGAAAGTGAGAACAGTCGTGTTTCCGCGCCGATAAAGATGCGCACGCCCTGGGCCGAGGAAACCCCGTCGAGGAGGCCGATCAGCTGTTCCTTCTGCTCCAGGTCGTCGAACAGCACCCGGACCTTTTCCAGATCCTCCATCGCCCCGGGGTCCTGCAGCAGGTTGGCGCGGCCGCGAACGATCAGGGCCCGTTCCCGCTCGGCTCCGCCGGACCAGGCGGCCAGCCCGTCCTCGACCAGACGGGCGGCGGTCGCATCCAGCTCGCGCCGGGCGACGTCCAGCTCGGTGCGCATCTCGGTGCGCGCCTCATGCAGCGGACGGCCGCGCAGGCGGGCGTTCAGGAAGTTCGACGCCTCCTGCAGGGTCGAGGGGGTCACCCCGGCCTTCAACGGCATCAACCGGTTCTCGACCGTGCCGTCGTCGCCGACCAGAACCGCCAGCGCCTGATCATGACCGAGGGCCACGAACTCCACATGCTTGACCCCGGCGTCGCGCACGGGGCTGGCCACGATCGAGGCCCCGCCCGCCAGACCGGACAGCAGGGACGACGCCTCGTTCAGCGCCTCCTCGAAGCTGCGGCCTCGCCCGGCAAGACGGGCGTCGATCTCGCGCCGCTCTTCCCGGGAGATGTCGCCGATCTCCAGCAGGCCATCGACGAACAGCCGCAGCCCCGCGTGGGTCGGGATCCGCCCCGCCGAGGTGTGCGGCGAGGCCAGCAGGCCCGCCAGCGTCAGGTCCTGCATGGTGTTGCGGATCGAGGCGGGCGACAGGCTGATCCCGCTCATCGACAGGGTCCGCGACCCCACCGGTTCGCCGGTCTGCAGATAGCTTTCGACGATCCGCCGGAAGATGTCGCGGGCGCGCTGGTCCAGCCCGGCCATGCCCGGCGCGCCCGGGGTCAGAAGGGGGGAGGTCATGCGATGCTCCCGGGCCAGCGGTAGTGGCCCGCCGCCGCGCGCCGGAAGCCCATGGGACCAAGGCCGTGCTGAACCACGCCCTGCCCGAAATTATGCAGGATCACCGGGCTCTTCCCGCCCCGCGTGACAAGGGCGATATGGGTCGTGCCGCTGGCCTCGAGCCAGGTCAGGATGTCCCCGGTCCGAAGCTCCCCCGGGAAGTCGGCGCCGTTCGTCCGTCGATCATCGGCCCGCCAGAGCTCGGCTCCCGCCCGCTTGAAATAGGTCTCCAGATTGCGCACCCGGCGATGGTCGACGTTCACGTCCGGCCCGTCCAGCCCCCAGATCGACGGATAGGCGTCGAAGGCCTTGGTCATGTCCTCGTGGACCAGCTTCTGGAGGTCGAGCGCCAACCCGTCCCGGGCCGCCCGCACGATCACATCGCAGCAGGCGCCGGTCTTCCGCGGCAGGTCGCCGCCGGGGTAGGCCAGACGATGGTAGCCGGCGTCATAGTCGGTCGTGACGCCCAACTGGTCCTGCGCGGCCCGGGCCATGGCGGCGGGCGTGCCGGGCGCCGCATCGATGCGCAGACGCCCCGTGCAACCGCCGAGCAACGTCAGCGCCCCTCCGCCGACAAGCAGGAGACGTCGATCGATGCGCGGGGCGGGGGCATACAGGCTCACGGTTTCAGGATAAGCACCGCCGCGACGGCTTCCAAGGACCACCATCATGACCACCGCCCGCAACGAACGGCCGATCAACCGCTGGATCTCCTGCGTCCGCCCCGTCTGCTTGCCCGAGGCCGCCTCGCGCCGGCCGCGGGTGTGGGTGGCGCGGGGCAGCATGCCGTATTCGGCCGTGACCCAGCCCTGCCCCTTGCCGCGCATCCAGCCGGGCACGTTCTCCTCCACCGAGGCGGTGCACAGCACGCGGGTCTGGCCGAACTCGATGAGCACGGAGCCTTCGGCATGCAGGGTGAAGCCGCGCGTGATCCGCACGGGGCGCAACTGGTCGGCGGCACGGCCGCCGGTTCGGACGAACTGGGACATCCGCCCATTCTCGCAGGC
>NZ_DASWWG010000053.1:0-36390 GCF_036400995.1 Brevundimonas sp.
TAAGGATCAAGGCGTTTACGCGGTCCCCCTCGGCCAAGGCCCGCCGCCATTGTTCACTGTCGAGCGCCTCAACCTCGCCAGAAGCCAGATCGACCCGAACCTCCGCGAAGCTTCGCTCATCCCGATCTTCCGAGGGAACCACGACCTGGAGCACGAGAGCGCCCGCCTCGATCCGGTGCTCGCCACTCCACCAGATCGAGCTCACGGATCGGGGAAGTGCGTTCACATAGGCGTCAGGCAGGAACGCGGACAGGCCGAACGCCCGAACCAGTCGTCCTTCCCGGTCGTAGATGGCGACGACATCCTCGCCCCACCCCATGCTGTGCCAATTGTCGAACGTAGCGACGTAGGCGCCATCGTCGCTGACCACCGCACTGACAGGACCGACCTCGTTGACGAGCGGCATGTCCCAAACCCGCGCCCAGCCTCCTCGCTCATCGCGACATTCCAGCCGCCCCCGGGCTTCTTCGGGACCGCCGGTACGCTGGCCTGCGGGCTCGACGCCATCGACCTTGTCCTCGAAGTACCGCAGCTGGTTCTGGATTTGACGCGGAGAAACCGTGAGCCGACAGCGCTCGCCGGCCGACACATAGGTCTTGGGCGCCGGGGGCATCCAGCTATCCGCCCTCGCCATATCGCGCAGTCCGCCGGAAAGAACGGCGGCCAAAGCCAGAAGACCGACCAAACCCGGATGCTTGATAGTGCGCATAGCCGCCCTCCCTGTCCGGGTGCCAGTCTGGACGTCGGATAAAGGCGGAAGCTTGGCCTTGCCCTGCAGTTCCGCTCTCAATCCTCATGAGCATCGCCGCAAACAACGGAACAGGCGGAGGTCGCTTCCCGGGCATCTCACCCTGCGTCCGCAGTTCGCCGAATCCGCGCTCAAGCAGCGAGCCGCCGCGCGGCAAGCGATAGCGCCCCTAACAACAAGAGATCGCTCCGCGATCTCTGGAGGCCTGGCCTCCGAGTTGAACGGAGGGTCTGCGGAGTTGCACCTCCGCCGCGTAGCCCCTCCGCCACCAGGCCGTATCAGAGGACCCTGCCCTCCTACGCCCGCGCCCGTCACCGGACCAAAAAGAAAGAGGGTTAATGACGTTGAATGGGGAAGCGCACGGCAACGCTTTCTCCATCCGGGCGCTTTATGGCGAACGGACCGTCTCGCGCACTTGTTATGACCGCGCGGCCCGAGGGGACACTAGACTCTTGAACATGCGTATCAGCCTCCGCCTTCTCCTGCTCGGAACCGTCGCCGCCTGCGCGCCCATGCTGCCGGAAGCGCCGCCGGTCGCCCCGACGCCTGTCGCGCCCGAACAGCCGGCCCCCGCCCCGACGCCGACGCCCGAGCAACCGGCCGCGCCCGTGGTCGACCAGGCGGGCTTCGAGGGCTGGAAGCAGGGCTTCCTCGCCCGCCACGGCGGCGTCCGCCGCGCCCAGTACGAGCGCGAGCTCGCGGGCCTGACCCCCGACCCCTCGGTCGTCCGTCTGGACCGCAACCAGCCCGAGTTCAGCCGCCCCGCCGGCGCCTATGTCCAGAACGCCGTCACCCCGACGCGCATCGCCCAGGCGCGCCAGCGGATCGACCGCGTGCCGTGGGATGTCGTCCAGCGGTTCGGCGTCCCGTCCGAGATCCTCGTCGGCATCTGGGCCCAGGAATCCGCCTTCGGTCAGGTCCAGGGCGACTATGACGTCATCCGCTCGCTGGCCACCCTGGCCTTCGACGGCCGCCGCCGCGACTGGGCCGAAGGACAGCTGAAGAACGCCCTCGACATCGTCGTCGACGGCCGCCGCTCCCGCGCGGGCCTGAAGGGCAGCTGGGCCGGCGCCATGGGCCAGACCCAGTTCATGCCGGACAACTACCTGCGTCTGGGCGTCGACCAGGACAACGACGGCATCGTCGACATCTGGGGCGACGACGCCGACGCCCTCGCCTCGGCCGCCAACCTGCTGGCCCAGGCCGGCTGGAAGCGCGGCCAGACCTGGGGCTACGAGGTCGTCCTGCCCGCCGGCTTCGACTACGCCGAGGCCGAGGGCGACCGGCACAACTGGCGTTACTGGGCGTCGAAGGGCGTCACCCTCGCCGGCGGCGGCCAGCCCAACGCCGCCGAGGCGGCCGAGGAAGCCACCATCCTCCTGCCCCAGGGCGCGCGCGGCCCGGCCTTCCTGGCCCTGCCGAACCATTATGTGATCCGCGCCTACAACAACTCGGTCAGCTATGCCCTCGCCATCGGCCTGACCGCCGACGGCATCCAGGGCAAGCCCGCACTCAGCAAGGCCTGGCCGAACGACGCCCCCCTGTCGCGCGACCAGCGCATCGGCGCCCAGCGCGCCCTGACCGCGCTCGGCTATGACACCCGCGGCGTCGACGGCGTCATCGGCGCCAACACCCGCGCGGCCCTGCGCCGCTGGCAGATCGCCAACGGCCGCCTCGCCGACGGCTACCTGACCGCCGACCTGGCCGACGAGCTGATCCGCCGGGGCGGGTAGGCAGCCGCACACCATCACCTCTCCATTCGCCCTCAAGCGAATGGAGAGGACAGACCGGCGCGTGAGCGACGGTCAGGTGAGGGCGGCTCGGTATCGGCAGGAGACACCTCAAACACCGGCATCGGCGGCTGGCTGCCCACCGCCTGCGCCGCCCCCTCCTGATCGCTGGCGCGATCTGTCCTCCCCATCGCCTTGGAGGGGCGATGGAGAGGTGAGCCGGCGACCACACGACCAAATCTGACGCATCGGCATGCCAGACTGCGCCCCGGTCTTTGACATCGCGGTCCGTAATGCTCCCTCCGGGTTGAGCGCACGCTGACTCCGCCACACACGAATCTCATCGCGGCGCCTCGCGCCCGATCCCGGCCTTGCGCCCCGACGCCCTCCCCCGGAGTTGAACCGCCCCCCACGCACCCCGTCTCACGGGAAAAAGTGCACAATGTGCACTCCATTTTTTGCGGAGTGCACTTTTCGGCGCCCCACACCCCGGACGCCCCCTCCCCCAACATGATCGTTGTTAACCGCCCCCGCCTTCGCTAGGCGTTTTCTTTCAGTACGCTGGCACTACGCAGGAGCCGTCATGTCCCGCTTTGAAGGCACGTCGAACTATATCGCCACCGACGACCTGAAGATCGCGGTCAACGCCGCCGTGGCGCTGGAGCGCCCCCTGCTGATCAAGGGCGAGCCGGGCACCGGCAAGACGGTGCTGGCCTATGAGATGGCCCGCGCCCTGAACGCGCCCCTGATCACCTGGCACGTCAAGTCGACCACGAAGGCCCACAACGGCCTGTACGAGTACGACGCCGTCTCCCGCCTGCGGGACTCCCAGCTGGGCGAGGAGAAGGTCCACGACGTCCGCAACTATCTGAAGAAGGGCAAGCTGTGGGAGGCCTTCACCTCTCCGGTCCGCCCCGTCCTGCTGATCGACGAGATCGACAAGGCCGACATCGAGTTCCCCAATGACCTGCTGCAGGAACTCGACCGGATGGAGTTCTACGTCCAGGAGATCGACGAGACGATCCGCGCCGAGGTCCGCCCCGTGGTCGTCATCACCTCGAACAACGAGAAGGAACTGCCGGACGCCTTCCTGCGCCGCTGCTTCTTCCACTACATCCGCTTCCCGGACGCCGAGACGATGAAGGACATCGTCGAGGTCCACTTCCCCGGCATCAAGCCGCGTCTGGTCTCCGAGGCGCTGAAGACCTTCTACGAGATCCGTGACACGCCGGGCCTGAAGAAGAAGCCCTCGACCTCGGAACTGCTCGACTGGCTCAAGCTGCTGATGGTCGAGGATATCGATGCCGAGACCCTGCGCGAGAAGTCGCCGAACAAGCTGATCCCGCCGCTGCACGGCGCCCTGCTGAAGAACGAACAGGACGTCCACCTGTTCGAACGCCTCGCCTTCCTGAACCGCCGTGAAGGCGGCCGTCCGGGCGGCTGACGACCGCGGGCGGGCATCGGGGTGACGCCGCGCGCGAATATGTGCAGTCTGGCCGCACAGGGTCCGGGGGGACGTCGATGAATCATGCGGGATGCCTCAGCGCATCGGCCGGGCCGTGCCCGCGCCGCCACGTCTTCGGTCGGGTTTCGTCACGCCTGTTACCGCGATTTCACTGGATTCACCGGCTGTTGCGCGCAGGATGTCAGTGACTTGAGGACCCGGACCATGCCGCTGCGCCCCTTCATCATTCCCGCGCTCTGCGTCGCCGCCGCCCTGGCCGGCTGCGACGGCGACCGGGGCGTGCACATCACCTCGACCCACACCGAGGACAATGACTCCAAGGGCGTGCTGAAGGTCGTCGACACCCTGCAATGCCCGCAGACCATGGGCTCCCTGACCCGCAAGGGCTCGGCCTCGAACGAGGGCCGCGTCTGCACCTATGTGGGCCCCAAGGGGACCGAGGTGACGCTTCAGATGGTCTCGCTGGACGGCAAGACCCCGGCCCAGGTGCTGAAGGGCTTCGAGGAGCGGCTGTCCGCCTCCCTGCCCCAGGCCGTCGCCGGGTTGCGCAACGCCGCCGGCGACGCCGCCCAGGTGACCGCCACCGCCCGCAGCGACGCCTCGGGCGACCAGGCCTCCGTCCGCGCGCCGGGCATGTCGGTGGACGCCGACGGCGAGGACGCCAGCGTCCGCCTGCCCGGCATGCGGATCGAGACCAAGGGCGATCAGGCCAGCGTCCAGATCGGCGGCCTGCACATCGACGCCAACGACAACTCCGGCGCGGTCAATGTCGAGGGCTCGACCGACGACGACAACGTCAGCATCCGCGCCCGCGACGACGCCGCCGAGGTCCGCGCCGTGGCCTCCGGCGACGCCACCCGCGCCAGCTGGATGCTCAGCGACAGCCGCCCCTCCGCCGAGGGCTGGCGCCGGGTGGGCTATGAGGCCCGCGGCCCCGTCGGCGGCCCGCTGGTGGTCGCCACCATCCGTTCGCGCGACCGCAACACCGGGCGCGTTCTGGACGACGCCAAGGACCTGGTGACGCTCAATGTCGGTGAATAAGCCGGGAGAATGAGGCCGCGGCGCCCTTGATCGCGCCGCCCTGATGCTCCACCACGTCCAGCCGACTGAACTGGATTACGTCTTGGCCTCCGCACCCCGATCCTCGTCCAAAGCGCCCCGCGCCTGGCAGCGCATGCTGTCCGGTCGTCGACTGGACCTGCTGGACCCGTCGCCGTTCGACATCGAGATCGAGGACATCGCCCACGGCCTGGCCCGCGTGGCCCGCTGGAACGGCCAGACCCTCGGCGAGCACGCCTTCTCGGTCGCCCAGCACTCCTGCGTGGTCGAGGAGATCGCCGCCTACATCAAGCCCGGCCTCGAGCCGAAATGGCGCCTGGCCGCCCTGCTGCATGACGCCTCCGAATATGTGATCGGCGACATGATCTCGCCGTTCAAGGCCGCGCTGGGCGTGAACTACAAGGCCTTCGAGGCCCGGCTGGAGAGCGCCATCCACGTCCGCTTCGGCCTGCCGCCCAAGAACCCGGTGGCCATCAAGACCCTGATCAAGAAGGCCGACCGCGCCTGCGCCTTCTTCGAGGCCACCCAGCTGGCTGGCTTCAACAAGACCGAAAGCCTGCAGATCTTCGGCGCCCCGCCGGCGGGCTACGACCTGCTTATCGAGCCCCTCCCCGCCCCGGTCGCCCAGCAGCGCTATCTCGAGCGCTACCGCGTGCTGGCCGAGGCCGTCGGCCTGATCTCGGCCCCCGACGCCTGGCACACCGAATAGTCATGGGCGAACAGGGGGTCCGCATCGGCCTGTCGGCCGTCGTCATCGCGCTTCGGGACGGCAAGGCCTGCGTCCTGACCACGACGGGCGACGACGGCTCCGCCGCCCTCCCCTTCGGCTCCTTCGATCCGGCCCGGGACCGCACCTTCGAACTGGCCCTGCGCGCCTTCGTGACGGCCCAGACCGGTTTCCGCCTCGGCTTCGTCGAACAGCTCTACACCTTCGGCGACCTCGGCCGGGCCAGCCCCCGCGCCACGCCGGGCCCCGAACACCACCGCGAGGTCTCGGTCGGCTATCTGGCCCTGACCGACGCCGCCGACGATCCGTCGCTCGCCGAGGCCCGCTGGACGCCGGTGCTCGACTTCTTCCCGTGGGAGGATCGTCGCGAGGGCGCCGCCGCCTGCCTGGCCGCCTTGCTGGACGGCCTGCGCGCCTGGGCCGACGGCGACGCCCGCCGCATCGCCCGCATCGACGCCCTGTTCGCCGCCGCCCCCGGCCAGCGCTGGAACGAGGGCCAGGTGCTGGAGCGGTACGAGCTGCTCTACGAGGCCGGTCTGGTCGCCGAGGCCGCCCGCGATCAGGACAAGGCTCCGCCGCCCCACGCCCCCGGCCTGCCGATGGCCTCCGACCACCGCCGCATCCTGGCCACCGGCCTGGGCCGCCTGCGCAGCAAGCTGAAGTACCGACCGGTCCTGTTCGACCTGATGCCCGAGACCTTCACCCTGTCCGGCCTGCAGGCCGCCGCCGAGGCCGTGGCGGGCCTGTCGCTGCACAAGCAGAACTTCCGCCGCGGGGTCGAGCGCACCGGTCTGGTCGAGGCCACGGGCCGCCTGTCCGCCGCCACCGGAGGCCGCCCGGCCGAGCTTTTCAGGGTCGCCGCGGGCGACCTGTCGACCGGCGAGGCGCTGGGTTTGCCGCTTCCCGCCCTACGCTGACGATTTTCCTGAAATCCCCGCTTGCGGCGCACGGCCTCCCCCATTAGAGAAGCCGCTCTCGTTCGACCAATGAACGTTCGGCCCCGCGGAGAGGTGGCAGAGTGGTTGAATGTACCGCACTCGAAATGCGGCGTGCGTGAAAGCGTACCGGGGGTTCGAATCCCCCCCTCTCCGCCACCGGCCCCAGGGCCACAGCCACTGAACCGAACACTCTGACGAACCGCCCTCCGGGGCGCTCGCGAACCCGTTCATCCCCGGTTCCCGGCGGTCCCGCGACCGGCGACACGGGCGGCCGTCTGCGCGCTTCAAACTAGCACAATCGGAAACCTTGAGTTTTAACAGTTTCCATTTCGGCGCCTGAGATCCCGGCGCAAAGTCCTCTCATCGAAACGCCGCCCAGCGGCACGCCAGAGGATTTTCACAATGACCGTCACCGCCACCCCCGTCGCCGGCAAGAGCCTCCTGACCCCGACCGACCACACCCTGATCCTGGTCGATCACCAGTCCCAGATGGCCTTCGCCACCGCCTCGATCGACGTCGCCACCCTGCGCAACAACACGGCCCTGGTCTCGACCGCGGCCCGCGACTTCAAGGTCCCGACCATTCTGACCACGGTCGCGGAGAAGAGCTTCTCGGGCCCGATCTTCAGCGAGATCACCGACGCCTTCCCCGATGCGACCATCTACGACCGCACCACGATGAACGCCTGGGAGGATTCCCAGATCACCGACGCGGTGAACCGCGCGGGCAAGTCGCGGATCGTCATCGCCGGCCTGTGGACCTCGGTCTGCATCGTCGGCCCGGTCCTGTCGGCGCTCGACCAGGGCTTCGAGGTCTTCGTCATCACCGACGCCTCGGGCGACGTCTCCGACGAGGCCCATGAGCGCGCCGTCCAGCGCATGATCCAGGCGGGCGCCCGCCCGATGACCTCGATCCAGTACCTGCTGGAGCTGCAACGGGACTGGGCGCGTGGCGATACATACGAATCGACTACTGGCGCCGCGGTGAAGTTCGGTGGAGCCTATGGCGTCGGCCTGCAGTACGCGCGGGCCATGCTGGGCGAACACGCCCGCGAAGGCTGACCAGTAGGGCGGCCGGTCGATGACGACCGGCCGTCGTCCCCTCTCACCGGAGACCGCGTCATGAAACCCTTCGTCATCGCCCTCGCCGTCGGCCTGCTGGTCGGACTCATCTACGGCCTGCTGAACGTCCGGTCCCCGGCCCCGCCCTACATCGCCCTGCTCGGGCTGCTGGGCATCCTGCTGGGCGAGCAGGGCGTGCAGTACGTCCGCCACCGGCTCAGTCCTCCGCCCGCGGTCGCCGCGCCCGCGCCGGATGCGCCCACCCCGGACACGTCGGTCCGATGAGCCCGACGCGACGCACCACCCTGACCACCCTCGGCGCCCTCACCCTGAGCGGACTGGGCGCCGCCCCCGCCGCCTTCGCCCGGAGCTTCCCGATGACCGACGCCCCCGACCTGATCCTGCACGGCGGCCGCTTCACCACCCTGGACCGCGCGAACCCCGACGCCGACGCCGTGGCGGTGAAGGGCGGCGTCTTCTCCGCCGTCGGCTCGGCCCGCGAGATCATTCCCACCGCCGGACCGGACACGAAGATCATCGACCTGGGCGGCCGTCGCGTCGTCCCGGGCCTGATCGACAGCCACACCCACGTCATCCGCGGCGGGCTGAACTACAACATGGAGCTGCGCTGGGACGGCGTCCCGACCCTGGCCGACGCCATGGCCATGCTGCGCAGACAGGCCGAGAACACCCCGCCGCCCCAGTGGGTGCGCGTCGTCGGCGGCTTCACCCGCCACCAGTTCGTCGAGAAGCGCCTGCCGACGCTGGACGAGATCAACGCCGCCGCCCCGGACACCCCGGTCTTCATCCTGCACCTGTACGACCGCGCCCTGCTGAACCGCGCCGCCCTGCGCGCCGTCGGCTATACGAAGGACACGCCCAACCCGCCCGGCGGCGAGATCCAGCGCGACCCGTCCGGCGAACCGACCGGCATGCTGATCGCCCAGCCCAATGCGATGATCCTCTATTCGACCCTGGCCAAGGGGCCGAAGCTGCCCGAGGAATACCAGCTCAACTCCACCCGCCACTTCATGCGCGAGCTGAACCGGCTGGGCGTGACCAGCGTCATCGACGCGGGCGGCGGCTTCCAGAACTACCCGGACGACTACCAGATCATCGAGAAGCTGCATGAGGACGGCCAGCTGACCGTCCGCCTGGCCTACAACCTGTTCACCCAGCGCCCGCGCGAGGAGCTGGCGGATTTCCGGTCGTGGGGCGCCAGCGTGCGGCCCGGACAGGGCGACGACTTCTACCGGCACAACGGCGCCGGCGAGATGCTGGTCTATTCCGCCGCCGACTTCGAGGACTTCCGCCAGCCGCGCCCCGACATGCCACCGAACATGGAAGGCGATCTGGAGCCCGTGGTGCGCCAGCTGGTCGAGCAGCGCTGGCCCTGGCGGATGCACGCCACCTATGACGAGACCATCTCGCGGGCGCTGGACGTCTTCGAGACGGTCAACCGGGACCAGCCCTTTGACGGCCTGCACTGGTTCTTCGACCACGCCGAAACCGTCAGCCAAAGGAACATCGACCGCATCGCCGCGCTCGGCGGCGGCATCGCCGTCCAGCACCGCATGATGTACCAGGCCGAGGACTTCGCCGAGCGCTACGGCGTCGAGGCCATGGCGAACACCCCGCCGATTTCCCGCATGCTGGCCTCCGGCGTGCCGGTCGGCGCGGGCACCGACGCCACCCGGGTCGCCTCCTACAATCCGTGGGTCTCGCTCAGCTGGCTGGTCACGGGCAAGAGCCTGGGCGGCCTGCGCATGTATCCGGCGGCCCAGCGTCAGGACCGCGAAACCGCCCTGCGTCTGTGGACCGAGGCCAACACCTGGTTCTCCAACGAGGAAGGCAGGAAGGGCGTCATCGCCGTCGGCCGGCTGGCCGATCTGGTGGCGCTGGACCGCGACTATTTCTCGGTCGCCGAGGATCAGATCGTGCACATCGAATCCGACCTGACCCTGCTGGGCGGCAAGGTCGTCTGGGGCTCCGGCGACTTCAGCCGCGAGGCGCCGCCGATCCCGCCGCCGACGCCGGACTGGTCGCCGGTCCGCACCTTCGGCGGCTATCACACGACCAAGGCTCAGGCGCGCAGCGGCTTCTTCGCCAGCATCGCCGCCGGCTGCGGCTGCGCCACCGCCTGTGGCGTCCATGGCCACGACCACGCCGCCACCGCTCGCCTGTCGGCGCCGACGTCGGATGCGAAATCGTTCTGGGGCGCCCTCGGCTGCGCCTGCTGGGCGGTGTGAGCATGATCGCCGAAACGGCGCCGCAGGCCGCCCCCCGGGCGCCGCTGGCCACGCCCCTGTTCCGCGCCCTGTGGATCGCCACCATCGTCTCGAACGTCGGGACATGGATGAACGACGTGGGGTCGTCCTGGCTGATGACCTCCCTCTCCCCCAGTCCGCTGTGGGTGGCGATGGTGCAGGCGGCGACCACCCTGCCGATGTTCCTGTTCGCCCTGCCCGGCGGGGCGCTGGCGGACGTGGTGGACCGACGCAAGCTGCTGTTGGCCTCGCAGGTCCTGATCCTGATCGGGGCCGCGGCGCTGGCGACCACCACGGCGCTGGGCCTGACCACCCCGCTGATCCTGCTGGCGTTGACGGCGGTGATGGGACTGGGCGCGGCGCTCAGCGCCCCCGCCTTCCAGGCCATCGTGCCCGAACTGGTCGAAAGGCCCGCCTTGGCCGACGCCGTCGCCCTGAACAGCCTGGGCGTCAACATCGCCCGCGCCATCGGCCCCGCGCTGGGCGGCGTCATTGTCGCCATGGCCGGTCCGACCGCCGTCTATGCACTGAACGCGGTCTCGATCCTGGCGGTGCTCGGCGTCCTGTTCGCCTGGAAGCGGCAGCCGACGACCGGCGCGCTCCCGCCCGAGCATTTCCTCGGCGCCCTGCGCGCCGGCTACCGCTACGCCCGCCACGCCCCCGCCCTGCAACTGGTCTTGCTGCGCGCCGTCGCCTTCTTCCTGTTCTCCAGCGCCCTGTGGGCCCTCCTGCCGCTGGTCGGGCGACGCGAGCTGGGCCTGGACGCCGCCGGCTACGGCGCCCTTCTCGGCGCCATGGGGTTCGGCGCGGTGCTGGGCGCCCTGGCGCTGGCGAAGGTGCGCAAGCGGGTCAGCGCCAACCACCTGTCCCTCGCCGCCTCCCTGCTGTTCGCCGTCGCCACCCTGGCCCTGGCCCACGCCGGGAACGCCTGGATCGCGGGCGGGATCATGGTTCTGGCCGGTCTGGCCTGGATCACCATGCTGTCCGGCCTGAACGTCGCCGCCCAGATGGCCGTGCCGTCGTGGGTCAAGGCCCGCGCGCTCGCCATCTACCTGCTGGTCTTCCAGGGGGCGATGACGCTGGGCAGTCTGGTCTGGGGCGCCTTGGCCTCGCGCACCGACATCGCCACCGCCCTGACCGTGGCCGGGATCGCCCTCGGGCTGGCCACCGCCACCGGCCTGCGCTTCCGCCTGCCCGCCGCGGGGACCATGGACCTGACGCCGTCGGGACACTGGGCCGAGCCTGCCGTCGCCGGCCAGCCCGAGGCCGACCGGGGCCCGGTGATGATCCTGATCGAATACCGGATCGAGCCGGGACAGGTCCCCGACTTCATCAAGGCCATCCAGCCCTTCAGGGCCGTCCGCAAGCGCGACGGCGCCCTGCTCTGGAACGTCTTCGAGGACGCCGCCGACCCCGGCCTGGTGATCGAGAGCTTCGTCGTGCCCAGCTGGCTGGAACACCTGCGCCAGCACGAACGCATCACCCACGACGACCGCCTGACCCAGGACCAGATCCGTCGCTTCCACATCGGCGAAACGCCCCCGCGCGTCCGCCACCTGATCGCCCCCTCCAGCTGAAGAGAGCCCCGATGCCCCTCGATCCCGACATCCACGACAACCGCGAAACCCATCGCTACGAGCTGACCGTCGACGGCCAGACGGCGGTGGTCATGTACAACGAGGTCGGCGGCGGCCTGCTGATCACCGAGACCCTCGTTCCGGTCCCCCTCGAGGGGCGCGGCATCGCCAGCCGCATGGCGAAACATGTGCTCGCCGACATTCGCGAGCGCGGTCTCCTGGTGCTTCCGACCTGCCCGTTCTTCGCCGGCTACCTGCAAAAACACCCCGCCGACCATGCCGACATCGTCCATCCCAGCTACCGCATCGCGCTCGGTCTCTGACGGTCGTCGGTCGTCCCGGCAAGATTTTGAAAGGGCGGCGTTTTCGCCGCCCGCTTCCGGGCCCGGAAGCGCGAAATTCACCGCGGTGAAATCCTGCCCCGAGAGGCACCCGGCAGCCCCCTTCCGCAATATTTTTGCTCATCCGCCTTGTGCGATGCAGCAGGTCATGGTTTCCTGAGTCTGTTCTTCAGGAGCCCCCGTGACTCACCGCGCCCACATCGCTGACCGCAAGATCGCCGCCAAGGCGATTGCGGCCGTGCGCGCGCCGTCGGTCGAACTGGCCCTGAACACCCTTATTCTTTCGGTAATTCTCGTCCTCCTTACCGGAGCGGCGTGGACGCACGCGACCTGACCTAACGCAACATCAGGATCGCCCGCAGCCACCCGCTTCCACACAGGAAGCGGGTTTTTTGTTGCGCGCGATCCGGGACCCTCCGGAACGACCCTTCGCAATGACGCAAGATTTCACCCCGAACGACCGACCGCCGAACGCGAGAAGCCGCGCCGTCACGGCCGGTCCGAACCGCGCCGCGGCCCGCAGCTATCTGCGCGCCGCCGGCATGCAGGACGCCGACTTCGACAAGCCGATGATCGCGGTGGTCAACACCTGGTCCTCGGTCACGCCGTGCAACATGCACCTGGACCGTCTGGCCGCCGACGTGCGCGCCGGGATCATCGCCGCGGGCGGCTATCCGGTCGACTTCAACACCATCGTCGTCACCGACGGCATCTCGATGGGCACGCCCGGCATGAAGGCCTCGCTGATCAGCCGCGAGGTCGTCGCCGACAGCATCGAACTGGCCGTCGAGGGCCACCAGCTGGACGGCGTCATCTGCATCGTCGGCTGCGACAAGACCATCCCGGCCGCCGCCATGGCCCTGGCCCGCATGGATATCCCCGGGCTGGTCTACTACGGCGGCACCATCATGCCGGGGACCATCGGCCAGAAGGAGGTCTCGGTTCAGGAGATCTTCGAGGCCATCGGCGCCCACGCCGCCGGAGCCCTGGATGACGTCGGCCTGAAGGCGGTGGAGACGGCGGTCTGCCCCGGCGCCGGCGCCTGCGGCGGCCAGTTCACCGCCAACACCATGGCCATGGCCCTGTCGGTCATGGGCCTGTCGCCCATGGGCGCCAACGACGTCCCCGCCGTCGATCCGGCCAAGGGCGCCGAGGGCGAACGCTGCGGCCGCCTGATCGTCGAGCGCGTCTTCGCGGGCGACAGCGCCAGGAAATTCATCACCCGCGCCTCGCTGCGCAACGCCGCCGTCGCCGTCTCGGCCTCGGGCGGCTCGACCAACGCGGTCATGCACCTGACCGCCATCGCCGCCGAGGCGGGGGTCGAGTTCGGCGTCGAGGACTGCCACCAGGCCTGCGTCGACGCCCCGGTCATCTGCGACCTGAAGCCGGGCGGCCGCTTCCTGGCCTCGCACCTGTTCGCGGCGGGCGGCACCCGTCTGGTCACCCAGCGTCTGGCGCAGGCGGGCAAGATCACCAACACCCCGACCGTCTCGGGCCGCAGCCTGTTCACCGAGGCCGCCGAGGCCGAGGAGACCCCGGGCCAGCAGGTCGTCACCACCTTCGAGGCCCCGGTCATGGATCGCGGCAGCTTCGCCGTCATCTACGGCGACGTCGCCCCCGACGGCGCGGTCATCAAGCTGACCGGCCACAAGGTCGACCGCTTCGAGGGGCCGGCCTGCGTCTTCGACAGCGAGGAAGACGCCTTCCACGCCGTCCAGGACGGCTCGGTCGGCGAAGGCGACGTCATCGTCATCCGCTACGAAGGGCCCAAGGGCGGCCCCGGCATGCGCGAGATGCTGCAGGTCACCGCCGCCCTGAAGGGCCGCGGCGTCCACAACGTCGCCCTGATCACCGACGGCCGCTTCTCGGGCGCCAGCTACGGCTTCGTCGCCGGCCACGTTTCGCCCGAGGCCGCCGTCGGCGGCCCCATCGCCCTGATCCGCGATGGCGACCGCGTCGCCATCGACGTCACCCACCGCCGCATCGACGTCATCGGCGTCGATCTGGCGAAGCGCCGGGCGGACTTCGCCCCCCGATCGATCCGCCCGGCGCACGGGGTCTTCGCCAAATACCGCGCCGCGGTGGCCTCGGCCGCCCAGGGCGCCGTGACCATTCCCAACCCGCCCCCGGTCCAGCGTCCCGCCGAGACCGAAACCAACGCCGCCCGAGAGGACGCCTGACCCATGGCCATCACCATCTACACCAATGACGATATTCGCCCCGGCGCCATCGCCGGCCAGCGCATCGCCATCATCGGCTACGGCTCCCAGGGCCGGGCCCACGCCCAGAACCTGAAGGACTCCGGCCACGACGTCGTCGCGGGCGTCCGTCACGGCGGCAAGGGCTGGAAGCACGCCACCGCCGACGGCGTCCCGACCGCCGAGCCCGCCGAAGCGGTCAAGGGCGCGGACATCATCGCCATCCTGACCCCGGACATGATCCAGGCCGAGGTCTATCGCGACATCATCGAGCCCAACGCCAAGCCGGGCTCGGCCATCCTGTTCGCCCACGGCTTCTCGATCATCTACGGCCGCATCACGCCGCGCGAGGACATGGACGTCATCCTGGTCGCCCCCAAGGGCCCGGGCGACCTGGTCCGTCGCGAGTACCAGCGTGGGCGGGGCGTCCCCTCCCTGTTCGCCATCGAGAAGGACGCGACCGGCAAGGCCCGCGACCGCGCCATGGGCTACGCCAAGGGCAACGGCGGCGCGACCGGCGGCCTGATCGAGACCACCTTCCGCGAGGAGACCGAGACCGACCTGTTCGGCGAACAGGCCGTCCTGTGCGGCGGCGCCAAGGAGCTGGTCATGTCCGGCTTCAACACCCTGGTCGAGGCCGGCTACCAGCCCGAGATCGCCTACTTCGAGTGTATGCACGAGCTGAAGCTGATCGTGGACCTGTTCTACGAGGGCGGCATCACCAAGATGAACGAGTTCATCTCGGAGACGGCCAAGTGGGGCTCGGTCAAGTCCGGCCCGCGCGTCATCACAGACGAGACCCGCGCCCGGATGAAGACCATCCTGGACGAGATCCAGTCGGGCCAGTTCGCCCGCGAATGGATCGCCGAGAACGAGGCGGGCAAGCCCCGCTACGACGCCTGGGTCAAGGCCGACGGCGAACAGCCGATCGAGCAGACCGGCGCCAAGCTGCGCGAACGCATGGCCTGGCTGAACGCCCCGAAATCGGAAGCCGCCTGACCCATGACCGCCTCCGCCGCCCGCATGACCGCGCCCGAAACCGCTCCCCGCAGCGGCGCCCGCCTGCTCGTCTCCACCCTGGAGCGGCTGGGGGTGGAGGTCGTGTTCGGCTATCCGGGCGGCGCGATCATGCCCGTCTATGACGCCCTGGCCGGATCGAAGCTGCGCCACATCCTGGTCCGCCACGAACAGGCCGCCGCCTTCGCCGCCGACGCCTATGCGCGCCGCAGCGGCCGGGTCGGGGTCTGCATGGCCACCTCCGGACCCGGCGCCACCAACCTGATCACCGGCATCGCCAATGCGATGATGGATTCCATCCCGATGGTCTGCATCACCGGCAACGTCGCCCAGGGCGTGATGGGCACCGACGCCTTCCAGGAGATCGACATCCTGGGCGTCACCCTGCCGATCGTGAAGCACTCGATCCTGGTCCGCGATCCGGCCGACGTTCCCGCCGCCGTCGAGGAAGCCTTCCACATCGCCGCCTCGGGCCGCCCCGGCCCGGTCCTGATCGACCTGCCCAAGGACGTCCAGGTCGGCCAGACGACCGAGGACTTCGGCTTCCACTATCCGAACGCCGTCGAGCCCGTCGACCACGACGCCATCGCGGCGGCGGCCGAGGCCATCCGCACCGCGCAACGCCCGCTGATCTACGTCGGCGGTGGGGTGAAGATCGGCCGCGCCACGGAACAGGTCCGCGCCTTCGCCGAGGCCACCGGCATCCCCTCGGTCGCCACCCTGAACGCCCTGGGCACGATCCCCACCGACGCCCCCGGCTTCCAGGGCATGCTGGGCATGCACGGCACCCGCGCGGCCAATGAGGCGGTTCAGGAGGCCGATCTGCTGATCGTCTTCGGAGCCCGTTTCGACGACCGCGCCACCGGCAAGCTGGCCGAGTTCGCCCCCCACGCCCGCGTCATCCATTTCGACATCGACGCGTCCGAGATCGGCAAGCTGCGCGAGACCTGGATCCCGGTCGCGGGCGAACTGGCGCCGGGCGTCGAGGCCCTGACCGCCCGTCTGGCCGGTCGTGGCCCGGCCATCGATCCGTGGATGATCCACTGCGCCAGCCGGGTCCAGCGCACCGCCTTCCGCTATGACGCCCCGGGCGAAGGCGTCTACGCCCCGGCCCTGCTGAAGGCCGTGTCGGAAGCCGCAGGCGACAGCTTCGTCGCCGCCTGCGACGTCGGCCAGCACCAGATGTGGGCCGCCCAGCACTGCCGCTTCGCCAGCCCGGAGGCTCACATCACCTCGGGCGGTCTGGGCGCCATGGGCTTCGGCCTGCCCGCCGGCATCGGCGCCAAGCTGTCCGACCCGGACGCCGCGGTCGTCGTCATCGCCGGCGACGGCGGCTTCATGATGAACGTGCAGGAGCTGGCCACCCTGCGTCGTTACGGCGTCGCGGTGAAGGTCCTGCTGCTGGACAACAGCTCCCTGGGCCTGGTCCGCCAGTGGCAGGAGCTGTTCTTCGACGGCAACTACTCGGAGATCGACCTGTCCGACAATCCGGACTTCGTGAAGGTCGCCGAGGCCTTCGGCATCGAGGCCTTCCGAATTAGCCGACGCGAGGAGGTGCAGGCCGGGATCGCCCGCCTGCTGGCCGCCGACGGCCCCTGCCTCGCGCACGTGATCATCGACCCCCGGGAAAACGTGTGGCCGCTGGTCCCGCCCGGAAAGAACAACGCCGAAATGATGGAAGGCGCCTGAACCATGAGCACCGAAACCCTGCACCTGAACATTGACCGCGCCGACGGCTCGCTTCAGCGCCTGATCGGTCTGGTGGAGCGCCGCGGCTTCCACATCGACGGCATCACCATGCGCGACGAGGGCGCCGCCCGCAGGATCGAGATGGCCGTGCGCGGCCGCGACGACGCCCGCTGCACCCGCACCCTGGGCCGCCAGATCGACAAGCTGTTCGGCGTGACCCGCGTCAGCGCTTCCGCCTCCACCTTCCATCCCGAGGTAGCGGCATGACGAAGGTTCAACAGGCCGTCGCCGCCGATCCGGATCGCGTCATCGTCTTCGACACCACCCTGCGTGACGGGGAACAGGCGCCCGGCTTCTCCATGGGTCCGGAAGAGAAGGTCCGCATGGCCCGCGTGCTGGCCGACATGAAGGTCGATGTGGTCGAGGCCGGCTTCGCCGCCGCCTCGCCCGGCGACGAGGAATGTATCCGCCGCGTGGTCGGCGAGGTCGAAGGCCCCGTCTTCTGCTCGCTGGCCCGCTCCAATGAGGCGGACATCGACGCCGCCTGGCGCGGCCTGCGCGCCACGGAGGAACGCCGCATCCACATCTTCCTGGGCACCAGCCCGATCCACCGGTCGGCCAAGCTGAAGATGTCGAAGGCCGAGGTGCTGGCCGCCGCCGAGCGTTCGGTGGCCTACGCCCGCACCCGCTTCGAGGACGTGGAGTTCAGCCCCGAGGACGCCATCCGCACCGAGCCGGAGTTCCTGGCCGAGGTGTGCGAGGTCGCCGCTGCGGCGGGCGCCACCACCCTGAACATCCCTGACACCGTCGGCTATTCGACCCCCGGCGAGATCGGCGAGATCTACCGCAACCTGATGGCCGCCGTGCGCGTGCGCCATCCGGACGTGGTCTTCTCTGCCCACTGCCATGACGACCTGGGCATGGCCGTCGCCAACTCGCTGGCGGCGGTGGAGGCCGGGGCGCGCCAGATCGAGGGCGCGATCAACGGCATCGGCGAGCGGGCGGGCAACGCCTCGATCGAGGAGATGGTCATGGCCATCCGCACGCGCTCGGACCGCTACGGCCTGCACACCGGCGTGGACTGCACCCATCTGGTCCGCGCCAGCCGCCTGCTGAGCGAGATCACCCACACTCCGGTGGTGCGCAACAAGGCCATCGTCGGCCTGAACGCCTTCGCCCATGAGGCGGGCATCCACCAGCACGGCATGATGGCCGATCCCTCGACCTACGAGATCATGCGTCCGCAGGACGTCGGCTTTGAAGGCACCTGGTTCGTTCTGGGCAAGCACTCGGGCCGCCACGCCGTCGCCAAGCGCGCCGAGGCGCTGGGCCACCCCGTATCCGGCGCCTGGCTGGCCGCCGCCTTCGCCGGCTTCAAACGCCGCGCCGACGAGATCGGCGAAATCAACGACCACGAATTGCTGGCGATCATCGAGGCCTCGCGCCCGGACGCCGCCCACCGACAGGAGTACGCGTATGCGGCCGCTGGCTGAACATATCTGGGTCAACGGCGAGCTGACGCCCTGGGCCGACGCCAAGGTTCACGTGATGAGCCACGCCCTGCACTACGGCACCTCGGTGTTCGAGGGCATCCGCGTCTATGACACGCCGAACGGACCGTGCGGCTTCCGCCTGACCGACCACGTGCGCCGCCTGTTCGACAGCGCCCGCATGTACCATTTCGAGCTGCCGTATACGGTGGATGAACTGGTCGAGGCCTGCCGCGCCACCGTGCGTTCGACCGGACTGAAGTCGGCCTACATCCGCCCCATCGCCTTCCTGGGGTCGTGCGGCATGGGGGTGACGCCCTCTCCCGAGAACATGAACGTCGACGTGGCGATCGCCGCCTTCCCGTGGGGCGCCTATCTGGGCGAGGAGGCGCTGGAGAAGGGCGTCGACGCCTGCGTCGCCAGTTGGTCGCGCATCGCCCCCAACACCGTGCCCTCGGGCGCCAAGGCGGGCGGCAACTATCTGTCCTCCTACCTGATCGGCCGTGAGGCCCGGGTCGGCGGCTTCGGCGAGGGCATCGCCCTGGGCGTCGACGGCCGCCTGTCGGAAGGCGCCGGCGAGAACCTGTTCATCGTCAAGGACGGCGAGATCGTCACCCCGCCCGCCGCCGCCTCCATCCTGATGGGCATCACCCGCGACAGCGTGCTGAAGCTGGCCCGCGGCCTGGGCTATGAGACGCGCGAGCAGATCCTGCCGCGCGAGGCCCTGTACGTCGCCGACGAGATCTTCATGACCGGCACCGCCGCCGAGATCACCCCGGTGCGTTCGGTCGACGGCATCACCACCCGCGCCGCCGGCCCGGGCCCGGTGACCAGGGCGGTCAACGCCGCCTTCCGCGGCCTGTTCACCGGCGCCACCCCGGATCGCCACAACTGGCTGGAGCCGATCAACGCGCCCGCCCCCGCCCCGCAGCGCGAGGCCGAATATGCCTGAGACCCTGTTCGAGAAGGTGTGGAACCGGCACGTGGTGCAGGCGGAAACGCCTGACGCCCCGGCGGTGCTCTACATCGACCTGCATCTGGTCCACGAGGTCACCAGCCCGCAGGCCTTCTCCGAGATCGAGAGCCGGGGCCTGAAGGTGCGTCGCCCCGACCGCACCTTCGCCACCCTGGACCACTCCACCCCCACCCTGCCCGCCGATGCGAGCGGGGAGCGGCCCTACTACACCCCTGCGTCCAAGGCCCAGGTCGAGACGCTGGAGGCCAACTGTGCGCGTCACGGCGTGTCGCTGGCGGGCTGGGACTCGGCGGATCGGGGCGTGGTGCACGTCATGGGGCCGGAGCTGGGCCTGACCCAGCCCGGCATGACCGTCGTCTGCGGCGACAGCCACACCGCCACCCACGGCGCCTTCGGAGCCCTGGCCTTCGGCATCGGCACCTCCGAGGTCGGCCATGTTCTGGCCACCCAGTGCCTGCTGCAGCGCAAGCCTAAGACGATGCGCGTCACCGTCGACGGTCGGCTGCAGCCGGGCGTCTCCGGCAAGGACGTGGCCCTGGCCGTCATCGCCCGTCTGGGCTTCGGCGGCGGCACCGGCTTCGTGGTCGAATACGCCGGCGAAGCCATCCGCTCGCTGGACATGGAAGGGCGGATGACCGTCTGCAACATGTCGATCGAGGCGGGCGCCCGCGCGGGCATGATCGCCCCCGACCAGACCACTGTGAACTGGCTGAAGGGCCGCAAGCATGCGCCCGACGCCGCCGTCTGGGACCGGACCGTCGCCGACTGGCTCTCGCTGGCCTCCGACCCCGGCGCGACCTACGACGCCGAGGTCCAGATCGACGGGGCCGCCATCCGGCCGATGGCCACCTGGGGCACCACGCCCGACGCCGGCTCGGCCATCGGCGAGCCGGTCCCCGCCCCGCGCGACGCCTCGGGCGAAAAGGCGCTGGCCTATATGGGCTTCACCCCCGGCGAGGCGACCACCGGCCACGCGGTCGATGTCGTCTTCATCGGCAGTTGCACCAACGGCCGCCTGCCGGACCTGCGCGCCGCCGCCGAGGTGCTGCGCGGCCGCAAGGTCAAGCCGGGCCTGCGCATGCTGGTGGTGCCCGGCTCCGAGGCCGTCCGCCGCGACGCCGAGGCCGAAGGGCTGGATCAGGTCTTCATCGAGGCCGGGGCCGAGTGGCGCATCCCGGGCTGCTCCATGTGCCTGGCCATGAACGGCGACATGGTGGCTCCGGGCCAACTGGCCGTCTCCACCTCCAACCGCAATTTCGAGGGCCGTCAGGGTCCCGGCTCGCGCACCATCCTGGCCAGCCCCGCCACGGCGGCGGCGACGGCCGTCACCGGCGTCCTGACCGACCCGCGGGTGTTTCTGATGGAGAAGGTCGATGCCTGATCCCTTCAAATCCCTGACCTCCAAAGCCGTGGTCCTGTCGCAGTCGAACATCGACACCGACCAGATCATCCCCGGCCGCTTTCTCTCGACGACCAGCCGCGAGGGTCTGGGCGCCTGGGCCTTCTATGACTGGCGCTATGAGTCCGACGGCTCGACCAAGCCGGAAGCCATCCTGAACCGCATCGACCCGAGCGAGCGCCGCATCCTGCTGGCGGGGAAAAACTTCGCCTGTGGCTCCTCTCGCGAGCACGCCCCCTGGGCCCTGATGGACTACGGCTTCCGCGCCGTGGTCTCGACCGGGATCGCCGACATCTTCACCTCCAACGCCCTGAAGAACGGCTTCCTGCCCATCGTCGTCGATCAGGCGACCTGGGACGATCTCGCCGCCCACGCCGACCAGCCCATCACCATCGATCTGGAAACCTCCACCATCCAG
Source organism: Brevundimonas sp. (assembly GCF_036400995.1). Lineage (GTDB taxonomy): Bacteria > Pseudomonadota > Alphaproteobacteria > Caulobacterales > Caulobacteraceae > Brevundimonas. The sequence continues at coordinate 21,102 of NZ_DASWWG010000053.1, forward strand.
CGCGGCAATGCAGCGCCTGTCGCATTCGCGGTGGAGAGTTTCGCCCGTCAGTGCCTGCTGGACGGGGTCGACACCCTCGGCTGGCTGCAAGCCCGCCTGCCCGCCATCGAAGCCTTTGAACGCCGGAAAGAAACCGTCTGATGTCCGCCCCGAAGACCTACAATATCGTCGTCCTGCCCGGTGACGGCGTCGGCCCCGAAGTGACCCATGCGACCAAGGCCGTTCTGTCGGTGATCGGCGACTTCTACGGCCACACCTTCAACTTCAGCGAACACCTGATCGGCGGCGCCGGCATCGACGCGGTCGGCGATCCCCTGCCGCAGGAGACCGTCGACGCCTGTCTGGCCGCCGACGCGGTCCTGCTGGGCGCCGTGGGCGGGCCGCAATGGGACGGCGGCAAGCGTCGTCCGGAGGAAGGTCTGCTGGGCCTGCGCAAGGCCATGGGCCTGTACGCCAACCTGCGTCCGCTGCAGGTCTCGCCGGTGCTGGCCCACCGCTCGCCGCTGAAGAAGGAGATCGTCGAGGGCGTCGATCTGATCGTCTTCCGCGAGCTGACGGGCGGCATCTATTTCGGTGAGAAGACCCGCACCCCGGACCGCGCCACCGACCTGTGCGAATACACCGTCCCGGAGATCGAGCGCGTCGCCCGCGCCGCCTTCCAGACCGCCCAGCAGCGGCGCGGCAAGGTGACCTCGGTCGACAAGGCCAACGTCATGGAGACCAGCCGCCTGTGGCGCGAGGTCGTCAGCCGGGTCCACCGTGAAGAGTTCCCGCGCATCGAGCTGGAGCACGCCCTGGTCGACTCCATGGCCATGCACCTGATCCGCAAGCCGCGCGAGTACGACGTCATCCTGACCGAGAACATGTTCGGCGACATCCTGTCGGACGAGATCTCGGTGCTGGGCGGCTCCATCGGCCTGCTGCCCTCGGCCTCGCTGGGCTCCAGCGGCCCCGGCCTGTTCGAGCCGATCCACGGTTCCGCGCCGGATATCGCCGGTCAGGACAAGGCCAACCCCGTCGGCACGATCCTGTCGGCCGCCCTGCTGCTGCGTCACAGCCTGGGGCTGGAGGACGAGGCGGGCTCGATCGAGGCCGCCGTCGCCGCCGTCCTGTCGGCGGGCGCGGTGACCGCTGATCTGGGCGGGACCCTGGGCACCCGCGACGCGGCCAACGCCGTCATCGACGGCATCAGCGCCATCCACTGGGCCGCCGCCCATCGCGTGCAGATGCACTGGGCCTGAGCGCCCCGGCCCGAAGGTGAAGCGCCCCGCCTCTCTCGCGAGGGGCGGGGCGTTCGCATTCAGCGGAAATACTGCATCGGCACGGTCAGGCGGGTCGCGCCGGTGGCGGGCACGGTGAACTTCACCTGATCCCAGGTCGGGGCGGCGCGCAGGCTCGCGCCGTTGACCATGGCCCAGCCTTCCGCCGGCATGCCGCCCTCGATCTTCATCTGGCCGTCGCCGTCCTCGTCATGCAGGACCGACAGCGAATAGTCGCCCGGCCGGACGTTCCGGAACGTCACCGTCAGCGTGCCCGCCGCCGGATCGCGGAAGATCTCGCCGTGGTCGCCGGCCGGCTGCAGGAACTGGTCGCGGGTCTGCAGCGCCGCCATCAACTGCCCGCCGCGCGCCTGCACGCCGGTCAGGGTGATGGTGACGTCCTCGGCCAGCGCCGGCGCGGCGGCGAGGCACGACAGGGCGGCGACGGCCGCGAAAGCGATCTTCTTCATGAGCGTTCTCCAGAAGGGCGCGGGCCAATCCCAATCCCTGATAATGTACTTTGTAGTGTAAAGTTCTCTGAGTCAACACAGCCGCTCAGCGCCGATCTCCGCCCTCCCGCGCCGGTGAATGTGTGCCCTCAAAGCCTATGGCGGCGACGACTTGCGCAATTTTTCACCTTCCGGGTTGACGGCCGCCCCCTTTGTCCGTCAGCCTCCGTTCCGAACTGAACTGAGCAGGTCCCTGTGAACCGTCTCGACGCCCGCGCCATCCTCGCCTCGACCGCCTCGTGCGGCGGCGCGATCGCGCGCGTCATTGGCATGACCACCGGCACCACCACCATCACCGCTCCGGCGGGGACAGGTTAGCGCGCACCAAGGCTCAGGAACGCAAAAACCCAGACCCCGCCCGGATCACCCCGGGCGGGGTTTTTCTTTTCCAGCTCCCTCTCGAAAGACCCCCTCCCATGTCCGCCCAACTCGCCGTCCTCGAACGCCCCGTATCCGCCCTCCCCGTCGCCTCGCCCGAGGTGGTGGTGATGAAGTTCGGCAGCTCCGTGCTGGTCGATCCCGCCGACGCCCCCAAGGTCGCCTCCGACATCTACGCCGAGGTCCGACGCGGCCGCCGCGTGGTCGCCGTCGTCTCCGCCCTGGCGGGGGAGACGGATCGCCTTCTGGCCGAGGCCCGCGCCCTCGGCCTCGCCCACGACAACAGCCTGTTGCCCGCCTACGTCGTGCAGGGCGAGGAGCGCTCCGCCGCCCTTGTCGCCCTGGCCTGTGATCGCGTCGGCCTCAGCGCCGCCACCCTGACGGTCCGCGAACTGGGTCTTGTCGCCGACGGTCCCTGCGAGCACGCCCGGCCGGTCTCGCTCGACCGCGCCGCCCTCGACCGCGCCCTGCTGAAGCATGAGGTGGTGGTGGTCCCCGGCTTCGGCGCCGTGTCGCCCGAGGGGCAGGTCGTGCTGCTGGGCCGCGGCGGTTCGGACCTGACGGCCCTGTTCCTCGCCGCCGAGCTCGATCTGGACAGCGTCCAGCTGGTGAAGGACGTGGACGGCCTCTACGACCGCGACCCCAACGTCCACCCCGACGCACGCCGCTATGATCAGGCCAGCTGGGCCGAGGCCAAGGCCCTCGGCGGCGGTCTGGTCCAGCCGGACGCGCTCGATCTGGCCGAGGCCCGCCGGCTGAAGGTCGAGGTGCGCAACTACCTCGACGGCCACCGCACGGTCGTCGGCCCGGTCGGCGCCCCGCCCAAGCCGGCACCGGCCCATCGCCGTTTGCGCGTCGCCGTCGCCGGTTGCGGCGTGGTCGGCGGCGGCGCCCTGGCCCGCCTGCTGGTCGATCCGCGCGTCGAGGTCGTCGGCGTTCTGGTCCGCGACCCGTCCAAGCCGCGCGACGTGCCCGGCGCCCCGGACGCGCAACTGGCGCCCCTGCTGGTCTCGAGCCCCGACGCCCTGCTGGAGCGCGCGCCCGACCTCGTTCTGGAAGCCCTGTCCGAGGCCGAGGCGGGCCATGCCGTGATCCGCGCCGCCCTGTCGCGCGGCGTCGATGTAGCCACGGCCAACAAACAGGCGGTCAGCGCCGATCCCGACGGCCTGCTCGCCCTCGCCGCCCGCCACGACGCCCGCCTGCTCTGGTCCGCCTCGGTCGGCGGCGGCGTGCCCATGGTCGAGGCCGTCCGCGCTGCACGCGACGAGGCCCCGGTGGCCGCCTTCGAGGCCGTGCTGAACGGCACCGTCAACTTCATGCTGGCCCGCCTCGGCGAGGGCGCGCCCTTCGATCAGGCGCTCGCCGAAGCCCGGGCCGCCGGCTTCGCGGAAGAGGACCCGTCCTCCGACCTGCAGGGCCTCGACGCCCTGGCCAAGGTCCGCCTGCTGGCCTTCGAGGCCTTCGGCGTCATGCCCGCCGACGCCGAGATCCACCGCGACGTCCTCGACCCCGCCGCCCTGCCGCCCGCCGGTTCGCGTCAGCTCTGTCGCTGCGAGCTGAAAGACGGCAAGCTGGTCGCCGCGGTCCGGCTGGTCTCGGGCCAGCTCGACCCGCTGTTCGCGGAGCTGAAGGGAGAGGGCAACGCCTTGAAGGTGGTCTCGCTGGATGGATCGGTCGTTCGCCGTCGCGGTCGCGGCGCGGGACGCTGGGCCACGGCCGAAAGCCTGCTGGCCGACCTGTCCGACCTCGCCGCCGCCCGCCTGTCGAAAGCCGTCTGACCATGGCCGTCTTCACCCCCGTCGAGGAGGCCGACGCCGAGCCCTTCATTAGCCGCTACGGGCTGGGCGCCCTGCGGTCGCTCACGCCCATCGCCGAAGGAGTGGAGAACACCAACTACCGCATCGACACCGACCGGGGCCGGTTCGTCCTGACCCTGTTCGAGGGCCGAACCGACGCCGCCGCCCTGCCCTTCTGCCTGGGTCTCACCGCCCACGCTGCGGACAAGGGCCTGCCCTGCGCCCGACCCGTACGGAACGATCAGGGACGGGCCGTCGGCGAGCTGAACGGCCGCCCCGCCGCCGTCCTCGAATGGCTGCCCGGCGCGTGGAAACGCGACCCGTCGCTGACGCACCAGCACGCCGCCGGCGCCCTGCTGGCCCGGCTGCATCTGGCCGCCGCCGACTTCTCGCTGGAGCGATCCAACCCGGTCGGCCCCGCCGCCCGCCGCGCCCTGTTCGAGCGCTGCCTGACCCGCGCCGACGCCGCGGATCGCGGCCTGCTGGATCGCATGGCGCCGTGGGTGACCGGCCCCTGCGCCGACCCCGGCGCCGCCCTGCCGCGTGGCCCGATCCACGCCGACTACTTCCCCGACAACCTGCTGTTCGAGGGCGACGCCCCCAGCGGGCTGATCGACTTCTATTTCGGTTGCACGGACAGCTACGCCTACGACCTGGCCATCGCCCTTTCGGCCTGGGGCTTCGACGCCGACGGCCTGCCCCTGACCGGCGCCCTGGCCGCCTTCCGGTCCGGCTATGAGTCCGTCCGCCCCCTGACGCCCGCCGAGGCCGCCGCCCTGCCCGCGCTCGGCGCCGTCGCGGCGGTGCGCTTCACCCTGACCCGGCTGCATGACCAGCTGTTCCACGACCCGACCCGGCTGGTCACGCCCAAGGACCCGGCGCCCTTCCTGAGACGGCTGGACTGGTGGACCGAACAGGCCGCGCTGGCGGCTTAGCCAATCGCCGCCAGCACCGCCTCCAGCGTGGCGTCCACGGTCTCGAACCGCTCGGCCTTCCCCTCCAGCCCCTGCAACTGAGGCGGGCGTTCGGGCGCGAAGCCCAGCGCGGCCTCGACGCTGTCGGGGAATTTGGCCGGGTGCGCGGTCGACAGGGCGACGACCGGCCCCGTCCGCTCGATCCGCCGCGCCGCATGCAGGGCCACCGCCGTGTGCGGACAGATCACCCGCCCGTTCTCGCGCCAGGTCCGCTGCATCTCCGCGACCGTCTCGGCCTCGCTGACCGAGACCGCCGACACCTCGCGCCGCAGGGCGGCCAGCACATCGCCCGGCAGGGTCACCTGCCCGGCCTTGTTGAAGTCCTCGAACAGGCCGCGCGTCAGGTCCGCGTCCCGGCCCGTCGCCTCGAACACCAGCCGTTCGAAATTCGACGGCGCCTGCACATCCATGCTGACGCTGGCCGTCGGCTCAGCCTGGGTTCGCTCATAGACGCCGGTGTGCAGCGCCCGCACCAGCGCGTCGTTGCGGTTCGTCGCCGCCACCAGATCGCCGATCGGCAGGCCGCACTGGCGCGCCACCCAGCCCGCAAAGGCGTCGCCGAAGTTGCCCGTCGGCACCACATAGGTCGCCGGTTCCGCCAGCTTCGCCGCCGTCGCCGCATAATAGGGCGCCTGCCCCGACAGGCGCGCCCAGTTGATCGAGTTGACCGAGCTGACGCGCCGGTTCGCCTTCAGCGCCTGAACGCCCAGCAGGGCCTTCACCAGCCGCTGGCAGTCGTCGAAATCGCCGCGCACCGCCAGGTTCAGCACATTGGACGCGCCCGTCGTCGTCATCTGCAGCCGCTGCATCGGCGACACCCGGCCCAGCGGGTGCAGCACCACCAGATCGATCCGCTCGGCGCCCGCGAAGGCCTTCACCGCCGCCGCACCGGTATCGCCGCTGGTCGCGGTCAGCAGCAGCAGCCGCTCGCCCGAGGCGGCCAGCAGGCTTTCGGCCATCCCGGCCACCAGTTGCATGGCGAGGTCCTTGAACGCCGCCGTCGGCCCGTGGAACAGCTCGAGCACATGCAGGCCGGGCTCCAGCTCGACCAGCGGGACCACGTCCGGATGCAGGAACCGCTCCTGAACCCGCCGCGTCGCCGCCGCCAGCGCGCCCGCGGGCAACGCCTCGCCGACGAAGGGCGTCAGCAGCCGCTCGGCCAGGGTCGCATAGTCCGCCCCGCCCGCGGTCAGGTCGTCCAGCGACAGCGTCGGCCAGGCCGACGGCGCGAACAGGCCGCCGTCCGGCGCGATGCCGTTGATTACGGTTCCGGCGAAATCGACGAGAGGCGAGCGGCCGCGGGTGCTGACGTAGGACGGGGAGGTCATCCCCCTTCGTCGGCAAGTCCGGCGCGCCCGTCAATGACGGACCGGCGCGCCGGAGCCGGTTCAGAACTTCACGTGGAAATTCACACCCGCGGTGTGGCTTTCGATCTTCTCTCCGTACTCGCCGACATAGTTCAGGCGCAGGGACAGGCCCGTGTCGCTCTCGAACCGGATGTCGGCGCCGACCCGCCAGGCCTGCTCGTCGATCGGGGTGGCGATATAGGCCGGCAGGGCGTCCGGGTTGGAGCCCAGCAGGCGCATCGGCGCCACCAGTTCGTCGTCGGAGTGGAACACCCCGCCGATGGTGATGGCGGCCGAGGCGCTGGAGGCCTCGCCGTATTCCGAGCGGAAGCCGAAGCCGATCTCGGGGTTCAGGGTCCCGATCACATCGGTGTCCGCATAGCCTTCGACGCCCAGCCCGGCCATGCCCTCCTCGGAGAAGCCGGCCCGGTGCAGGGCCGTCACCGACCCGCGCAGGGCCGGACGGACGTAGAAGCCGCCGGCGCCGAAGATCCGCGCCACCTCGGCGTCCGCCCGCAGGTAGCCGGAGTCATTGCCGGACTCGCCCTGCAGAAGCTGGAAGACATTGCTCAGGCGCGTGGTCTCGGTGACCTGCCAGCCCGCGCTGACCGACACCCCGACCTGGGCGCCGTCCGGAGCGGTGCGGCGCAGGCCCAGACCGCCGTGGAAGCCGTCGCCCTCGAACACGGCGCGGCCGCCGTCGACGAAGTTGTGGCCGAGGTCGTCGTAGCCGAAGGCGCCGCCGACCATCCAGCCGCCGCCGCCCAGCCGGATCGGCTGCTCGAAGCCGGTGCGGAAGCGGGCGACGGACTCGGCGTTGATGCCGAAGTCCTCGCTGTCGCCTTCGCGCTCGAACTCGCCGGTCTCGACCTGGGCCCAGGCGCAGCGCCCGTCCGCCGGGGCCAGATCAGAGCCGCAGGCGAAGATCTGGTCGGCGAAGTCACGCGACGCCGAGAACTGGAGCACCGACGGCGTCAGCAGAGGTTCCGGGTTCAACTCATTGAAGATTTGAGCGTAAACGTCCTCGTCACCGACCTGCAGATTGCCGATCAGGGCCATCAGCTGGCCGATGCCCGACGACCCGCCGTAGGCGATGGCCGAGTCCATGTGCAGGCCCAGATGGCGGCCGTTCCGGTTCAGGAAGTCCTGTCCGAAATTGGTGTTGAACGCGAGGTGCACGCCGTCGGCGTCCGCCTCGATCCGGTAGTCCATCGCCAGGGTGTCCTCGATCTCCAGGCCGTGGTCGACGCCCGCGCCGCCGGTGGCGAACAGGGTGACGCGGTTGGAGTTCTCCAGCCAGGTCAGGATCACCTCGCCCGTGCCGTCGACGGTGGCGTCCCCGGTCACGTTCACCCGGTCCGAGGCGTAGGGGCCGAAGGCGACGTCGAAGGCCAGATGGCCGTCATCGGTCTGCACATAGTCCCCGTCCAGCGCGACCGTGTTGATCACCCGGGCGCCGTAGAACAGGTTGGTGGACGGATCGCCCTCGGCATCCAGATTGCCGAAGGTCGCGCCGCCGGCCAGATCGATCGGCGTGCGCGAGGCGCTCAGCCCCATCAGGAACTCGCCCGCATTGGTCAGGGTCCCGGTGCTGCCCGGACCGTCGCGCAGGTCGATGCTGTTGAAGGCGAGGAAGGTCCCGCCGACGTCGTTGAGCACCGCATTGGCGCCCGACCCCAGATCGATGTTGCCGATGATCAGGCCTGTGTTCTCGATCCGGTCATCGCCCACGCCGGTGTCCACGGCCAGGCCGGAGACAGCCGACAGCGAACCGGAGGTGCGGATCAGGTTGGACGCGCCGCCCTCGATGCGGACGCCGACGCCGTCGCCCGTGCCGCCGCGGACCAGATCGTCCGACAGGATGGTGATGTCGCCCGCGCCCGCGCCGCCCAGCGACTGGGCGAAGACCGCCGTCGAGCCCGCGCCCGGGGCGAAGACCATGCCCGAGATGTCGAGCGTGATCGCGCCGCCGGCGCCCGCGCCGCCCGCCGTGCCGGCGAAGACGCCGTCCACCCAGCCGCCGCCGCCGCCGATGCTCTGGGCGATGACGCCGAAGGCGCCGTCTCCGGTCACCACGATGGCGCCGGTGTGATCCAGCAGGATCGATCCGCCCGCGCCGCTGTTGGCGGCGCTCAGATTGACGGTCGCATTGTCGAAGGTGCCGAACACCGCCCCGCCGCCGCCGCCGATCGACTGCAGCAGCAGGCCGTGCGAGCCGAGCCCGGAGGTCCGCAGGTCGCCGCTGTGGACCAGGTCGATCGCGCCGCCGTCGCCGTCGGCGCCCAGGGTTCCGCCCAGGTTCACGATCGGGGCGTTGACGCCGGACAGCAGGGCCGCCCCGCCGCCGCCGCCGATCGACTGCACCACCAGCAGGGGCGAGTGATCGCCCTGGCTGATCGCGCCGCCGCTGAAGTCGGCCGTCACCGCGCCGCCGTCGTTCCCGGAGCCGCCGACCGCGCCCAGGGTCACCGTCGCGACCGTGTCGCCCGGCGCCGCCAGCGGATCGAAGATCACCGGCTGGACCATCGGGATCAGCGCGTCCCCCTTGTCGGTCAGGGCCGGGGTGACCTGCGGTCCGCCCGCGACCACGACCGGATCGGTCTTCGAAGACAGGCCCGGCAGGATCGAGGGGACCGGATCGCCGCCCGTCTTGGCCGACAGGCCCGGCATGACTTCCGGGCTCGGGGCCGTCGGCAGGGCCGGTGCGCCGTTCGCTGACCCCGCGCCGGTCACCGAGACCACGGCGAAGCCGCCGCCGCCGCCGATCGACTGCAGGATCGCCGCCGGCGACAGGTCGCCCGCCGTGGCGATGCGGCCGATCTGGGTGCGGTTGATGTCGCCGCCGTCCGAGGTCATGCCGTTGACGCCGCCCAGGCTGACGCTGACCTCGCCCAGCAGCGCGCCCGCCGGGACCTCGAGGTCCAGCAGGCCGCGGCCGCCGCCGCCGCCGATGCTCTGGAACAGGGCGCCGGGCGAGCCCTCGCCCACCGTCGTCAGCGCGCCGTCATGGCTGCCGCGAATGTCGCCGCCCTCGTTGTCGACGCCGTCGACGCCGCCCAGATCGATGCCGAAGTTCAGCGGGGCCGCCGGCAGGCTGACCGTGGCGTCATTCAGCGGCGCCAGGGTCGCGCGCAGATTGACCGTGCCGCCGCCGCCGCCCAGCGACTGGATGAAGGCGCCCACGCCGTGATCGCCGCCGACGCCGAAGGTGCCGCTGGTGTTCACCGTGACCAGACCGGCGTTCATGCCGCTGGCGCCGTCAGCGCCCGCCCGGGCCTCGGCCAGGGGATCAGCCGGAGGCGGCGGGGGACCGCCGATGAAGGGCACGCCGGGCAGGCCGGTGATGCCGTCGAACGTGATGTCCAGCGAACCGCCGCCGCCGTTGATGCTCTCGGCCTTGATGGCCATGGCCCCGTCGCCCAGCACGGTGATGTCGCCGGTGTGGTTCACCGTGACCGTGCCGCCGATGCCGCCCGCGCCGCCGTTCAGGGCGCCGATCAGGGCCGAGACCGCGTTGCCGATCACCAGGCTGCCCGGCTCTCCGGTCAGGGAGAAGCCCATGCTGGCGTTGCCGCCGCCGCCGCCGATCGACTGGGCCAGGATGCCGTGGGCGCCGGCGCCCCGCGTCGTGATCGAGCCGCTGTTGTTGACGATGACCGCGCCGCCGTCGCCGCCGGACCCGCCCGCGCCGCCGATGGTGATCAGCGGGGCGTTGCCCATGGCGCCGATGATGAAGTTGCCGGCGATGGCCAGGCCGCCGTTGCCGCCCCCGCCGCCCAGCGACTGGGCGAAGATGCCGTGCGCGCCGTCGCCCGTGGTGTCGATGACGCCCAGGTTCTCGACGGTCACACCCCCCGCGCGGTTGCCCGCGCCGCCGTCGCCGCCGAAGTTCAGGCCGAAGCTGAAGCTGTCGGCGCCCGAGCGCATGCCGGTCAGGGACAGGACGGTCGAGCCGTTGCCGCCCCCGCCGCCCAGCGACTGGGCGAAGATGCCGTAGGCGCCCTCACCCTCGGTGATGATCAGGCCGGTGTTGGCCGCCGAGGTCGGACGGTTGATCACCGTCACATTGCCGCCGGTCCCGCCGGTGCCGCCCGAGCCGCCGACGTTGATCGCAAGCCGGTGGGTGACCTGCTCCGTCGTCGTGCCGCCCGCGACCACGTCCAGCACGAGGCCGGCGTTGCCGCCGCCGCCGCCGATGCTGTTGGCGCTGATCCCCGCGGCGTCGCGACCCTGGGTCCAGATCACGCCCTCGTTCAGCACATTGACCGTGCCGCCGCCGCCGCCCGAACCGCCCGAGCCGCCGATGTTTATCGACAGGTCGTTGTTGTTGCGCTGGCCCTGCAGGCGGGCGTTGATCGCCGCCCCGCCGATGCCGCCGCCGCCGCCGATCGACTGCGCCCGGATGCCGTAGGCGCTGGCGCCCTCGGTGGTGATGACGCCGCGGTTGACCACGTCGACCAGCAGGCCTTCGCCGCCGGTGCCGCCGCTGCCGCCCACGATGACCGAGGCGGTGTTGCTGGTCGCCGCCCCCGGAGAGCCGCCGACCATCAGCGCCAGGGTGCGGGCGTGGCCGCCCACCCCGCCGCCACCGCCGATCGACTGGGCCAGGATGCCGTCGGACTCCGTTTCCAGCGTCGCGATGCGGCCGTCGTTGTCGACATGGACCTCGCCGCCCGCGCCGCCGGTGCCGCCCGTGCCGCCCACGGCCACGGCCGCCGCACCCGCCGCGCGCACGATGGCGTTGGCGCCGGTGCCGCCGACCCCGCCGCCGCCGCCGATCGACTGGGCCAGGATGCCGCGCGACTCCGCCTGACGGGTCACGATCTGCGCGTGGTTATCGACCTCGACCCGGCCGCCCGTGGCGCCCGAACCGCCTTCCAGACCGACCGAGACCCCGGCGCTGTAGCTGGCCGCGTCATTGCCGGTGCCGCTGGTGAAGGAGGCGCCCACGGTGAACGAGCCGCTCGAGCCGCCGCCGCCGCCGATCGACTGGGCCAGAACGCCCGACGACATCCGGCCGTCGGTCTCGATCTGGCCTCTGGAGGTGACGGTGACCCCCCCGCCGCCGCCGCCGGTGCCGCCCAGGCGGCCCAGCGTCAGGTTGACGTTGTTGCGCGACAACGGCCCCAGGGCCAGGTCGAACGAGGCGTTGCCGCCGCCGCCGCCGATGGACTGCGCCCGGATGCCCGCGGCGTTGACGCCCTCGGTGCCGATATCGCCGTCATGATCGACGAAGACATCGCCGCCGGTGCCCGCCGCCCCGCCGCGTCCGCCCAGGGCGAAGCTGAACGAGGTGGCGTTGTACAGCAGCCCGGCGCTGATGTTCAGGAAGGAGCTGCCGCCCCCGCCGCCCAGCGACTGGGCGTGGATGCCGTCGCTGCCGTCGCCCGTGGTGAAGATGTCGCCCGCGTGGCGGACCCTGACGGTGGCGCCGTTGCCCGCGTCCCCGCCGTTGCCGCCGATGCCGATGGTGGCCGCCAGCGGGTTCTGGTTCGGAGACCGTCCGGTCGCCGCCAGCGCCAGATTGATCTGGGCGTTGCCGCCGCCGCCGCCGACCGACTGGGCCATCAGCCCGGTCGAGCCCGCCCCGAAGGTGCGGATCAGGTGCGGATCGGCCGCGCCGCTGCTGAGGTAGCCGCGCGTCACGGTGACGTCGCCGCCGTGGCCGCCGGCGCCGCCGAAGCCGCCGATGCCGATGGCGACCGGCTGGCCCATGGGGGCGATCGCGCCGGTGGCGTTGATCCCGCCGGTCCCGCCGCCGCCGCCGATCGACTGCACCAGCACGCCGACCGAGCCGCCGTTGAAGTCCGTCGCCACCAGCCGGGTCTGGCCGGTCACCGGATCGACCACGCTGCGGGCGTTGACGATGATGTCGCCGTTCGAGGTCAGGGTGGCGCTTCCGGCGTCCGCGCCGGCGCCGCCGTTGCCGCCCATGCCCGCCGCGAAGGCGAAGCCGTTCAGCCGGTTCTGGCCGCCCGACAGGGAGATGTTGGCCGCGACGTTCAGGCCGCCCGCGCCGCCGCCGCCCGCGACCGACTGAACCAGGATGCCATTGGATTCAACGCCTTCGACCCAGATCTGGCCGTTCTGACGGGCGGTGACATTGCCGCTGATATTGCCCGCGCCGCCGAAGCCGCCCAGGCCGAAGACCAGCGAGGGCTCATTGGTCGCCGGGTCGGAGGTGAAGCCGCCCGAGATATTGATCCCGCCCGCGCCGCCGCCGCCGCCGACCGACTGGACCAGCAGGCCCCGCGACCGCGTGCCGCCGGCGAACAGGTCCGCATCGACGTCCGCGCGCACGTCGCGCGCCAGACCGCCGGCGCCGCCGAAGCCGCCGATCCCGGCGACCAGCTGGCCGTCCATGGAGATGGCGCCCGAGACGTTGATGCCGCCCGCGCCGCCGCCGCCGCCGATGGACTGCGCGCCCGCGGCCACCCGGTCGTCGCCGGCCGAGACCACCTGCACCCGGTCCGTGCCCGGCGCACGGATGATCAGATCGACCTCTCCCGCGTCCCCGCCGCCGCCGCCGAAGCCGCCGATGCCGATCGCCGCCGACCGGCTGGCGCCCGCGCCGCCGGGAGTGGTCAGCGAGATCTGGCCGGTGACGTTCAGCCCGCCCGCGCCGCCGCCGCCGCCGACCGACTGCACCAGAACCCCGTGCGACCCGCCCGACCGTTCATGCCAGGACGGGATCACCAGGTTCATCCCGAGGAAGAGGCCGGTGATATTGATCTCGGGGTGGACGACGTCCACGCCAACGCCGTCGGCGATGACGTTGCCGGTGATGGTGGCCGAGGCGCCCAGGGCGTCGCCGCCGCCGCCGCCGAAGCCGCCCAGGCCGAAGCCGAAGCCGCCGGTTGAGCCCTGCATCGAGCCGGCGATGCCGCCCGAGACGTTCAGCCCGCCGGCGCCGCCGCCGCCGGCCACGCTCTGGACGATGATCCCGTCCGAATTGGCGCCGCTGGTGAAGGTGTCGCCGGTCCGGGTCAGGGTCACGGCGCCGGAGTTGCCGCCGCCGCCGCCGAAGCCGCCGATGCCGATGGAGGCCGTGCCCGACGTGCCCAGTCCAAGGGCGATGTTGCCCGTGACGTTCAGCCCGCCCGCGCCGCCGCCGCCGCCGATCGACTGGACGGTCACCCCGTCCGCGTCGTCGCCCTCGGTCTGGTAGTCGCCGATGACCGAGGCGGTCACCGTCTCGCCGCGCCCGCCCAGGCCGCCGAAGCCGCCCATGCCGAAGCCCAGCGCCACCGAGGCGTTGTTGGTCACGGTGAAGGCCACCTGACCGGTGATGTTCATGCCGCCGGCGCCGCCGCCGCCGCCGACCGACTGGATCAGCGCGCCGTAGGAGCCGTCGCCGACGGTGTTGACGTCGCCGGTCAGGCTGGCGTTGACAACGCCCGCGCGGCCGCCGCCGCCGCCGAAGCCGCCCAGACCCACGCCGATGACGCCCGCGACGCCCTGGCCCGCCGCCAGACCGCCGGTGATGTTGAAGCCGCCCGCGCCGCCGCCGCCGCCGACCGACTGGATCAGGGCCGCGTGCGCGTCGTCGCCGAAGGTGATGATGTCGCCGGTCAGGGTCGCCGTCACATCTCCGGACAGGCCGCCGTCGCCGCCGAAGCCGCCCACGCCGACGCCCAGGACTCCGCCGCCGCCGCCCGCGCCCAACGACAGGGACACCCCGCCGGTGACGTTGAAGCCGCCCTGGCCGCCGCCCCCGCCGATCGACTGGATGCTGGCGCCGAAGGACCGGTCGCCGACCGTAAGGATGTCGCCGGTGAAGGTGGTGGTGACCACGCCGCCCTCGCCGCCGCCGCCGCCGAAGCCGCCGACGCCGACCAGCAGGTTGCCCGCCACGGTCTTGGAGCCGGCGATGCCGCCGGTGATGTTGAAGCCGCCCGCGCCGCCGCCGCCGCCCACCGACTGGATCAGCAGGGCCGAGGCGTCGTCGCCGCGGGTCTCGATGTCGCCGTTCAGGGTGGCCGTGACCGCGCGGCCGTCGCCGCCCCGGCCGCCGCCGCCGCCCACGCCGACGCCGATGTTGCCGGCCCCGTCCTTGGCGATCGACACGCCGCCGGTGACGTTGAAGCCGCCGTTGCCGCCGCCGCCGCCCAGCGACTGGGCGGTGATCCCCCGGGCGAAGTCGCCCAGCGTCAGGACCGAGCGCAGGTCGTCGTCCGGATCGGCCACGCCGACGTTGACGTTCAGGGTCACGATCCCGGCGTCGCCGCCGTCCCCGCCCTGACCGCCGACGCCCACGCCGACCGTGCCCGCGCCGTTGGCGGCCACCGACACGCCCGCGCTGACGTTGAAGCCGCCGGAGCCGCCGCCGCCGCCGACCGACTGGGCCAGGATGCCGTCGCTGTGCGCGCCCGCCGTCTGGGTCACGCCCGTGACGCTCAGGCCGACGTCGCCGGCCCAGCCGCCCCCGCCGCCCGAACCGCCGACACCGACGTTGACCGAACCGGACACCGCCTGGTTGGCCGAGATGCCGCCCGAGATGTTGAAGGCGCCCGAACCGCCGCCGCCGCCCAGGCTCTGCGCCACGATGGCGGACGACTGGTCGCCCAGGGTGGTGACGTCGCCGACGACCGTCCCGCCGACGCGCGAGGCGTTGCCGCCCGTCCCGCCCGCGCCGCCCAGACCGACCGACAGGCCGATCCCGCCGCCGCCCGAGCCGACGATATTGCCGGAGACGTTGAACCCGCCCGCGCCGCCGCCCCCGCCCACGGACTGGACCAGGAAGCCGCCCGACTGGTCGCCGAGGGTGACGATGTCGACCGCGCTGGCGTCGACCTCGCCCGCGTGGCCGCCGCCGCCGCCCGCGCCGCCCAAGCCGATCGCGACCGCCCCGGCGTAGCTGCCGCCGCCGCCGATCGTGCCGCTGACGTTGAAGCCGCCCGAACCGCCGCCGCCGCCCAGCGACTGGACGACCACGCCCGCCGACTGGTTGCCCATGGTGTAGACGGCGCCCAGGGCGTCGCCACGCACGCGCAGGCCGTCGCCGCCGTCGCCGCCGGCGCCGCCCAG
>NZ_DASWWG010000054.1:0-12883 GCF_036400995.1 Brevundimonas sp.
CACCCGCCGTTAACCACGACGGCCCCATTCGTTAACGGCTGGATCAGGGGCTCTCTTGCGTAATCTCGTCGCCGCCGTCGAAGCGATCGACCCGCTGGTCGTGACCGGTAAGGTCGCGGGCGTAAGCGGGCTGCTGATCGAAGCCCGGGGCGGCCTGGCGCGTCTGGCCGTCGGCGCCCGGGCCGAAATCGAGCGGCGCGGCCAAGCCCCCCTGCCCGCCGAGGTCGTCGGCTTCCGCGACGCCAAGGCCCTGCTGATGCCCTTCGGCCCGGTCGAGGGCGTGGCCCCCGGCGCCGACATCAGGATCATCGACACCGCCGCCAGCGTGCGCCCCACCACCGCCTGGCTGGGCCGCATCATTGACGCCTTCGGCCAGCCCATCGACGGCCTCGGCCCCCTGCCGCAAGGACCTGCGCCCTATCCCCTGCGCGCCTCGCCGCCGCCGGCCCATTCGCGCGGCCGGGTCGGCGAGCGGCTGGACCTGGGCGTGCGCTCGATGGACGTCTTCACCACCACCTGCCGGGGTCAGCGGCTGGGCATCTTCGCCGGCTCGGGCGTCGGCAAGTCGGTGCTGCTGTCCATGCTGGCCAAGCAGGCCACCTGCGACGTCGTCGTCGTCGGCCTGATCGGCGAACGGGGCCGTGAAGTGCGCGAGTTCGTCGAGGAGACCCTCGGCGAGGACGGCCTGCGCCGCGCCGTCGTCGTCGTCGCTACCTCCGACGAACCGGCGCTCAAGCGCCGCCAGTCGGCCTATATGACCATGGCCATCTCGGAATATTTCCGCGACCAGGACCTCGAGGTCCTCTGCCTGATGGACTCGGTCACCCGCTTCGCCATGGCCCAGCGCGAGATCGGCCTGGCGGCGGGCGAGCCGCCGACCACCAAGGGCTATACGCCCACCGTCTTCACCGAACTGCCCAAGCTGCTGGAGCGCGCCGGGCCCGGCCCGACCCGGCCGGACGGCACCACCGCCGCCCCGATCACCGCCCTCTTCACCGTGCTGGTGGACGGCGGCGACCATGACGAACCCATCGCCGACGCCGTGCGCGGTATTCTGGACGGCCACATCGTCATGGACCGCAAGATCGCCGAACGCGGCCGCTTCCCGGCCATCGACGTGCTGAAGTCCGTCAGCCGGACCCTGCCGGGCTGCCAGACCCCGCCCGAGCGCGAACTGAACAAGCGCGCCCGCCAGTGCCTCAGCGCCTATGCGAACATGGAGGAGCTGATCCGCATCGGCGCCTATCGTTCGGGCGCCGACCCCATCGTTGACCGCGCCATCGCGCTCAACCCCGCCCTCGAGGCCTTCCTGGGACAGGACAAGGACGACCACACGTCTCTTTCCGATTCCTTTACCCGGCTGGAGGCAATCCTGAACCAAGGCATGATCAGCCAGTGACCGGAGTGAACCAATGACCGCCTGGGCCCAATCGCTGATCCGGATCTCGAACTACGAGGTCGAGACCCTGCAGAAGCGCCTCGCCGAGATCACCGCCCGTCGCGCCTCCGCCGAGATGCGCCTGGCCGTCCTCGACGCCGAGGCCGAGGTCGAACAGGAACGCGCCCGTCAGGACGCCGAGGCGGGCATGCTCCTGCAGGCCTATCTGAACGGCTGGAAGCTGCGGAAGACCGCCGCCGAGAACGACGTCGCCGAGATCGACGCCGAGGAAGTCGGCGCCCGCGACGCCCTCACCGGCGCGTTCGAGGAACTGAAGAAGTTCGAGCACGTGGCCGAGAGCACACGCCTGAACGCCCTGATCGCCGCCGGCAAACGCGAGACCGCGGCCTTCGACGAAATGGGTCTGCGCCGGCGTGCCGGATAAGCTGTCCCGCCGGACCCTGCTGGGCTCCACGCTCGGCTCCGCGGTCGCCCTGACCGCCTGTGATCGCTTCGCGACCGCCCAGCCCGCGCCCGGCCCACTCGCCGCGCCCCTGAAGGACGTCGTTCCGGCGCCCTTCGGTACGATCGGCATGACCTGGCAGCTGGACCAGCCTGACTGGGTCGAGCAGGTCCGTCGTCATTGCGGCCAGATGACCCCCGAGTGGGAGCAGAAGATGGAGCGGACCCTCGGGCCCGGCTTCACCTATGACTTCAGCGCCTCGGACCGCGTTGTCGGCTTCGCCCGCGAGAACGGCCTGCGCGTCCATGGCCACACCCTGATCTGGTATTCGCAGGGGGCCGAGGTGTTCAACGACGCCGTCGTCCCGCGCGATCGCTTCGCCGCCGAGTACGAGCGCTATATCCGCGCCTTCGCCGGTCGCTATCGCGGCCAGATGGCGGGCTGGGATGTCGTCAACGAGCCGGTCTCCGAAGACGGAACCGGCCTGCGCGACTGCCACTGGAGCCGAGCTCTGGGCATGAACGGCTACATGGTCCGCGCCTTCCAGATCGCGAAGGAAGCCGATCCGGACGCCGTCCTGTTCCTCAACGAATACAATCTCGAGAACATCCCGCAGAAGGGGACGACCTTCCTCAGGCTGGTCGAACGCCTGCTGAAGCTGGGCGCCCCCATCGGCGGCATCGGGACCCAGTCCCACCTCAGTATCGAGATCCCCGACGGCAATATCCGGACCTTCTTCCGCGACGCCGCCTCGCTGGGCCTGCCGATCCATGTGTCCGAGCTGGACTTCTCCCTGTTCCGCGACGGCGGCCGCATGCCGGACCTGCGTTCGCTCAAGGAGAAGCGGGACCAGCAGGTCGCCCGCGTCGGCGAACTGGCCGAGGCCTTCCACGCCCTGCCCGAACGCCAGCGTTACGCCTTCACCACCTGGGGCCTGCGCGATCAGGACAGCTGGCTGACCCGCGAGGAAGGCCGCGACCGCCCCGACGACAGCCCGGTGCTTCTGGACCGCGAGGGCCGGGGCAATCCGGCCTATCAGGCGGTCGTCGACGCCTTCACCGGGCGAGCGGGCGCCTAGATCTGCAGACCCTTCCGGGCCAGGGCGCTGTCCGTCCCGGCCTTCGCAATCTGATCCGCCCCGATGCCGATCAGCCAGGCGCCGATCACCAGACCGCCAAGCGCGATCAGGAAAACCCCTCCCAGGTTCACCATCGCCCACAGCGTGCCGGCCAGGCCCACCATCGCCAGCATAATCCCGAAGCCGACATTGGCGCGGCCCCGCCGCCGGTCCTGCGCCGTCAGTCGCGCCTGCACCGCCAGCACCGCCGCCTCGGCTTCGGCGGCGTCCATGCCGTCGGCGGCCATCTCCCGCACCAGCGCCTGAACATCCATCCCGCGCCGGAACCGCACTCGCGCCTCAAAGTCGACGTCACTCATCATTGCGCCCCCAAGCTGTCGGACACTGTATCGGCCCGCGGCTTCCGATCCAGCCTCAGATCTCGACGGCCCTGATCCCCGCCACCGTCAGATCGGCGACCAGCCCCGCCACCGCCGCCTCGACCTTCGCCTCATCGCGTCCGCGCACCACCAGATTGGTCCCGATCTCCCCGACAGAGCCATGGCCGAACGGATAGCTGCCGAAGCTGACCTCGCGCTCGGCCTTCGAGGCGGCGGTCAGGATATCCGCCACCGCCCCTTCGCCCACGCCGCTGACCCTCACGGTGCGCGACAGCACCACCGCGCCGGTCCGCAGGCGCGGCGCCACATCCTCCAGCATGGCGGTCATGATCTTGGGCACGCCCGCCATCACGAAGACATTGCCGATCTGGAAGCCCGGCGCGTCCGTCACCGGATTGGCGATCAGCGTCCCGCCCTCGGGAATGCGCGCCATCCGCCGCCGCGCCGCGTTGAACTCGCCCGGGCCATAGCGCTTCTCAAGGATCGCCACCGCGTCCGGATGCTCCGGCAGGGCGACGCCGAACGCCTTGGCCACCGCATCGGCGGTGATGTCGTCATGGGTCGGCCCGATCCCGCCGGTGGTGAAGACATAGTCATGCGCCGACCGCAGGGCGTTCAGGTTCGCCACGATCTGCTCCGGCCGGTCCCCGACCGTCCGCGCCTCCATCAGGTCGATCCCCAGCGCGGTCAGGAACCGCGCGATGGTGTTCAGATTGGTGTCCTGCGTCCGTCCGGACAGGACCTCGTCCCCGATGATCAGGACGGCGGCGGTAGGGGATGCGTCGGTCATCCACCCAAGCTAGAGACTGCGCCATGCGCTTCAAGTCGCCCCTCGAACGCGGAACCCTGATCCGCCGCTACAAGCGCTTCCTCGCCGACGTCGTGCTGACGGACGGGACCGAAACCACCATCCACGTCCCCAACCCCGGCGCCATGCTGGGCCTGACCGGGCCCGGCCTGCCGGTCTGGATGAGCCGCTCGCCGGACCCGAAGCGCAAGCTGCCCCTGACGCTGGAGATGGTTGAACTGCCGGACGCCGGACTGGTCGGGGTCAACACCATGAACCCCAACCGCATCGGCGAGGCCGCCATCGCCGAGGACCGGATCGCCGAACTGACCGGCTACCCGATCCTCCGGCGCGAGGTGCGCTATGACGAGAACAGCCGCATCGACATCCTGCTGCAGGGCGACGCGGACGGACTGACCCGACCCTCCGCCTGGGTCGAGATCAAGAACGTCCACTTCAGCCGCACGCCCGGCCTCGCCGAGTTCCCGGACTGCAAGACCGAGCGGGCGGTCAAACACCTCAAGGCGCTGGAGCGGGTGGTCGACGCCGGCGACCGGGCCGTCATGCTGTTCATCGTCCAGCGCATGGACTGCACGGCCTTCACCACCGCGGACGACATCGACAAGGCCTACGGACCCGCATTGCGCGAGGCCGCCTCACACGGGGTTGAGGTTCTGTGCTACAGTTGCCACCTGACGCCTGAAGCGATCCGGCTGGACCGCGCCCTGCCCTGGCGGCCCTGATTTCGACAAGGGTCGCGCCGAAAGACGACGCATGTACGAGACCCCCGAACTGGATACCGATCACTTCGTCCGCACCCACGAGATCCGCGTCCACCAGGACGAGGAAGCCTGGGCGGGCATGCGCGCCGCCGGCAACCTGGTCGCGCGCGCGCTGGACATGATCACCGGCTACGTCGAGCCCGGCGTCACCACCGGCCGCATCGATGATCTGGTCCGCGAATTCACCCTCGACAACGGCGGCCTGCCCGCCTGCCTCGGCTACAAGGGCTACGAGAAGACCGTCTGCACCTCGATCAACCACGTCGTCTGCCACGGCATCCCGGGCGACAAGGTGCTCAAGGACGGCGATATCGTGAACATCGACCACACCGTCATCGTCGACGGCTGGCACGGCGACTCCAGCCGAATGTTCGCGGTCGGGACCATCAACGCCCGCGCCCGCAAGTTGATCGACGTCACCTATGACTCGCTGGAAGCCGGTCTGGCCGTGATCAAGCCGGGCGCCACCTTCGGCGACATCGGCTATGCCATTCAGCAGGTGGTCGAGGCCCAGCGCATGTCGGTCGTGCGCGATTTCTGCGGCCACGGCATCGGCCGTCTGTTCCACGACAGCCCCAACGTCCTGCACTACGGCCGCCGCGGCGAGGGCGCCACGCTCAAGAAGGGCATGTTCTTCACCGTCGAGCCGATGGTGAACCTGGGCAAGCCGCACGTGAAGGTCCTGTCCGACGGCTGGACCGCCGTCACTCGCGACAAGTCCCTGTCGTCTCAGTGCGAGCACACCATCGGCGTCACCGACGACGGCTGCGAACTGTTCAGCGCCAGCCCCGCCGGGCTGTTCCGTCCGAAATTCTAGGATAGGCTGCATGCGTCCCGGGAGGACGCATGCTCGACCCGCCGACCGAAAAGCCGAAAGCGCCCCACCACGCCGGTCATCGTGAACGGCTGCGCGAGCGGGCGCGCGGGGCCGGCATCCACCACCTGCCTGACTACGAGCTGCTGGAACTCTTCCTCTTCCGCAGCCAGCCGCAGGGCGACGTCAAACCCATAGCCAAGGCCCTGCTCGCCCGCTTCGGCTCGCTGGCCGCCGTCCTCGCCGCCTCGGTGGAAGACCTGATGACGGTCAAGGCCGAGGACTCCCGCGGGAAATCAAAGGGCATCGGCGCCGAGACCGCCCTCGACCTGGCCGCCCTGCATGAGGTGGCCCGGCGCATCACCAAGGAAGAGGCCAACAAGCGCACGGTCATCTCCTCCTGGACCGCCCTGCTCGCCTACGTTCGCCTGTCGCTGCAGCACGAGCCGCGCGAACAGTTCCGCGTCCTCTATCTCGACAACCGCAACCAGCTCATTCTCGACGAGATTCAGAACCGCGGCACCGTCGACCACGCCCCCGTCTACCCGCGCGAGGTGGTCCGCCGGGCGCTGGAGCTTTCGGCCAAGTCGATGATCATCGTCCACAACCACCCCTCCGGCGACCCGACCCCGTCCCGCGCCGATATCGACATGACGCGTCAGGTGGTCGAGGCCGCCCGGGCGCTGGGCCTGTCCGTCCACGACCATCTGGTCGTCGGTCGGGACGGCGTGGCCAGTTTCAAACAGCTGGGCTTGATGTAGCCTCCGCCCCCTCAGTTCCGGGGGAGTCATGATCACCACGCGCCGCACCCTTCTCACCGCCGCTCCGGCGGCGGCCCTCGCGACCTCCGCCGTCGCCCGGGACGACGCCGCCCCCGCCGTCATGGTCTCGACCTGGGACTTCGGCGCCGCGGCCAACGCCGCCGGCTGGGCCGCGCGTCAGGCGGGCGGATCGGCCCTCGACATGGTCGAGGCGGGCGGCAAGGTCGCGGAGGCCGATGAGAGCAATTCCTCCGTCGGCCTGGGCGGAATGCCGGACCGCGACGGCCACGTCACCCTCGATGCCTGCGTCATGACCTGGGCGGGCGACATCGGCGCCGTCTGCGCGCTGGAGGATGTGGTCCACGCCGTCTCGGTCGCCCGCGCGGTCATGGAGAAGACGCCCCACACCATGCTGGTCGGGGCCGGCGCCCGCACCTTCGCCGTCGATCAGGGCTTCCCGACGCAGAACCTGCTGACGCCCCGCGCCGAAGCCGCCTGGCGCGAATGGCTGGTCACCGCCGAATACGCGCCCCGCGCCAACAGCGAGAACCTCGACTGGCGCGGCACGCCGGGCGGACCGGGCAATCACGACACCATCGGTCTGGTCGCCATCGGCGCCGACCACCGCATGGCGGGCGCCTGCACCACCTCCGGCATGGCCTTCAAGATGCGCGGCCGGGTGGGCGACAGCCCCATCATCGGCGCCGGCCTCTATGTCGATGACGAGGTCGGCGGCGCCACCGCCACCGGCGTGGGCGAGGACGTCGTGCGCGTTTCCGGCGCCCATTCCGTCGTCGAGGCCATGCGGCACGGTCTCGACCCGACCGCCGCCTGTCGCAGCGTGATCGAACGTCTCGCCCGCCTGCGCGGGACCAAGGTCGCCGCCTCACAGGTCGCCCTGCTGGCCCTCGACAAACAGGGTCGCGCCGGAGCCTTCGCCCTGCAGCCGGGTTTCACCTACGCCGTCACCGACGCCGCGGGCCGCACGCGGATCGAGCGCGCGGGAGCCCTGTTCAGCGCATGACCACCACCCTGATCACCGAACGCCTGACCCTGACCCCGGTGCAGGTCTCCGACTACCCGGAGCTGACGGCTCTTTGGGGAGATCCCGCCTTCGCCACCGCCATCTTCCCGGCCGCCCTGTCCAGCGAGGACGTCTGGTTCCGCCTGCTGCGCGACATCGGCCACTGGGAGGCCCTGAACCACGGTAACTGGTCGATCCGCGAGACCGCGACCGGCGCCTATGTCGGCAGCGTCGGGATCCTCGACTACCGCCGCCTGATGGACCCGCCGTTCGATGCACCCGAGCTCGGCTGGGGCGTCGCTCCCCGGTTTCAGGGCAAGGGTCTGGCCTTCGAGGCCCTGTCCGCCGCCCTCGCCTGGGCCGACGACGCCCTCAACGCCCCCCGCACCGTCTGCATGATCGCCCCGGACAACGCCCCGTCCCACGCCCTGGCGAAGCGCGCGGGCTACACGCCCTACGCCGAGACCGCCTACAAGGGCGCGCCGGTGGTGCTGCTGGAGCGCCACGCGGCGTAGCCAGCCATTAAGGTTTACGCGGCATTCTGCCGCCCGAACTCCGGAGTGCGTTTCCCCATGCCCATGCCCGTCGAAGAGCTTCGCGGCCACCTGACCGAAGCCTTCCCCGATGCCGAGATCGCCATCGACGATCTGGCGGGCGACGGCGATCACTATCGCGCGCGGATCGTCTCGACGGCCTTCGCGGGTCTGTCGCGGGTAAAGCAGCACCAGCTCGTCTACGCCGCCCTCAAGGGCAAGATGGGCGGCGAACTGCACGCCCTGGCGCTCGAAACCTCGGTCCCGGCGGAGAGCTGAGCCCATGCGTTACCGCCCCTTCGGCAACGTCGGTCAGGCCGTTTCGGTCGTCACCCTCAGCCTGGGCGCGCGCGACATCGCCGGCGGCCCCGAAGCCGGACGCGAACTGATCTATTCGGCGCTCGAGGCGGGCATCAACAGCTACCGCCTGACCACCGCCGACCCGGTGCTGGCCGAGGTGCTGGGCGAAGCCCTCCGCCACGTCGATCGCAAGCTGGTGCAGGTGTCGCTGATGCTCGGCGCCGGCGACGGCCGCCGCGGCTCGGACCGCGACTTCTCGGCCGAGGGCATGACCAGCGCCATCGACCGGGCGCTGCACGCCTCCGGTCTCGGCTGGTTCGATCTGGCCGTTCTGGACCAGCCCGAAGACCACGAACTGCCCCAGTCGTCGCTGAATGCGCTCAAGGCCCTGCGCGCCACCCAGCGCATCCGCCTTCTGGGCATCTCCGGCGAGAGCGAGGTGATGGACACCTACGTCTCCACCGGCGCCTTCGACGCCCTGTTCACGCCCTACCACGTCAACTCGCCCTGGCAGATCCGCTCGCGCCTTCGCGACGCCCGCGAGCGCGACATGGGCATCTTCGTCCACGGCTACTTCCCGGACGCCCTCGACACGGTGAAGAAGGCCACCGAGGTGCACGAGGAGAAGAAGGGCTTCTTCGGCTTCGGAAAGTCTTCCGGCCGCGCGAAGAACGACCCGCTGGCCGGCGTCGGCACCTTCGCCTTCCTGCACCAGACCAACGGCTGGACCGCCGAAGCGATCTGTCTGGCCTACTCGCTGACGGACCCGGCGATCGCCAGCGTCCTGATCGAGGCTCCGACCGTCGAGCGCCTGAACGAACTGGCCATGGTCCCCGACCGCGACCTGCCGCCCGGCTTGGCCGCCCAGATCGAGATGGCGCGCGTCGCCGGCGCCCGGGCGGCCTGACCCCCGCCCCGCTCACGGATGTCTGAAGGCTCGCCGGCGGTCCCTGTCGCCGCACACCCTTGACCCCCGGCCTGTCCGACCCTAGCTGACGCCCTTCACCGAAAGGCCCGTTACCGTGACCGATCAAGCCGTCGCAGACCCCGTCCACGCCTTCATCGCCGACACCGTCGCCCAGCACGATGTCGTCCTGTTTATGAAGGGCACCCCGGACGCGCCGCGTTGCGGCTTCTCCTCGCTGGCCGTCCAGATCCTCGATCACATCGGCGCCTCGTTCGTCGGCGTCGACGTCCTGCAGGACGAGGCCCTGCGCGAAGGCATCAAGGCCTTCACCGACTGGCCGACCATCCCCCAGCTCTATGTGAAGGGCGAGTTCGTCGGCGGCTCGGACATCGTCCGCGAGATGTTCAACAGCGGCGAGCTGCAGACGCTGATGAGCGAAAAGGGCGTCGCCCTGGGTCAGGAAGACTAGATGGCGCGCGCCCAGCTGGAGCCCCGCGAGGACCGCGAAATCTTCGTCCTTCCGCTGGAGGTCCGCCCCGAGCACATCGACGAGAACGGCCATGTGAACAACGTGGTCTATGTCGGCTGGCTGCAGGATGCGGGCACCGCGCACTGGAACGCCAGCTTCGATGACGACACCCGTGCGCGCTGGTCGTGGGTCGGGGTCCGGCACGAGATCGACTACTTCCGCCCGCTCATGCCCGACGCCGTCGATGTGAAGGCCCGGACCTGGGTCGGCGACCCGCAGGGGCCGCGCTTCAATCGCTACGTCCGCATCGAGGACGCCGAGGGCCGCCTGTGCGCCCAGGGCGTCACCGAATGGGTTCTGGTGGATGCCAGGACCATGCGCCCCCACCGCATTCCCGCGGACATGCTCCCCGCCTTCCAGAAGGCCGGATAATCAAAGGGCCGGATCGCTGTGCGGTCCGGCCCTTCGTCCTACAGCTTCGTCGGGTTCAGCAGCCGGGTCGGCGTGCCGGGCTCGACGCCCAGCTCATCCAGCGACCAGCTGACCTCCACCCCGTCGGGAACCAGCGCCTTGCACAGGTCCTCGGCGTTGCGGCGCAGCGCGACGTTGGTCACCCCGTCATCCACCGGCGTCAGATCGACCATGAAGTGGCTGGCGTCCGTGCAGCCGTTGGAATCGACGCGGACGATCAGCCGTCCGTCCGCGATCCGCGCCGAGCGCACCGCTTCCAGCGCAGGCTTCGCGCCGTCGGCCCAGTTGACCACCACGTCCCGCTCGCCGCCCTCGTTGGCGTAGATCACACAGCCCGACAGCAGCGGCGCGCAAAGCGCCGCTGCGACGACGGCGCGGATCACTCCGCGTCCGCCGGGGTCGAGTGCACGACGCGGGTGGTCGGCTTGTCGGTGGCGATGATGATGCAGCCGCCCAGCGACGGGGCGGCGATGGCGAGGGCAAGAATGAGAGCGATACGACGCATATGGAAATCCCCTTCCGGACGATGAGAGCGCTTCTCTGGTGAAGCTTGCGGACAATGTGCCGTTCGCCGGCCTGAATGGCACGTGAACAATCGGAAAGGCGGGTCTTGCCGTTTTCCGCATCCGACATAGCTACGGTTCCGATCCTCCCCGGAGCCCCCATGAGCCACCTGTTCTCCCCGCGCGCCGTCGGGCCGCTGACCCTGCGCAACCGCATCGTCATCGCCCCCATGTGCCAGTATTCCGCCGTCGACGGCGTGCCCCAGCCTTGGCACGCCCAGCACCTGGGGCGGCTGGCGACCTCGGGCGCCGGACTGGTCATCGTCGAGGCGACGGGCGTCGAACCCGAGGGCCGCATCAGCCCCGCCGACACCGGCCTGTGGAATGACGATCAGGAAACCGCCTTCGCCGCCCTGATCGCGGGCATCCGCACCTATTCCGACACGCCCATCGGCATCCAGCTGGGCCACGCGGGCCGCAAGGCCTCCACCACCCCGCCGTGGATCGGCAGTCGCGCCCTGACGCCCGAGGAGGGCGCCTGGACCACGTCAGCCCCGTCCGCCCTGCCCTTCCGGGACGACTGGCACACCCCGGTCGCCCTCGATGAGGCGGGCATGCAGCGTATCGTCGACGCCTTCGTCAGCGCCGCCGGGCGCGCCCTGCGGGCGGGTTTCGACGTCGTCGAGCTGCACGCTGCCCACGGCTATCTGCTCAGCGAATTCCTCTCGCCCCTCTCGAACCACCGCACGGACCAGTACGGCGGCTCGACCGGGAACCGCATGCGCTTCCCCCTGCGGGTGGCGCAGGCGCTTCGCGACGCCTGGCCGCGCGACAAGGCGCTGGGCGTCCGCTTCAACGGCTCGGACTGGCTCGACGACGGCGTCACGATCGCGGAGGTGCAGGCCTTCGCCCGCGCCCTTCACGACATGGGGTACGACTATCTGCACGTGACCAGCGGCGGCAACGCCGCCCGCGCTCCCATCCCGGGCGGCGAGCCGGGCTACCAGCTGCCCTTCGCGGAGGCGGTGAAGGCGGCGGTCCCCGAGGCGAACGTCATCGCCGTCGGCATGATCTACGATCCCGCCCAGGCCGAGGCGATCGTTGCGGACGGCAAGGCGGACTTCGTCGGCATCGCCCGCGCGGTTCTGGACGACCCGAACTGGCCGCACCACGCGGCGACGGCCCTCGGCCATCCCGAAGACCTGCCGAACCCCTACGCGCGCGCCGGCCAGACCACATGGCCTGCCTACGACCGCATTCACGGTGGTTAAGGCGAAAGCTGGAAAGGCGCCCCGGCCTCAGGCCGAGGGCGTCATCTGGTAGGGGTTCTCGACCGACACGCGGGCGCCGGGCGCGATGCCCAGTTCCTCGAACGACCAGCGCATCTCCACGCCCTGCGGCTGCACCTCGGCGCAACGGTCTTCCTTGATCCGGCGCAGGGTGATCACCGAGCCGCTTCCGGCCTGGCGCACGACGGGCGTCAGGTCCGCCTTGCTGGTGCAGCCGTTGGAGCTGACCCAGAAGACCGCCTGATCCTGTCCGATCGCGGCCGCATGGATCGGCTCCAGCTGGCCCGGCATATTGGCTGCGGCGCGGTCGCCGTCGAACAGTCCCTGCAAAGTGCCGCAGGCGGCCGTCAGCGAGGCGAGCGCCAGTACCGCGGCGAGCGTGATCGACGTTTTCATCCCGGCCTCCCGGCTGGATCCTGAACCCGCCTGCAGTGTGCCGTTATTCGGCCCGAAAGTGAACCGTCACAGGGCCTGATCCAAAGCAAAAGGGCCCCGGATTGCTCCGGAGCCCTTCAACTTTTGTGATCGTCCCGGGCTCAAGTAGCGCAAGGCGCGGTAGCCCAGGAAAACCGTCGTGATCCCGAAGGGATCAGGACGAGTAGTATTCGACGACCAGGTTCGGTTCCATCTTCACCGGGTACGGCACGTCGGCCAGTTCCGGAACGCGGACGTAGCGGACCGAGAAGCCGCGGTCGCCCAGTTCCAGGTAGTCCGGGATGTCACGTTCCGACGACTGCTGGGCTTCGAGCACCAGAGCCATGTTGCGCGACTTTTCCTTGACCTCGATGACCTGGCCCGGCTTCACGCGGTACGAACCGATGTCGACCTTCTTGCCGTCGACGGTCACGTGGCCGTGGCTGACGAACTGGCGAGCGGCCCAGACGGTCGGGACGAACTTGGCGCGGTAGACGATGGCGTCCAGGCGCGATTCCAGCAGACCGATC
>NZ_DASWWG010000055.1:0-121700 GCF_036400995.1 Brevundimonas sp.
GCAGGCGGCGGCTGATGTCCAGGTTCTCGCGCCCGGTCAGGTTGCCGTAGAAGCCGTGCGCCTCCAACAAGGCCCCGACCTTGCGCGCCGCGCCGATGCGGTCGCGCGCCACGTCGACGCCGCCGACGCGCGCGGCGCCCGCCGACGGCCGGATCAGGCCCAACAGCATCTTCAACGTCGTCGTCTTGCCCGCGCCGTTCCGGCCCAGAAAGCCATAGACCGCCTGATCCGGCACGATCATCGACACCCCGTCCACCGCCGTTCGCGCGCCGAAGCGCCGCGACAGCCCCTCCGTCTCCACCATTCCGGCCATCGCCGCCTCCGTTTAACTCTTAGATAAAGTTGCGAAGCGCGGATCTTTAAGTCAAGATTAAAGAAACGTCAGAATCGGAACCCGTCATGACCCGAGACCTCGACCGCTTCCGCCGCCTGTGCGGCCAGTACCGCTGGCTGGCGATCTTCATGGTGGCCAGCGTTGGGCTGCTGTTGGCCCTGGCCAACCTGATCGCCCCGCTCGCCCTTTGGGCGCGCGCCCCGGCGTTGGTCAGCGGGCGCGAGGTCGCCGCCTCCGTGATCTGGATCACCCCGGCGCTTTGCTATCTGTTCGGCGTCTGGTCGATCGGCGCCGGCATGGGGCAACTGGCCAAGGGGCGGTTGATCCAACCCACCCTGGCCGCGACCCTGCGCCGGGTCGGGCTGGCCCTCGGCTTCGGCGGCGTCATCAGCGTCTTCGTCGTCACCAACCTGCTGCGCCTGATCGGCTCCACCAAGGGCGGCTATCTGCATTTCGACGTCGCGGGGATGACCCTGGGCATGATCGGCGGCGCCCTTTTCCTGCTGGGTCGGGTCGTGGATCAGGCCGGCGCCGTCCAGGCTGAACTGGACGAAATGATCTGATGGCCGTCCGCGTAACCCTCGACGCCCTGATCGTGGCCAAGGGCATCAAGGCCCGCGACCTGGCCGCCCAGGTCGGACTCAGCGAAACCCAACTGTCCCTGTTCCGGTCCGGCAAGGTGAAGGGCATCCGCTTCCGGACCCTGGCCAAGCTGTGCGCGGCGCTGGAGTGCAGGCCGGGCGACCTGCTGGACTACGACTTCGACGCGGCGGACCTGCTGGGGGATGAGGAGGAGTAGGGCGCTAGACCCACCCCAGCCTCTGCCCCCACCGCAGCACCAGTTCCGGCCAGACCGCCGCCGGCTTGCCCGCGATCAGCCGTATCCCGAACCCGTGGCCGCCCTCCTGGAACAGGTGCGCTTCCACCGGCACGCCCGCGGCACGGATCGCCGGCAGCAGTTGCAGGCTGTTGTCCACCGGCACGGCCTCGTCATCCATGGCGTGCAGCAGGAAAACCGGCGGGCGGCCGGTCCAGTCCATCCGCTCCAGCGAATAGCGCGTGATCGCCTCCGCCGACGGCGTCTCGCCCAGCATCTCCTTGCGTGAGCCCGCGTGGACGTGCGGGTCGGCCATGGTCGCCACCGGATAGAGCAGGATCGACAGGTCGGGCCGCATGGAGACGGTGTCGATCTCGTCGACCGCCGCGTAGGTCTGGTCCGTCCGTGCCGTCAGCATCCCGGCCAGATGTCCGCCCGCCGAGGCGCCCAGCACCGCCACCCGTGCCGGGTCGAGGCCGTCTGCGGCGGCGCGGGCGCGTACGATCCGCAAGGCGCGCTGCGCATCCTGCAGGGGCGCGTCCGGCCCCGCCGCCCAGCCGTCGGCGGGCAGGCGGTAGCGCAGTACGAAACAGGTGATCCCCGCCGCCGCGAACACCCGCGCGCAGTCCAGCCCCTCCTTGTCCACCACCGCCCATTTGTAGCCCCCGCCGGGGATCAGCAGCAGGCTGGCCCCGTTCGGCCGCTCGGGCCGCAGGACGGTCAGGATCGGATCGGTGGTGTAGCGGGCGAACCGGTCATGGAAGCCCGGATCGGTCGAGCGCTCGGTCACCACCGGCGTGACCGTCACCCGCTCCCCGCCCGGCGCCGCGCCGGGCCACAGACGGATCGTCTCGGTCGGATCCGGCGGCGCGAGCGCCTGAGATACGGATTGCGACACCGGTGTCATGGCGAGCGCCGGAAGGGGCGTCGCGGCGGCTGCGGCGAGGCCCAGCGCGCCTCTGCGAGTGGTGATCATGAGGGTGCCTCCGGGAGGGGAGGCTAGGGCGGATGGGGGTGAAGGTACAGGCGTTCTCCCTCCCCGGGACGGGGAGGGTGGCTGAGCCGAAGGCGAAGCCGGGTGGGGAGGGCTAGGCAAGACAGCGCCTGTCTCGCCGAAGCGTCCCCACCCTGTCGTCGCTTCGCGCCGACATCCCTCCCCGGGACGGGGAGGGAGAGGCCGAGCTCAACTCAAGCCAGCTCCACCGCCATCGCCACGGCTTCGCCGCCGCCAATGCACAGGCTGGCCACGCCCTTCGTCCCGCCCCGCGTCTTCAGCGCCGCCAGCAGGGTCGCCAGCACCCGCGCGCCCGAGGCGCCGATCGGGTGGCCCAGCGCCGTCGCGCCGCCGTTGACGTTCAGCTTGTCGTGCGGGATGCCCAGCTCGCGCATGGCGATCATCGGCACCACGGCGAAGGCCTCGTTGACCTCCCACAGGTCCACGTCCTCGACCGACCAGCCCGCTTTCGCCAGCGCCTTCTGCATCGCGGGCACCGGGGCGGTGGTGAACCTGGCCGGCTCATGGGCGTGGGCGGCCTGGCCGACGATGCGGGCCAGAACCGGCAGGCCCAGCGCCTTGGCGACGCTCTCGCGCGTCACGACCACGGCGGCCGCGCCGTCCGAGATCGAGGCCGAGGAGGCGGCGGTGATGGTGCCGTCCCTGGCGAAGGCGGGCTTCAGGTTCGGGATCTTCGACGGATCGGCCTTGGCGGGCTGTTCGTCCTCGCTGACCGTGACCGGCCCCTTGCGGGTCTGGACCTCGACCGGAACCACCTCGCCGCCGAAGGCGCCGCCGCTGACCGCCGCATTGGCGCGGCTCAGGCTCTCGATCGCGTAGGCGTCCTGGTCCTCGCGGGTGAACTGGTACTCATTGGCCGTGTCCTGGGCGAAGCTGCCCATCGGCTTGCCGGGCGAATAGGCGTCTTCCAGCCCGTCCATCATCATCGAGTCGATGATGACGTCGTGGCCGATGCGGGCGCCGCCGCGGTGCTTGTTCATCAGGTAGGGGGCGCCGGTCATCGACTCCATGCCGCCCGCCACGATGATGTCGGCCGACCCGGCCTTGATCGCGTCGGCGGCCATCATCACGGCCTGCAGGCCCGAGCCGCACATCTTGTTCACGGTCGTCGCCTCGACGTGCTGGCCGAGGCCGGCGCCCAGCGCCGCCTGACGGGCCGGGGCCTGACCCAGGCCGGCGGGCAGGACGCAGCCCATGTAGATCTGCTCGACCTTCTCCGGCGCGACGCCCGCGCGCGCGACGGCGGCCTTGACCGCGACGGCGCCCAGTTCGGTGGCCTTCACGCCCGACAGCGCGCCCTGGAAGCCGCCCATGGGCGTGCGGGCGAAGGAACAGATGACGACGGGATCGGACATCGAGAGCATCCTCTAAAAAAACTTACGACGGCTAGATCGGCGCTTTCGTCGCTGGACGCAAGTCCGGTCCCTAGCCTTCGGACGGCGCCCACTCGGGCAGCCAGTCGGGGCGGCGCACCCGTACAGCACGCCCGTCCACGGTCAACTCTCCGTCCAGCCGGTCGACCCGCACCAGCGCCATGGCGATCCCGTCGCGTCCGCTCAGCACCTCGCCGGCGCGCAGTTCGCCGTTCAGCACCTCCGCGCCGAACGCCGGGGCGGGGCCGTCGAATTCCAGCGGCATCATCCGGTTCTTGATGGTCCCGCGCCGCTTCATGCGCGAGGTTGTCTCCTGGCCGACGAAACAGCCCTTCCGGAAGTCGATGCCGTTCAGCACGTCGAAATTGGCCTCGATCGGATAGGTCTTGTCGGCGGGCGCGTCGGCCGTCGGATCCGGTGCCCCGACCTGCAGGCGATGGGCCTGCCAGTCATCCTCGGTCGCATTGACCTCGACCTCGCCGCCATAGCGCCGCCCGCCCAGCGCCGGTTCGCGCGGATCGACCGCGAACCCCTCGACGGCGCCGTTCCAGCCGACGAGGACCGGGCGCTCGTCGGCCTCGACGGCGACATCGGCCCTGAGTTTGTACATCGACAGCCGCTGGATCAGGGCGTCCCGCCGGTCGGCCGCCACGTCCAGCAGCACGCCGTCGGCCTCGCCGAGGAGGAACAGGTCGAACAACAGCCGCCCGGGCGGAGAGAGCAGGGCGCCGAACCGCAGTTCGCCCTCGGCCAGCGTCTCCACATCCTGCGTCAGCAGATTGTGCAGGAAGGGCTTGGCGTCCGGCCCGCTGACCCGGATCAGGGCGCGGGAAGTCAGGCGGGCGATACGGGTGGTCATGGGTGGTAGATAGGTAATTCCCTCTCCCTTGGGGAGAGGGAGGGGCCCGCCGACGCAGTCGGTGGGAGGGTGTGGGGCTTGGGGGTGTGAAGGATTGAAGCGGAGTCAGGCGCGGCCAGCCGCGTGACCCCACTCCCTCCCACGCCTTGCGGCGTGGGCCCCTCCCTCTCCCGACGGGAGAGGGCTAAACCTCCCCCACCGCATACCGCGCCGTGATCCCGTCCGGCTGCCAGTCGTGCTGGTCCAGCTTGTCCAGCGACCGCACCACCCGCCCGACGAACCCTTCAAAATCCCCTGCCTCGACCGCCGGCCTCAACCACTCGGTCACCACCGCCCGCGCGGGATAGGTCCCGACCGGTCCCGGCACGCTCAGCGCCACCTCGATGCCCTCGGCCAGCCAGCCGGCGACCACGGCGAAGAAGTCCTCCGACGCCAAGAACTCGCTGCGCCGGATGACGAACAGGGTGATCACCCCCTCGTCGATCCCGTCGGGGCGGACGATCACGCCGCTGCGGTCCGGCCGCCAGCCGTCGTCCAGCTCGATGACCCGCCACAGGCAGAACCACACCCGGCAGGTCTGAGGCCGGATGGCGTGCACCGAGCAGCCCGCGCCGTTGACGCAGTAGCCGCACAGCTCGCCCGTCGGCTTGGCCAGTTCGGGCAGGTCCAGCGGGATGACGCGGCAGCACTCGACGCAGCCGCCGCACTCGCGGCCGGGCAGAAGGGGAAGGCTCATGCGGACCTCCTCGCCGGAAAACGCCCGTCCGTCCACAACTTGCTGACATCACACGCCGATGTCCCGATGACGTGACGAGAATCCGTATACAACCGGCTCATGGCGGGCCGTTTCCCCATTCTCTACATCGCTGAAGCCGGCGCGGAAGACGCCGTGATGTCGTCGGGCGTCCTGGCCTATCTGGTCGACGCCATGCCGCAGGCGACCTTCACCATCGTCGGCTCGCCCAAGAGCGCGCCCCTGTTTGCGGACACTCCCCGGCTCGACAAGCTGATCGTGCTGGAGAAGGAGGGCCGCCTGGACTGGCTGGGCCTGTGGAACCAGGTCCGCGCCATCAAGTGGGGGCTGGTCGTCGACATGCGCGGCACCACCTTCTCGGGCAAGCTCAGCCGCCAGAAGCGGGCCGTGCGCGGCAAGGACGAGGCGGGCTTTCACAAGGTCGAGCTGGCCGCCCGGGTTCTGCATCTGGATGAGGTTCCGCCGCCGCGTCTGTTCGTCTCCGACGCCACCCGCGCCTCGGTCGACGCCCTGCTGCCGAGCGACGGCGCGCCCCTGCTGGTCATCGCGCCCGGCGCGGAGTGGATGGGCCGCGAGTGGCCGTCCGAACGCTATGCGACCCTGGCCTCGACCCTGACCAATGACGGCCCCCTGGCCGGCGGCCGGGTGGTCGTCCTCGGCGGCGAGACCGACAAGGACGCCAGCCACACCATCCGTCTGGCCATGCCGCGCAATCGCACCTCGGAATTGCCGGGCAAGCTGACGCCGGTGCAGGCGCTGGCGGTGCTGGAGCGCGCGAAGCTCTATCTGGGCGGCGACTCCCTGTGGACCCAGCTGGCCGTGGCGGCGGGCGCGCCGGTCGTGGCGGCCTACGGCCCCTCGGACGAGACGGTGCGGGGCCCGTGGGGCGGCGTCGTGGTGCGCGGCCCGCGCTCGGTCGACGAGTTCCGCAAGATCGACCCCGGCCTTAACCAGGCCATCCTGCACATGAACGAGGTCCCCGCCGACCGCATGCTGAAGGCCGCGAAGAAGGTGCTGGCGGAGCGGGCGGGGTAGCTTTTTTCCGGCGCGCCCCCTGCCTTCCGTCGCGTTTGCGACTATTCAGGCAGCCCATGACCTACGACCTGATCGTTCGCGGCGGCGAAGTCGCCAATCACGCCGGACGCGGCCTCGCCGACGTCGGCATCATCGACGGCAAGATCGCCTTCATCGGGGACCTGTCGCAGGCCTCGGCGGGCGAGGTGTTCGACGCCACGGGACTGACGGTCCTGCCGGGCGTGATCGACACCCAGGTCCATTTCCGCGAGCCCGGCCTCGAGTGGAAGGAAGATCTGGAGACCGGTTCACGCGCCGCGGCCCTGGGCGGGGTCACCGCCGTGTTCGAGATGCCGAACACCGAGCCGAACACCACCGATCCGGTCACGCTGGAAGACAAGCTGGCCCGCGCCCGCGACCGCATGTGGACCGACCACGCCTTCTACATCGGCGGCACCCACGAGAACGCGAAGTTCCTCGGCGATCTGGAGCGCCTGCCGGGCTGCTGCGGGGTCAAAGTCTTCATGGGCGCCTCGACCGGCACGCTTCTGGTCGCCGACGATGACGGCGTGCGCGAGGTGCTGCGCCATGTGAAGCGCCGCGCCACCTTCCACTCCGAGGACGAATACCGTCTGGTCGAGCGCCGTCCGCTGGCCCGCACCGGCGACTGGACCAGCCACCCGGAGGTCCGCGACCCCGAGAGCGCCATCATGTCCACCCGCCGCCTCGTCGGGCTGGCGAAGGAGACCGGCGCCCGCATCCACGTGCTGCACGTCACCACGGCGGAGGAGATCGAGTTCCTGGCGGGCCACAAGGACGTCGCCACCGTCGAGGTCACGCCCCAGCACCTGACGCTGGACGGGGACGAGGCCTATGACCGCCTCAAGGGTCTGGCGCAGATGAACCCGCCGATCCGCAACAACTATCACATCGCCGGCCTGTGGCGCGGGGTGGGGCAGGGCGTCGCCGACGTGCTGGGCTCGGACCACGCCCCCCATACGCTGGAGGAGAAGGCCCGTCCGTATCCGGCCTCGCCCTCGGGCATGCCGGGTGTGCAGACCCTGGTGCCGGTCATGCTGACCCACGTCGCCAACGGCCGCCTGACGCTGGACCGCTTCATCGACCTGACCAGCCACGGCGCCAACCGCGTCTTCGGCATCGCCGGCAAGGGCCGGATGGCCGAGGGCTATGACGGCGACCTCACCATCGTCGACCTGAAGGCGAAGCATGTGTTGAAGCACGCGGACATGGCCACCCGCTCGGGCTGGACCCCGTTCGACGGCTTCGAGGCCACCGGCAAGGCCGTGGCCACCATCGTGCGCGGCCGCATCGTCATGCGCGACAGCGAGCTGCAGGGGACCGCCCACGGCCGCCCGGTCCGCTTCCAGGAGACCCTCGCCTGATGCAACTGTCGGAACAGATCGTCCTCGTCACCGGCGGGGCGCGCGGCGTCGGCGCCGCCGTGATCCGGGCCTTCGCGGCGCAGGGCGCGCGGGTGGTCATCAATTTCCGCGCCAGCGAGGACGCTGCCCGCGAGCTGGTCGATGAGTTCCCTGAACAGGCCGTCGCCTTCCGCGCCGACGTCACCGACCGCGAGGCGGTGTACGAAATGGTCGCCATGGCCGAGGACGTGTTCGGCGCGCCGGTGACCACCGTGGTCAACAATGCGCTGGACTACAGCTTCAACGGCGACGCCCGCTCGAAGTTCGAGGACCTCGACTGGTCCGAGATCGACGACCAGTTCGCCACCGTCGTGCGCGGCGCCCTGAACGTCATCCAGGCCGCGACGCCGGCCATGGCCGCCAACGGCTTCGGCCGGGTGATCAACATCGGCACCAACCTGTTCCAGAACCCGGTGGTGCCCTACCACGACTACACCGCCGCCAAGGCCGCCCTGCTCAGCCTGACCCGCACGGCCTCGGCCGACCTCGGCCCGCAGGGGATCACGGTCAACATGGTCTCCGGCGGCCTGCTGCGCACCACCGACGCCAGCAAGGCGACCCCGGAAGCGGTCTTCGACCTGATCGCCGGCATGACCCCGCTGCGCTCGGTCACGACGCCGCAGGAGTTCGCCGACGCCGTCCTCTTCTTCGCCTCGCCCTGGAGCCGGGCGGTGACCGGCCAGAACCTCGTCGTCGACGGCGGGCTGGTCAGGGACTGAGCCTCCGGCCCCTTGTCATCCCGGACAGCGCGCAGCGCTGATCCGGGACGGGCGGAGCGCTAAAGAGAAAGGCCCGGAGACTGCGCATGCAGTCATCCGGGCCTCGGGTCGCTTTAGTCTGTCGTGTTGGAAATTATTGTTTAGTTTCCAGAGTTTGTTTTGACCGATCAGGCCGCCCGCGCCATCGCCTGACGGGGCGAGCCGCCGGCGATGCGGAAGCGCTGGATCAGGCCGGCCAGCTGTTCGGCCTCGTAGCTCAGGGCCTGGTTGGCGGCGGTGGTCTGTTCGACCATCGCGGCGTTCTGCTGGGTGGTCTGGTCCATCTGGTTGACGGCGGTGTTGATCTCGACCAGCCCCACGGCCTGCTCGTTGGCCGAGGCGGCGATCTCGCCGGCCAGCTGGTTGATCTTCGCCACCTGCCCGATCAGGGCGGTCAGGGCGCCGCCGGTGCGGGCGACCAACTGGGCGCCTTCGCCGACGCTGGCGCTGGAGGCGGCGATCAGCTCCTTGATCTCCTTGGCCGCGTCGGCCGAGCGCTGGGCCAGGGCCCGGACCTCCGAGGCGACGACGGCGAAGCCGCGACCGGCCTCGCCGGCGCGGGCGGCCTCAACCCCGGCGTTCAGGGCCAGAAGATTGGTCTGGAAGGCGATCTCGTCGATGACGCCGATGATCTCGCCGATCCGGCCCGAGGTGCTCTCGATCTGCGCCATGGCGGCGGTGGTGTCGGCGATGATCTGCTCGCGCTCCGCGGCCCCCTTCTGGGCGCCGTTGGTGATGTCGGCGGCGGCGCGCGCGCCCTCGGCGGTCTTCTTCACCGTGACGGTGATCTCGTCCAGGGCGGCGGCGGTCTCCTCCAGGGCGGCGGCCTGACGCTCGGTGCGGCGCGACAGGTCGTCGGTGGCGGTGCTGACCTCGGCCGTGCCCGAGCGCATGGCGCCGGTCAGGGTGATGATCTCGCCCATGGTGTCGGACAGGGCGTCCATGGCGGCGTTGTAGTCGTCCTTCAGCTGGCGGCTGCGCTCGGCGAAGGTCACGTCGATGCGATGGGTCAGGTCGCCTTGCGCCAGGGCCGACAGGCCCTTGCCCAGGGCGTCGACGACCACGGCGTCCTCCTCGGCCAGACGGGCGCGCTCGGCTTCGGAGGCGATGCGGGACGCCCGGGCCGTCTCGCGCATGCCTTCGGCCTCGCCCTCGACCTCGCGCTGGCGGACGGCGGCGTCGCGGAAGGCCAGCACGGCGCGGGCGATGTGGCCGATGTCGTCGCCCCGGGCCGCCCACGGCGCCTCGAAATCGGTGTCGCCCTGGCGCAGGCTCTCCATGCGGTCGCACAGGGCCTTCAGCGGCGAGAACATCCGGCGCGACAGCAGCAGGGCGACGCCGAGGATCAGCAGGGCCACAACCGTGCCGCTG
This sequence comes from Brevundimonas sp., assembly GCF_036400995.1. Taxonomy (GTDB): domain Bacteria; phylum Pseudomonadota; class Alphaproteobacteria; order Caulobacterales; family Caulobacteraceae; genus Brevundimonas. The sequence goes on from NZ_DASWWG010000055.1 coordinate 9,738, forward strand.
ATGAACAGGGCGATCATGACCTGGTTCACCGAGGCCATGAAGTCGGCCTTGGGGACCCCGACATACAGCACGCCGATGGTCTCGCCGGCGGCGTTCTTGATCGGGTCGTAGGCGACGAAATAGGGCTTGCCGAGGATGTCGGCGCTGCCGCGATACGGCTTGCCGTCGCGCAGGACGGCGTCGTGCACCGGGCCGGCCTTCAGTTTGGTTCCGACGGCGCGGGAGCCGTCATCCTTCACGACATTGGTCGTGACCCGCATGTCGCCCATGAAGACCGTCGCGGTGCCCCCGACCAGCGCCTTGATGCGGTCCACCGGCTCGACGAAGTCGTTCAGCGGAAACTCGCCGACCATCAGGGTGTCGCCCTGGACGCTGAAGTCCTCGCCGTAGTCGGCCAGCACGTCCCAGGCGACGCGCATGTTGGTTTCCTGCCGCTCGGCGGCCCGTTCGGCCGCGTCCCGCGACAGCAGGATCGAGGCGACGCCCATCAGGGAGAGGGTCAGCACGCCGAGGGCGGCGATGACCATCAGGGCCGTCTTCGTGGAGAGCGACAGGGAGCTGATCTTCATTGTCGTACCGGGAACAAGGCCAGGAAAGCGGCGCTTGTGACCCCTCAAGCACGACAGGCCTGACCGTGAGGTTCACGGGCGTTTACGGTGAATCACGTAACTGCGGTCGATCGCCGCAGAGCTTTGTTTCAGATGGAGAAGCTGACGCCGCAGCCGCAGCTGGAGGCCGCGTTCGGGTTGCGCACCACGAACTGCGCGCCGGCCAGATCATCGACGAAGGCGATCTCGGAGCCCTTGAGGAAGGGCAGGGAGACGGGGTCGACGACCGCCGCCTGACCGTCGGTCTCGATGCGGATGTCGTCGGCGTCGCCCGCCTCGATCAGCTCGAAACGGTACTGGAAGCCCGAGCAGCCGCCGCCGTCGACGGCGACCCGCAGCACCACCGCGCGCCCTTCGGCCTCGCCCAGTTTCGCCAACCGGCGGGCGGCGCTTTCGGACAGGGTCAGGCCATGCCCGCCCGTGGGGGCGGAGACGGTGAAGGTCGGGGCGGATTGGACGGTGCTCACGCGGGCCTATATGAGGCGCGGACGGTCGTTCGCAAAGGGCGCACGAGCGAATGAGCAGCCGAACTTGATCCCTGACCGCGCGCCTTACGCCGAATATCCCGAGCACAGCCGTGGCCGGCTGTCGCCCGAGCCCATCAGCCGCACCCGCAACGCCTTCGCCCGCGACCGGGACCGCATCATCCATGCGACCGCCTTCCGCCGCCTGAAGGAAAAGACCCAGGTCTTCGTCGCGCACGAGGGCGACCACTACCGCACCCGGCTGACCCACAGCCTCGAGGTGGCGCAGATCGCCCGGTCGCTGGCCCATGCCCTGCGGCTGGATACCGATCTGGCCGAGACGGTGGCCCTGGCCCACGATCTGGGCCATCCGCCCTTCGGTCACGCGGGCGAGGACGAGCTCCAGGCCTGCATGGCCGCGTGGGGCGGGTTCGACCACAACGTCCAGACCTTCCGCGTGGTGACCAAGCTGGAGCACCGCTATCCGCAGTTCGACGGCCTCAACCTGAGCTGGGAAACCGTCGAGGGGGTGGTCAAGCACAACGGCCCCGTCAGCCACCGCCTGGATGAGCCGGCGTGGAAGGCCATCGCCGACTATGCCCCGGGCTGGGACCTGCGGCTGGACAGCTTCGCCTCGCTGGAGGCGCAGGCGGCGGCGATCGCGGACGACATCGCCTACAACAACCACGACGTCGACGACGGGGTACAGGCCGGCCTGTTCACCCTGGCCGATTTGATGGAGGTGCCGCTGATCGGACCGGTCCTGCACGGCGTTCGCGCCGACTGGCCCGATATCGACGAGCGCATGGTCCGCATCGAGGCCGTGCGCCGGATGATCGGCGTCATGGTCGAGGACGTGCTGGCCGAGACGGGGCGTCGGATCGAGGCGGACAACATCCGCTCGACCGAAGACGTGCGCACCGCCTCGCGGACGCTGGTCGCCTTCTCGCCGGCCATGCTGGCCGATCTCGGCGTGCTGCGGAAATTCCTGTTCGAGCGGATGTACCGCCACTACCGGGTCAACCGCACCCGCAGCCAGGCGCGGCGCATCCTGTCCGAGATGTTCCACCTGTTCATGGCCGAGCCGGAGACCATGCCCCCGGAGTGGTCGAAACCGGCTCGCGGCGGCGACGAGACGCGGCGCGCCCGCGCCGTCTGCGACTACATCGCCGGCATGACCGACCGCTATGCGATCGAGGAGCACAGGAAGCTGTTCAGCCTCGACCTCGCGCTGGATCTGTGATTCGTAAGGTCCGCTGGGACGGGTAGAGTAGTTGGCCGACGCGGGCGATTCGCTGTCGGCGAGGTTCCTGAGGCGCGGCCATGTCCCACGAAGATCCCTATCGTCCCAACCCGGGTCGCGACCGCGGCGCCTATACGCCGCCGACCGAGGATGATCTGCCGTTCGATCGCGGCGGCTACGACGCGCGCCGGGGCGGCGGGCACGGCCCCGTGGGCGGAGGCGGCAAGACGCCGCCGCTGACCCTGATCATCAGCATCGCCGTCCTGCTGGCCATCATCGTCGCGGTGCTGGTGCTGCGGCCGTGGGATTCGGCCAATCCCGACAAGGCGCCGCCTGCCGTCGGCACGCCGGTCGGCGAGATGAAGGGCGATGTGCCGGTCGACGCCCAGCCGGTCGATCCGGAAGCGGGCATCGACGTCTATTCGGACGCCGAAAACCCGACCACGCCCCCGACCTTCGTGCCGCCGCCCGAGACGGTCCAGCCGCGCCCGCTGCCGCAGCCGGTCGAGACCCCGACGGCGCCGCCCGCCGCGACCACGCCGCCGCCCGCGAAGACCGAGCCCGCCCCGACGCCCGCGCCCGCCGCCGGCGGAACCTCGGGCGTCCAGATCGGCGCCTTCTCGACCCCTGCCATCGCCGAGCGCGAGTACAACCAGGTCGTCGGCCGCTACCCCTCGCTGACCCGTGGAGGCAGCCGCCGGGTTCAGGAAGTGACCTCGTCGTCGGGCTCCACCCTGTACCGCACCACCGTGACCGGCCTGAGCCGTGAACAGGCGACCAGCCTGTGCACCGCCATCAAGTCGGGCGGCGGCGACTGCATCGTGCGCTGACGCCCGGTGACGTCCGCGGCGATCTACGGCTGTCACGGCCATCGGCTGACGGCGGAGGAGAAGGCCTTCTTCGCCGACACCCGGCCGTGGGGCTTCATCCTGTTCCGCCGCAACGTGGACAGCCCGGACCAGCTGCGCGCCCTGACCGATGAGCTGCGCGACTGCATCGGCGGTGACGACAAGACCCCGATCCTGATCGATCAGGAGGGCGGCCGGGTCCAGCGGATGGGGCCGCCGCACTGGCCGAAATATCCGCCCGCCGAAGCCTATCTGAAGGCGACCAATGATCCGCTGGCGGCCCGCGAACTGGTCCGGCTGGGCGGCCGCCTGATGGCGCACGAGCTGAAGGCGGTCGGGATCAACATCGACTGCGCCCCGGTGCTGGACGTGCCGGTGCCCGGCGCCCACGACATCATCGGCGACCGCGCCTGGGCCCGCGGCCCGGAGACGGTGGCCCAGCTGGGCCGCGCGGCGGCCGAGGGGCTGCTGGCGGGCGGGGTCCTGCCGGTGATCAAGCACATGCCCGGCCACGGCCGCGCCTTCGCCGACACCCACAAGGAACTGCCGACGGTCCACGCCGATCTGGAGACGCTGGACGCGTGGGACTTCGCGCCGTTCAGGGCGCTGTCCGACATGCCGATCGGCATGACGGCCCACATCGTCTTCACCGCCATCGACCGGAAGCATCCGGCGACCCAGTCGAGGAAGGCGATCAGGCTGATCCGCGAGCGACTGGGCTTCAACGGCCTGCTGCTGTCGGACGATCTGGTCATGAACGCCCTGTCGGGCACCCTGACCGAACGGGCCGAGAAGTCGCTGAAGGCCGGATGCGATCTGGTGATCCACTGGAACGGCGTTCTGGACGAGATGCGTCAGGTCGCCGAGGGGACCGGCAAGCTGAAGGGCGGCGCCAAGCGCCGCGCCGACGCGGCCCTGGCCCGGATCGTCCATACGCCCGAGCCGCTGGACTATCGCGAGGCCCGCGACCGCTTCGACGCGGCGCTGACCGGACGGCTGGATGCGGCCAAGGGGCCGGATGTGGCGGAGGCCTGACGGGTGACGGACGCCTTCCAGCCCAACCTCGACTTCGCGGCGGCCGAGCAGGTCGACACCCGCGACGCCTTCGTGGTCGATCTGGAGGGCTATGAAGGTCCGCTGCACGTCCTGCTGGCGCTGGCCCGGACGCAGAAGGTGGACCTGCTGAAGCTGTCCATCACCCGTCTGGCGGAACAGTATCTGGCCTTCGTGCACGAGGCCCGCCGTCGCAACTTCTCGCTGGCCGCCGACTATCTCGTGATGGCGTCCTGGCTGGCCTACCTGAAGTCGCGGCTGCTGCTGCCCCGCAACGAGAAGGGCAAGGCGGACGAGGTCCCGGCGGAGGAAATGGCGGCGGCGCTGGCCTTCCGGCTGCAGAAGCTGGAGGCCATGCGGCGGGCGGTGGAGGCGATCCAGTCGCGCCCCCAACTGAAGCGCGATGTCTTCACCCGCGGCGACCCCGAGGCCACCGTCATCATCCCGTCCGACCGTATCGACGCCAGCCTGTACGAGCTGATGGCCGCCTATGTGACCCAGCGGCGGCGCGAGGAACTGCGGCGCTACAATCCCGGCCAGCGGGTCGAGGCCTTCCAGCTGGAGGCCGCGCGCGACTGGCTGCGCGAGATCCTGCCGCGCATGGAGGAGTGGACCCCGCTCCATCGCGTCGCGCCCGAGAAGTACGAGGACGAGGAGGGGCCGACACAGGCCAGCTATACAGCCTCGACCCTGTCGGCCAGTCTGGAGCTGGTGAAGGAGGGGGCCATGGATGTGAAACAGGCCGAGGCCTTCGCTGAAATCTTCCTCAAGCGCCGTGGCAAGGGATTGCCGCTGGAACTGACCCCGAACTGATCCGATGAGCCTGACCTTCGCCCCTGACGATCTGGAGATCGAACGCCGCGTCGAGGCGCTTCTGTTCGCCGCCGCCGGACCGCTGTCGGCGGCCGAGATCGCGCGCCGCCTGCCCGAGGGCGCGGATGTGGGCGGGGCCATCTCGGCGCTGCGCGAGCGGTATCAGAACCGGGGCGTGGAGCTGGAGTGCGTGGCCGACCGCTGGCGCTTCCGCACCGCCGCCGACCTCAGCTTCATGATGACCGAGGAGCGCGAGGAGCCGCGCCGCCTGTCCAAGGCCGCGCTCGAGACCCTCGCCATCATCGCCTACCACCAGCCCTGCACCCGCGCCGAGATCGAGAGCGTGCGCGGCGTCTCCCTGTCCAAGGGGACGCTGGACCTGCTGCTGGAGATGGGCTTCGTGAAGCTGAAGGGTCGGCGCCGCACGCCGGGTCGTCCGGTGACCTATGCGACCGCCGACAGGTTCCTGGAGCACTTCAGCCTGGCCAGCCTCTACGACCTGCCGGGCGTGCAGGAGATGAAGGCCGCGGGCCTGCTGGACCTGTCCATCCCCGTCGGCTTCGAGGTGCCCGATCCGACCCGCTCGGGCGACGGCGACGACGAAACGCCCCTGCTGCCGGGGGACGAGGACTCGCCGGAGTTCGCGCAGGACTTCGTGTCGGAGGACTGAGGGCGGGATTGGCGGCGGCGCTTGGCTATTCGGCGTCGGCGCGGCCAAGTGGCTAGTGGCTAGTGGCTAGTGGCTAGTGGCTAGTGGCTAGTGGCTAGTGATTAGTGATTAGTGGGTGGCGGCGTCACGCACGGCTGTGGTCTCGCAACGCTGGTGGCGGCATCGAACCACCAATCACTAACCACTAGCCACTTTCCCGGCTCGCCGTCCGAAGGTGATGCATTCCGCCCAAACCCCTGCTAACCCGCTTCGATGATCGCTCGCCTTCGCCCCGTTCCGTTCGACCTCGGTCCTGTCCACTTCGTCGGTATCGGCGGCATCGGCATGAGCGGCATCGCCGAGATCATGCTGAAGATCGGCTATTCGGTGCAGGGCTCGGACGCCAAGGCCTCGGCCAATACCGAGCGGCTGGAGAAGCTGGGCGCCAAGATCTTCATCGGCCATGACGCCGCCCATGTGGGCGAGGGCGTGTCGGCGGTGGTCTATTCGACGGCGGTGAAGGCCTCGAACCCGGAGATGATGGCCGCCCGCGAGCGCCGCATCCCGCTGGTCCGCCGGGCCGAGATGCTGGCCGAGCTGATGCGGCTGCAGTTCTCGATCGCGGTCGGGGGCACCCACGGCAAGACGACGACGACCTCGATGGTCGCGGCCCTGCTGGACGCCGCCGGTCTGGACCCGACGGTGGTCAACGGCGGGATCATCAACGCCTACGGCACCAACGCCAAGGTCGGCGACGGCGACTGGATCGTGGTCGAGGCCGACGAGAGCGACGGCAGCTTCCTGCGCCTGAAGTCGACGGTGGCCATCGTAACCAACATCGATCCCGAGCATCTGGATCACTACGGCGACTTCGACGGCGTCCGGAAGGCCTTCGTGGACTTCGTCGAGAACATCCCCTTCTACGGCTTCGCGGCGGTCTGTCTGGACCACCCCGAGGTCCAGCGCCTCGTGGCCTCCATCGATAACCGGCGTCTGGTCACCTACGGCCTGAACCCGCAGGCCATGGTCCGCGCCGAGAACTGCGACATGGGCCCGGACGGCTGCCGCTTCGACGTGGTGATCCAGCAGCAGGGCCTGGCCGCGCTGGACGAGCCCGTCCGTATCGAGGGCCTGCACCTGCCGATGGCCGGCTGGCACAATGTCTCCAACGCCCTGGCCGCCATCGCCGTGGCGCGCGAGCTGGACGTGTCGGACGAGGCGATCAAGGCCGGTCTGGCCGGGTTCGGCGGGGTGAAGCGCCGCTTCACCACCACGGGCGTGGCCGGCGGCGTGCGGGTCATCGACGACTACGGTCACCACCCGGTCGAGATCGCCGCCGTGCTGAAGGCCGCCCGTCAGGTGGCCGAGGGCCGGGTCATCGCGGTGGTCCAGCCGCACCGCTACACCCGCCTCCGCGACCTGATGGAGGAGTTCTCCACCTGCTTCTCGGACGCGGACGCCGTCATCGTCGCCGACGTCTATCCGGCGGGCGAAAGCCCCATCGAGGGCGTGGATAAGCATGCGCTGGTCGACGGCATCCGCCGCTTCGGGCATCGGCATGTCCAGCCGCTGGAGAACGCCGCCGTCCTGCCGCGCGCCATCAAGGAAGAGGCGAAGCCGGGCGACCTGGTTGTCCTGCTGGGCGCCGGCGACATCACCAGCTGGGCCTACGCCCTGCCGGCGCAGCTGGAGGCGCTGTCTTGAGCCAGTACCCCGAAGTCCGCGGCAAGCTGCTGCTGAACGAGCCGCTGGGGCCGTACACCTGGTTCCGGGTCGGCGGGACGGCGGATGCGCTGTTCATCCCGGCGGACGCCGATGATCTGGCCGACTTCCTGAAAGCGCTGGACCCGGCTGTGCCGGTGACCGTTCTCGGCGTCGGCTCCAACGTCATCGTGCGGGACGGCGGGGTCGAGGGCGTGGTGATCCGGCTGGCGGGGCGTCCGTGGGCCCAGATCACGACCGAGGGCGACACCATCACGGCGGGCGCGGGCGCGCTGGACAGCATGGTCGCCAAGGCCAGCGCGAAAGCGGGCATCGGCGGGCTGGAGTTCTATGCGGGCATTCCGGGCACCATCGGCGGCGCCCTGACCATGAACGCGGGCTGCTACGGCGCGGAGACCAAGGATGTGCTGGTCTCGGCCTGGGGCCTGACCCGGTCGGGCGAGCGCGTGGACTATGCGTTGGCCGACTTCGGCTACACCTATCGGCACTCGGTCGTGCCGGAGAACGAGATCATCTGGGTCGAGGCCGTCTATCGCGGGACGCCCGCCGATCCCGAGGCCGTCACGGCGAAGATCAACGAGATCACCAGCCGCCGCGAGACCACCCAGCCGATCCGCGAGAAGACCGGCGGCTCGACCTTCAAGAATCCCGAAGGCCACTCCTCGTGGAAGCTGGTCGATGAAGCGGGCTGGCGCGGCAAGCTGCACGTCGTGAACGGCGGCGGGGCCATGTTCAGCGACCTGCACTCCAACTTCATGATCAACCCCGGCGAGGCGACCGCCGCCGACATCGAGGGGCTGGGCGAGGCCGTCCGCGCCGACGTGAAGGCCAAGACCGGCGTCCAGCTGGACTGGGAGATCAAGCGGATCGGCCGGAAGGCCTGACGCCGCTCACCCCCAATTTATCTCGCACAGGCCGGGTTCTGGTTAAGGCTTCTTAACCGTCCTCGCGGCAATCGGTTGGAGGGCGCTGAAGATGCCCGGAGCCGATCATGACCCGTCCCCTTTCCGACCTTCACGTCGCCGTCCTGATGGGTGGTCTGTCGTCAGAGCGGGAGGTGTCGCTCAGTTCCGGCAAGGGTTGCGCCGACGCCCTGGAAGGGCAGGTGGCCAGGGTCAGCCGCGTGGATGCGGGGCGCGATCTGGCCCAGGTGCTGACCGAGCTGAAGCCCGACGTGGTCCTGAACGCCCTGCACGGCGAATGGGGCGAGGACGGCTGCGTCCAGGGCATCCTCGAGACCCTGCAGATCCCTTACACCCACTCCGGCCTGCTGGCCTCGGCCCTGACCATGGACAAGGACAAGACCAAGTCCGTCCTGCGCGCCGCGGGCGTCGAGGTTCCCGGCGGCGGCCTGTACGACCGGCACGAGGTGGCCAGCCGCCACGTCATCCCGCCCCCCTATGTGATCAAGCCGAACGCCGAGGGCTCGTCCGTCGGGGTCTATCTGGTGCCGGAAGGCGCCAACGGCCCTCAGACGGAGGTCGGGGCGCCCGACTGGACCTATGGCGAGGAGGTGATGGTCGAGCCCTACATCCCCGGCAAGGAACTGTGCGTCACCGTCCTGGGCGAGGCCGCGGGCCCGCGCGCCCTGACCGTGACCGACATCACGCCGGTGAAGGGCTTCTATGACTACGAAGCCAAGTACGCGCCCGGCGGATCGGTCCACAAGCTGCCGGCCGAGCTGCCCGCCCATGTGTTCGAGGCGGCGATGCGCGAGGCGGAACTCGCCCACAAGGCGCTTGGTTGCCGGGGCGTTAGCCGATCCGACTTCCGTTATGACGATGTTAAGGACGTTCTGGTCCTCTTGGAGGTCAACACCCAGCCCGGCATGACGCCGACTTCGCTCGTCCCCGAGCAGGCCGCGTACTGCGGGCTGGAATACAAAGACCTTGTCCGGTGGATGGTGGAGGACGCCTCATGCCCGCGGTAGTTCGCGGCGGTCGGCGACAGAATTCGAGCCAGACCGCAAAACGCGGCGCGGCGCCCCGGAACGGAGGGCGCGGTCGCGCGCCCCGCAACGCTTCGCCCATCCCGGGCAAGGTGGCGGCCATCGGTCGTCTGGACCTGTCGCCCCGCGCGGTCATCATCTCCATCACGGCGGGCGTCCTGCTGCTCGGCGGCGTTCTGGCGACCGGCGCCCGCGCCGAGCGCATCGGCGCGTCGTTCGGACGGGGAATTGACGGCGTCACCGTCGGCATGGGCTTCAAGCTGGAGAAGGTCTTCATCGAGGGCGAGAGCGCCGAGGCCACGGCCTCGATCCAGCGCGCCGTCCAACTGCAGTCCGGCCAGCCGATCACCTCCATCGACCTGGACGCCGTGCGCGAGCGGGTCGAGGGCGTGGGCTGGGTCAAGTCGGCCCGCGTCGTGCGCCTGCTTCCCAACACCCTGATCGTGCACGTGGTCGAGCATGACCGGATGGCGATCTGGCAGGTCGCCGGGCGCAACCAGGTGATCGACGGGCAGGGGCGGGTGATCCCGGGCGCTGATCCGGGCCGCTATCCCGCCCTGCCGCTGGTCGTCGGCGTGGGCGCCGAACAGGCCGCCGCCGAAATCCTGCCTCTGGTCGCCCAGCGCCCCCGGCTGATGAGCCGCCTCGACGCGCTGGTCCGTGTCGACGAGCGGCGCTGGGACCTGCGCCTCAAGGACGGCAGCCTGATCCAGCTGCCGGCCACCAACCAGGACGCCGCCCTGATCCAGCTCGACGAGATGGACCAGCGCCGCCGCCTGCTGGAACTGGGCTTCGCCCGGATCGACCTGAGAACTCCGGAAGAGGTCGCCGTCCGGCCCTCGTCCGGCGACGCCTGAGTGATGAGAGGACGACGCATGGCCGGACGGTCTGTGGACAAAACTGTGGATGGTCGCGGCGGCGCGGGACGGGTTCCCGTGGTGGCGGCGCTCGATCTCGGCCAGTCCAAGGTCGGCTGCTTCATCATGAAGCCGGAAGGCGTGCGCCACGCGGACCGCACTGTGCGGGTCGCCGGGGCCGGGCACGTCCAGTCGCGCGGCGTGAAGGGCGGCGGCATCATCAGCATGGAAGAGGCCGCCCAGGCCATCGGCCACGCGGTCGAGCGCGCCGAGCGCGCCGCCGGCTCGCCGGTCTCGGGCGTGGTCGTGACCACGGCCATCGGCCAGATGGCCAGCCATCGCGTCCAGTCGCGGGTTTCGCTGGGACAGCACCCGGTCGGCGATTCCGACCTGGCGCGCGCGATCGCCCTCGCCCTGGCCCAGATCCGCCTGCCGAACCGTCGCCCGATCCACGTCCTGCCGATCAGCTGGTCGGTGGACGGCGCGCGCGGCGTGCACGATCCGCGCTCGATGCGGGGACAGTCGCTCGGGCTCGACCTGCTGGTCGTGTCCATGGCCGAAAGCGCCTTCAACGCCCTAAGCCACTGTCTGGAGCTGGCCCACCTCGACCTGCAGGGCGTGGTGGCCGCGCCGGTGGCGTCGTCTCTGGCCGCGCTGGAAGACGACGAGATGGACCTCGGCTGCGTCTGCATCGACATGGGCGGCGGCGCGACCTCGGCCGCGGTCTGGGGCGGCCGCAGCCTGCTGCACATCGAATCCCTGAACATCGGCGGCGATCACGTCACCGCGGACATCGCCCGGGGGCTGTCGACCTCGCGCGCCGGCGCCGAGCGGCTCAAGACCCTGCACGGATCGGCGATGGCCAGCGCCAACGAGGACCGCGAGATGCTGGAGGCCCCGCCGCGCGGCGAGGACGCCTCGGCAGGTCCGGTCATCGTGCCGCGCGCCATGCTGAAGACCGTCATCGCGCCGCGGGTCGAGGAGACCCTCGAGCTGCTGCGCGACCGCCTGCGCAACGCCGGCGTCGGGCTCGAGCCCGGGGCGGGCCTGGTGCTGACCGGCGGCGCCAGCCAGCTGAATGGTGTCCGTGAACTGGCGGTTCGGGTGTTCGACCGCCCGGTGCGCCTGGGCAAGCCGCAACGCGCGCCTCACCTCGCCGACGCCGCTTCCGGCCCCGCATTCTGCTCGGCGGCGGGCGTGCTTCTGCGCGCCGCCTACGGTCCGCGCGAGGCGGTTTCGGCCCGGAAACTGATGAGTCGCCAGATCACCGCGGCGGACGCGCCGCGCGCCCACGCGGGCGGCCTTCTGGGCCGCGCGGCGGGCTGGCTGCGCGAAAATCTCTAGCCTTCAGGGCCGCGCCAGCGCCCCAATTTCGCGGAGATAACGGCGAGAGTTTTGCCGTTATCCGGCCTCAAGGGGCCGTTTTTCTCGCCTGCGTGGCGAGACTGTGTCCGGATTGTAACAACCCGGGTCTCGATTGGTCGCCAAGCGGCCACAATCCCTTGTGGCAGCCGCCTTTGCTGCTAGCGTGCAATCCGAAACAGTGTTCCCCCTCCGGGTGGAGCGCTGCGTCTTGCATCCTTTATCGGTTGGGGCCCAACACATGCTAATCAAGCGCAAGTATCTCTTTGGCACTACGATCCTGGCCGGGGTCATGGCTGTGGCGGCTCCGGCCTTCGCTCAGAGCCAGCTCCCGGGCGTGACCGTTCAGGGCCAGGCTGCTCAGGACGAAACCGACCTGGGCGAAGTCGTCGTCACCGGTTCGCGTATCCGTCGTGACCCGACCAACTCGCCGACCCCGCTGATCACCGTCTCGGGGGAAGAGCTGCAGCAAACCGGTCAGTCGACCATCATCGACTACCTGGCCACCATCCCGGCCCTGTCGAACTCGGTCGTCCCGTCGGACACCACCGGTTCGAACCTGGGTGACGGCGGTCTGTCGCTGGCCAACCTGCGCTCGCTGGGCTCGGGCCGCACCCTGACCCTGATCGACGGCCGTCGTCAGGTCGGTTCGAACGGCGGCTCGCTGGCCGTCGACGTCGACACCATCCCGCGCCTGCTGATCGAGAACGTCGAAATCGTCACCGGCGGCGCCTCGTCGGTTTACGGCGCTGACGCCGTCTCGGGCGTGCTGAACTTCGTCCTGCGCAAGGACTTCGAAGGTCTGGAAATCGACGCCAACTACGGCCAGATCAACCAGGGCGGTGAAGCCAACAAGCGCGTTTCGGCGCTGATCGGCACCAACCTGCTGGACGACCGTCTGAACCTGTGGGCCTTCGCTGAATACGAAGACATCGACGACGTCGACGTCCTCGACATCGACTGGCTGGCCGCCGCGTCGGTCCTGACGACCACCGACGTCGATCCGAGCACGTCGCCGAACGACGGCATCATCGACTCGACGCTCTTCATGAACCGTCGCACGCTGCAGCTCATCAGCTGGGGTCAAACCACCCTGGCCAACGCCCAGCAGCCCAGCGCCCTGAACGATCCGGACATCCCGTACGGCCAGTGCACCAGCTTCACCTCGGCGAACTGCTACGGCGTGACCCCGGGCAAGACCTGGATCTACGAAGGCTCGACCGCCCGTCTGGCCGACTTCGGCACCCGCATCGGCACCGGCGCCATCAACCGCCCGAACAACATCGGCGGCGACGGTGAAAACGCCGCCACGTTCGGTCAGAAGTCGCGCGTTCCGTCGTCGGAGTCGCAGCGCTTCGCCGCCGGCCTGAACTTCGCGATCACGCCGCACATCAACCTGTCGCTGGAAGCGAAGTATATCGACGAGAACACCTTCGATATCTCGCAGCCGACCTTCTTCGACATCAACCTGGTCAACTCGTACGCGGCGACCAGCACCAACATCGCCCGCAGCGGTTCGCAGTTCGACATCCGTTGGTCGGACAACGCCTATCTGCCGGCGGTCGTGAAGACGGCCATCCAGAACAACACCGTCACCAACTTCCTGGCTCCGACGACGACCGCTCCGGGCGCGCCGGGCGCCACCTCGGTGGCCCAGTACGCCCGTCACTCCATGTGGGGTCCGGACCGTACCCAGGACAACAACCGCCAGCTGCAGCGCTACCTGTTCGACATCAACGGTGACCTGGGCGACATCTTCTTCCTGAAGAACGTGGCCTGGGATCTGTCGTACGTCTACGGCGTCGCCGAGATGGACAACACCGAGCGCGGCATCGACACCCACCGCTTCACCCTGGCCGCCGACGCCGTGGTCGACACCGCCGGTCTGGTCAACGGCCGTCCGGGCGAAGTCGTCTGCCGCGCCAAGCTGCTGCAAGCGCAAGGCCTGCCGGTCTTCGACAACAACTGGGGTGGCAACATTGGGCCGACGTCGGCGGGCGGCAACGGCCGCGCCTCGTCGATCGCCGCCCTGAACGAGTGCGTTCCGATCAACGTCTTCGGCGCCGGCAACCAGAGCCAAGCGGCCCTGGACTACATCGACGCCGCGATCACCGTGCACGAGCGCAACGAGCAGGAGCAGGCGATCGCCTTCGTCTCCGGCGAGCTGTGGGACTTCTTCGGCGCCGGCCCGATCGGCGTCGCGGTGGGTGCTGAATACCGCCGTGAATACACCGAAGCGATCGGCCGTGACGCCGACACCGGCGACCGCTGGCTGTTCCTGAACACCGGTCCGGACTTCCCGGGCGCCGAGTATGAGTCGGAAGAACTGTTCGCCGAACTGTCGATCCCGCTGTTCCGCGACACCTGGCTAGGCAAGTACGCCGAAATCAGCGGTTCGTACCGCTACTTCGACTACACCACGGCCGGCACCGGCGACGTGTACGGCGTGAACTTCGTGTACCGTCCGATCCAGGACATCGCGTTCAAGGCCTCGTACAACACCTCGTTCCGGGCCCCGAACCTCGGCGAAAACTTCTCGCCGAACACGGAAACCTTCGCCAACGCGTTCACCGATCCGTGCGCGACCAACCAGATCATCAACCAGTCGGCTGATGTCCGCGCCAACCGCGTGGCCAACTGTAACGCTCTGCTGGTGCTGCAAGGTCGTCCGGTCGGCTTCTACGACTTCAACGGCAACACCGCGACCAACGTCGACGACTATGCTCCGAACTACTCCTCGGGCATCAGCGGCGTGGCCGGCGGCAACCCGCTGCTCCGTCCGGAAACCTCGGAATCGTTCACCTTCTCGACGGTGATCGAGCCGCGCTTCTTCCCGAACTTCTCGCTGGTCCTCGACTACTACGAGATCACCATCAACGACGTGATCGCGACCCCGACCCTGAACTCGCTGGCCAACCAGTGCGTCGACGGCACCACGCTGTCGAACATCTGCGACGGCTCGGGCGTCGAGCTGATCTGGCGTGACGCGACGGACAGCTGGGACGGCGTCACCATGGACCCGACCTCGCGTTCGACGGGCTTCATGGTCGGCGGCGCCGGCGGCGCTCCGGGCTTCGTCCTGGCTTCGCTGAACTACGCCAAGCTGCAAACCCGCGGCCTGGACTTCACCGCGCGCTACTCGCTCGACACCGAAGAAATGTTCGGCAAGGCCTGGGGCCGCTTCGACTACTCGATCCGCGGCCTGTGGCTGATCGAGCAGAAGCAGTTCGTCGATCCGCTGAGCCCGACCGTGTTCAACGACCTGACCACCGGTCTGGTTTACCCGCGCGTTCGCTTCAGCTCGTCGCTGACCTGGACCCCGAACGACACCTTCAGCGTCAACTGGACCGCTGACTGGCAAGCGGGTCAGGACTCGTCGATGATCCGTGACCTGGTTCAGTCGGGCAACGTCGACGCCCGTCTGCCGGAGTACATGAACACGGGTGACTTCACCCGCCATGACTTCACGGTCCGCATCAACGTGAACGACCAGCTGAGCCTGCGTACCGGCGTGGTCAACGCGTTCGACGCCGAACAGCCGGCCTACCTGGGTCAAACCCTGGTGGACAGCATGGACCCGTACGGCACCCGCTTCTTCATCGGCCTGAACTACCGTCCCTGGTAAGTTCCGGTTCGATCCAGAACAGGGAAAGGGCGGCTCGAAAGAGCCGCCCTTTTTCGTTGTCCGGAGGGGGCAGGCAGCAGGCAGCAGGCAGCAGGCAGCAGGGGGCGTTAGCTCGGAGGAGGGCAGGGCCGCGTGTCGGCCGGACGCCGTGATTCCACCTTCCTTGGCTCCATTGCGTTGCGAGGCCCCGGCGCCGACCTGCTGCCTACTGCCTGCTGCCTTCGCGCCCGCAGCCGGTCAGATCCCGCATCCGCCCGTCATGGTTAACGGCCAAGCTGGAGCGGACCCCGCAAAACGGGGACTTTCTGTGGTGCAGGTTAACGAAAATGATGGCCGGCGCTCCGACTCAGCCTATCCGGTAACACTCCCTTAAGCAGTTCGGGCGCTTCCTTAACGCGCTCATAACCAATGCGATTCGGCGGGGATCTCGCATTGGGACTGGTTGGGCAGGGTCGGAATTAGGGTCGGAAAAATGTCTCTCTCGCTGGTGCGTCCGCAAGCCACGGAACTGAAGCCCCGGATCGTCGTCTTCGGCGTCGGCGGCGCAGGCGGCAACGCCGTCAACAACATGATCGACGCCGGCCTTGAAGGGGTCGAGTTCGTCGTCGCCAACACCGACGCCCAGCATCTCAGCTTCGCCAAGACGGATCGCCGCATCCAGCTGGGCGAGACCATCACCCAGGGTCTGGGCGCCGGCGCGCACCCGGAAGTCGGCATGAACGCCGCCGAGGAATCGGCCGAGGAGATCTTCGGCCATCTGGACGGCGCCCACATGGTCTTCATCACCTGCGGCATGGGCGGCGGCACCGGCACCGGCGCCGCGCCGGTCATCGCCAAATGCGCCCGTGATCGCGGCATCCTGACCGTCGGCGTCGTCACCAAGCCCTTCACCTTCGAAGGCCGTCACCGCATGCGCCTGGCCGAGGCCGGCATCGCGGAGCTGCAACGCTACGTCGACACCCTGATCGTCATCCCGAACCAGAACCTGTTCCGCGTCGCCAACGAGCGCACGACCTTCGCCGACGCCTTCGGCATGGCCGACCAGGTCCTGCACTCGGGCGTGCGCTCGATCACCGACCTGATGATCCTGCCGGGCCTGATCAACCTCGACTTCGCCGACGTCCGCGCCGTGATGAGCGAGATGGGCAAGGCGATGATGGGCACCGGCGAAGCCACGGGCGACGACCGCGCCCTGCTGGCCGCCCAGAACGCCATCGCCAACCCGCTGCTGGACGAGACCTCGCTGAAGGGCGCCAAGGCCGTGCTGGTGAACATCACCGGCGGCATGGACATGACCCTGCTGGAAGTCGACGAGGCCGCCAACGCCATCGCCGGCGAAGTGGACGCCGACGCCAACATCATCTTCGGCGCCGCCTTCGACCCGGCCCTGGACGGCAAGATCCGCGTCTCGGTCGTGGCCACCGGCATGGAAGACATGTCGGCCGCCAAGGCTCCGCCGTCGACCGGCGCCTCGACCTTCGACACCCGCCGTCCGACCCCGGCGTTCGCGCCGCGCGCTTCGGAGCCGGTGCGTTCGGAGCCGGTCCGCGCCGCTGAGCCGGTGCGCGCCCGCGTCGAGGAAGCCCCCATCGTCCCCTCCTTTCAGCCCGCTCAACCGGCGTACGGTGCGGTAGCCGAGGCTCCCGAGCCGAAGCCCGAGCCGGTCATCCACGTCGCCGAGGAGCGCACGCTGGAGCCGATCGTCGACCCGTGGGTCGAGGAGTTCGAGTCCCGTCCGCGTCCGGCCGCCGCCGAGGCTGCCCCGCAGGCCCAGGGCGAGCTGTATCTGGACCGCCAGCCGGAGCCGCAGCCGCGCCCCGAGCCGGCCTATGACGACGGCTACGACGACCGCGACCACCGCAAGAGCGGCTGGAGCCTGTTCGGCAAGAAGCGCCAGCAGCAACCGACCTATCCGTCCGGCAACCCGCGCCAGACGGAAATGCGCCACACCAGCCAGGTCCAGCCGAGCCTCGAGCCGGAACTCGGACAGGCCGAGGACGATCTGGAAATCCCGTCCTTCCTGCGCCGGCTGGCCAACTAGGGTCGAGGTTCGAGGGTAGAGGTTCGAGGGGGCGGTCCGCAGGGGCCGCCCCTTCTGCTTTTGCCTCGACCCTCGCCCCTCAGGCCTCGACCCTTCCCTGTTTCAGACCGAAACAATCCGAAACCCGACTTTCATTTCGCGCTTGCGAAGACATCGCTAACCAACACGTGGGGCGAACTCCGCACGCAGAGGCGGGGCGCAATTGAGAAGAGAGTTCGAGTTTGTCGGTCCGTAACGACCATCTGCAGAAGACGACCGTCGCGCCCGCGATCATCGCCGGCGTGGGCGTGCACACGGGCGACCGCGTGCGTCTGGCCGTGCGCCCGGCGCCGGTCGGCACGGGCATCGTCTTCGTCCGCACCGACATCACCGACCGCGACAACCGTATTCCGGTCTCGGGCGAGGCCGTCGTCGACGCCCGCCTGAACACCATGATCGAGAACGCGGCGGGCGTGCGCCTGTCGACGATCGAGCACCTGATGGCCGCCTTCGCCGCGCTCGGCGTGTCGAACGCCGTGGTCGAGGTGGACGGCCCCGAGCTGCCGATCCTGGACGGCTCGGCCCTGCAGTTCGTCCAGCTGCTGGACCGCGCCGGCTTCCGCAAGCAGGAGGCCCCGGTCGAGTACATCGAGATCCTGGAGCCGATCCGCGTGCAGGAAGGCGACAAGAGCGCCGTCCTGCTGCCCTGCGACCGCTATGAGATGCGGTTCGAGATCGACTTCCCGACGCCGGTCATCGGCAATCAGGTCGTGGACTTCGTCGTCGACGAGAAGACCTTCCGCGACGAGATCATGGCCGCCCGCACCTTCGGCTTCGCCCATGAGGTCGAGGCGCTGCGCAAGGCCGGTCTGGCCCGCGGCGGCAGCCTCGAGAACGCCGTGGTCATCGACGGCGACCAGATCCTGAACCCGGGCGGGCTGCGCATGGAGCGCGAGTTCGTGAAGCACAAGGCGCTGGACGCCATCGGCGACCTGTACGTCCTCGGCGCGCCCCTGCTGGGCCGCTACGAGGGCGTGAAGGCCGGTCACGCGATCAACAACCTGCTGGTCCGCGAACTGCTGGCCAACCCGCAGGCCTGGCGCGTGGTCACCCGCGTGCCGCAAATGGCGATGGCGGGCTGAAGCCCCAGTATCAGCCCAGGCTGATCGCGCTCATCAGCCGCCCGAAGTCCGGCTCTCCATTCAGGAACGCGCGGCGGTTCGAAAAGAACTGCGCCTCGTCCGCCCGCGTGTCATGGCCGGTCCACGCCGCCTGACCCACGTTCGCCTGTTCCAGGCGCCAAAGGACAAAACCGGGCAGGTCGAACAGCCTCTTGTCCGGGGCGGAGCCGGGGACGAAGAAGCGCTCGCTGCCCGGATCATGGTGGGCGAAACGTTCCTCGAAGTCGGCGCCGACCTCATAGGACGCCTGCGCGATGCAGGGGCCGACGACGGCGACGATGCGCGAGGGGTCGGCGCCCAGAGCCTGCATTGAGGCGACGGTGGAGTGGACCACGCCGCCCAGCGCGCCCTTCCAGCCCGCATGGGCCGCGCCGACGATGCCGGCCTCGGGGTCCGCCAGCAGGACCGGGGCGCAGTCGGCGGTCAGGACGCCGCAGACGACGCCGGGCGCGGCGGTGGCGACGGCGTCGCCCTCGGGCCGCTCCCCCTTCCAGCCCGCCTCGGCGACGCGGCAGACGGCGGAGTGGATCTGGTAGCAAGCGGCGATGTCGTCCGGCGTCCCGCCCATGTGGGCGGCGATGCGACGGCGGTTCTCGGCCACGGCGGCGGGATCGTCGGTGGAGCCCAGGCCGGTGTTCAGGCTGTCATAGAGGCCGCCCGATACGCCGCCGCGGCGGGTGAAGAAGCCGTGGCGGACGCCCGCGCGCTCCAGCAGGGGGTGGGTGATCGGCTCCAGCGACATGGCTATTCCTCGAAGCCCGGCACGACCAGGGTGTGCGGAGAGAAGATCGCGCAGGCCTTGAACAGGGTTCCCATCTGGTCGTCGTCGGTCAGGCGCGCCAGTTGCCGGTCGATGACGGGGGCGGCGTCGGGGCGGCCGGACTTCAGCCGGTCGGCCCGGGCCTCGATGCCCAGCCGCGTCAGGAACTCGCCCTGGCCGAGACAGCCGGTGACGCCGGCGCCGGCGTGGACCGCCGCCTCCTGCACGGTGGGGAAGTCGGCCCACTGGGTCAGGTCGGCCTCGCCGGGTTCGGCCAGCGGATCGACCTTCTGATGGCGTTTCAGGGCCTGCAGGGTGTCTCCGGCCTCCGGCTTCGACCGGCCGTAGTCGATCATCAGGGCGGCGCCGCCCGAGGCTGTGAGCAGGGTCGCCAGATCGCGGCCGAAGACGGCCTGCTGGTCGGAAATCTCGACCGTCTGGCCCGGCTCGACCTCGTAGTCCGGGCGGCGGAAGCCGCCGGTGATCCGCACCAGACCGAACTGCAGCTCGCCGCCGCCGCTGTCGGCGTCGCTGACGCCCACGCAGCGCTCGGCCCAGCCGTCCTCGGTCTTCACGAACTGACGGGCGGGCAGGCAGTCCAGCACCTCATTGGCGATCAGGATCACCGGGGCGTCGGTCTCGATCTGCTGCAGGGACGACACCCAGCGGGGGTGGACGTCGCTGTCGGCGAGCATACGGGCCTGGGCCGCGCGCAGGGGGGCGCTGGGCTCGATCAGGATCAGGTCGACCGCCTGCAGGAAGTCCGGCGCCAGCCGGGCGGCGCGCAGGGCGTCGGCCATCAGGGTGCCGTCGCCGGGGCCGACCTCGACCAGCCGGACCCGCTCGGGCGCGCCCAGCCGATGCCAAAGCTCGACCGCCCACAGGCCGATCAGTTCGCCGAACATCTGGCTGATCATCGGCGCGGTGATGAAGTCGCCGGTCGCGCCGAGGGCGGGGCGGGTCGCATAGTAGCCGTCCTGCGGATCGTGCAGGCAGCGGGTCATGAAATCGGCGACCGTCATCGGTCCCGTCAGGGCGATCTCACGCGCCAGCCGGTCCTTCAGGCTCATGACGTCAGGCCGAGACCGGCGGGCGGCTCCAGGCGCGCCAGATCAGCCACAGGCCGATCAGCATCATCGGCGTGGACAGGATCATGCCCATGGTGAGGCCGAAGGGCAGGTGGTCGAGGCCGACGTCAGGCTGGCGCACCGTCTCCAGCAGGGCCCGGATCAGGCCGTAGCCGAGCAGGAACAGGCCGGTGACGTAGCCCGGCTTGCGCAGCAGGCCGCATTTCCAGACGGCGAAAGCCAGAAGACCCAGCAGGAAGACGCCCTCGAGGCCCGCCTCATACAGCTGGCTGGGGTGGCGCACGACGTCGCCCGGACCCTGGCCCAGGTATTCGCAGGTCGCGCCGTAGATGTCGCGGGCCCGCTGGTTGCAGAAGTTCACGCCCCACGGGACGGTTGTCTCGCGGCCCCACAGCTCGCCGTTGATGAAGTTGGCCAGGCGGCCGAACATCAGGCCGAAGGGGGCGGCGGCCAGGGCGATGTCGCCGATGGTCAGGATGCGCACCTTCGAGCGCAGGGCGAACAGCACGACCGCCAGGGTGCAGCCCAGCAAGCCGCCGTGGAAGGACATGCCGCCGTCCCACAGACGGAAGAGGGCGAAGTTGTCCGGCCCCGCGAACAACTGGGCGTACAGGTGCGGCTGGTAGAACAGGGCGAAGCCGAGACGGCCGCCCAGGATGATGCCCAGGGTGACCCACAGCACCAGGTCGTCCAACTGCTGGGTAGAGATCGGCGGCTTGCCCGGCGCCCACAGGCGCTCGGTCTTGATGATCCGGGCGGCGTACCACCAGCCCAGGACGATGCCCGCGACATAGGCGAGGGCGTACCAGCGGATGTCCAGCGGACCGATGCTGAACCACACCGGATTGAACTCGGGAAATTGCACGGGCGCTCCTGACGGCGTTTCCTCGGAGGCGAGGTTTAGCAAGCGTCGCCGATCCCGTCCCCGAATTTTCGGTAACGCCGTCGCGGCGCTTTCGCCGCATCCATGACAAGGTTTCGTTCACCATATCGGGTCAACCTTCGTTAACCCTGCTCACCTGTCCGAGTCGGAGCGTCAGAGACCCATGCAAAGCCGCAATCCCTTCCTCGACGAGTTCTCGAAACTGGCCACCGGCGCCATGGGCCTGGCCCAGACGGCGGGGGAGGAAGCCAGGACCGCCATGCGCGCCCAGGCGGACCGCTTCGTCGCCGAAATGGACCTGGTCCGGCGCGACGAGTTCGATGCCCTGAAGGCGGAAGTGTCGGCTTTGCGTGAGGAAATCGCCGCGCTGAAGGCCGCCAAGACGCCTCGCAAGGGAACGTCCACAGCGACTGTTCCCCCTCAGGACGCAGCCGGTTGAGCCGAATCTGCGAACCCGCCTACGGTTCCTTAACAGGGCGTGAGTCGCGCCCGAGGAAGAGTTGATGGACGCCGTTCGGCCCGAAGAAATCGATACCCCCTTCGATCCGCTGGACGTGGTCGAGCATGTGCTGGTGGCGGAAAACCTTCCGTTCGACCGCACTGACGAAGGCGACCTGGCCTTCTCGCTGGCCGGGGACTGGAAGGACTACGAACTGTGGTTCGCCTGGCGTCCCGAGGGCGACTGCCTGCAGCTGTGCTGCGCGCTGGACCTGCAGGCCTCCAAGGCCCGTCGCGGCGCCGCCTATGAACTGGTCGGCCTGATCAACCAGCGCACCTGGATGGGCCATTTCGAGGTCTGGGCCGAGGACGGCGAGATCGTCTTCCGCCATTCACTGGCCCTGCCGCTGGGCGAGCGTCCGACCCTGGCGCAGGCCGCGTCGATGATCGACGCCGCCGTCGAGGCCGCCGACCGCTACTACCCGGCGTTCGACTTCATGATCCGCGGATCGAAGAAGCCGCAGGAGGCGATCGACGCCTGCCTGTTCGAGACCGTCGGCACCGCCTGATCCGATGACCGGCTATGCCGACAGGCCCGTGGTTCTGGTGGGCTGCGGGCGGCTGGGGTCGGCCCTCGTCGAGGGCTGGCTGGCCACCGGCGCGGTCGATCCGAAGGACCTGATCATCCTGACCCCGTCGGAGAAGCCCGTGGCGGAAGCCGCGCGGGCGCGCGGCGCGCGGGTCAATCCGCCGATGGAGGCCCTGCACAGGCCGCGGGCCGTGGTGCTGGCGGTCAAGCCGGCCATCTGGCGGGCGGCGGTGCAGCCGCTGATCGCTGCGTTCGATCATCCGGGCGTGACCGTCTCCCTGATGGCGGGGGTTCGGGCGGCGGATATCGGCGGCGTCATGCCGGGCGTGATCACCCGGGTCATGCCGACCACGGGGATCGCCCAGGCGCGCGGCGTGGCCGCCCTGTGGGCCGACGCGGATCAATGGCGGGACGAGGTGCGGCCGCTGTTCGCCCCGATCGCCGACGTCGTCGAGCTGGAGCATGAGGCGTTGATGGACGCGGCGACGGCCGTGGCCGGATCGGCGCCGGCCTTCATCTACGCCTTCGTCCAGGCGATGGCGGAGGCCGGCGTGGGGCAGGGGCTGTCAGAGGAAGCCGCGATGCGGCTGGCGCGCGGCGCCCTGCGGTCCGCGGGCGCGGGGCTGGAGACAGGGGAGGGGCTGGACGCCCTCATCGCCCGCATCGCCTCTCCGGGCGGCACGACGCGGGCGGGGCTGGACGCCATGAGCGAGGGGGGCGACGCCGCCCGCGCGGCCGAAGCCGCCGTCAGCGCCGCCGTGGCCCGCGCGCGGGCGCTCAGCGGCTGACGTAGCGTCCGGCGGCCAGGTTCGAGCCCAGACGGCGATAGGCGCGATCAGCGTCCTGCCAGACCGAATAGCCGCGCACGTCGCCCAGATTGGTCGAGAACCAGCGGTAACGGACCGGCTGCACCGTGCCGTCGGCCAGGGTGATCTGTCCCTCGATCTCGGCGCCGCCGATGGAGATGCTGCGGATCGGGTCGAGGCCCGGACGGTCCAGCGCCTGCTGGAAGGTGGGGCGGTTGGGCTTCAGGTCGGTCAGGACCAGATCGATGCGGGCGCCGGCCAGCTCGGCGTCGCCTGCAATGGCGCGCGACACCACCTCGGCCAGGCGATCAACCTGGGCCCGCACCTCGCGGTCGCCGAGCCCGGCGGTCTTTTCCTGAAGCTCGCTGCCGAGAGTGACGTTGACGGTCGGCTGGGCCGCCGCGACGCCGGCGAGGGCCGCCGTGACGGCGAAGGGCACGAGAAAGGCGAGTTTGCGCATGACAGTCTCCGGATCTACCCCGATCTGACCGGAAAGATGGGCGCTCCGGTGGGGCTTGGCAACGGCTAGCCCGGCATGCGGATCAGGGCGCGCAGGCCGCCCAGATCGCTGCGCTCCAGCAGGATGTCGCCGCCGTGGCCGCGGGCGACGTCGCGGGCGATGGCCAGGCCCAGCCCGACGCCCTTGCGGTTCTGGTTGCGGCTCTCGTCCAGCCGCGAGAAGGGCCGGAAGGCCTCCTCATGCATGTCGTCCGGAATGCCGGGGCCATCGTCCTCGATGGCGATCTCGAAGCCCCCGGAGGGCAGGGGGCGGGCGGTCAGGCGGACGTGCTCGCCGTGGGCGGCGGCGTTGCCGGCCAGATTGATCACCGCCCGCTTGAAGGCCAGCGGCCGGACGGCGGCGGTCAGGGTTTCGGGCGCGACGACCTCGACCTCGGCCCCGGCGCGGCGGGCGTCTTCCGCGGCGGCGGCCAGCAATTCGGGGATGGAGACGTCCTGCGCCGCCTCTCCGGCCTCGCCGCGGGCGAAGGCCAGATACTCGTCGATCATGTGCTCCATCTCGTCCATGTCGCCGCTCATGGCCTCGGCGCGCTTGAACGGCGGGGCGAGGGCCAGCTCCAGACGCAGGCGCGTCAGGGGCGTGCGCAGATCATGGCTGACCGAGGCCAGCAGGGCGGTGCGCTGGTCGATGTGGCGCTGGATGCGGTCGCGCATATCCATGAAGGCGCGGGCGGCGGCGCGGACTTCGCGGGCGCCCGAGGGCTTGAACCGCTCGCGCGGCTCACCCCGGCCGAAGGCCTCGGCCGCCTCGGCCAGCCGCTCGATGGCGCGGACCTGATTGCGGATGAACAGGATGGCCACGCCCATCAGCAGGACGGTGGCGATCAGCAGCCACAGCACGAAGATGTGGGCCTGGGTCGCCACGGCGCGCTCGCGCGGGGCGATGATGCGCAGCACGCCCTGCGGCTGCTGCACGCGGATGTCGACGTAGGCGGGGTAGCGGGTGGTGTCGAACCAGACCGGCTGGTCCACCCGGGCCTTCAGCGCGCGTTCCAGCGTGCGGTCCACCACGCCCAGCGCGCCGCGACGGGTCTCGCTGGGCAGGGTCTCGCCCTCCTGCAGGGCGATGGACAGGGACATGGAGCGCTGGGCCCGCTCGGCGATCACCTCGAGGTTCCGGGGCGTCGGGTCGTCGGCATAGCTTTCGGCCGCCCAGGCGATGTCGCCCGCCAGCCCGTCGGACAGGCGCGCGGTCACCGTCTGCCAGTGCATGTCGAAGAAGGCCCAGGTGACGGCCACCTGCATGACCAGAACCGGCAGGACGATGATCAGCAGCGACCGGCCCCACAGCGAGGTCGGCAGACGCCGCTTCAGGAAGCGCGGCCAGAGGGCGGCGGGCAGAAGCCTCAATGTCCTTCCCCCCTTGCGGGGGAAGGTGGCAGGCGGAGCCTGGCGGATGGGGGGTGAAACACCGCCCTGTCCTGTTTCCCGGAGACCGCCGAGCGGTGTCGGCCAGCCCCCCCATCCGAGCCGCTCCGCGGCCCACCTTCCCCCGCGAGGGGGGAAGGAAGATGGAGCGCGGCCGTCATCAATCCGGCGCCAGCATGTAGCCCACGCCGCGCACCGTCTGCAGGTAGCGCGGGTTCTTGGGGTCGGCCTCCAGCTTGCGGCGCAGGCGGGTGACCTGGACGTCGACCGCGCGGCCGGTGATGTCGGCGGTGTCCGGCGACAGGCTCATGCGCTCGACCGGGGCGTGGGCGTGGATGGCCAGGGTCTTCAGCAACTGGGCCTCGGCCTCGGTCAGGCGCTGGGGCTTGCCGTCCTTCAGCAGTTCCAGCCGCTCCATGTCGAACACCGCCGGCCCCAGCTTGATCTCGCGCGGGGTCAGGGGCTTGCCGCCGGTGCGACGCAGGATGGCGTCGATGCGCAGCGCCAGCTCGCGCGGGTCGAAAGGCTTGGACATGTAGTCGTCGGCGCCGCGGGACAGGCCCTCGATGCGGTCGTCCGGATCGCCCTTGGCGGTCAGCAGCAGGACCGGGGTCCTGGACGTCTCGGCCTTGGAGCGGATCCAGGTCGTCAGGTCGAAGCCGCTTTCGCCCGGCATCATCACGTCCAGCACGATCAGGTCGAACTCGATCAGCTCGACAAGGCGTTTGGCGGCGGCCGCGTGGGCGGCGCCGGTGACGCGATAGCCCTCGCGGGTCAGGAATTCCTTGAGCAGTTCACGGATGCGGTCGTCGTCGTCGACGACCAGCAGGTGACGACCCGCGCCGGGGCCCGCGATAGGGCCTGAACGGCCGTAAGGACGCACGTCCGTCATGCGGATGCGACCTTGTACGCGCGACAGGCGTTGACCTGAGCGATTCCGGCGGGTCTAACCCGGGGAGTTTCGCGGGAGACGTTATTCAATGGCCTTCGTTCCTTTCGACGATCGTGACGGCTGGATCTGGATGGACGGGCATTTCGTGCCCTGGCGGGACGCGAAAACGCACGTTTTGACCCATGCCCTCCACTACGGCTCGTCGGTGTTCGAGGGTGAGCGTATGTATGGCGGCGAAATCTTCAAGCTGACGCCGCATTCGGAGCGTCTGAAGCGCTCCGCGAACCTGCTGGATTTTGATCTTCCCTACAGCGTGGCCGAGATTGACGCCGCCTGCAAGGAAACCTGTGAAAAGATGGGGCTTTCGGACTGCTATGTGCGTCCGGTGGCCTACCGCGGTCCGGAGCAGGTCAGCGTCTCGACCATCAACAACAAGACCCACGTCGCCATCGCCGTGTGGGACTGGCCCAGCTATTTCGATCCGGAGACCAAGGCGAAGGGGATTCGCCTGGAGTGGGCCAAGTGGCGCCGGCCGGACCCGATGACCGCCCCGTCGGCGGCCAAGGCCGCGGGCCTGTACATGATCTGCACCATGTCCAAGACCGCCGCCGAGAAGCGCGGCTACTCGGACGCGATGATGCTGGACTGGCGCGGCTATGTGGCCGAGGCCACCGGCGCCAACGTCTTCTTCGTGCAGGACGGCGTGCTGCACACCCCGCCGGTCGACGCGATCCTGGACGGCATCACCCGCCAGACCGTGATCGAAATGGCCAAGGCCAAGGGCATCGAGGTCGTGGTGCGTCACATCCGTCCGGAAGAGCTGGCCACGTTCAGCGAGTGCTTCCTGACCGGCACGGCCGCCGAGGTGACCCCGGTCAGCGAGATCGGCGAGTACCGCTTCACCCCGGGCGCGCTGAGCCTCGGCCTGATGGAAGACTACGGCCGGCTGGTCCGCGGCCAGCTCTGATCAGGGCGTCGGGGCGGTCTCCGGTTCGGGGGCGGGTTCGGCCTCCAGCCGGCTGGCCATGCCTTCGGCGACACGACCGGACGTGCCGCCCGCGACGACGGTGCTGACGGCGTACAGGCTTTCCAGATAGGCGCGGTCCCAGCGGGTCAGGGACGGCTCCTGCGCGCGCGTCGTGTCGAACAGATGCAGGATCGACGGCGTCGGCGGCGAGGTCTCGGGATCGATCTGGGCCAGGGCCGCCATCGAGACGTAGTCCGACACCTGATTGAAGTTCGCTTCGTCGAAGGCGGCCATCTCCACGATGATGATGACCTGCATCAGGTCGTCGCGAGATCGCTCATTGATGCGTGACGGCTCCACCTGGTTGCCGTAAGCCCCGAGGTCCGCAGGGCTTCGAATTGGACGACCGGCGGAAAACGGGAACTGTCCGGGCAGTCGGATGATCGGCATGCCGGTGTCGGAGTTCACCGGCAGGCTGATATGCCACCAGCGGATGCGGGCGCCGGAGCTTTGGAAGGCCTCCAATGCCGTTTCACCGGCATCGACGCCACTGGCTCCGATACGAAACTCCCTTGAGCGTGACCGAACCAACGCGCGCGCCGTGGCGTCGCCGTCATCGGTGGCGATGACGAAAATGTTGGGCGCGCAACCGGGGTTGCCGGTCTGGAGGCCGAGACTGTGGCCCCAATCCAGCACGCGGTCGGCCATGGCCTGCGCGGCGTCGGGCCGGATGCCGCTGACGCCCACGCAGATCGGGTCGCGCCAAGCCGCCGCCTTGCGGCCCGGCGCGGGGGCCGAGACCGATTCCACGAAGGCGCGGCTGGTGCGCTGCAACGGCGTGGCCGCGACGGTCACGTCCTCCAGCTGCGTCGGCTCCTGCGCCTGAGGCGTCGAGGGCGGAGTCTGGGCGTAGGCGGAGGCGCCGGCGAGAAGGATGGACGCCACAAGGAGGGGAAGGCGGAGGCCGGAAAACGTCACTGACATCGACTGCGTACTCCAAGGGTGCGTCCACTATGGAGAGCAATCCAGCGTTGTGGCAAGGCCGAGCTTGGCGGCGCGCGTCGTCGTCGAAGGAGGGCGCCTCCGGCCGCCCATGCGTGCGCCCCGCTTGCCAGATGCGACAACCTGTCGTTCAAGGGCTGCGGTGACCGGCGACGCGCCGGTCGGGGAAGCGTTGATGTTCAGCCTGTTGAATCTGCAGAGCCTGCTGGGGCTCCTTGTCATCCTCGGCGCCTGTTGGGGCCTGTCGGAGAACCGTCGCGCCTTTCCGTGGAAGCTGGCCATCGGCGCGGTGGTCGTGCAGGCCGCTCTGGTGCTGGTGCTGTTCAACCCGGCCTCGCGCGGGGTGCTGGAAGCGATCAACGGCGCCGTCGACGGCCTGGCCGAGGCGACGGCCAAGGGCACCAACTTCGTCTTCGGCTATCTGGCGGGCAAGCAGTTCGACCAGCCGTACGCCGTGCAGAACGAACAGGGGCTGTTCACCTTCGCCTTCAACGTCCTGCCGCTGATCCTGGTGATCTCGGCCCTGTCGGCCCTGCTGTGGCACTGGAAGGTGCTGAAGTGGATCACCTACGGCTTCGGCATCCTGTTCCAGAAGACGATGGGGCTGGGCGGCGCCTCGGCCCTGGCGGTGGCGGCCAACATCTTCCTGGGCATGATCGAAAGCCCGATCGTGATCCGCGCCTACCTGGACAAGCTGACCCGGTCCGAGCTGTTCCTGATGATGGTGGTCGGTCTGGCCACCGTGGCGGGCTCCACCATGGTCGCCTACGCCCTGATGCTGGAGGCGACCCTGCCGAACGCGGCCGGGCACGTGCTGGTGGCTTCGATCATCTCGGCCCCGGCGGGCATCCTGCTGGCCCGGGTGATGATCCCCGAGAAGCCGGGCGAGGGCGGCGCCTACGCCGAGTATGACTCGGCCCTGAAATACGACAGCGCCATCGACGCCATCGTGAAGGGCACGTCGGACGGCCTGATGGTGGTGCTGAACATCTCGGCCGTGCTGATCGTCTTCGTGGCGCTGGTGGCGCTGGTGAACATCATGATCGGGGCGGTCTTCCCCGGCATCAGCGTGGAATGGCTGTTGAGCTGGGCCTTCGCCCCGGTCGCCTGGCTGACGGGGGTGGAGTGGGCCGATGCGCGCGAGGCGGGCCTGCTGCTGGGCACCAAGCTGACCCAGACCGAGTTCAAGGCCTTCATGGATCTGGGCGCCGTGCCCGCGGCCGAACTGAGCCAGCGGTCGCGGATGCTGATGACCTACGCCCTGTGCGGCTTCGCCAACATCGGTTCGGTGGGCATCACCGTCACCGGCCTGTCGGTGCTGATCCCCGAACGGCGCGAGGAGGTGCTGGGCATGGTCTGGAAGGCCCTGTTCGCAGGCTTCCTGTCGACCCTGATGACGGCGGCCATTGTCGGAGCCATGCCGGGCTCCATATTCGGCTGAACCGAAGGGCCGACCTGATGAAGCTGTACACCTCGCACCGCGCGCCCAATCCCCGCCGGGTCCGCTGGGTCCTGGCCGAGAAGGGCGTCGAGGACGTCGAACTGGTCGAGCTGGACATCATGGTCGGCGAGCACCGGACGGCGGAGTACCGGGCGAAGGTCGGGGTGCCGCACGTGCCGGCGCTCGAACTGGCCGACGGCACGACCATCTCGGAGTCCGTCGCCATCTGTCGCTATCTGGAGTCCGTCTATCCGGAGCCCAACCTGTTCGGTCGCGACGCGGCGGAGCAGGCGGTGATCGAGATGTGGACACGCCGCTGCGAGTTCTATCTGGCCAATCCGATCATGCTGAACGTGCGCCATTCCCACCCGGCTCTCGCCGCGCTGGAGGCGACCCAGCTGCCGCAGGTGGCCGAGTACAACCGGCTCTCGGCCGAGAAATTCATGAAGACCTTGGACCGCCGTCTGGCCGACCATGAGTTCATCGCCGCCGACCGTTTCACCATCGCCGACGTGGTGGCGGTGGTCGGGCTCGATTTCGCGCGCCTGATCAAATACCGGCCGCCCGAGGAGTTCACCCATCTGGCCCGCTGGCTGGACGCCGGTCGCGCCCGCCCGGCGGCAAAGGCGGGCGTCTAGTTCCGCGCCGCCAGCAACGGCGCGACCTCAAGCGCCGTCTGGACCGCGTCGTACTCGGGCTCATAGCCGATCAGCCGCTTCGCGCCGCTGAGGTCGAAGGTCTGGGACCAGGCCAGGGTCGCCAGCGTATAGGGCGTCAGCACCGGCTCGGGCTGCCCCGGCAGCAGGCGGTTGAGGTTCTCGGACACTACGGACAGGGTCTGACCGAGGATCAGGGGCAGGGGAACGATCCTCACCGGGGTCCCCAGCGTGTCCGCCAGCTTGCGGACCAGTTCATTCAGCGGGATGGCCCGGCCGGAGGTCACGTTGACCACCTGTCCACCGGCCGTCTGGCGGTGCGCGTCGGCCAGCAGGAAGGCGCGGGCGGCGTCGCGGTGGTCGGTCATCTCCACCAGCGCCCGGCCCTTGCGGAACAGGGGGAAGCGCCCCTGTTTCACCAGCCTGAGCAGGCGCGGCAGCAGGACCGCATCGTCCGGCCCGACGATGGCGCGGGGGCGCAGGGACACGGTGCGGAAGCCCGGCGCGTCGGCGGCGCGCACCAGCCGCTCGGCCTCGCCCTTGGTGCGGGCGTAGGCGTTCAGCGGGCGCGGATTGGGCAGGCTGGCCTCGGTCAGGTCGGTCTGGTCGCCCCAGCGGGCGAAGATCGAGGGCGAGGAGACGAAGATGAAGCCGTCGGCCCCGCCGCGCCGGGCGGCGCCCAGCAGGCGGCGGGTCAGCTCGACATTGGCGCGGTCGAAGTCGGCGTCGGGGCCCCAGGGGCTGGACAGGCCCGCGGCGTGGAAGACCACGTCGATGTCGCGACAGGCCGCGTCCGTCTGCTCCAGCAGATCGCCGCCGAACGGCTCGGCGCCCATGGCCCGCAACCGCTCCAGCGCCTCCGGTTTGCGGCCCGAGCCGCGCACCGCATAGCCGGCGTCCAGCAGGGCGCGGACCAGCGACAGGCCGAGACCTCCGGTGGCTCCGGTGACCAGCGCCCGCCGGGTCACGGCTTCGTCGCCCGCGCCGTCAGCACGTCCAGCACGTCCTGCAGTTTCAGCCCCCGCGCATGCAGCAGGACCAGCAGGTGGTAGATCAGGTCGGCGGCCTCGGACGCGACTTCCTCGTCCGGACCGGCGG
Organism: Brevundimonas sp.; assembly: GCF_036400995.1. Lineage (GTDB taxonomy): Bacteria > Pseudomonadota > Alphaproteobacteria > Caulobacterales > Caulobacteraceae > Brevundimonas. The sequence continues at coordinate 40,638 of NZ_DASWWG010000055.1, forward strand.
CGCCCGCCAGTGCGGTCTCGACCCCTTCCTCGCCCACCTTCTGGGCCACCCGCTTGGGCCCCTCGGCCAGAAGGCGGGCGGTCCAGCTCTCGGTCGGATCGGCGGCGGCGCGGACGGCGATGGTCTGTTCCAGACGCGCAAGACGGCCCAAGCCGGGCGCATCCTCGTCACCGAAGCAGCTGACGCGGTTCAGGTGGCAGGCGTTGCCGACGGGGCGGACCTTCAGCACCAGGGCGTCGCTGTCGCAGTCGGGAGTGATCGAGACGACGTGCAGCCGGTCACCCGAGGTCTCGCCCTTGCGCCAGCGCCCGCCCCGCGAGCGCGAGAAGAAGGTCGCCTCGCCGCTGTCCACCGTCTCGTCGAAGGCGGCGCGGTCCATATAGGCTAGGGTCAGCACCTGCAGGGTCGCGGCGTCCTGCACCACGACCGGGATCAGGCCGTCGCCCTTGGCGAAGTCGAGGGTGTTCGGATCGATCATGGTCTCACCTCGATCCCTGACCGGATCAGGAAACTCTTGAGCTCGGGGATGGGCAGGGTCCCGGTGTGGAAGACGCTGGCGGCCAGCGCCCCGGACACGTCGGCCTGTTCGAACACGTCGCGGAAATGCCCGGCGGCCCCCGCGCCGCCCGAGGCGACCAGCGGGATGGTCAGGCGAGACCGGGCCTCGGCCAACTGGGCCACGTCGTAGCCCTTGCGGACCCCGTCCTCGTCCATGCAGTTCAGCACGATCTCGCCGGCGCCGAGCCTTTGCGCCTCGACGATCCAGTCCAGGGTCCGGCGGCCCGAGCCCCGGCTGGCGGCGGCGTCGCCGGTGTACTGGTGCACCACCCAGTCGTCGCCCGAGCGCTTGGAATCCACGCCGACCACCACGCATTGCGAGCCCAGCCGGTCGGCCATCTCGGCGATCAGTTCGGGGCGCTCCAACGCCGGGGAGTTGATCGACACCTTGTCCGCGCCGTGATCGAGGCATAGCGCCGCCTGTTCGACCGAACGAATGCCGCCCGCGACGCAGAAGGGGATGTCCAGCAGCCGGGCGATGTCGCGCACCCAGCCGTAGTCCAGCGTCCGGCCCTGCGGGCTGGCGGTGATGTCGTAGAAGACCAGCTCGTCGGCGCCCTGATCCCGATAGCGGGCGGCCAGTTCGGCGGCGTCGCCCATGTCGCGGTGCCCCTCGAAGCGCACGCCCTTCACAACCCGGCCGTCCTTCACGTCCAGGCAGGGGATAATACGGCGGGCCGTCATGCGCGGGCGGTCTCCAGCGCCTGCTCCAGCGTGAAGCGACCCTCGTACAGCGCCCGGCCGATGATGGCGCCGGACGAGCCGACCGAGCGGGCGCCGGTCAGGTCGGTCAGGTCGGCGACCCCGCCCGAGGCCTGCAGCCACAGGTCGGGCCGGCGCTGGTGGATCTCGGCCAGCAGGTCGAGGTTCGGCCCGGTCAGGGCGCCGTCGCGGCCGACGTCTGTGACCAGCAGGTGTTTGGCGCTGCCGGCCGGATAGCGATCCAGCGCTGCCCACAGGTCCACGTCCGCCGCCTCGGTCCAGCCCTTCAGGGCCGGGATGTAACGGTCGCCGTCCGCCTTCACGTCGATGGCCAGGGTGATGCGGTCGGCGCCGAACCGCTCCAGCCAGCCCAGCACCTCGTCCGGCTTCGTCACCGCGAGCGATCCCACCACCACCCGGCTGACCCCGGCGTCCAGCAGGCGGGCGACGTCGTCTGCGCTGCGCACCCCGCCGCCGGACTGGATGCGGATGTCGATGGCGGAGGCCAGTTCGCCGATCAGCTCATGCTGCATGGCCCGACCCGCCTCGGCGCCGTCCAGATCGACGATGTGCGCCCAGGTCGCGCCCGCCGCGCGGAAGGCGGCCAGCCGCTTGGCCGGGGCGTCATCGTAGTGGGTCACCTGATCGAACTTGCCGTGCATCAGTCGGACGCAGACGCCGTCCCGCAGGTCGATGGCCGGATAGACGATCATGCGTCCAGCTCCAGGAAGTTCTTGAGAATACGGGCGCCGGCCTTGGCCGATCGCTCGGGGTGGAACTGGCAGCCCCAGCGGTTGGCCTGTCGCACGACCGCCGGGACCACGCCGCCGTAGTCGGCCCGCGCAAGGGTCGCCGGACCGTCGGGGCAGACGAAGCCGTGGACGAAATAGGCCCAATCGTCCTCGCCCAGCCCCTCCAGCAATGGATCGGGCTGAACGACGTCGAGCCGCGACCAGCCCATGTGCGGGACAGGCAGGGCCGGCCCGGGCTCAAGCGCGCGGACGCGACCGGGGATGAAGTCGAGCAGGGGCGTGCCCCCGCCCTCGTCACTGTCTGCGAACAGTAACTGCTGCCCCAGACAGACGCCCAGCAGGGGGCGAGGGAAGGCGCGGATCGCGTCCGTCAGGCCGAGTGTGTCCAGACGGCTCATCGCATAGCCCGCCTGACCGACGCCGGGCAGGATCAGCCGCTCGGCTTCGGCGACATCGACCGGATCGCTGGTCAGGCGCACGGCGGCGCCCAGTCGCTCCAGCGCGAACTGGACCGAGGCGACATTGCCCGCGCCGTAGGTGAGGACGGTGACCGACTTCACAGCACCCCCTTGGTCGACGGCACGGCTTCGCCCTCGACGCGGATGGCCTGTCGCAGGGCCCGGCCGAAGCCCTTGTAGGCGGCCTCGGTCTTGTGGTGGTCGTCGTCGCCCGTGACCTTGATGTGGACCGCCGCGCCCATGGCCTCGGCCAGCGAGCGGAAGACGTGGGCGGTCAGATCGGTGCGGTACTCGCCGATGAAGGGGGTGGCGAAGGTTCCCTCGAACAGGGGATAGGGGCGCCCCGACAGGTCGATGGCGACATGGGCCTCGGCCTCGTCCATCGCCAGGACGAAGCCGTAGCGGGCGATGCCGCGCCGTTCACCCAGCGCCTGCTTCAGCGCCTGACCGAGCGCGATGGCGCTGTCCTCAATCGTGTGGTGCGGGTCGGTGTGCAGGTCGCCCTCGCACGACAGGGTCAGCGAGAAGCCGCCGTGGGCCGCGATCTGCTCCAGCATGTGATCGAAGAAGCCGACGCCGGTCGAGATGATCACGGGGCCGGTCGCATCTAGATCGACCGCGCAGACAATGCGGGTCTCCTTGGTGTCGCGCACGGCCTGACCGGTGCGGTTGGCGCGCGCCTTGGCGGGGGCGAGGTCCAGCGCGATCAGCAGCCGGTCGTTGATTTCCGCCTTGGCCGAGACCGGCAGGCGCAGCCGCTCTCCCGCCTTCTCGGCGACGACGCCGTAGCGGGTCAGGGCGGTCAGGACGGCCTCGGGGTCTGAGGGGCGGGCCATCAGCACCGGGCCGAAGCCGGGCTCGATGGTCATCTCACGCGACAGGGCCTTGGCCAGCCGCTCGCGTTCACGACGCACGGCGGCCAGCCGTTCCCTCGTCTCGATCAGGCGCGACGGATCGAGCGCCTGCAGGGCCAGCCGCACCGACACTTCCGGCAGGGCGTAGGGCTCCAGCACGGAGGCCAGCCGTGCCAGCGCCTCCGGCTGTCCCAGCGCCGCGCCGACGCGGGCGCCGGCCAGACCATAGGCCATGGACAGGCTGCGCAGGACGATCAGGTTCGGCTGGCCGGCAATGGCTTCGACGGCCGAGGCGGCGTCGGCGTACTCGGCCATGCCCTCGTCCACGACCAGCAGGGCCGGAGCGACCCGCGCGGCCATCTCGGCCACCGCTTCCGGCGACCCGAGCGCGCGCAGGATGACCGCGCCGGTCTCACCGTCTCCCGAACGATAGAGGGCGGCCAGGGCGCGGTATGGCTCGGCGTCCGGCGCCTCGACGGTCAGGCCGTCACGGGCGGCCAGCCGGAAGACCAGCTCCAGCCCGTGGGTCAGGCCGCGCACCGGCAGCACCTGATCGGTGGGCAGGCCATAGACCTCGCCCATGCGGGCCGCGAGGACGGCGGGCGCGGCGGGATAGCGGTCCAGACCCTCACCGCCCGCGACCAGCGGAGGGAAAGGCGCGGGAAGGTTCTTCATTGGCCCGACCTCAGGTCCGCCGCGCGGGCGTGGGCCTCAAGCCCCTCCATCCGCGCCAGTTGGGCGGCCACCGGGGCCAGGGCGGCGGCGCCCGCGGCGGTGACGCACTGCACCGACATCGAGGTCATGAAGCTGGCGGTGGTGATCCCGCCCACGGTCCGGGCCGCGCCGTCGGTCGGCAGGACGTGGCTGGGTCCGGCGGCGTAGTCGCCCAGGGTCTCGGCGGCGAAGGGGCCGACGAAGACGGCGCCGGCGGCGTTGATCCGGGGAACCCACTGGTCGGCGTCCAGAGTCTGGATGGCCAGGTGTTCGGGGCCGTAGAGGTTCGACACCTCGCAGGCCTCGGCGATGGTCTTCACGCGGATGACGCGGCCCTCGGCCAGGGCGGCGCGGGCGATGTCGGCGCGCGGGAGGGTCTCCAGCTGAAGCTCGATCTCCTCCAGCACGCCGTCGATCAGGCCCCGGCTCTCCGAGACGAGAACCACCTGGGCGTCGGCGTCGTGCTCGGCCTGGCTCAGCAGGTCGGCGGCCGCGGCCACCACGTCGGCGTCGCGGTCGGCGATGACCAGCAGCTCCGACGGACCCGCGGGCATGTCGACGGCCGGGCCGCCGGGCAGGGCGGCCGCCTGCTTCTTGGCCTCGGCCACCCAGGCGTTGCCGGGACCGAACAGCTTGGCGACAGGCTCGATCTCGCCGTCGTCGAAGGTCGCGCCGAAGGTCAGGGCCGCGATGGCCTGGGCCCCGCCGATCAGCCACAGGTCTTCGAGGCCCGCCTCGGCGGCGGCGACGATCATGGCGGGGTGCGGCCGGCCGTCCTTCGACGGCGGGGTGACGGCCACGCGCCGTCCGACCCCCGCCACCTCCGCCGGAATGGCCAGCATCAGCAGGGACGAGAACAGGGGCGCGGTCCCGCCCGGCACATAGAGGCCCGCCGAGCCCAGCGGCCGCCAGGCGATGCGCGAGCGGACGCCGGGCCGGGTCTCGACCCAGTCGCTGTCCTCGGGGCGGGTGGCCTGATGGAAGATGCGCACATTCTCCGCCGCGATCTTCAGCGCGCGGGTGGCGGCGGGAGGCAGGGCGGCGCGGGCGTCGGCCACCCCCTGATCGGTGATGGCGATCCGGCGGGGCGCGGCGCCGTCCAGCTTAAGGCTCCACTCCGTGACGGCGGCGCCGCCGCGCGCCTGCACGTCCTCGAAGATGGCGCGCACGCCGTTGGTGACCTGCGCGTCGTTGCGCCGGGCCGGGCGAGCCAGGGCCTCGCGGCGTCCGGCGGCGTCGAGGGAAGACCAGTCGATGAGGCGCATCACATCATCTTCTCGATGGGGAGGACCAGAATGGCCGAGGCGCCGGCGCCCTTCAGCCTCTCCAGCGTTTCCCAGAACACGGCTTCCTGACAGACAGCGTGCACGGCGACGGCGTCGTCGCGGCCGGACAGCGGCATGACCGTCGGCGCGCCCGCGCCCGGCAGGATGGCGGTGATCTCATCCAGCGCGGCGCGCGGGGCGTTCAGCATCACGTATTTGGCGCCCTGCGAGGCGACGACGCCGCTCATCCGCTCGATGATGCTGTCCAGCAGTTCGGCCAGTTGCGGCTCGGGCGCGACGGGCGAGCGGATCAGCACCGCCTGCGATTCCAGCACCGTGTCGCGGGCGGCCAGTCCGTTGGCCTCGATGGTCGCTCCGGTGGACACCAGATCGCAGATGGCGTGCGCCAGCTTCAGGCGGGGGGCCACCTCGACCGCGCCGCGCATGGTGACGATGTCCGCGCTGACGCCCTGCGCCTCCAGATAGCGGCGCAGCACGCGCGGATAGGAGGTTGCGATCCGCTTGCCGTCCAGCGAGGCCGGTCCGGCGTAGTCCAGCGTCGGCGGCACGGCGATCTTCAGCGTGCAGCGGCCGAAGCCCAGCGGCATGACCACTTCGGCCGTCGGGCCGCCGTTGCGGCCTTCCTCCAGCACGTTCTCGCCGACGATGCCCAGATCGCAGACGCCGTCGGCGACGAAGGTGGGGATGTCATCGTCACGCACCCGCAGAAGGTCGATGGGATAGTTCTCGACCCGGTAGAGCAGGTCGTTGTTGCCCTTCACGACGCGCAGGCCGGCGTCACGCACCAGATCGAGGCTGCGTTCGGACAGGCGGCCGGATTTCTGGACGGCGATGCGAAGCCGTCCCTCGACAGTACTCATGATCTCAACTCAGGCTTTCAGTCTGTCCAACACCAGGCGGTAGCCCTGATGCGGCATCTCTTTGAGGAAACGGGCGACCCGCACGACGGTGGTCGGGCTGGCCTGGGCTTCGGCGGCGATCTCGCGGTACGACTTGCCCCCGGCGTCCAGCAGGCGGGCCACGGCCCAACGCTCCGTGAAGGCCCGCAGTTCGGCAGGGGTGCAGAGGTCCGCCAGGAAAGCCGCCACTTCCTCACGCGTTTCCAGCGTCAGGAGGGCGTCATGGAGGGCGTCACGGTTCGCGGGAGCGGTCATCCGCGTTCCAATATGATGTAACAGTGAAACAGGCAAGGCCATTTTGTCACGGACGGGATCGATGCTGTGACTTGCCAACACAGCCTTTCGTCGCCGATAGTTAGCGCTAACATTCGCCCGGCTTCGGGACGGATAACGCGGCCGCTATGGTCGCGACAAACAAGAAAGTTCCGGGGAGGAACCCAATGCTGCGCACCGTTTCCGTTCTCGCGCTGACGCTCGCCATCGCTCAGCCGGCCTACGCCCAGGACCATCGTCCGGACGTTCCCGCGGCCGCCCGCGCCAATCCGGCGAACTGGCCGCACGCCTCGTCGCCCGACGCGATGAGCGACGCCCGGACCGAGGCCTTCGTCGCCGAGCTGCTGGCCCGGATGACGGTTGAGGAAAAGGTGGGGCAGACGATCCAGGCCGACATCGCCTCGATCAGGCCCGAGGACCTGCTGACCTATCCGCTGGGCTCGATCCTGGCGGGCGGCAACTCGTCGCCGGGCGGAGATGAGCGCGCCTCGCCGCAGGCCTGGGTCGATCTGGCCCGCTCGTTCCGCGCCGCCGCCGCCGCCCGTCCGGGCGCGCGCGTGCCTCTGATCTACGGCATCGACGCCGTGCACGGGCACAACAACGTCGTCGGCGCCACCATCTTCCCGCACAACATCGGCCTCGGCGCCGCGCGGAATCCGGAGCTGATCCGCCAGATCGGCGAGGCGACCGCGCTGGAAGTCGCCGTCACCGGCGCTGACTGGACCTTCGGCCCGACGCTGGCGGTGCCGCGCGATGACCGTTGGGGCCGCGCCTATGAAGGCTATGCCGAGGACCCGGAAGTCCAGCGCAGCTACGCCGGCCCGATGACCCTGGGCCTGCAGGGCGAACTGTCGCCGGATCATCCGCTGGCCCCGGGCCGCATCGCCGGTTCGGCCAAGCACTTCCTCGCCGACGGCGGCACCCATAACGGCAAGGACCAGGGCGACTTCATCGGCTCCGAGCAGGAACTGGTCGACATCCATCTGGGCGGCTACGTCCAGGCGATCGACGCGGGCGTGCTGTCGGTCATGGCCAGCTTCTCGAGCTGGAACGGCTTCAAGCACTCGGGCAATCCGACCATCCTGCAGGACGTTCTGCACGGCCCGCTGGGCTTCGACGGCTTCGTGGTCTCGGACTGGAACGCCCACGGCCAGCTGCCGGGCTGCTCGAACGAGAGCTGCGCCGCCGCCTTCAACGCCGGCATCGACATGTTCATGGCGCCGGACAGCTGGAAGCCGCTGTACGAGAACACCCTGGCCCAGGTCCGCTCGGGCGAGATCAGCATGGCCCGTCTGGACGAGGCCGTGACCCGCATCCTGCGCGCCAAGGTCAAGGCGGGCCTGTTCGGGTCGACCTACGAGGTGGAAGGTCATTTCGAGCACCTCGGCTCGCCGGCCCACCGCGCCCTGGCCCGTCAGGCCGTGCGCGAGTCGCTGGTGCTGCTGAAGAACGAGGGCTCGGTCCTGCCGATCCGCTCGGGCGCGCGCGTGCTGGTCGCCGGGACGGCCGCCGATGACATCGGTCAGGCCTCGGGCGGCTGGACCCTGACCTGGCAGGGCACGGGCAACGCCAACAGCGACTTCCCCAACGGCCAGTCGATCTGGAGCGGCATCAACGAGGCCGTCACCGAGGGAGGCGGCACGGCGGTGCTGAGCGCCGACGGCGCCTTCACCGACAAGCCGGACGTGGCCATCGTGGTCTTCGGCGAGACGCCCTATGCCGAGTTCCAGGGCGACGTGGACACGCTGGACTTCGTCCCGACCGAACCGCTCGAGACCCTGCGCCGCCTGAAGGCCGCGGGCATTCCGACCGTGGCGGTCTTCCTGTCGGGCCGTCCGATGTGGGTGAACCCGGAGCTGAACCAGTCGGACGCCTTCGTCGCCGCCTGGCTGCCGGGCACCGAGGGCGCGGGCGTCGCCGATGTTCTGGTCGGCGACCGGGACGGCAAGCCGCGCCACGACTTCCGCGGGACCCTGTCGTTCTCCTGGCCGAAGGACGCTACCGGCGCGACCCTGAACCGCGGCCAGCCCGGCTATGATCCGCAGTTCGCCTACGGCTACGGCCTGACCTACGCGCGCGGCGGCGCCGTCCCGACCCTGTCGGAGAACTCCGGCGTGACCGGCGAAACCTCGGTGGTCGATCGCTACTTCGTCGGCGGTCAGTTCGTCTCGCCCTGGGCCCTGCTGCTGAACGACGCCGGTGGTCAGGCGAAGCCGACCCTGGGTATGGGCGGCGTCAGCCCGCGCGGCGCCATCGAAGCCTTCGTGGTCGATGACCGCGCCCAGGAAAGCGCCCGCCAGTTCCGCTGGAACGGCTCGGGCCACGGCGACGCCCAGGTCTGGGGCAGCGCCGTCGATCTGACCCGCCAGTCCAACGGCGAAATGGCGCTGAGCTTCCGCTACCGCGTCGATGCGCGTCCGTCCTCGGCGGTGTCGCTGAACCTGCAGGGCGGTTCGGTCGACATGACTTCGATCTTCAACGGCGCGCCGGTCGGGGAATGGCAGTCGGTGAAGATCCGCCTGTCCTGCTTCGGCGAGGCCGGCGCCAATCTGGGCGGCGTCGAGACCCCGTTCCAGTTGGGCACCTCGGGGACCTTCACCGTCTCGGTGTCGGAGATCCGTCTGGCCTCGAACGAGGGCGACACGGTCTGTCCGGCCCGATGACGTTTGAGCGCGTTGCAGGGGGCGGTTCAAACCGCCGCCCTTTGCTGCTCTGGTGATTGGTCACTAGATAGCGGGCATGGCGAAGAAGCCCGCTGCTCCGAAGAAATCCCTGACCGCGCCCAACCTGTCCGCCCTCGGCGCGGACCGGCTGGCGGGGCTGTTGATGGAGGTCGCGGGCGGCGACGCCCTGTGGAAGCGGCGCCTGCGCATGGAGCTGGCCGGCGAGGTCGGTGCGCCGGATCTGGCGCTGGAGCTGGACAAGCGGTTGACCACCCTGGGCGACAGCCGGGTGCGGGTGTCCTGGCGAAAGCGGCCCGAGCTCATCCGTGACCTGCAGAGCCTGCGGCGGATGATCGTCGACCGGCTGGCCCCGCTGGACGCCCGGCTGGCCTTTGACCGGATGGTGGCGTGGTTCGACCTCTACCCCGGCCTGACGGCGCGGGTGAAGGACCCGAAGGGCGAACTGGGCCTGCTGTTCGACGGCGCGACGGATGAGCTGGCCGCCCTGGCCTCGGCGCTGGGGCCGCAGGGCGCCGCGACGATCCTGTCGGACGCGCTGGCGACCCGGCTGTCCGAATGGGCGTCGTGGATCGGGCGAGGTGTCGGCGGTCTCAGCCCCGCGGTCGCTTCCGCAGTTCTGGCCGATCTGACGCAGGGCAAACCGCGCCCGACCGGAAGGCTGGCTCTTGTGGTCCGCAAGCTGGCCGAACGCAGCGGCGATCTGGACGCCTGGATCAGCGCCATTCCCGACGATGACCGCAAACGGCCCGAGGTCGGCGCGGTCATGGCCGCCCGGCTGGCCGGGGCGGGGCGGGTTTCGGAAGCGCGGACGGCGCTGGACGCGTCGCGGCCCGCTACGCCGGAGGAGCGCTGGTTCGAGGCCGAGATCACGGTGCTGGACGCCGAAGGGCGAACGGTCGAGGCCGACGACGCCCGTTGGGCCCTGTTCGAGCGCAGCCTGTCGCCCGACGCCCTGCGCGCCATCATCGCCCGGCTCCCGGACTTCGAGGACGTGGTCGCGCTGGACCGGGCCTTCGCCCACGCCGCGGGCTATTTCGACCCCGTGAAGGGGTTGGCCTTCCTGATGACCTGGCCCGCCCTGCGCGAGGCCGCGGAGATGATCGAGACCCGGGGCGGGGAGCTGCGCGGCGGGCATGAGGACACGGCCCTGTGGGCGTCGCGCCTGTCGGCCCGCTATCCGAAGGCGGCCCTGATCCTGCTGCGCGCGCGGGCGCGGACCCTCGTGCGTCTGGGCAGCGGCATGAGCGAGGAAGTCGAGGCGCTGGTCCACGAGGCGGAAAGCCTCGCCCCGCTGGCGGGGGACGACGGACATGCCGCCTTCGTCGCCGGCCTGCGCACCGATGTCGGGACAGGCCGGCTCCTGCGCCGCTAGCAGCCCGGCGCGGCGGCGGGCATGGGCGGGGACGCCAGCCCCGTGTTCCAGTTCCAGCCGAGACTTCCGGTCGCCCGGCGGCGGCACATGGTCTGTTCGTGCAGTTCGAACATGCCGGGGAAGACGGCCCGCTCGAGCGCGGGCTGGTCGCGGAAGATCATCCAGTTGCGCGCCTCGCCGTAGGGCGTCCAGTCCGGGGCCCCGGCGGCGACCGGCTGACCCGTGCGGGCGAAGCTGGTCCAGTAGCCGACCATGGCGTCCGACAGGCGGCGCTCATCGGGCGTATCGGGGATCGCGGGCCAGCGCGGCGGCGTCCGCTCCAGCGTGCCGAACATGTAGGGCAGCTCGCTGGCGTGGAAGCCGTGCAGGTTCGCCGCCTCCGTCGCCGGATAGCCGTGGTCGAACAGATACAGGAACGACGGATGGCCCGCGGCCGTCTGGGATCGCGCCAGCCGCTCGGAGGTCCAGCCGTACAGGGCGTCGCGGCTGGCCGCGAGGACGCTTTCGCCGACATCGGCGGAGGGATAGAGCGTCAGGAAGGCGTCGGCCATGTCGCCGTAGCGGTCGCGGATCATCCGCTCATAGTCGGCGGCGCTGCCGGGCGCGGCCGGGGCCAGCATGCGCAGAGAGCGGATTTCGCCGCTGTTGAAGCCCGTCAGCACCGGGACCTGGGCCTGCTCGCCCTGGTCGAAGACGTCGACGATCTGGCGGGGCAGGACCTTGCCGTCCACGGCGCCGAAGGTGGCGAAGCCGCTGAGCGCCGCCCGGTCGGTCAGGGTCTGGGCGTCCATGCCCCGCAGGGCGCGCAGGCCGGGCGCCTGCAGGGTCCGGGACAGGGCCGCGCCCGCATCCTGCGCTGACGGCGCGCCGAACCGGGCCTCAGTCAGTGCGGGCGTCGAGATCATGTAGGCGCTCTGGGCGATGGCCCGGTCAAACAGGCCGTGCGCCAGCGGGCTGCTCATCAGGTAGAGCACGCTCAGCCCGCCGGCGGACTCGCCCGCGATGGTGACGTTCTCCGGATCGCCGCCGAAGGCCGCGATGTTCCGCTTCACCCATTCCAGCGCGGCGACCTGGTCCATCAGGCCGTAGTTGCCGGAGATGCCCAGAGGGCTTTCGGCGCTCAGGTCCGGATGCGCCAGCCAGCCCAGCACGCCGAGGCGGTAGTTGATCGACACCACCACCACCCCCTCGCGGGCCAGCCGGGCGCCGTCATAAAGGGTCTCCTTGCTGGAGCCCGACACCAGGGCCCCGCCGTGGATCCAGACCAGAACCGGCGCCCGGCCTTCGGTCGCGGGCGTCCAGACGTTCAGCGTCAGGCAGTCCTCGCTCGTGGCGCCGATGTCGGATGAGTAGATGGTCTGGAAGACCGGCGTCGGCTGGATGCAGGCCGCGCCGTAGCGGGTGGCGTCGCGCACGCCGTCCCAGCGCGCGGGCGGCGCGGGCGGCCGCCAACGCATCTCTCCCACCGGCGGAGCGGCGTAGGGGATGCCCCTGAAGCCGGCGATCCCGTTTTCGGTCGTCCCCCGGAGCGCACCTGCGGGGGCGGTGACGGTCTGGGCGTCAGCGGTCGCCGCGCACGCGCCCAGGGCGAGGGCGCTCACCGCGATGGAGAGGAGGCGTCTCATCAGGCGGCGTCCTTCTTCAGCTCGCGACGGATCACCCGCGACAGCCACAGGAACAGGCCGATGGCCGCCAGATAGACGGGGATCAGGGTGTACAGGGCGATCTGCAGCGAGTTCTCCGGGTGGGTCGCGCGGAAGAAGTCACTGGCCGCGCCGACATAGGTGGGCCCGAAGCCCATGCCGATGAAGTTCATCACCAGCAGCAGCAGGGCGCCCGACATCACCCGCTGGTTCGGCTTCACCTCTTCCTGCACCAGCGCCACCGAGGACGACAGGTAGAAGTAGTTCAGGAAGTTCGGCCCGAGCATGAGAACCAGCGCCAGCGGCCACGACGGCGCCCAGACGAAGGCGATGTACAGCGGCAGGGCGAGGCTCAGCGAGAGGGCGGGCAGCAGGGCGTAGGCCGTCTTCGACCGCTTCGTATATTTGTCGAGCAGCCAGCCCGAGGCGAAGATGCCGCCCCCCATGCCGACGGCGACGACGAGGGCGTACCAGACGGCCACGTCGCCCAACTGCATGCCCTTCTCGCGCATCAGGAACAGGACGGCGAAATTGCCCAGGCCGTAGGTGACGATCTGGGTCACGCCGCTGCCCAGCGAAGCCAGCACCAGCACCGGGTTGGAGAAGAACATCCGGCAGGTGGCCCAGAACCCGGCCTTGGCGGGGATGGGAGCGGCTTCGCCGGCGACCGCCGCCGCCGAAGCGTCCAGACCGCCGCGTTTCGGTTCCTTCAGCAGGACCGGGGTGATCAGGGCGACCAGCACCCCCACCGCGCCGATGGCGATGAAGGCGTCGCGCCAGCTGAACGCCGCGGCGATCGAGGCGCCGAAGGCGATGCCCAGCGCCGCGCCGACGGGCGGGCCGAGGTTGTAGATGCCCAGCGCCATGCCGCGACGGCCCGGCGGGAAGTAGTCGGTGATGATCGCATAGGACGGCGGCACGCCCCCGGCCTCGCCGAAGGCCACGGTCATCCGCGACGCCGCCAGCTGGCCGAAGTTCTTCGACAGGCCGAAGGCGATGGTGGCGGCGCTCCAGATGCCGCAGGCGATGGAGACGACCCACACCCGGTTCGTCCGGTCCGCCAGCCAGCCCACAGGGATGGCGATGAAGCAGTAGAAGAATGCGAAATACAGCCCGCCCAGCAGGCCCAGCTGACCGTCCGTGACGTGCAGGGCGTCCTGGATCGGCTTGGCGAGGATCGACAGCAACTGGCGGTCTAGGAAGTTCAGCACATAGATGAACCACAGCACGCCCAGCGCGACCCAGGCGTTGCGCCCCACGCCGGGACGGACGTCGGGCGGACCTCCGGATTCAATCGGTGTGGCGCTCATGGGTCGTTTCCTCGATGCGGGTCTTGCGCCCGTCTGTCTCTTGGTGGCCGCCGGTCAGGCGGAGGTCATTCGTTCCGCTTGCGCCGCGCCTCGGCCCGGTCCCGGCAGACGCCGGTGAAGCCGTGGGCCATGAAGGCGGCCATGCGTTCCTTGATCGCGTCGAAGTCGTCCGACCGGCATTTGCCGCCGGACAGGTGATCGATCCGGCCCGTCCGGGCCAGGCTGAGGGTCAGGGCGCCGGTCACGAAGTGATAGCCCCAGAAGATGTCCTCTTCCGCGGCCTCGGGCATGGCCTGTTTCAGCAGGCCGATCAGGCGCAGCACGACGGGGTCGTAGAGCCGGTCCATGACCTCGGCGCCCCAGGCGGGGGTGTTGTTGATCTGGGCGCTCAGGGCGCCGAAATGCCGCCAGCCGTCGCCGCCGTTCGAATAGGTGTCCAGATCGGTGTCCAGGAAGGCGCGCAGGGCGCCCTCGACCGTCGGCTTGCCGTTCGCCGCCTTCTCATAGGCGTCCAGCGCCTCCATCCGGCGTCCGCTGGTCACCGGCGCCCGACGGGCCATGACCTTGTCGAACACCTCCTGCTTGTCCGTGAAGTAGTAGTGGACCAGCGACTTGTGGACCCCGACCTTGTCGGCGATGTCCTTGATCGTCACCCCGTAGAAGCCGTGCTGCGAGAACAGCTCCTCGGCCGCGTCCAGCAACTGCTCCAGGCTTTCGGCGCGTTGTTCGGCCTTCCGGCGGGGCTTGCGGGGCGGGGTGGTCATGGGCTGAACCTCACGGCGGTCCGGCGCGCCCGTCTGATGGAACGCCGACTCGTTGGGGGAGACGGCGCCCATCCTATGCGCCCCCATAGGTGGCGCGAAGCAGGGTCTTGTTGATCTTGCCGGTAGCCGCCAGCGGCATGGCCTCGACCCGGACGATGCGCTCGGGGATCCACCAGTCGGCGACCTGGCCCTTCAGCGTCGCCTTCAGGGCGGCGTCGTCCGGATCCTGCCCGCGCGCCGGTTCGATGATCATCAGCGGGCGCTCGCCCCATCGCGGATCGGCCCGGCCGATCACCGCCACCAGCCCGACGGAGGGCAGGGCGCCGATGATTTCCTCGATCTCCACCGGATTGATCCATTCGCCTCCGGACTTGATCAGGTCCTTGGAGCGTCCCGCCAGCGTCAGGTTCCCGGCATCGTCCAGCGAGGCGAGATCGCCGGTGTCGAACCAGCCTTCCGCATCGACGGCCGGGGCGTCGGCGCCGAAATAGCGGTTCACCACGCTCTGGCCCTTCACCTTCAGGTGGCCGACGGCGTTGCGTTGATCGGGCAGGGGGATGTTGTCGGCGTCGGTCAGCAGCAGGTCCAGCCCCAGCGGCGGCCGTCCCGATCCGCGCGCGGCGCCCGGCTTGTCGGTGCGGGGCGAGATGGCGCCCAAGGGCGACAGCTCGGTCATGCCCCAGCTGGTCTGGACGGTGGCGCCGAGCCGGCTCTCCATCCGCTTCAGCAGGCTGTCGGGGCAGGTCGAGCCGCCGATGATGATGCGTTGCAGGCTGGGGGTCTGGCCGCCGGTCGCGTCGAGATGGTCCAGCAGGCCCAGCCACACTGTCGGCACTCCGACGGCCACGGTCACCTGATGCCGCTCGATCAGTCGCGCCAGACTGGCGCCGTCGGTCACCCGCCCTGGCAGGACCAGTTGCGCTCCGACCGCCGGCGCCGCGAACGGCAGGCCCCAGGCGTTGGCGTGGAACATCGGCACCGCCACCAGCACCGTGTCGTCGGCGGTCAGGGCGATGGAGTCCGCCTGCAGGGCGCGCAGGGTGTGCAGATAGTTGGAGCGATGGGTGTAGGCGACGCCCTTGGGCGCGCCGGTGGTGCCGGAGGTGAAGCACAGCCCCGCCAGCGACTGCTCGTCGAAATCGCCCCATGTCGCCGGCCGCCCGCGTTCGGCCAGCAGGGGCTCCAGCTCCAGAATCTCGGGGCGTCCCGCCTCGGGCGTCTCGCCGTCCAGAAGGATCAGCCGTTCCAGCGACGGGCAGGCGTCCAGCAGGGCCTCGGCCATGTCGCGCAGGCCTGATCCGACGGCGAGGACGCGATCGTCCGCCTTGGCCACCATGGCGGCCAGATGCGCCACCGTCAGCCGGGGGTTGAGGGTATGGCAGACGATGCCCGCGCCCATGGCGGCGTACCAGACCTCGACATGGTGCTGCGTGTTCCAGGCGAGGGTGGCGATCCGGTCCCCGGGCTTCAGACCGAGGTCCAGCAAGGCGCCTGACAGCCGGTTGGCGCGCTCACGCAGGTCGGCGTAGCCGAGGCTGACGTCGCCGTCCTCGCCCGCGGCGGTGATCACCCGGGCGGCGCCGTGCCAGCGGGCGCCGTGCTCGAGGAAACGATCCACGGTCAGGGCGTAGTCCTGCATGAAGCCGGGGTTGGGGGCGGTCATCCTTGACGGTGGTCCGGGCGATTACTGGGAAGGGAAGGGGAAAGGGGGGACGACAGCCGGGGCCGTCGTCCCCGGCCGGTCAGAACGTGCGTGTCAGGTTCACGCCGAACTGACGCGGCGGTCCGGCGTAACGCAGGCCCGCGTTGATCGAGGCGATGTAGGTCTGGTCGGTCGCGTTCAGCGCATAGGCCGCCAGGGTCCAGTCGTCGGTCTTGTAGCTGAGCAGCAGGTTGACCAGGTTCCGGGCCTCGAGCTCGTCGCCCAGCGCCTCGTTATTGAAGATGGTCGTGTAGGACTCGCCGATGTGGGCGTAGTCCATTCGGGGCGACAGCACCGCGCCGTTCGGCAGATGGAAGTCGTACTGGACGCCGATGTTGAAGGTCAGCTCCGGCGCATAGCTCTGCCGGTTGCCGCTCAGGTTCTGGCAGTTGGCGCTGGTCGGGCCGGTGTTGGCGTCGCAGACGCCGGTGCGGGTCAGGCGCGGGTCGGCGGCGTAGAAGGTGCCGAGTTCCGAGTTCGAGACGGCGGCGCCGACATCGACGGTCCAGTCATCGACACGGATCTGGGCCGAGCCCTCGATGCCCATCAGGACGGTCTCGTCCTCGACGTTCATGATCGACGAGAACAGCGGATACTCCGGGTCCCCGATGGCGACCTGGAAGCCCTCATAGACCATGTAGTAGGCGCCCAGCTGGGTGCGGACGCGGCCGTCGAACATCGTCGACTTCCAGCCGATCTCGTAGTCGATGACGTCTTCCGGGCCGAAGTCGCGCGGCGGCACATAGAAGTTCGGCGCGTTCAGCCCGCCCATCTTGAAGCCCGTCGCGACGAAGCCGTAGACGAAGTTGTTGTCGTCGACCTTGTAGTTGATCGACAGCTTGCCGGTGGTCTTTTCGGCGGTGACCTCGGAGTCCTGGAACAGGACCAGGCCGAAGGCCGGATAGGTCGTGTAGACGTCGTCGTTGGTCGAGGTGGACTCCGACCAGCGGGCGCCCAGCTGGATCTGCAGCCGGTCCGAGACGTCGTAGCTGATCTGGCCGAAGACGGCCCTGGTCTCCTTCGGCGTCTCGCCGAAGATGTAGTAGTCGATCACGCCCTCGGGGAAGCCGACGTGATAGGCGCCCTGCGGGAAGGTGGTGACCGGGAAGACCACGTCGTCATGCTGCCAGAAGGCGCCCAGCAGCCAGGTCAGGCGCTGGTTGTCCGGCGAGACGATGTTGAACTCCTGAGACCAGACCTCTTCCTCGACGCGGTCGTAGAAGGTGTTGTTCAGCGCGCTGGTGCCGTCCAGATCGGTCGAGAACTCGCTGATGCCGTCCTGGTAGCCGGTGATCGACCGCAGGGTGACGCCGTTGTCCAGCACATAGCTGACGTTCAGCGAGACCCGCGCCGTCTCGTCCTTGCCCGAGTGCGGGCCGTTGGCGGTGATCTCGAACGGATCGTTGGTCGCGCGCGACGGGTCAGCCGGATAGCCGCCGAAGTCGAGGCTGTTGTAGTCCGCCTTCACCAGCACGCGCAGGGCGTCGGTCGGCGTCCACAGGACGCTGGCGCGGACGCTGTTCATGTCGACCTCGCCGGGGCTGCCGCTGTAGGCGCCGGTGATGTCGTGGAAGCTCGAGCGCTGCTCGCTGTTCACGGCGAAGCGGGCGGCGAGATTGTCCGTCAGGGGCACGTTGACCGCGCCCTGGAACTTCAGGTGATCGTAGTTGCCGATCTGCCCCATCACATAGCCGTTCACGCCCGAGAAGTCGGGGTTGCGCGAGGTGATGAAGACCGCGCCGCCGGTCGCGTTGGTGCCGGCGAAGGTGCCCTGCGGGCCGCGCAGCAGTTCGACGCTGCCGATGTCGTAATAGGGTTCGGTCTGGAAGTAGCCGGGGAAGGCCGGAACGCCGTCGCGATACGTGGTGACGCCCACGCCGATAGCCGTGGTGGGCTCGGACTTGCCGATGCCGCGGACGTTGAAATAGTTGCCCTGGCCGAAGTTCTGCACCGTCGTGGACGGGGCCACGAACTGCAGTTGCTCCAGCGAGAAGACGCCGCGGTCGTCCAGGCTCTCGCCCGACAGGACGGTGGCGGCGACGGCGGTTTCCTGAAGATTGGTCGTGCGGCGCTCGGCCGTGACGACGACCTCGCCCAGGGACGTGGCGTCCTGGTCGTCAGTGGTCTGCGGCGCAGCGTCCTGGGCCTGCGCGGCTCCGGTCCACAGCAGGACGGCGGCGGATGTGGTCAGCCAGAGCTTGCGCCCCATGGTCTTCCTCCCTCGATGTTTCCTCGGACGCTCTGACGGCGTCATCGCAGCGAACGTCTCACCGATTCCGGACATCGTCAATCCTCACTCGTCGGCTAGTGAACATTGACCTTTCGGTCAGGATCATCAGAGTGCGGCCCCCGAAACGGGAAGCGCGGCAAGGTCCGCGACAGGGAGAGAAGCAACCATGTCCATCGATCTCAGCGGCCGCGTGGCCATCGTCACCGGCGCCGGCGGCGGACTGGGCCGCAGCCATGCGCTGGCGCTGGCCCGGTACGGCGCGAAGGTGGTCGTCAATGATCTCCAGCCCGCCGCCTGCGAGGCCGTGGCGGCCGAGATCACGGCCGCGGGCGGCGAGGCCCTGCCGTGGACCTGCAGCGTGACGGACCGCGAGGGCGTCTTCGCCATGGTCGCCGGGGTGATGGACCACTGGGGGCGGATCGACATCCTGGTCGCCAACGCGGGCATCCTGCGCGACCGCACCTTCGCCAACATGGATCTGGATGACTTCGCGCTGGTCCTGGACGTGCACCTGATGGGCTCGGTCAATCTGACCAAGGCGGCCTGGCCCCACATGCGCGAGCAGGGTTATGGCCGGGTGATCTTCACCACCTCTTCGTCAGGCCTGTACGGGAACTTCGGCCAGGCCAACTACGGCGCCGCCAAGATGGCGCTGGTCGGCCTGATGCAGACCCTGGCGCTGGAGGGCCGCAAATTCGATATCCGCGTGAACTGCCTGGCGCCCAGCGCGGCGACGCAGATGACCGAGAGCCTCTACTCCGAG
The DNA here is from genome assembly GCF_036400995.1 of Brevundimonas sp. Taxonomy (GTDB): domain Bacteria; phylum Pseudomonadota; class Alphaproteobacteria; order Caulobacterales; family Caulobacteraceae; genus Brevundimonas. Next base: position 59,602 of record NZ_DASWWG010000055.1, read on the forward strand.
GACGATCTGAAGGGGCTGTCGACCGATTTGGTCAGCCCCGGCGTGGTGGCGCTGGCGTCGGAGAACGCCCCGACGCGGGCGATCCTGCTGGCGGGCGCGGGCGCGTTCGAGCAGGCGCACATCACCATGACGCAGGGCATCCACCTCGGCGCCGCGCCGGATGCGGCGGACCGGATCGAGGCGCAATGGTCGCGGATCAGCGACCGCGCCGCCGAACAGGTCCCGGAGTCCGGGGCGGCCCAGTACACCCATGAGGTCAACCATCCCGACCGTGTTCGCGGCGATGCGCTGACGGCGGCCTGAGGATCAGGTCATTGGGGCGGCGGTCGTCCGGTCGCTGTCTTCGGCCGGTGCGCCCAGCCGGTCGGGGTCGTGCCGGTCAGGCGGCGGAACAGCTTGTAGAAGCGCGAGCTGCTCAGGCCGGTCAGGGCCGTCGCCTCGGCGCGGGTGAGGGGGCGGCCCAGCGTATCGATCTTCAGGCAGGCGGCGTGGATCAGTCGCGCATGGCGATCCGCCAGCGGCGGTTCTTCCGGACGACAGCGCGCGCATGGCCGGAAGCCGGTCGCCCGGGCCTCGGCCAGGGTGTCGTGCAGCCGGATATTCTCCGGACGGGCGTGGCGCGCTGGACAGGTCGGGCGGCAGTAGACCCCGGTGGTCACGACCGAAGACCAGAACCGACCCTCGGCCGCCGGGTCGCGTCGGTACAGCTGATCGAGACGGAGGTCGCGCGACGTGCGGGGCGGCGGGGCCGCGAAGGCTGATGTCGAGGGCATCAGGAGAGGGGAGAATGGGCGCGCCGATCGGGGGCGAATGACGCGCCCATCCCTTCCATCAGAAGCGGCGGATGTAGCTCACCGACCAGACGTCGGCTTCGCCGGTGTCGTCGGTGAAGTCACGGCGGGTCCAGTCAACCCGCAGACCGTCGTTTCTGAAGAAGGCGGTGGCCCCGAGGCCGTAGTTGAAGCTCTCGCCGTCGCCCTCGACGCTGACCCCGCCCGAGGTGGCCTCGATGGCGGTGGTGCCGTAGCCGACGCGGGCGAAGACTTCGAAATTCTCACCCACCGGAAGCAGGGCCACGGCGTAGGCGGCGGCGTCATGCTTCAGTTCGATCGAACCGGACGAGCCGCCGATGGAGACGTCATAGTCCTCGTCCTGCACGCCGAAGCCGGCTTCGCCCTCGACGGCGATCCACGGCAGGATCTTGTAGCCGAGGCGGCCGGTGACGGCGCCCAGTTCGGCCTGGCCGGTGTCCACGGCGCTGTAGCCGAGGCCGCCGTAGAAGCGGGTTTCGTCCTGCGCGAAGGCGACGCCCGGCAGGGAAAGGAGAAGGAAGGCGGAGGCCGCGATCGCGGTCTTGGACATGGGAAGGCTCGTCTTTTCAGAAGGTCGGGAGAAGTGCGGGGCCGTGATCCCGGCCCTGTTTTCAGGACGCCGTCCGAACGGCGGCGCCTTACGCTTCCCTGCCGATTTTCGTCAGAAGGCGGCCTCGAAGGTCAGGCGGACCGTCAAGGGGCGCACGGGCGCGGCCTGCGGCTCGGACAACTGGTACGGCGAGCCGATGCCGTAGCGGATGCCGCGGGTGTCGAACGGATTGGAGATGCGCAGCACCGCGGCGCGCCGCTCGTCCCCGAGCCGTGCCGTCAGCTCCGCGCGCAGATAACCCCCTTGCGGCACGTCGAGCATAGGCCCGACGCCGAGGCGCGACTGGCCCACATAGCGGAAGTCCGCCCCGAGGCTCAGCGGCAGGCCGGCGATCTCGCCGGGCGCCCAGTCTAGACTCATCTGCGCGCCGACCGGGGCGACGTTGGGAATGTCGGTCGTGCCGCCGCCGATGGTGCTGTAGCGGGTGCGGGTCAGGCTGCTTTCGTTCAGGAATACCCCGGCGGAGACATCCAGGTTTTCCAGCGGGTGCCAGCCGGCCTTCACCGAGATGAAGTGGATGACGCCGTCGCCCACATTGTCGGTGACCAGATCGCCGCCCTCGGTGACGACGTCGGCCTGGACATCGCGCCAGTCCATCCAGCCGGCGGACATTTCGGCGGAGACGCCGCCCCAGAGCTCGCGGGTGCGCGCGCCGAACTCCAGCAGGGTGACTCGGTCGCCCTGGTATCGGGCGAAGGCGCCGCCGGCCTCGTTCACGCCCGCCGGACGGACCGCCTGTTCGAAACGGCCGAACAGGGTCAGGGCGGGCGTCGCGTCCCAGCGCGCCGACAGGCTGGGGGTCAGCCGCCAGCTCACGCCCCGGCGGTCGTCGGCGACGCGCAGCCCCACCGCCACGTCTTCAAGATTGCTGTCGATACTGACGGCCGACAGGCGGGCGCCGATGGCGACGCGCCAGTTCGGGGCCGGCGACAGGGCGGCCTCGCCGAAGGCGGCGACCTCGGCGAAGCTGCGGGTCAGGTCCACGCCCTGCTGCAGGGCGGGCGTGATGACCAGGCCGAGCCGACGGCGTTCGACCAGCACCTCGCCCAGTCCCACCGTTGCGCCGCCCGACCAGCTCCAGCCGTCGCCCGCGTTCATCTCGATGCGGGTTTCCGAGGAGACGGCGAACAGGCTCTGCCGCCGGTCGACGGCGCTCGGGAAAGGATCGCCCGGCTGGGTGGCGTCGAACCGTTCGGTCAGTCGCTGCTGCGACAGACTGGTCGCCGAGGTCAGGGTGGCGCGGCCGATCCTGCGACGGGCGGTCAGGCCGACAATGGCGATGCTGCTCTCATAGGGCTCCAGCACCCGTCCCGAACGACTGAAGCCGGTCTCGCCCGCCGGAACGGTCTGGGCGTCGTCGGCCGACACCTTTTGCATCATGCCCGTCAGGTCGATGCTCCACGCATCGTCCGTCCAGCGCAGGGCCAGCCGCCCGCCGACCGTATCAATGCCGTCCATGGGCCCGAGCGCCTGCCCGGGATTGTCCAGGAAACCGCCGTCGTGGCGGCCGTAGGCGACCAGACGAGCGGCCGCCCGGTCGCCGAAAGCCCGGTTCACGACGACGGCGGCCTCACGGCTGTCCTCTCCGCCCGAGGTCATGCCGCCGCCGATGATGAAGCGGGCGGTGTCTTCGGCAAGGACCGGCGCCTCGGGCTGGATGCGCAGCACCCCGCCGATCGACCCGGCGCCGAAACGCGTCCCTTGCGGTCCCTCGAAGACCTCGATCCGGCGGATGTCGATCAGGGCCACGTCCGGGTCCGGCGCGCCGTAGCCCAGCCGCAGGTCGCCCAGATACTGGCCGACGGTCGCCTGCAGGGGGCCGTTCATCGCCGAGTCCGACAGGCCGCGCACGAACAGCTTGTTGCGGCCGGTGCCCTGCCGGGTGGAGTCGACCGTGGCGGACAGGTCCGCGACCGCCTCGCTGGCCGGGGCGCCCTCGATCCGCTCCAGCGCACCGGGCGTGATCAGGCTGCGGCCCGAGGCGTCGCGCAGGCCCACGGGCGGGACTGCGGTGACGATCACCTCGGTCAGCGTCGTGGGCTCCGCAACCACGGGAGGGAGCGCAGGCGGCGGGGCGGTCGGGCGACGCGGCGGGGGAGGGGCCGCCTCGATCCGGTAGACCCCGTCGCCGATCCGGACCGCGCGGGCGCCGAGCGGGCGCAGGAGCCGGTCCAGCGCGGCCTCCGGCGTCATCCGTCCACGCAGGGCGGGCGTCCGGCGGCCGGCCAGATCCGCCGTGATCACCACGTCGATCCCTGCCTGCGCGGCCAGGCGGTTGATCGTCGGCACCGCCGCGCCCGACCTCAGGTCAAAGGTCTGCGGAGCGCCGGCCTGAAGGGTCAGCAGGCCCGCGGCCAGCCATGCGGCGGCCGTCACGGCGCCGGACGCGGTTCCAGCCGCCAGCCCTGCGCGTCCTCGACCACGGTCACGCCCAGCAGCAGTTCCAGTCGCGCCTTCTGGTCGCGGGGCGAGGCGGTCGTCGTCAGGCTGCCGCTGAAGCGGCGATCGGCCAGCCCCGGCGCCAGACGGACCGGACGGTTTAGGGCGCGGGACAGGTCCTCGGCGACCACGTCCAGTCGCTCGTTGTTCCAGGACAGCCGACCTTCGCGCCAGCCGTCGACGGCCTCGACGTCCACCGGACGATGCTCCAGCCCGCGGGAGGAGGCGATCACGCTGTCGCCCGGGTTCAGCACCGCGCTGCCGTTGGTCGCGTCGACGCGGACCGCGCCCTCGGACACCGCGACGCGGACGCCGTCCTGCAGGCGGGTCACGTCGAACACCGTGCCCAGGTCGGTCAGTGTCGTGTCGCCGACGGTGACGAGGAAGGGACGGGTCTCGTCGTGGGTGACCTCGAACAGGGCGCGCCCGGCTTCCAGCTTCACTTCACGCGGCTTGCGCCGGTCCATCGCCAGTCGCGCGCCGCCGTCCATGATCACCTGCGAGCCGTCGGCCAGGGTCAGGGTGCGTTGCTGGCCCGGCACGGTCTCGACCGACCAGGGCTGGGGCCGCTGGCTCCACCCGATCCAGCCGACGCCGAGCGCCAGCACGGCGACCGCGGCCGCCAGGGCGGCCCGTCGCGACATCGGGAAGGTCACGCCGCGACGCGCCACGGGCCGGGCGCGGACCGGCGCGCTCTCCAGGGCCTCGACGGCGTCGCCTTCGCGCTCGGCCAGACGCCAGTAAGTCTCGGCACGACGCGGATCGGCGGCCAGCCAGGCGTCCCAGGCGTCCCACTGGTCGAACTCGGGATCATTGACCCGGACCAACCAGTCCAGGGCCTCCCGTTCGATCTGAATGTCCGTGGCGCTCATCCCCATGCCTCCAGGACGCCGCCGAAAAGCATTTGCCTCATGCCTGGTCCCCCCCGAGATCCAGAATTGCGGCATAGACCCGCCGCAGGTGTTTCTCCACCGTGCTCAGCCCCATGCCGAATTCCTCGGCCAGGCGCCGCTGGGTGACCCCGTCGATGCGGTGGCGGCGGAACAGGGCGGCGGCCGGATCGCCGATCGCCGCCAGTCGCGCCTCGACCTCGGCCAGTGTCTGGGCGGCGATCAGACGGCGCTCGGCGTTCGCCGCCTCCACGCTGTCCTCCGGCAGGTTGGCGGGGCTGGACCAGGCCGCGTCCCGCGCCGCCGAGCGTCGGGAGCCGCGTCTGCGGTCCAGAACGGCGGTGTAGACCATCCGCAGCAGATAGGCCTGCGGATTGGCGATCGGGCCTTCGGCGTTGCGGATTTTCAGCCAGACGTCCTGGACTACATCCTCGGCGTCGCCGGCCGCGCCCATGGCGGCGGCGCGCCGGACCAGGGCCGGGCGCATCTCGGCGAACACCGCCTCAAGCCCGGCGACCGGATTGTCGGAGGATGGTTCCATCAGCGCGGCCCTTAGACCTGCAACTGAGGCGAAATCTCGACCAAGCGCTAGAGGACGGAATGCAGCACCGCGCCGCCGGTCACCGCGGCTTCAAAATCCGCGTGGCAGGCGGGGTCCGGCGCCCAGGCGACGAAGCCGCCCGCAGCCGTCTGCCGCGCCTGCACCGCGGCGACCAGGTCGGCCGCGATCCGGTGCGGATCGATCAGGTCGAAGGCCGTGACCCACCGGACCACCAGAATCTCCAGATCGGCGGAGGTCAGGGCGACGTCATAGGACAGCAGCGCCCGGGGCATCGCGCCGGCGAACCCCCCGAACACGCCGCCCTCGCTTCGGGATCGGGCCAGCCGGGCCGCCCAGGTCTCCGGGGTCAGCGTCGATTCATACAGCCGCGCCAACGCGAAGGTCGGCATGGCGTCGTCCGGGCTCAGCAGGCGCACATCCAGCAGCATGGACCCCTGATGCCCGGATACGGCGTCGAGGGCTTTGATTTCGGTCAATCCGGTTTGCGTCGTCCGCAACCCTCGACATAGACTGCCAGTCGCCCATGCTAGAGCTTCGTTCCCTCCCGAATGATTGCGCCAATCGGCGTAGCGAGGCGGCCTGTGTCGGCTGCGGCGCGCGGGCGTTCAGCGTCTGCGGAAACCTTGCGCCGGCGGATCTGGCGCGGCTGGACGCCATCGTGGAGCGTACGGCGCTGAAGGCGGGCGAAAGCCTGACCCGCGAGGGCGATCCGGCGACCCACGTGTTCAACATCACCTCCGGCTCGGTGCGCGTCTACAAGCTGCTGCCGGACGGCCGTCGCCAGATCACCGGCTTCCTGTTCGCGGGGGATTTCGTCGGACTGGCCAGCGGGTCCGACTACGCCTTCGCCGCCGAGGCGATCGAGGACGTCACCCTGTGCCGGTTCCGGAAGACCGAGTACCGGGCCCTGATCCGGGAAACGCCGTCGCTGGAGGAGGCGCTGCTGGACCGCGCCACCCACGAACTCGCCGCCGCCCAGAACCAGATGCTGCTGCTGGGCCGCAAGCGGGCGCAGGAGCGGATCGCCTCCTTCCTGCTCGATCTTCCCGCGCGTGACCCGATCCGTCCGCCGGTCGAAGGGCATGTGCACCTGCCGATGACCCGGTCCGAGATCGCCGACTACCTGGGGTTGACCATCGAGACCGTCAGCCGGGAGCTCAGCAAGCTGAAGGCCGCGGGCGTGATCCGCCTGATCTCCCTGCATGAGCTGCTGGTGCTCCAGCCGGGTCGCCTGCGCGATATCGCGGAAGGCCTCGACTAGGCCGCGGCGGACCGGTCGACGGCCCCCAGCCTGACGCCGCCGTCCGGCTCCAGACCCAGCACCTCGGTCCGGGTGTCGCACAGGGCCATCGGCGCGACGCGGTGGCTGACCATGATCAGGCCCTGCCCCCGCGCGGTCAGGCGGCGATCAAGCGCCTCCAGAACCCGGGCCTCGGTTTCGGCGTCCAGCCCCTCGGTCGGTTCGTCCAGCAGCAGCCAGGGCGCGTCGCGCAACAGGGCGCGGGCCAGTCCCAGCCGCCGCCGTTCCCCGCCGGAGAGTCGCTCGCCGTTCGGGCCCACACGCGCGGCCAATCCCGCCGGATCGGCGCGAACCCGGTCGGCCAGACCGGCGTCTTCCAGCGCCGCCCACAGCGCCGCTTCGTCAGCCGGGCCCGCCAGCAGCAGATTGCCGCGCACTGTGTCGTCCAGCAACCGGAGGTCCTGCGCCGCATAGGCGAACAGGCGGCGCCGGACGTCCGGGGCGAGGTCTGCGACGTCGACGCCGCCCAGCAGGAGTTCTCGCGGTCGGGCCTCGCGCAGGCCGCAGAGGCGTTCAATCAGGCTGGTCTTTCCCGCGCCCGACGGACCGTAGAGGCCCAGTCGCGCGGGCGGGGCGAGCGTCTGGCCCGTCCCCGGGATCGTCACATCCGTTCCGACAGGTCGTCCGCCGTGTGTGTGGGTCGGCTCTGACAGGGTGCGGTCCAGCCGCTCCAGCGCCTCTTCCGCCCGCCCGTTCTGGTGGAAGGCCCCGGCCAGACCGGCGGCGGCCTCGACGCCCATCACCGCGGCCAGCAGGGCCAGGGCGACCATCGGCTGCGCCGCGTCCCGCACGGCGATGGCGACCCCGGTCAGGGTCATCGCCGTGGCCGTCGCCTGCCAGGCGCTGATCCAGCCTCCGGCGCGGGTCAGGGCGATCTGGGCGCGGTCCGATCCGGCGGCGGCGGCGGCGACCTCGCGCGCGGCCCAGCCGTCCAGTCCATAGGCCTTCAGCTCCGGCGCGGCGGCCTCCAGCGCGGCCAGCCGGTCCTTCAGTTCGCCCGCGGCCACCTGCGCGCGCCGCCCCGCGGGCGCCGACAGCCGCCGGGCGATCCACAGGCTGCCGACGCAGGCGACGCCCACCCCCGCCAGCAGGGCGACGACCGCCCAGGGCGCGGCGATCGCGGCGAGCAGCAGGGCAGAGGCCAGCCCGGCGCCGAGGCTCCAGGGCGCGGAGCGCCGGACGAACACCGTCTGCACCGCGTCCACATCCTGAACCAGACGGGCCGACAGTTCGCCGCTCGACAGGCCGAGGGCGCGTTCAACGGGACCGGAGGCGACGGCGTCGAACAGCTGCGGACGCAGCCGGGCCAGGGCCTTCAGGGCCGCATCATGGCCCGCGATCCGCTCCACATACCGGGCGCCGGTGCGCAGGATGGCCAGCAGGCGGATGATGGCGCTCGGCATCATGTAGTTGAACGCCTGCGCCGCCGCGGCTCCGGCCCCCCCGGCCAGCGCCGCGCCCGTGATGAACCAGCCGGACAGGCCCAGCAGACAGACCGCGGCGACCGACACCACCGCGCCCGCGGCGGCGGCCAGCCTCAGCCGGTCACGCTGGGCCCGGTACTGATCGGCGACCAGGTCATGGATGCGCGTCGCGGTCCTCACAGCCGCACCACCCGGTTCGCCAAGGCGGCGACCGCTTCGGAATGGGTCGCGATCAGGGTGGTCCGCCCCTGCGCCGCGGCGTGGATGACGGACAGCATGGCCTGCTCCGAGACCGGGTCCAGATTGGCGGTAGGCTCGTCCAGCAAGAGGATCGGGGCGCGCTTCAGAATGGCGCGCGCCAGCCCCAGCCGTCGGCGCTCGCCGCCGGACAGGCCGCCGCCACGCTCATCGATCAGCCGGTCCAGGTCGGGCGTCAGGCCCGCGGTCCGGGCCGCCATGGCCAGTCGGCCGGGGCAGGCGGCGGGGTCCGCGAGGGCGATGTTGGCGCCCAGGGTTCCCGGGACCACGACCGGCGACTGCCCCGCCCAGGTGATGCGTCCGGCGAAGCCATCGCCCAGGGCGGCGCCGCCGACCTCGACCGCACCCGCTGAAAGCGGCGCCATCCCCAGCAGAAGGTGAAGGAGGCTGGATTTCCCGGCGCCGCTGGCGCCCAGCAGGGCGACGATCTCGCCGGGCGCGACGTCCAGGGTGAAGCCGGATACCGCGGGCGCGGTCGCCGGATCATAGGCGATGGCGACCTGCCGGAACCGGATCGCCGGAGGCAGGTCGCCGAGCGCGGCGGGCGACGGAGCGGCGGCGTCCGCCGTGGCCAGAGACGGAGCGGCGGCCTCGGCCGCCTGCCGGTCGTGATAAGCCGCGGCCAGGCGGCGAAGGGGCTGATAGACCTCGGGCGCCAGCGCCAGCACGAAGAAGGCGCGGGCGAGGTCCAGCTTCTCCGGCGCGGGGAAGGGCAGGAGGCCGAGCAGGTTGAACCCGCAGTAGACCGCGATCAGGGCGACCGCGAGGGCCGAGAAGAACTCCAGCACGCCGGATGACACGAAGGCGATCCGCATGACTCGGCTGGTCCGCACCTCCAGCTCCGCGGCGTCGCGGGCGATCTCCGCGGTGGTGCGATCAACGGCGTTGAAGGCGAGGACCGCGGGCAGCGCGCGGATGCGGTCGATGAACAGGCCGGAAAGGCGTTCCAGGGCCTCGAACTGCCGTCGGCTCTCGCGCGTCGCGGCGGTCCCGGCCAGGGCCATGCCGCAGATGAAGGGGAACAGGGTGAAGACCAGCACGCCCGCCGCGACGGGACTGGCGCAGGCCGCGGCCGCGATGATCAGCAGGGGCGACAGGGCGGCGGCGAGCTTCAGGGGGGCGAAGCGGGAGAAGTAGCCGTCCAGGGCGTCGACGCCCTCGACCACCGCCGTCAGCCGGCCGGTGTCCCGGCGTCCCCGTCCGAAAAGGTCCGTGAGCAGGCGGTCCCGCACGTCCGCCTTCACGGCCCGGCCCATCCGCGCGCCGACCGAGGTCGCCGCCTGCCCCAGCAGGCCGCGGACCAGCAGGCTGCCGACGGCCAGCGCCAGCCACGGCGCGGCGGAGACGGGGTCCGCGCCGAAGCGGACCACGCTCATCGACAGGCCCGCGGCGAACCCGATCGCGGGCGCCACATCCAGGATCGTCAGGACCGCCGCCAGTCCGGCCAGCCGCCGCCACGGCCGACCGGCTTTCCCGAGCCAGGCGGCCGGCGTCTCATCGGTGATCGGCGCGGCGGTCATCATCCTACTCCAGGCCCGGCCGCCGTCCGACACCAGCGGACAAAGCGTCGCTGGACGAAACGTCCGAGGGCAATGCGTCCAGTTAAATTACGCCCTCGGCGCGCGCTTTGATCGAAATCAAGGCGGCGCCCTCGCCGGACTTCTAGGGCACGATCTAACGCCGGTCGTCGTGCCCGGTGCGCTGGAGCAATGCCATGATCGACCTGGCGGTCGTCGACCTCTCCCGGCTGCAGTTCGCGCTGACAGCCCTTTATCACTTCCTGTTCGTGCCCCTGACCCTGGGGCTGTCGTTCATGCTGGTCATCATGGAGTCGATCTACGTGATGACCCGCCGGCCGATCTGGCGGACCATCACCCGCTTCTGGGGCGTGCTGTTCGGCATCAATTTCGTGCTCGGCGTGGCCACCGGCATCACCATGGAATTCCAGTTCGGCATGAACTGGAGCTATTACAGCCACTACGTCGGCGACATCTTCGGGGCCCCGCTGGCCATCGAGGGACTGATGGCCTTCTTCCTCGAGGCCACCTTCGTCGGGCTGATGTTCTTCGGCTGGGACAAGCTGAAGCCACACGCGCACCTGTTCGTCACTTTCATGGTCGCGCTGGGCACCAATCTGTCGGCCCTGTGGATCCTCATCGCCAACGGCTGGATGCAGAACCCGGTCGGCGCGGCGTTCAATCCGGACACGATGCGGATGGAAGTCACGGACTTCATGGCCGTGCTGTTCAACCCGGTGGCCCAGGCCAAGTTCGTGCACACCGTCAGCGCCGGCTATGTCTGCGCCTCGGTCTTCGTGCTGGGCGTCTCGGCCTTCTACCTGCTGAAGGGCAAGCACGTCGGTTTCGCCAAGCGCTCGATGACCGTCGCCGCCGCCTTCGGCCTGGCCTCCTCCCTCTCCGTCGTCGTGCTGGGCGACCAGTCCGGCTATGCCCTGACCGACAACCAGAAAATGAAGCTGGCGGCCCTCGAGGCCATGTGGCGCACCGAACCCGCGCCGGCCGGCCTGACCCTGATCGGCATCCCCAGCATGAAGGACCGCGAGACCCACTATGGCGTCCACGTGCCGTGGGTCATGGGGCTGATCGCCACCCGCACCATCGACAAGCCGGTCGAGGGCATCTTCGAGCTGGTCGCCACCGCCGAGACGCGGATCGAGTCCGGCGTGATCGCCTATGACGCCCTGCAGAAGGTGAAGGCCAATCCGCAGGACAAGGCCGCGCGCGGCGTGTTCGAGACCCACCGTCGCGACCTGGGCTACGGCCTGCTGCTCAAGCGACATGTCGCCGACCCTCGTCAGGCCTCGCCCGAGCTGATCCGGCAGACCGCCTGGGAGACCGTGCCGAACGTGCCGGTCCTGTTCTGGAGCTTCCGCGTGATGGCGGGTGTCGGGATGTTCCTGATCGCCATGTTCGCCACGGCCTTCGTGCTGTGCACCCTGCGCAAGCACCAGACGAAGTGGTTCCTCCGGCTCGCGGTTCTGGCCATCCCCCTCCCGTGGGTCGCCATCGAGTTCGGCTGGATCCTGGCCGAGTTCGGTCGCCAGCCGTGGGCGGTGGAAGGCGTCCTGCCGACCTTCCTCGGCGCGTCCAGCCTGACCGTCCCGCAACTGTGGGCCACCATTGTCGGCTTCACCGTCCTGTACGGCGCCCTCGCCGTCGTCGAGGTGCGGCTGATGCTCCACGCCATCAAGAAGGGGCCGTTCCACGAACAGGAGACGTTCGGCGAAGCCGACCCCGATCAGCCCGGCGACCGCGCTCCCGCGCCGGCCGTGGCCTGACCCAGACCTTCAGGACATCCGATCATGGAACTTCCTATCGACTTCGCCACGCTCCGCCTGATCTGGTGGGGACTGCTGGGCGTGCTGCTGATTGCCTTCGCCCTGACGGACGGGTTCGATCTCGGCGTCGGCGCCCTTCTGCCCTTCGTCGCCAAGACCGATGAAGAGCGCCGCATGGTGATCAACACCGTCGGCGCCACCTGGGAGGGCAACCAGGTGTGGTTCATCCTCGGCGGCGGCGCGATCTTCGCCGCCTGGCCCTTCGTCTACGCCGTCAGCTTCTCCGGCTTCTACCTGGCCATGTTCCTGGTGCTGTCGGCCCTGATCCTGCGGCCTGTCTCGTTCAAATACCGCTCGAAGCGGGCCTCGAAGGGCTGGCGCACGATGTGGGACTGGGGCCTGTTCATCGGCGGCTTCGTCCCCGCGCTGGTCTTCGGCGTGGCGGTCGGCAACGTCCTGCTGGGCGCGCCCTTCCACCTCGATGCCGACCTGCGCAGCTTCTATGACGGCAGCCTGCTGGGCCTGTTCACCCCGTTCAGCCTGGTCGCCGGCCTGCTGTCGGTCTGCATGCTGGTCCTGCACGGCGCCGCCTGGTTGTCGGTCAAGGCCGAGCCGGGACCCGTGCTGGAGCGCGCCCGCCTGTACGGCACGATCGCCGGCGTCCTGGCGCTGGTGCTGTTCGCGGTCGGCGGCCTGTTCATCGCCTTCGGCGACATGGGCTACCGCATCAGCGGCGCGCTGGACCCCAACGGCTTCTCCAACCCGCTGCGCACGACGGTCGAGGCCGCGCCGGGCGCCTGGCTGGACAACTACGGCCGCTATCCGTGGATGCTGATCGCCCCGGCGTTGGGCTTCCTCGGCGCGCTGGCCGGTCTGGCCGGGATGTGGCGCCGGTCCGCGCCGCTGGCCTTCGGCGGATCGTCGGCCTCGGCGGTCGGGATCATCTCGACCGTGGGCCTGTCGATGTTCCCCTTCATCCTGCCCAGCTCGATCCACCCGCAATCCAGCCTGACAGTCTGGAACGCGTCGTCCAGCCACCTGACGCTGTTCATCATGCTGATCTGCACGGTGATCTTCCTGCCGCTCGTCCTCGCCTACACCGCCTGGGTCTACAAGGTGCTGTGGGGGCGGAGCACGACCACGGCGCTCAAGACCAACCCTGACCTTTACTGAGACCGGAGGAGTTCTGACCCATGTGGTATTTTGCCTGGATCCTTGGCCTCGGTCTGGCGGTGGCGTTCGGCGTGCTGAACGGCCTGTGGCATGAGTTCCACCTGTTCGATGAGGGCGACAGCGGCCTGTCCACTCCAGATGCGTCGAAAGAGGGCGATGTTCCCCTCTAGTCCGACGGGCCTGACCACGCGGGAGCTGATCGAGCGCTACGACGCCCACGCCCCGCGCTACACCTCCTATCCGACGGCGGCGCAGTTCACGCCCGCCGTCGGCGCCGGGGACTGGGGCCGCTGGCTGGACGCCGCCGACCCCGGACGCGCGGTCTCCCTCTATCTGCACATCCCCTTCTGCAAGCGGCTGTGCTGGTACTGCGGCTGCAACACCCGGGCGGTGAACCGCGAAAGCGTCATCACCAGCTACGTCGACCTGCTGCTGCGCGAGGCCGATCTGGTGGTGGCGCGGATGGGGCGGCGCCCGCGCGTCGGCTCCATCCATTTCGGCGGCGGGACGCCCAATATGTTGCCGCCGGCCGATCTGGAGCGGCTGTACGCCGGTCTGGCCGCCCGTTTCGACCTGAGCGACTGCTTCGAGGTCGCGGCCGAGCTGGACCCCGAGGTCCTGACGCAGGACTGGATCGAGGCCGCCGGACGCATCGGCCTCAGCCGCGCCAGCCTCGGGGTCCAGGATCTGTCGCCCGAGGTGCAGGCGGCCGTGAACCGCCCGGAGCGGTTCGAGACCATCCAGTGGGCGTTAGAAGCCCTGCGGGCGCAGGGCGTCGCGTCGGTCAATCTGGACCTGATGTACGGCCTGCCCCGGCAGACCATCGAACATGTCGTCAGCACCCTCGGGCTCGTCACGACGCTGAGGCCCGAGCGCATCGCCCTGTTCGGCTACGCTCATGTCCCGTGGATGAAGCCCCATCAGAAGCTGATCCATGACGGGGACCTGCCGGATGCGGAGACCCGTTTCGCCCAGAGCCAGGCCGCGGCCCGGTATCTGACCGCAAAGGGCTGGCGGGCCGTGGGTCTGGACCATTTCGCCCTGCCGCATGACGCGCTGGCCGCGGCGGATCGGGCCGGAAGGCTGCGTCGCAACTTCCAGGGCTACACGACCGACGAGGCCGAGGTGCTGATCGGTCTGGGCGCGTCCGCGATCAGCCACGCGCCGGGCGGCTACGCCCAGAACCACACGCTTGAGCGAGAATGGCGCGCGGCGGTCGAGCGGGGCGAGCTGCCGGTCGCGCGCGGCGTCGCCCTGACCGGGCGGGACGCCTTCATCGGCGAGATCATCGAGCGGCTCATGTGCGACTTCGCCGTCGATGTGCCGGGCGTCGCCGAACAGTGCGGCCGCGATCTGGCCGAGGTCGCGGGAGCCTGGCCGCTGCTGCGCCGGTTCCGACGGGATGGCCTGGTCGAGGTGAGCGAGGGCAGGGTGGTCGTCACTCCCGCGGGGCGCCCGTTCGTGCGCGCGGTTTGCGCCACCTTCGATCCCGACGCGGCGCGGATCCAGCAGCGGCACGCCAAGGTCATCTGACTGGACAGATTGTCCTACCCTTCAAGGGTTTGCGCTGGATCAAGGCCGCGCCGGTCAAGGTGGCTCATCCCTCTTTCAAGACGCTCGCAACCGGTCGCATGAGGCGGCCCCGGGCGTCGGGGATGACTGAGATGAACACCCGCACCCTGATCCTCGCCGCCGCTGCGGCGACCGCCTTCGCTGTCCCGGCGATGGCCCAGACCGCAACCGCCTGGGAAGCCCCGCGCAAGGGCGACTGGCTGGTCACCGGCCGCGTCACGGATGTCTTCAGCGGCGCCGACGACGCCATCATGACCAGCGCCGGCGCCGACAGCGGCCTGCATGTGGACGTCGGCGACAGCGTGATGCCGACCCTCGGCTTTACTTACTTCCTGACCGACCATCTGGCGGTCGAGGCCATTCTCGGCACGACCCAGCACGAGATCCGCGCCAAGGGCGCCGGAACCGATGTCGCCGTGCACGAGACCTGGGTCCTGCCGCCGGTGGTCACCCTGCAGTACCGGCCCCTGACCGGCGGCCGGGTCAGCCCCTATGTCGGCGCGGGCGTCAACTACATGCTGTTCTACAGCGGCGATGACCGGAACGGCTTCACCGTCGATCTGGACGACGGCTTCGGCTACGCCCTGCAGGCGGGTGCGGACATCGGCATCCAGGGGCCGTGGAGCCTCAACGTCGACGTCAAGAAGGTCTGGTTCAACACCGACGCCGAGATCAACGGCGGGGCGCTGGAGAGCGACGTCAATCTCGACCCGTGGGTGGTGTCGGTCGGGGTCAGCCGGAAGTTCTGACATGACCGGGCCGGGCCTGCGTCGTGCGGGCCCGGCTTTCCTTTGGCCTGTCCGTCTCGCGGCTGGAGATTGCGAGTGATTATCGGTATTGAGGCGAGATGCTCGACCGCGCCGCCCTCCGACCCGTCCGCCCCGCGCCAGCCGCGAGATAGGCATGACGGCGATCCCCTTCACGACACCGCCTCCGGAGCGACCGGAGACACGCCGGCCTCGCGCGGCGTCGGCGGGGCGTGTTGCGGCCTATGCGCTCGCGGCGGCGGCGCATGCGGGGGTGATGGCGCTGGTAGGACTGCAGGCGACCCCGACGCCTGACGGCGGCGCGGCCCCGGTCATCAACCTGACCCTGGAGCCGTCGCCTCGCTTCGATTCCGAGACGCCGCCCGCCGCGGCCTCGACCGCAGAATCCGCCGCGCGGGCGCAGGCGCAGTCGGCGCCGGTGGTGTCTCCGCTGCGCCTGCGTGAAACGCCGGCGCCCCTCCCGTCCGACCTGACCCTGCCGCTACCGAGCCGCGTGGCCGAGCCCACGCCCCGGGCGAGGGATGCGCGGGAGCCGGGAGAACAGCAGGGCGCGGCCCAGGCGCCGGACGGCGCGGGCTCCGGCCGGGCCTCGACCGACAACTCGGTCGCCGGCGCGACCCAGGGCGGGGGCGGGCAGGCGCTGGGCGCCGCCGCCGCGGCCGACACCGATCTCTACGCCGCGCAGGTCCTGGCCTGGATCGAACGCCACAAGCGCCACCCCGGCGGCGCGCAGGGCGTGGTCACCGTCACCTTCCGGCTGGACCGTCAGGGGCGGGTGCACGGCCTGCGGCTGGCCCGGTCCAGCGGCGTCCGCGCGCTCGATCGCTCGGCCATGGACCAGATCCTGGCCACCCAGCCGTTCCCGCGTCCCGGCGCGGGCGTCCGCTGGGTCCGCCGCGAGTTCACGGTGAACATCGACTACCGGGCCCGGCCGGGCGGCTAGAGCGCCTCGAGGAAGGCGACGAGGTCGTCGATCTCGTCATTGGTCAGGTTCAGCGGCTCCAGCATCGGGTCCGTCTTCGGGAACAGGGGATCGTTCTCCTGTCCGGGTTGCGGACGCGGATGGGCGCCCCCGGCGTTGTAGAAGCGGACCACCCCCTCCATCAGCGGGAACAGGCCGTTGTGCATCCACGGTCCGGTGCGTGACGCACCCAGCAGGCTGGGGGTCCGGAACGCGCCGACATCGCCCGCCAGCCCGGTCACCTCATAGCGGCCCAGATCCTCACGCTCGCGGCCGTAGAAGGTCAGGCCGAGGTTGTGGAAGCGGCCGTCGCTGAACACCGGCCCGCTGTGACAGCTGGCGCAGGCGGCCTTGGTGCGGAAGATGTGCAGGCCGCGCAGCTGCTGGTCGTTCAATGCCCGGCGGTCGCCGCCGATGAAACGCCGCCAGCGCGCCTGACCGGGCCGCAGGCTGCGTTGGAACGCCGCCAGCGCCTTGGCGATGCGATCGACGGTGACCGTCCCGTCTCCGAAGGCCGCGCGGAAGCCCTCTGCATATGAGGGATCGGCGGCGATGCGCGCCTCGATCTCGGGCAGGGCTCCGGCCATTTCCAGCGGATCGACGATCGGGTGCAGGCTCTGGGCCTCCAGCGTCCCGGCGCGACCGTCCCAGAACAGGGTCGGCAGCCAGGCGGCCGGCGCCACCGACGGCGAGTTGCGGCGTCCCCTCTGGCGGTCATGGCCGAAGGAGGTGCGCAGGCCGTCGGCGAAGCCCAGCTCCTGCGCGTGGCACGAGGCGCAGGCGATCTGGCCCGAGGCCGACAGGCGCGGATCGTCGAACAGGCGACGGCCCAGGGCGGCCTTCTCGGGCGTGGTCGGATTGTCCGCCGGCGCGGGCGCCGGGGGCAGGGCGCCGAATTCGGTGAATTCGGCGCCGGTTCTCAGCACCGGCGCGGGCCAGGTCTCCGGCGCCCCGGCGTAGGCCGCGCGCAGGTCCTCGTCCGTCGGGTTCGCCGGCAGGACGACGCGCACCGGCGCGGCGCTGTCCTGCGCGCGCACGCCGTCGAACGCCCAAGCCCCCGCGATCAGGCCGACCGCGAGGACGAGGGCGGCCGGAACGGCGCGCCGGGAGATGTGTCTCAGTAGCGGAATTTCACCGACACCCATGCATTGCGGCCCAGCTGATAGGGCTGCGTCGTGGAGAGGTAGTCCTCGTTCAGGACCGTGTTGAACACATTGTTGATCCGCGCGTCCACGCTGACCGTGCCGTAGCTGGTGCGCACCACCTCGGCCTCGACGCCCAGGTTCACGTCCACCGAGTCCGACAGGTCGACCTTGTCATAGACGTCGTAGCTCGTGCCGCCGACGTTGATGTTCACGCCGGTGTCGGTGACCAGCTCCACACCCTGGCGATAGCGGGCGTTGACGTTGGTGCGGACCCGCCCGTCCAGCCAGCGCGCGCTCCAGTCGGCGTTGACGATGAACGGCGAGGCGTAGTCCTCGAGCTGGTTGTCCGACAGCGCCTGCAGCATGTCGACGACCTCGCCCTGGTAGTAGACCATGCGGCCGGACAGCTCGACCTCGTCCGCCATGTCGAACAGGCCGATGTTGGTCGCGTCGGTGTGCGAGAAATTGGTGCTCAGGGTCACGGTGTGATCGGCGCCGATCGGGCGGCTGTATTCCAGCGACAGGCCCTGGTAGCTGCGCTCGCCGTCATTGGTGGCGTAGTAGACGGTGCGCGTCGCGGTCGTCCCGGTTTCGCGGTCATAGATCTCGGTGAAGCGGGCCGAGCGGGAGATCTGGTCGCGGCCCTCGCGCAGCACGCCCTTGATCCGGTACTCGCCGCCGATCCACGCCATCGGGCCCGTCAGCGCCAGCGTCGCCTCGTCCGAATAGGGGGTGTCCAGATCCAGCCCCGAGTAGCGGGTGCTGTCGGTGTGGTTGGTCAGGACCCAGTTGTCGCTCCAGCGGCGCTCGGTCCCGACGATGGTCGGGGTGCGGCTGTAGGTGCGGGTCACGCCCGAGCCCTCGCGCAGGGCGTAACCGACGAAGCTGCGGTTGTAGTAGCGGTTGATCCCCGCCGTGACATTGATCCCGGCCCACGGCAGGTCGCGCGACACCGACAGGCGCGGCGAGATGTTGTGGTTGTCCAGGAAGCTCTCGTGGTCGTAGCGCAGGCCCGCGCGGACATCGAAGCCGGCCAGCTGGAACTCGTACTCCCCCCACAGGGCGTAGGACTCGATCCCGGCGTTGGCGTCGAAGGCGCCGTAGCGCAGCTGGGTGGTCAGGGCGTAGGCGCCGTTGCGGCAGGCCAGGCTCTCGCCCGTGGTGCAGACCGTGTTGACGTTGCTGTTGGTGGTCAGGTGCGAGATCAGCTCCTGCGGGCGCTCGCGGTGCGCTTCGATGTGCGAGACCTCGAACCCGGCGGCCAGGTTGCCGAAGCCCAGCGGCTGCTCCCACTGGCCCTTCAGGGTGGTGACCTGCTGGTCCTGGTAGAAGTCGCCGGCGGCGCCGATGGTGCAGCTCGAACCGGTCGAGCAGCCGGTCATGCCGGGCGCCGAGCTGGAGATGTTGTAGGTGCCCCAGGGGGCGTCGCGGTCGTTGTCGGTGTCGGCGTGGCTCAGGTCCAGGCTCCAGGCCGCATTGCCCCGCTCGCCGTCCAGACCGATCCGGGCGGTCACGCCGCCGCCGTTCGAGGTGATCAGGTTGTCGTAGGCGGTGTTGGTCTGGCGCGCCTCGCTCTCATAGGGGCTGTAGGCGATCTGGCCGGTCAGCTGGATCGCGTCGGTGAGGTCGTACTCGCCCTTCAGCAGGTAGTTCTCCGACCGGCTGCGCTGCCCCCACGAGCCCCAGGCCGTGTAGTTGTTGCCCGGGAAGTTGGTGACCGTGGCGTTGGTCTGGTTGTAGCCCGCCAGCAGGCGCAGGCGTTCGTTGACCGGCAGGTCGACGTTGAAGCCGAACCGCTCCTTCTCGAACTGCGGCGTCGCGGGCGGGGCGGTCGAACCGAGTTCCTCGCGGGCCAGGTCCGACATCCGGTATTCGGCCATGCCGTCGCTGGTCAGGCCGTAGTAGCTCTGGAAGCCGAAGGTGTGGGCCGGCGCCCGGGTGGTGATCTCCACCACCCCGCCCTGGAAGTCGCCGTAGCGGGCCGAGATGTTCGAATCCCGCACCGTCAGCTCGCCGACCAGGCTGGAGTCGACCCAGTGGGTCTGGGCCGAGGCGGCGGCCACGCCCGCGCCGGTGAAGTCGCCGGGGTTGGCGTCCTCGTCATAGGCGTAGGAATTCACCCCGACGCCGTCGAGCACGAACAGGTTGTCGTTGATGGACCCGCCCGAGATGGACAGGGTCTCAGGCCGCAGGTCCTGCAGGTCATCGCGCGTCGCATTGCCGGCCGAGTTGCTGAACTGGGCGGTCGGCAGGATGCGCAGCAGGCTGTTCACATCGCCCGAGCCCGGGGCGCGGTCCTGCACCGCCTCACGGTTCAGTGAGGTCGTCCCCGACTCGCCGCCGCGGCCATAGACCGGCGCGGGGGGCGGGGCGTTGGTGCTGTCATCCACGACCACGGTCGGAACCGGTTGGGTCGCCTGTTGCGCGTCCTGCGCCGCGGCGAACCCGGCATGGGCCAGCAGGGCGGTCGCCGCCGCTGACGAAAGAAGATGACGCATGGACATGGCACTGCACCCCGTTTGATCCGAAGGGCGCTGCGTTATCCCTGTTCAGTTGCTTGTGCAACTCGTTATCAATATCAAACTTGGCGACAGCATCGTCGCACCCCCGGTGAACCGACGGGAAGGGGTCAGACCGACCTGAGCCAGGTCCAGACGTCGTCCGGTCGCTCGATGACGCTGATGCCGGCGGGCGCCGGTCCGCCCCGGCCGCGAAGACGGCCCGGCGGCACGCCGAAGCGGGCGCGGAAGACGCGGTTGAAATGGGCGTCCGACCGGAAGCCGTGGGCATAGCCGATCTCGCCCAGGGTGCGGCGTTCCTCGGGGTCGCCGACAATGGCGTCGAAGGCGCGGTCGAGCCGCCGGGTCTGGATGAAGCTCGCCACGCCGCCGGCCGGGGTCAGGGCCCGGTACAGCTGTCCGCGAGACACCTTCAGCCGCGCCAGCAGGATCGCCGGCGTCAGGTCCGGATCGTCCAGATGGTCATCGACGAGCGCTCTCGCGGCGGCCAGCAGGGACCGTTCCGACAGCGGCGCGGCGGGGCCGGCCTGGACGGCGTGGGCGGCGATCGTCGAGGCGATCAGGCCCGCCGCGGCCGTGACGATGCCCGCCGCCTCGGCCGCCGTCACCGTGTCGGAATACTCCCACATCTTGCGCAGATGGGCGCCCAGCAGATGGCCGGACGCGCTGTCCTCGCTGATGATCAGCCCGTGCAGGTCGCGACGTCCGGCGTCGCCCAGCAACGTGCGGGGCAGCATGATGTTCAGTGTACGGAAGGCGCCGGTCGTCAGGTCAAACGGACGCGCCATGTCGACCAGGCGGATCGAGCCCATCCCGTCATCGGCCAGGCGTCCGTCGTAGTCGGCGCGCCAGCCCTCGCTCTCCAGCACCAGCACGGCCTGGATCGCGTCGCTGCCGTCCGCCGAGATGTGGCGTTGATCCCTCCTGAACCTCTGGGCGACGCCCTCGCAGGAGCCGAACACCACGCCGTCGAGGTTGTAGCCCTCCAGCCGGTTGCGGAAGCGATCGACGGGGGAGAGCAGGGTGATCTCGAACAGGTGCGCGCAGGCGCGACGATACAGGGCGGCGGCGTCCGCCTGTTCGGCGGCGTCCAGCACCCAGACATCCCTCGGAAGGCGCGTCGTCCCGTGAATGTCGCCCTCCCTCGCTCGTCCCGTCCGGCCGCTCGCGTCCCGATCCTTTCGGGAAACGGCGGTTTCTTGCTGCGCATTGCTCGCAATAGGCGAACAAACAGTCAAGTTTGCTGAACACCCAGACAATGACTCGCCGGGACGGTGCGACGATAATGTCAAGGTGCGGCGTGGGAGCCGCGGGGGTGAGACCTATGCTGAATCTGGTGCGTGCCGTCGCCGGTCGCGGGCTGTCTGCTGCGCAAGCGGTGCAGGGAGGCCTGGCCGTCTTGTGGGCGCTGACGGTCGGGCGTCGCGGCCTGAAGACGGCGGCGGTCGGCCTGCTGGTCGCGCTCCTGAGCCCGGGCCTCGCGCTCGCCTCGCCCCTGTGCGACGCCGTCAACGCCGGCGCCTTCAACCAGACCGCGACCTATCTGAACGGCGCGGTGACCGCGACCGACTCCCGGGAGACCATCGGCAGCAGCAACTTCAACGGCATTATCACCCCCTCCTGGACCGGTCCGGCGGCGGCGCGGTGGTACGGCGGGGGCGCGACCTACGCGCATACGGCGGGTGAGACGATCACCATCTCGGTGACCGTCAACGCCTCGGCCGGCGTGCTGCGGGGCTCGTTCTATCGTGGCCTCACCTCCAGTACGGTGGGCAGCCAGATCCAGTACGTCGAGAGCACCGGCTCCTTCTCCTACACGCTCCCGGCCACGGAATATGCGCTCGACGCCCGTCTGCAGCAGACCGGCAGCGCGACCGGCACGATCTCGATGACGGCGACCTGCGCTTCGGCGGCGCCCACGATCAGCAGCATCAGCCCGGACGAAGGGCCGACGGCGGGCGGGACGAGCGTGACCCTGACCGGCACGAACTTCACCGGCGGGACCATCACCGTCGACGGCTCGACGGTGACGCCGTCCGCGCTGAGCGCTACTTCGGCCACCTTCACGACGCCGGCCCACGCGGCGGGCGCGATCGTCGTGGCGCTGACCACGCCCGGCGGCACGGCCACGACCGGCTATACCTTTATCGACCCGCCGATGGTGACCGCCGTGTCGCCGACCGCCGGGCCGACCGGCGGGGGCCAGACGGTCATCATCACCGGCACGAACTTCTCCAACGCCACGGCCGTGACATTCGGCGGCACGGCGGCGACGGGCTACACCGTCAACGGCGCCACCCAGATCACCGCGACGGCTCCGGCCGGGGCGCCGGGCACGGTGGATATCCGCGTCACCACGGCGGGCGGGACCAGCGCGACCAGCGCCGCGGACCAGTACACCTATGTCGTGGCCCCGACGGTGAACGCGGTCTCGCCGAACGCGGGCCCCACGGCCGGCGGCACGACGGTGGTCATCACCGGCACGGGCTTCGCCGCGGCGCCGGGCACGGGCGCGGTCAGGTTCGGCGCGTCGAACGCGACCTACACCATCAACAGCAACACCCAGATCACCGCGACCTCCCCGGCCAATTCGGCGGGCACCTACGACATCACCGTCACCACGCCCGGCGGGACCAGCGCCACCTCGGCGCAGGACCAGTTCACCTATGTGGGGTCGCCGACGGTGACGGCTCTGTCGCCGACCTCGGGACCGACGTCGGGCGGGCAGACGGTGGTGATCACCGGCACGAACCTGGCGACCGCCTCCGCGGTGACCTTCGGCGGCACGGCGGCGACGGGCTTCACGGTCAACAGCAGCACCCAGATCACGGCGACCTCGCCGGCCATGGCCGCCGGCACGACGAACGTGCGCGTGACGACCGTGGGCGGGACCAGCGCCACCGGCGCGGCCAACCAGTACACCGCCGTCTCGGCGCCGGTCTCCAGCTCGCAGACCTACGGCTCGATCGTCGCCTATAACGACGGCTCGAACCTGACGACGAACATCGACGTGGGCCTGTACCTGACCGGCGGCGACGCCCCGACCAGCTTCGCGGTCGGCTCGGCCACGACGGCCCAGGGCGGCTCGGTCAGCGTCAACTCCAGCGGCATCGCGACCTATACGCCGCCGGTCGGATACCGGAACGCCAACGACAGCTTCACCTGGACGGCGACCAACCAGGGCGGCACGTCCGCTCCGGCGACGGTCACCATCACCCTGGGCAATCCGACGATCTCGGTGACCCTGCCGTCGGGCTCCGCGATCGTCGAGCGCGTCTACAACGCGGGCGGATCGCCGGTGACCTTCAACGGCGGCCGGGCGACCTATACGGTCAACAGCATCAGTGGCCTGCCCTCGGGCCTGACCGATGCGGGCGGCGGCGTCATCAGCGGTTCCCCGCAGGTCAACGGCGTCTTCACCGTCACCGTCAATGTGACCGACAGCTCGCTGGGCGCCGGGCCCTACAACGCCAACACCACCGCGATCCTGAGCATCAACCTGCCGCCGGCCCCGGTGGCCTCGTCCTTCTCCATCAGCGGCCTGACCTACAACTCGGGCGCGGCCACGGCGACGACCTTCAGCGCGGCCCCGCACACGACCGAAAGCCCGACCGGCTACCAGGTCGGCGCCTCGTCCTACGGCGGCTCGGTCAGCGTCGATAGCGCCGGCCTGATGAGCTACACCCCGCCGGTCGGCTTCCGCGGCACCGACGTCTTCAACTGGGTCGCCACCAACGCGGGCGGCACGTCCAACGTCGGCCAGGTCTTCCTCACCGTGGACGATCCGGTCTTCGCGGTCAGCCTGCCGGCCGCCACCGGCACCGTGGGCGAGGCCTACAACACCGGCGCCTCAACCGTGACGATGAGCGGCGGCAACGGGCCCTACAACAACTTCTCGGCCACCGGCCTGCCGCCGGGCCTGTCGATGGACAGCTCGGGCGTGATCACCGGCACGCCGACGACCGCGACCAGCAACACCATCGTGGTCACGGCCACCGACAGCTCGGGCGGCAACGGCAGCTACACCAGCACCGCCTCGGCCACCCTGACCATTGCGGCTCCGACCATCATCCTGTCCCCGGGCGCCGGCGCCCTGCCGGGCGCGCAGGCAGGCAGCTACTACGGCCAGACCTTCACCACCACCGGCGGTGTCGGCCCGATGAGCCATTCGGTGACGGCGGGCGCCCTTCCGCCGGGCCTGGGCCTGGACACGAACGGCGTCCTCTCCGGCACGCCGACCGCGACCGGAACCTACAACTTCACGGTCACGGCCACGGACAGCAGCGGCAACAGCTACACCGGCTCCGCGGCCTACAGCATCACCGTGCTGGCGCCGACGATCACCGTCAGCCCCGGATCGCTTCCGGGCGCGACGGTCGGCGCGGCCTACAGCCAGACCTTCACCGCCTCGGGCGGCACGGGGACCTACAGCTACAGCGTCTCCGCAGGGACGCTGCCGAACGGGTTGACGCTGACCGCCGCCGGCGTCCTCTCGGGCACGCCGACGGCGGGCGGCAACTTCAGCTTCACGGTCGAGGCCACCGATTCCACCAGCGGCGGAACCTACACGGGCGCGCAGGCCTACACCCTGTCGGTCGGCAGCCCGAACATCGTCGTCTCCGGTTCGCCCGCGGGCGGCACGGCGGGCAACGCCTACAGCACCAGCCTGTCGGCTTCGGGCGGCACCGCCGGCTACACCTTCAGCCTCCTCGCGGGATCGCTCCCGCCGGGGCTGACGCTGGCCACGGACGGGACCATCTCCGGCACGCCGACCGGCGGCGGGACCTATAATTTCACCGTCACGGCCACCGACAGTTCGGGCGGCGCGGGCCCCTACGCGGGCAGCGCGGCCTTCGCGATCACCATCGGCGCGCCGACGATCACCGTGAACCCGGCCACGATGCCCAGCTTCCAGATCGGGGCGGACGGCGCGCGGACGGTCACCGCCTCGGGCGGCGTGGGTCCCTACACCTTCGCCGTCACCACGGGCGCGCTGCCCGCGGGCGTGAGCCTGGCCGCTGACGGCCAGATCACCGGCACGCCGACCTCGGCGGGCGCGTTCAACTTCACCATCACGGCCACGGACAGCACGACCGGCGCCGGTCCCTACACGGGCTCGCGCGCCTACACCGTCAACGTCACCGCCCCGGCCCTGACGATGACGCCGTCCAGCCTGACCGGCATGAGCGTCGGTTCGCCCTTCACCGCCAGCATCACGGCCGGCGGCGCGACGGCGCCGTTCAGCTACTTCCTGTACGGCGGCACGGTTCTGCCGCCGGGGCTGAGCCTGGCTTCCGACGGGACGATCACCGGCACGCCGACGGCGGGCGGTGCCTTCAGCTTCACCATCGCCGCCACCGACAGCTCGACGGGGACGGGCGCGCCCTTCACCGTCGCGCGGGCCTTCAACGTCACGGTCGCCGCCCCGGTGGTGACCCTGGCGCCCACGACCCTGGTCGATGGCCGGATGGGGACCGCCTATGACGCCGATCTGACGGCGTCGGGCGGAACGGCTCCCTATATCTACAGCGTCACCGCCGGCGCCCTGCCGGCGGGGATCACCCTGTCGACCGCCGGCGAGCTGACCGGAACGCCGACGGTGCACGGGACCTTCAACTTCACCGTCCAGGCGCGGGATTCCTCGACCGGCGCCGGTCCCTACACCGGCAGCCGGGCCTACAGCCTGGTGATCGCCGTGCCCAACCCGCCGGTGGCGGGGGCGGTCAACGCCACGGTCGGCTACAATGCTTCGGCCACGTCGATCGCCGCGGCCCTGTCGGGCGGGACGGCGGACAGCGTCGCGATCGGAACCGGACCCTCGCACGGCGCGGTGTCGGTCAGCGGCCTGGGCTTCGTCTACACCCCGGACACCGGCTATTTCGGCGCCGACAGCTTCACCTACACGGCGACCAACGACGGCGGGACCTCGGCCCCGGCGACGGTGTCGGTGACCGTCAGCACGCCTCCGGCCCCGGTGGTCTCCGACCGGTCGGGGGTCGCGGTGGGCTATAACAGCAGCGGGACGGCCATCGACCTGACCGCCTCGGTCAGCGGCGTGTCCGGCAGCCTCGCCGTCGCCTCGGCTCCGGCCCACGGCACGACCAGCGTCTCGGGCAATGTGGTCACCTACACCCCGACCGCCGGCTACTTCGGTCCGGACAGCTTCACCTTCACGGCGACGGGCCCCGGCGGGACCTCGGCTCCGGCGACGGTGTCGCTGACGGTGGCGACCCCGCCGCCGCCGGTGGTCACGCCGCCGACCGATCCGGTCGTCGTGACCCCGCCCTCGGGCGGCGGCAGCAACACCGTGACGGTCAACCTCGGCGCCAGCACCTCGGGCGTCACCGACGACATCCGTATCGGAACCGACGGCCAGAACGGCACGGCCTCCATCTCCGGCGACGGCTCGGCCGGCAACCCCTGGACCCTGAACTACACCCCCGCGGCCAACTTCATGGGCACGGACACGGTGTCGGTCATCGCCTCGGGCCCCGGCGGGGACTCGGCTCCGGCCACCTTCACCTTCCAGGTGCCGGGCAAGGCGCCGGACCTGTCGGCCTCGGTCCTGTCCAACGCCTCGGTGACGATCTCGCCGACGGCGGGGCTGGTCGGCGGTCCGTTCAGCGCCGTGCGCATCACCCGCGCTCCGGCCTTCGGTTCGGCGACGGTCAGCGGACTGGACATCATCTTCACCCCGGGCGCCTCGAACGGCGGCTCGACCTCGCTCGACTATGTCATCGACCTGCCGTTCGGCACGTCGGCGGCCGGGCGGATCGACCTGACCTCGAACCTCGTGCCCGGCGTACAGGCCCTGACGGCGGAAACCCTGCAGGGCGTGCCGGTGACGGTGCGGATCAGCAATACGACCGGCGGGCCCTTCACCGGCGCCGCCGTGGTGTCGGTCGGCCCGACCACCGCGGGCACGGCGACCGTCGCCGGCGCCGGCGGCGCCTGGGACCTGACCTTCACCCCGGCGTCGGCCTTCAGCGGCCAGGCCGTGGTGACCTTCAGCCTGACCAACAGCTTCGGGACGACCAACGGCGCCGCGACCATCACGGTCCAGGCCCGTCCGGACCCGTCGCTGGACCCGGAAGTCACCGGCCTGGCCACCAGCCAGGTCACCTCGGCCCGTCGTTTCGCCGACGCCCAGATCAACAACTTCCAGCGTCGCCTGCAGGACCTGCATGACGGCGTGAACGGTTCGTCGAACGGGCTCAGCTTCAACGTCGGCTTCGGCGGACAGGCGGATCTGGACAATGATCCCCGCGAGGCCCTGCGTCGCGAACTGGGCCAGCGTGAACGGGTCGACCCGGGCGCGCTCGCCGATGATCGCTCGCGCGAGATGCTGGGACTGGACCTCTGGGCCGGTCGTGACGTCTCGACCGACCGTACCGGCGTCGCCGGTGACCGCCTCGGCGTGCTCCCGACCTCGGGCGGCGAAGGCCGCGGGTCCGACGTCGGCTTCTGGACCGCCGGTTCGGTGGACTGGGGCCGTCAGGACGCCCAGGGGCAGCGCGACTACCGCTTCACCACGCAAGGGGTGACCGCGGGCGTCGACATGCGCCTGAACGACCAGCTGATCGTCGGCGGCGGCCTCGGCTACGGCGAGGACAAGACCAAGATCGGCAATGAGGGCTCGGTCTCGAACGCCCATGCCTTCACCGGCGCCCTGTACGCCAGCTGGCGTCCGGCCGAGGCCTTCTACATCGACGGCGTGATCGGCTGGTCCGACCTCGACTTCTCGTCGCGGCGCTGGACCACCGGGATCGGCGGCGATCCGGACGCCTTCGCCGAGGGCGATCGCTCGGGCGACTCCCGCTTCCTGTCGGCCGCCTTCGGCCGGATCGTGAAGCGGGACACCGTGACCAGCGAGTTCTACGCCCGCCTCGATGCGCGCTCGATCACGCTGGACGCCTTCACCGAGACCGGGGCGGGCCTGTCCTCCCTGGCCTGGGATGAGGTCGAGCAGGACAGCGTGTCCGCCAACATCGGCGCCGTCTGGCGCTGGGTGATCGAGGACCGCGCCCTGGGCCTGATGCGGCCGACGGCCCGCATCGAGTGGTCGCATGAGTTCGAGGACCTGGGCGACCAGGGCGTGCGTTACGCCGACTGGGCCGCCAGCCCGACCTATCTGGTCCCGCTGGACGCCTGGTCGCGCAACACGATCCGTCTGGATCTCGGGGGCGACTGGACCCTGAGCGAGCGGATGACCCTCGGACTGGGCTACCGCGGCGCCTTCGGTGACGCGGGCACAAGCCACGGCGGAGAAATCCGGCTCAAGTTCGGATGGTGAGGACAGGGGGCCGCGGACACATCGTCCGCGGCCCCTGATCTTTTCGGGGCCACGCCGCCGCCTGCCGGAGCCGTCGAACCCGCCCCCTCCGTGGACGGCGCAAGCCGCAGCCCCGGGCGGCGCGCAACGGGCCCGGTTGCGGCTGACCGGTCGACTATCGACCGGGGCGGATCACTTTTTTTGCTGCACTACCCGTCTGGATTGTGTGTCGGGAATTGGCATCATCTATCCGGAAGTCGCTGTTCCGGGGTCGTTTTGTTCCTGTCGACGGATTTCATCGGACGATGAATCTTCTGTCCTCCGGGGGCGCCGGGATGCTCTTTCGGCGCGTGCCGGGCAGCCCCCCTGACCGGTCAGGAATCGTCGCTTTGCCGGTTGCGATATCGTTGCTACGCAACACCCCTTAACGCTTGGGTAAGATTTGGCCGCCGCCGTCGGCCGAAGGGGAACGCATGGTCGATATCGTTGGCGACGACTGGGGCGACTATCTCGAGGGCGGGGACGGCGCGGACACCCTGACCGGCCTCGGCGGCGCCGACTACCTCTACGGCTACGCCGGCGATGACGTCCTGGACGGCGGGGATGACACCGACTCCCTCTACGGCGGCGTCGGTCGCGACACCCTGCTCGGCGGGGCGGGTGACGACTACATCTACATTCATTCAGGCGAGGAGACGGCCGGGTTCGACCTGCTGATCGACGGCGGCGACGGGATCGACTACCTGCTGTTCGCCCGCAACGGCTCGACGCTGAACTTCACCTTCAGCCTGGCGGTCACCGGCGACCAGAATGTCCAGGGGACGGTGATCCGCAACATCGAGCGGATCGACTGGTACGGCGGCAACGGGATCGACACCGTGACCGGCGGCGCGCTGACGGACTGGCTGTTCGGCAACGGCGCCAATGACGTGCTGAACGGCGCGGGCGGCAACGACCTGATCGACGGCGGCACGGGCAACGACTCGCTGTCGGGCGGCGACGGCGACGATGAAATCCGCAGCTACAGCTACACCGGCTACACCGACCGGGACACGCTGATCGACGGCGGCGCGGGCATCGACTTCGCCATCATCGGCAAGCACTACAGCACCGCCAACCTGACGCTGAACATCACCGACCCGTCCGTCAGCCAGACGGTGGACGGCACGGTCATCCGCGGCATCGAGCGGATCAACTACGGCGGCGGCTCGGGCATCGACACCATCACCGGCGGCGCCCTCAACGACATCATCTGGGGCTACAACGGCAACGACGTGCTGGTCGGCGCCGCCGGCGACGACGAGCTCACGGGCGGCGAAGGCAATGACAATCTGTCCGGCGGCGACGGGCAGGACACCCTGTACGGCGAGGCCGGGAACGACATCATCGCCGGCGGGGCGGGATCGGACGTCATCTCCGCCGGCCTGGGCAACGACACGGTCACCGGCGGCGACGGCGACGATTCCATCTCCGGGCACGAGGGGATCGACTCCCTGTCAGGCGGCGACGGCGCGGACCAGCTGTATGACTCGGGCGGAACCGCGACCACCAACGACACCCTGATCGACGGCCGCGCGGGCGACGACTACGCCTTCATCGACCGCCGCTACAACACCGGCGGCATGACGCTGGACGCGACCGTCACGACGGATCAGGTCACGGGCGGAACCACCTTCCGCAGCATCGAAATCCTCGACTTCCGGGGCGGCAGCGGCGTCGACCGGATCACCGGCGGCGGCTTTAACGACTATATCGCCGGCGGCGTCGGCAACGACGTTCTGGTCGGCAACGCCGGCGATGACACCCTGTTCGGCGAGGCGGGCAACGACGTCCTGACCGGCGGCGCGGGCGCCGACCAGATGATCGGCGACGCGGGCGACGACACCGTGTCCGGCGAAGACGGCGACGACCTGGTGTTCGGCGGCGACGGCGTCGATGCGATCACCGGCGGCGAGGGCAATGACGAACTGCAGGGCGGCCTGGGCAACGACACCCTGACCGGCGGCGGCGGCGACGACCGCCTGTTCGGCGACGAGGGCTCGGACTCCCTGAGCGGCGGGGACGGCTCCGACGTCATCAGTTCGCTGAACTATGCGTCGATGACCAACGACACCCTGGTCGACGGCGGCGCCGGGATCGACCGCGTGGTCCTGAACCGCACCCTGACGACGACGGCCATCACCCTGGACTTCACCCTGGCCGAGGCCGGGACCGCGGGCGGCACGGTGATCCGCAACATCGAGGCGGTGAACTACGACGGCGGGTCGGGCGTCGACACCATCACCGGCGGCGCCTACGACGACATCCTGTACGGCTATGACGGCGCGGACGTGCTCGCGGGCGGCGGCGGCGCCGACAACCTTCAGGGCATGGGCGGCGCCGATGTCGTCACCGGCGGCGACGGCGACGACTTCATCGCCGACACCCAGGGCGCCGACAGCCTGTCCGGCGGCGACGGCAATGACGTCATCTACAGTCTGCGGTTCGAGGGCGACACGGCCCGTGACACCCTGCTGGACGGCGGCGCGGGCATCGATCTGCTGCAGATCGACAACCTGATCGTCACCACGGCCATCACCTTCAACGTCAACCTGACCGCCGACCAGACCGTGGGCGGCACGGTGATCCGGGGCTTCGAGGCGATCCAGTTCTATGCCGGATCGGGCGCGGACACCCTGACCGGAGGGCTCTACAACGACCAGCTCTACGGCAACGGCGGCAACGACATCCTGACCGGCGGCGCCGGGGACGACATGCTGTTCGGCGCCCTTGGCGACGATGTGCTGTACGACGGCGCGGGCAACGATGCGATCGACGGCGGGGAGGGCGCGGACCGCCTCGTGCTGACCGGGGCGCGGGCCGACTACAGCTTCACCGAAATCGACGGCGTGGTCACCATCGTCGACCTGCGCGCCGGCAGCGCGGACGGCACGAACACCGCCGTCGGCATCGAGACCGTCACCTTCACCGACGGCACGTTCGCCATGGTGGACCTGGCCGTGCGCTTCGTGGAGGGCTCGGCGAACAACGACTATCTGAACGGCTCCAACGCCTCGGACTCGATCAACGGCCAGGGCGGCAGCGACACCCTCGACGGCGGGCTGGGCGCGGACATCCTGTACGGCGGCGACGGCGACGACACCCTGCGGGGCGGGATCGACTCCAGCAACATCCGGGACCGCCTGCTGGACGGCGGTTCGGGCTCTGATTACGGCGACCTCGACTTCACCCGCAGCACCATCGCCAACACCCTCGACCTGACCGCGCCGGAGATCGTGCAGACCGTCGACGGCGTCCAGATCGTCAACATCGAGCGCATCGCCTACGACGGCGGCTCGGGCGTCGACACCATCACCGGCGGCGCGCTGAACGACACCCTGAACGGCTACGCCGGCAACGATATCCTGAACGGCGGCGCCGGGATCGACTACCTGACCGGCGGGGTCGGCGCGGACCAGCTGCTGGGCGGGGAAGGCAACGACAGCGTCTACGGCGAACTGGGCGACACCCTGCTGGACGGCGGCGCGGGCACGGACCGGCTGGTTCTGACGTCCGCCCTGACGACCGCCGTCACCTTCAACATCAGCGACCCGAACGCCACGGTGACGGCCGGCGGGACCAGCATCCGCGGGTTCGAAACGCTGGACTACCAGGGCGGGTCGGGCGTCGACACCGTCACGGGCGGCCTCGGCGGCGACGAGCTGTCCGGCGGCGCCGGCAACGACGTCCTGACCGGCGGCGCCGGCTACGACTACCTGTACGGCGAGGACGGCAACGACACCCTGAACGGCGGCGCCGACGCCGACGTCCTCAGCGGCGGCGCCGGAACGGACACGCTGAACGGCGGGGATGCGGGCGACACCCTTCGCGGCGACGCCGGAAACGACGTCATCAACGGCGACGCCGGTGATGACTACATCGACGGCGGGCTGGGGGCGGACCAGCTCTCGGGCGGCGACGGTGACGACAACATCGTGAGCCTGGTCTCCTTCTACGACTGGTGGACGGGCGAGACCACGGTCGACACCGTGCGCGACAGCCTGATCGACGGCGGAGCGGGCACGGACTTCGCGGAGATCGATCGTCAGACGGCGACCGGCAATATCACCTTCTCCATCGCCAATCCGGCGACCCAGCAGGTGTTCGACGGCCTGACCCTGCGCAACGTCGAACAGATCAGCTACATCGGCGGGTCGGCGATCGACACCGTCACCGGCGGGGCGCTCGATGACACCCTCAGCGGCCGTAACGGCAATGACGTCCTCAACGGCGGCGACGGCAATGACACGCTCAGCGGCGACCTGGGGAATGACACCCTCAACGGCGGGGCCGGACGGGACAGTGTGGTCGGCGGGCGCGGCGCGGATTCCCTCAGCGGCGGCGACGGCGACGACACCATCGACAGCCGCCAGACCTATACCGACCCGACCACCTATGAAGACCTGACGGATACCGGGAAGGACACCCTGGTCGACGGCGGCGCGGGGACCGACCTGGCCTACATCGACCGCCTCAACTCCACGGCGGCGATCACCTTCTCCATCGCCGACCCCTCGGTGCAGCAGACCGCCGACGGCCTGACCATCCGGGGCGTCGAGCAGATCCAGTATCGCGGCGGTTCGGGCATCGACACCGTGACCGGCGGGGCGCTGGACGATGTTCTGGAAGGGCGCTCGGGCAACGACGTCCTGAGCGGCGGCGGCGGCTGGGACACCCTGTACGGCGGTCTGGGCAACGACACCCTGAACGGAGGGGGGGACCGCGACTATCTGTACGGCGAGGACGGCAATGACACCCTGAACGGGGACGTCGGAACCGACATCCTCTACGGCGGAATCGGCGACGACATCCTGCGCGGCGGCGCGGATGACGACAGCCTGCGCGGGGATGCCGGTATTGATCGACTGGAGGGCGGCGACGGTGACGATTCCGTCTACGCCGACGTCGACGACACGCTGATGGACGGCGGCGCCGGGACCGACATTCTGGGCCTCACCCGGACCAGCGCCACGACGGCCTTCACGCTCGACCTCACCCTGACGGGCGATCAGGCGACCGGAACCTCGGTCGTGCGGGGCTTTGAACAGGTCAGCTACAGCGGCGGCAGCGGCGTCGACACCATCACGGGCGGGGCGCTCACGGATGGGCTGGACGGCGGCGCGGGCGACGATGTCCTGCGGGGCGGAGCGGGCAACGACTCGCTGAACGGCGGCGCGGGCGCCGACACCCTCGAGGGCGGCGCGGACGTTGACAGCCTGACCTTCGATCACGCCGACTTGCTGGCGGACGGCGGCGCCGGCGAGGACTCCGCCAGCATCGACGCCTCCGCGGCGACGGGGCCGCTGACGCTCGATATCTCCAACAGCGCCGTGAGCCAGACGCTGGGCAGCACGACCGTGCGGAATATCGAGCGCCTGTCCAACTATCGCGGCAGTTCGGGCGTCGACACCGTCACGGGCGGCGCCCTCAACGACGTGATGCAGGGGCTGGCCGGCGACGACGTCCTGCGTGGCCTCGGCGGCCAGGATCAGCTTCAGGGCGGGCAGGGCAATGACCAGCTGGAAGGCGGTTCAGGCAGTGACTTCCTGTACGGCGAGGCCGGCAACGACATCCTGCTGGGCGGCGCGGACAACGACATCCTCAACGGCGACGAAGGCGATGACGTCCTGCGCGGCGAGGCCGGGAACGACACCCTTCAGGGCGGCAACGGCGTCGACAGCCTCGAAGGCGGCGACGGTGACGACAACCTGACCAGCGAAAGCGTCTCGACCGGGTTGCACGACGCCCTGATCGACGGTGGCGCGGGCGTGGACTACGCCAGCATCCAGCGCAACCAGATGACCACGGGCGTCACCTTCAGCATCGCCGACCCGTCGGTGGACCAGACCGTCGGCGGCACCGTCGTGCGCGGGATCGAGCGCGTCCAGTTCACGGCGGGCTCCGGCAATGACGACCTGACCGGGGGCGCGCTGGACGACGTGCTCGCCGGCAACGGGGGCGACGACGTCCTGCGGGGCGGTGCGGGCCTGGACAATCTCCAGGGCGGGGACGGCGCCGACCAACTGGACGGGGGCGCCGACAGCGACAACCTGACCGGCGGCAACGGCGACGACACCCTGCTGGGCGGGGCCGGCGCCGACAACCTGTGGGGCAGCGCGGGCAACGACGCCCTCGACGGCGGCGACGGCGCGGACGTCCTGCGCGGCGAGGCGGGGATCGACTCGCTCAGCGGCGGAGCCGGCGATGACGCCATCACCTCCGACGCCGATGATGTGCTGGTGGACGGCGGGGCGGGGACGGACTTCGCCATCATCAGCCGGGCCTCGGCGACCGGCGCGGTCACCCTCAGCATCGCTGACCCGACGGCGCAGCAGGTGTCCGGCGGCCTGACGCTGCGGGGCGTCGAGCGGATGGACTACACCGGCGGCTCGGGCGTCGACACCATCACGGGCGGGGCCCTGAACGACGTCCTGAACGGTGCGGCCGGGGACGACATCCTGACGGGCGGGGCGGGGCTCGACGCCCTGACCGGCGGGTCCGGCCGGGACACGCTGGACGGCGGCGTGGGGGCGGACGTCCTGACCGGCGGCGACGGCGACGACACCATCGGCGGCGGCGCGGACAACGATGTGCTGAACGGGGACGCCGGCGCGGACGTGCTGACCGGCGGGACCGGCGCCGACGTGCTGGACGGCGGTTCGGGCGCGGACAGCCTGGACGGCGGCGACGGGGATGACGTGCTCTACAGCCGGGGGAATACCGGCGCGGCGCGCGACACGCTGATCGCCGGCGGCGCGGGCTACGACTACGCCGTGATTGAACGGACCGGCCTGACGACGGCGGCGACGTTCGACTTCGGCGCGGCGTCCACCACCTCCGACGGGATGACGGTCTCGGGTGTGGAGCGCGTGGACTACTACGGCGGCTCGGGCGTCGACACCATCACGGGCTCGATCGGCGGCGATGTCCTTAGCGGCGGCGAGGGGGCGGATGTGCTCTCGGGCGCGGCCGGGGACGACATTCTCCAGGGCGGCGTGGGCGCTGATGCGCTGGTCGGCGGCGCCGGAAATGACACCGTCGAGGGCGGCGCGGGCGTCGACAGCCTGGACGGCGGGGATGGCGATGACATCCTGATCAGCCGGGACTCCGGCGACGGCACGCGCGACAGCCTGATCGATGGCGGCGCGGGCGTGGATTTCGCCACCATCGAGCGGACCGGCACGACGGCCGCGATCACCTTCACCCTCGCCAATCCGGCGACCAGCCAGACCTTCGACGGGACCACCCTGCGCAATGTCGAGCGGATCGACTACGCCGGCGGCTCGGGGATCGACACCATCACCGGCGGCGCCCTGTCCGACACCCTCCGTGGCGCGGCGGGCAATGACGTCCTGCGCGGCGGCGGCGGCGGCGACATGGTCGAAGGCGGGGACGGCAACGACCAGCTGTTCGGCGACGCAGGCTCTGACACCCTGAACGGCGGCGCCGGAACGGACACCATCGACGGCGGTGACGACGCCGACACCATCGACGGGGGGCTGGGCGCCGATTCCCTGTCCGGCGGGGCAGGGGACGACGTCATCACCAGCATCACCGGCCAGGACGGTCTGCGCGACACCCTGATCGACGGCGGCGCGGGCATCGACTTCGCCGAGGTGGCGCGGGAAACCTCGACGGTCGCGATCACCCTCTCGATCGCCAACCCGGCGACCAGCCAGACCTTCGACGGCACGACCTTGCGCAACATCGAACGTCTCGAGTACCGGGGCGGCAGCGCGATCGACACGATCACGGGCGGCGCGCTGAACGACACCCTCTACGGCAACGCCGGCAACGACGTCCTGAACGGGGGCGCGGGCACTGATATGTTGGACGGGGGGCTCGGCAACGACGCGCTGAGCGGCGGCGCGGATGCCGATACCCTGTACGGGCTCGACGGCGACGACACCCTGAACGGCGACGACGGCGACGACCAGGTCTGGGGCGGCCAGGGCGTCGATACGGTCAACGGCGGCCTCGGAGCCGACCAACTGAACGGGGAAACGGGCAACGACGTCCTGACGGGCGGCGCAGGCAACGATGTTCTCAGCGGCGGCGCGGACTCCGACTCCCTGTCGGGGGGCGATGGGGACGACCGTCTGATTTCCGAGTTCGGGGGTGTCGCCGACACCCTGATCGACGGTGGCGCGGGCGTGGATTCCGCCGAACTGGACTGGGACACGGCGACCGCGAACATCACGATCAACCTGACCAATCCGGCCACCTCTCAGGTCGCCAACGGCACGACCCTGGTCGGCGTCGAGCGCCTGCAGCTCTATTTCGGCGGTTCCGGCATCGACACGATCACCGGCGGCGCGCTGGACGACAATCTCTACGGCTACAACGGCAATGACGTCCTGTCCGGCGCGGCGGGAATCGACACCCTGAACGGCGGTTCCGGGGATGACGTGCTCGACGGCGGCGCGGACAACGACAGCCTGAACGGCGGGCTGGGCGCAGACACAATGCGCGGCGGCGACGGCGACGACTCCCTCAGGTCCGAGGACATCGACGACCTGCTGCTCGACGGCGGCGCGGGTGTGGACTTCGCCTACATCGACATGGATCAGTTCACCGGCGCCCTGACGCTGGACCTGTCCGGCACGGCCGACCAGACGCTGGACGGCATGATCGTCCGCGGCATCGAGCGGCTGCAGTACGTCGGCGGTCTGGGGATCGACACGATCACCGGGGGCGCCCTGAACGATATCATCGGCGGCGGCACGGGCGACGACATCCTGCGCGGCGGGGCCGGGATCGATGATCTTCGCGGCGACGCGGGCGCCGACAGCCTGTTCGGCGGGGACGGGGATGATCGCCTTCAGGCGGACCGCTTCGACCTGCTCCTCGATGGCGGCGCGGGCCTGGACTACCTGACGCTCAGCTTCTCGGGCACGAGCACCCAGGTCACGCTGAACCTGTCGACGCCGTCGGTGGATCAGACCGTCGGCGGCGTCCTGATCCGCAACATCGAAGGCGGGCAGGTCCTCGGCGGAACGGCCAACGACCTCATCACCGGCGGTGTGATGAACGACAGCCTCTACGGCTACGAGGGTATGGACCAGCTGTCTGGCGGCGACGGCGCGGATACGCTCTACGGCGGGCTCGGCGACGACATTCTGGTCGGCGGCGCCGGAGCGGACAGGCTGTACGGCGAGGCCGGGGCGGATCGCTTCTCCGGCGGCGCGGGCGATGACCTCATCACCGCGGACACCACCGATCTGGAGGCCGACGGCGGTCTCGGCGCCGATCATCTGGTTCTGACGGTGTCCAGCGCCCCGTCGGGCGAGATCGACCTCTCGTCGGGGTCCGGTCAGGTCGGGGCCCTCGTCATCTCGAGCATCGAGCGCATCACCTACAACGGCTGGTCCACCTCCGACGTGATGACGGCCACGGCCGGTGACGACGTCGTCAACGGTAACGGCGGCGACGACCTGCTTCGCGGCTACAACGGCAATGACACGCTTTCCGGCGGCGACGGCGCCGACCGGCTGGAGGGTGGTCTCGGCGCTGACAACCTGCGGGGCGACAACGGCGAGGACCTCGTCGACGGCGGGGAAGGCAATGACAACCTGTTCGGCGGCGTCGGGCGCGACAGCCTGATCGGCGGCGCCGGGGCGGACACCCTCTACGGCGAGAATGACGACGATCTGCTTCAGGGCGGCGCCGACAACGATCGCCTGATCGGCGGCCTCGGCAACGATGTGCTGGACGGCGGCGACGGGATCGACACGGTCCAGCTCAACTTCTCATCCATGACCACCGGGGTGAACTTCGCCCTGATCGGCAACCAGACGGTCCAGACCGGCGAGGGGCTGGACACCCTCATCTCGATCGAGGCCGTGCAGATCACGGGCGGGCAGGCCAACGACAGCTTCACCGGCGGCGCCGAAGCGGACAACATCAGCGGCAACGCCGGCGATGACCTGCTGCGCGGCGGGGCCGGCGGCGACACCCTGTCCGGATCCTCGGGCAATGACCGTCTCTATGGCGAGGCGGGCGACGACGTCCTTTCGGACAGTGACGGTGTCGACACCCTGGATGGCGGCGACGGCGTCGATACCGCGATCCTGTATTTCTACGGCTCGGCGTCCGGCATCAACTTTGCGCTCGCCGAGGGCGTGACGGTGGTGAGTTCCTTCGGCTCGGTCACGCTGAATTCGATCGAGCGGGTCACAGTGAACGGCTCGGTGTTCAACGACACCCTGACTGGCGGCGGCCTGTCCGACACGCTGATCGGCAATGACGGCGACGACGTGCTGAGCGGCGGGGCGGGTGACGACACCCTGACCGGTTACGCCGGCCGGGACACGCTGAACGGCGGCGATGGAGCCGATGTCCTGAATGCGACCTCTGACGACCTGCTGATCGACGGCGGGGCCGGGATCGATACCCTCAACCTGTCCTTCAACAGCAACTCCGGCCTGACGATCACCTTCGACGACACCCTGGCCGAGCAGACCCTCGCCGGCGTGGTGGTGCGCAATGTCGAGCGGCTGATCACCTATGGTGGGTCGGGCAATGACCAGATCACCGGCGGCGGCTACGCCGACACCCTGAACGGCGCCGCCGGCGACGACGTGCTGCGCGGAAACGGCGGGGACGACAGCCTGAGGGACGACACGGGCCTGAACGACCGCATGGAAGGCGGCGCGGGCAACGACACCCTGTTCAGCTATCGGGGCCAGAACCTGGCCACCACCGTCTATATGGACGGCGGAGACGGCGACGACCGGATCGACCTCAGCTTCCAGGCCGTTTCGCTCCCGGGGCGGACGACGGCGACCCTTCTGGGCGGAGCCGGTGCGGACATCGTTCGCGTCGGGGCCATGGCGGCCGGAACCATCGACCTGGGCGCCGGCGACGACAGCCTCGAGTTCAGCGGCGGCGACGTCGTTACCGCGGACATCACCCTGGGTGACGGTTCCGACCGGATCATCCTCGGCGCGGACCACAGCGGCGTGCGGACGGTGACCGACTTCCGCGTCGGGGCCGGTGGCGACATCATCGACATCGGTCGCCTGATCAGCGCGGACGGCTCCAGCCCGTTCGCCAGCGGTGTCGCCGACCTGATCCAGCAGGGCGCGGACACCCATCTGATCGTCAACGGCCAGACGGCGCTGATCCTGCGCAACGTGAACCGGATCGACCTGATCGCGGCCAATCTCGGCGGCATCACCTCGCCCTATGCGGGCCGCAACATCAGCGGCACCGACGGTGGGGATGTCCTGTCCGGCGGGATCGGCCCCGACGTGATCAGCGGCGGCGCCGGCGCCGACACGCTCAACGGCGGCGACGGCAACGACAACCTCAACGGCGGCGCGGGCGCGGACGTCCTGACCGGCGGCCTGGGCGACGATCTCTACTTCGTCGACAGCGGCGACGACGTGATCCGCGAGTTCGCCGGCGAGGGGCGCGACTTCGTCTACGCCTCGGCGACCTATCGCCTGAGACCCGCCGACGACGTCGAGGCCCTGATCGCCGAGAACCCGTCCTCGACCCTGGCGATCAACCTGGCGGGCAACGACATCGCCAACATCATCCGCGGCAATAACGGCGCCAACATCATCGAGGGCGGCGGCGGGGCGGATATCCTGTTCGGCTACCTGGGCAATGACACGCTGAACGGCGGCGCCGGAGCCGACATCCTGAACGGCGGGCTCGGCGACGACATCTACTTCGTCGACAGCGCCGACGACTTCATCCAGGAGGTCGCCGGTGAAGGGCGCGACTTCGTCTACACCAGCGTGAATTTCCGCCTGCGCCCGACCGATGACATCGAGGCGCTGATCGCGGAGTCCCAGACGTCCACGACCGCCCTCAATCTGGCGGGCAATGACATCGCCAACATCATCCGCGGCAACAACGGCGCCAACATCATCGAGGGCGGCGGCGGGGCGGACGTCCTGTTCGGCTATCTGGGCAATGACACGCTGAACGGCGGCGCGGGCGCCGACATCCTGAACGGGGGGCTCGGCGACGATATCTACTTCGTCGACAGCGCCGACGACTTCATCCAGGAGGTCGCCGGCGAAGGGCGCGACTTCGTCTACACCAGCGTCAATTTCCGCCTGCGTCCGACCGACGATATCGAGGCCCTGATCGCGGACGACCAGTCGGCGACGACGGCCCTGAACCTGGCGGGCAACGACATCGCCAACATCATCCGCGGCAACAACGGCGCCAACATCCTGGAAGGCGGCGGCGGCGCGGACGTCCTGTTCGGCTACCTCGGCAACGACAGCCTGAACGGCGGCGCGGGCGCCGACATCCTGAACGGCGGCCTCGGCGACGACATCTACTTCGTCGACAGCGCCGACGACCTGATCCAGGAAGTGGCGGGCGAAGGCCGCGACTTCA
Source organism: Brevundimonas sp. (assembly GCF_036400995.1). Lineage (GTDB taxonomy): Bacteria > Pseudomonadota > Alphaproteobacteria > Caulobacterales > Caulobacteraceae > Brevundimonas. Next base: position 100,003 of record NZ_DASWWG010000055.1, read on the forward strand.
TCTACACGACGGTGAACTACCGCCTGCGGGCCAATGAGGACATCGAGGCCCTGATCGCCGATCCGCAGAGCGGCACGGCCGCGCTGAACCTGGCGGGCAACGACATCGCCAACATCATCCGGGGCAACAACGGCGCCAACATCCTGGAAGGCGGCGGCGGGGCGGATATCCTGTTCGGCTATCTGGGCGCCGACAGCCTGAACGGCGGCACGGGAGCCGACGTCCTGACCGGGGGGCTGGGCGACGACACCTACTTCGTCGACACCCAGGATGACGTGCTGCAGGAGGTGGCCGGCGAAGGGCGCGACGTCGTCTACGCCTCGGCCAGCTACCGTCTGCGGGCCGCCGACGACATCGAGGTGCTGATCGCCGATCCGCGGGCCTCGACCCTGGCGATCAACCTGACCGGCAACGATCTGGCCAACATCATCTACGGCAACGCCGGGGCCAACATCCTCGACGGCAAGGGCGGCTCGGACACCCTGATCGGGTACGAGGGCGCGGACTCCTTCGCCTTCACCGCCGCCCTGAACGGCAGCACCAACGTCGACACCATCCTCGGCTTCACCGCCGCGGAAGACTTCATCCTGCTGGGCGCGGCGGGCGGTCAGCCGTTCGCCGCACTGGCGGCGGGCGCCCTGTCCGCCTCGGCATTCACCACGGGCGCGGCGGCGACGACGGCGGAGCACCGGATCATCTACAACGCGGCGACCGGCAATCTCTTCTACGACGCCGACGGCTCCGGCGCCGGCGCGGCCGTCCAGTTCGCCAGACTGGACGCCGGGCTGACCCTGACGGCGATGAATTTCGTGGTCACGGCAGGGTTGGCCTCGCCCGCGCCGACCGCCGACAAGTCGGGCGGCGACGCCCTGGTTCAGCCCGCCCTGCCGGACGGCAAGTCGTCCGGTCCGGAACCGCTGGTTCAGCCGGACCTGCCGGTCTCCGGCGCCGGCAAGGGCGGGGTGGAGCCTCTGGTGCAGCCCGCCCTGCCGGGGACCAAGGAGGGAAGCGACGCCCTGGTCCTGCCGCCGTTGATGGACGACGGTTTCGTCCTCCCGCCGCTGCTCGACGACGGTCCGCTGGTCCGCCCCGGTCTGGGTCCGCAGAAGACGTTCGACCTCGTCGACCTGCCGGACACCGACGGTCTGTTCGATCCCCGCGGCGAGGGTCATGCGGGCGATCACTTCGGTCTGTACCTGGTCCCGGACGACGCGGACCTCGGGGCGGGCGGCCCGCCGCGGCCGGACGACTGGCTGCTGTAAGCCGGCGGCGGAGCCTGGCGCGGGGGTCAGGTTTCGCCGTTCTCGCAGCGGGATGACGGATCGAACCGGCGGCTTCGGCGTTTCCGGGCCTCAGTAAGGTGTCATGCGTTCCACGGCGTCTCTCCAGGGACCGGGCGAACCGGGCTTTGCAAGAGGCGGATCCGATGAAGACCCCCGCGCCGAAATCGGCCTATCTGGGCTGGCTGTCCCGGGCTCTGGCGCGGCCCGTCACGCCGCGTCCGGCGCAGGCTCCCGACGACCTCGTGCTGGGCTACGCCACCGGCTACGACGCGGCGATGATCGCCCCCTTCGTGCGCTCGCTGCGGGCGGTGTTCCACGGCCATGTCGCGCTGGTCGTCGATGACCGGCCCGATGTCCTGGACCTGCTGGCCACGCACGGGATCGAGGCTGTCCATCCGGAGCCGGTCACGGGCTGGGAACCGCATCCGGTGGTGTCCCGCTTCGCCGCCTACGCCCGCGTGATCGAGCGCTATCCCGACGCCGCCGACGTTCTGGTCACGGATGTGCGCGACGTGGTCTTCCAGGGCGAACCGTTCGGCCCGCCGCCGCGCCGGCTCGAGGTCTTCGTCGAGAACGAGGACGGTCGTCTCGGCGATCACGCCTTCAACATGAAGTACATGACGGCGCTGGTCGGGCGCGAGATGGCCGCGACCCTGGCGGATCGCCCGTGCATCTGCGTCGGCACCGTCATGGGCCCGCGCGACGAGGTCGCCCGTTTCTGCCGCCTGCTGCTGATGCTGGCCGCCATTCCCCGGTCGGGCATCGGCGGCGCCTTCGGGGTCGATCAGGCGGCCTGCAATCTGGCGGTTCACATGGACCTGATCCGGGCGCAGGTGCAGCCCAATTTCCGGCGCATCGCCACCATCGGGATGACGCCCGGCGATCGGCTGTCCTTCGTCGACGGCAAGGTGGTCAATCCGGACGGCAGCGTCAGCCCGGTCGTGCACCAGCATGACCGGCATCCGCATCTCGCCGGGCCGCTTCACGCCCTCTGGGGCCGCGACATGCGCGTCTGCGACCGTGTGCAGCCCAAGTCGGCGGGCGAGCGGGGGAGAAGACTCCGGCAGTCGCTCATGCGGCGCCTGCCGGAGCTGCGCTGAGGTTCCGGGCCGCCCCCCGACGGCCCGGTTCCCGCGCTACCGATTGTTCCAGCACCGCACCGTCAGGTCGCCCGGTCCGATGGGCGAGGTCGCCGTCACCCGGATCGAGCGGCTTTCACCGGCGGCCAGGTCAAAGTGGTTGTCGCTGAACCTCAGGTCAGCCCGGGGCGAGGTCAGGTGCACGAAGGCCAGCCAGTCGTCGGCGCTCAGGGTGACGTCCAGCTCGGTCGCCGAGCGCCGCCGGATCGTCGTGCGGGGTCGGGCTCCGGCGGTCAGCGCCAGATCGCGGATCGGCGTGAAGTAGTGGCGCGCGGCCTCGAAGCGCCCGTTCGCCGATACCGCCCGCAGCACCCGGTCCGGGCCGCCCTCCACCGTTCCGCGCCAGACGATCGCGTGCCCGCCCGGCGGGGCGGAGACGGCTTCGATCCAGCGTTGCTCGACCGTGCCGTCCAACCGCTCCAGGGTGACGACCACCTCGTCGCCGGCGGTCGTCGGCGCGTCGTTGCTGATCCACAGTTCCAGTCCGTCGCCGTCCTCGCGGAAGGAGGCCAGCACCGGGGCGAAGGCCCGGCGGACCGCGTGGTACGAGGCCTTCTCCACGCCATCCCAGTCGATCAGGCTCCAGCTCACGCAGGGCCAGCAGTCGTTCAGCTGCCACAGCACCGCGCCCGAACAGTGGGGGCGCCGGCGCCGGAAATGCTCGATGCCGAACTTCAGCCCCTCGGCCTGGCACCACTGGGTGAAGTCCACATAGTCGCGCAGGCTGGTCGGCAGTCCGGTGACGGGGATCATCATGGCGTCGGCCTTGCGGGCCTCGTCCTTGATCCGCGCCAGGAAACCCTCGCTGTCGGGGGTCAGGTCGGCCGGGTCCATCCAGCGCTCAAGAGTCTCCAGAGCCGGCGCAGCTTGCAGCCCGAACTCGCTGACAAACCTGGACATATCTTCCGCGTAGCGGGTGTAGGCGACGCCCTCCGGATCGGCGCGGAATTCGTCGACCATCGCGTCGTCGGGGATCGGCGGCACCCCGTGCCAGACCGTCCAGTCGTGCACATCGCCGGCCTTCATGCCGTTCGGATTGGCGCCGCCCCACGGGCTGCCGGGACGGTAGACCACGCCCGGCGACAGGCGCTCGACCACCTCGGGCAGGACCTCGTCGTACAGTCTCAGGCCTGACAGGACGCCGTCCTCGTCGGACTTGTCGTTGTTGATCCGGTGCATGGCCTGGCTTTCATTGTTGCCGCACCAGAGGGCCAGGCCGGGGTGGTGACGCAGGCGACGCACCTGGTCCTCGGCCTCGGCCTTCACCGAAGCCGCGAAGGCGTCGTCCTCCGGATAGTGGGCGCAGGCGAACATGAAGTCCTGCCAGACCAGAACCCCGCGCCGGTCGCACAGGTCGTAGAACAGGTCAGGCTCATAGACGCCGCCGCCCCAGACCCGGATCATGTTCATATTGGCGCGGACGGTCTGGTCGATCAGCCGCGCATAGGCCGCTTCGTCCACCTCGGCGACGAAGGAGGTGGCGGGCACCCAGCAGGCGCCCTTGGCGAAGATCGGGACGCCGTTCAACACGAAGCGGAAGAAGGTCGCGCCCGGTTCGTCGGGGTCCGGCGACTCGTCCAGCGTCAGGGTGCGCAGGCCGATCGAACGCGCCGACCGGTCCAGCGTCCGGCCGTCGTCGGACAGGATCACATCGAGGGCATACAGGGGCTGTTCGCCGAGGTCGGCGGTCCACCACAGGCGGGGATGGTCGATGCTGACCGGCAGGGTCAATGACGCCTCCGCCGCGCCTTCATGCCGGAAAGCGATCGCGCCGTCCGGGTCGGTCAGCGTGACCTCGATGCGGGCGGCTGACGGGACCTGCAGGGCCAGGGCGATTTCAGCCGCGGCCCGGCCATCGCTGACCGACAGGGTGGTGAAGCGGACATCGGTGATCCGCGCCGGACGCCGGACCTCCAGCCGTGCCGCCTGCCAGACGCCGACGGTCGGCAGGTCGGGACCCCAGTCCCAGCCCCAGCCGAACTGGGCCTTGCGCATGGCGTTCCGCCGCGAGCGGCTGATACGGTCGGTGAAGGCGCTCCAGATCGGCAGCGGCCGGTGCGGGGCCGTTGAGGGCGGGTCGAAGCGAACCGCGACGGCGTGCCGGACGCCGGGCCTCACCCGGTCGGTGACGTCGAACGACCAGCGCCGGAACATGTTGTCGGCCCGGCCGATCTCGACCCCGTCCAGAAAGACGGTGGCGAAGGTGTCCAGCCCGTCGAAAACCAGCTCGGCGCGGTCGCCGGGGGCGAGGGCAGGGGCCTCGAAGGTCGTGCGCTGCCACCACTCCCTGTCGCGCACCCAGGCGGCCTCGGCCTCGTTGCGCCCTTCGAACGGGTGGGCCAGCCGCCCGGCCTCGACCAGCGCCTGATAGACGTCGCCGGGAGCCCGGATCGGGATCCAGTCGTCGGCTTCAGCCGTGGGTCCGCCCTCTCCGGACGCGCAGTCCCGGAGGTCCCAGTGTTCCAGCAGGATCATGGTCAGGCGCCCGCTCGCGTCGCCTCGACCTCGGCGATGAAGGCCTCGACCTCGGCGGTCGCGCGTTCGCCGGCGCCGATGAAATAGTTGTGGCCGATGTCCGGGAAGGTCACCAGCCGGGCGCCCGGGATCATCTCGGCCAGCGCCTTGCCCGCTTCATACGGCACGGCCAGATCCTGCGTGCCGTGCAGCACCAGCGTCGGCAGCTTCAAGGCCCGAACCTCGGCCGGATCGACGCTGTAGTGCGAGATGGCCAGCGCCTGGGCGATGACGCCGTTCAGGACGTACGGGTCCTTGTCGAGAACCGCCATGTCGCGGGCGATCGCATCGTCCGGCGCGGCGTCGCCGTAGCCGTTCTTGAACTTCGGCTTCGCCAGCAGTTTCAGCACCGGCAGGCTGCGATAGACCAGCTTGATCAGCCAGTCGGGCCGCCGTTTGACGTCCGGGGTTTTGGCCATGGTGCAGCCCAGGATCAGCGACCGCACCCGCTCCGGGTGACGCAGGCCGAACTCCAGCGCGATGCCGCCGCCCATCGAGACGCCGTAGACGTGCGCCGTCTCGATCCCCGCCGCGTCCAGCACCGCAAGGGCGTCCGCGGTCATCTCCCCGACGCTCGTCCGCGCCGGGGCGTCGCTCTGGCCGGTGCCACGATTGTCGAACGAAATCAGATGGTAGCGGTCGCCCATCGCCTCGCGCAGCGGGTACCACATGCCCGAGCTGTAGCGGTGCCCCATGATCAGCAGGATCGGGACGCCCGCCCCCGATTCATCCCACGCCAGACGCACGCCGCCGCGATCCAGAAAACGCATGATCCTCTCCCTCGTGCGGCTTGTTCCGCCTCAACGGGCGACCGCTTCGATCCTCACACTCAAACGGCGCGGCGTCGAAATCAAGATGTTCATTCGCGATTGAATGAGTGTTGACGAAGCGGGCGTTCGGTGAAACTCATTCGGTCATGGCGACGCAAGATCGCCGAGGAAACACACAGGATAGGGGGACCCGTCATGGGCCGTAACATCTGGATTTCGACGTCCATGGTCGCGCTGCTGTGGTGCGGCGCCGCCCAGGCCCAGCAGGCCGAAACGCCGGCGCAGGACGAGGCCGCGACCGCGCTGGACGAGGTGGTCGTCACCGCCGAGCGACGCACCCGCAACCTTCAGACCACGCCCATCGCCGCGGCGGTCCTGACCGGCGAACAGCTGCAGGACAAGGGCGTGGTCACCATCGACCAGCTCCAGTTCTCCATGCCGTCGGTGACGGTCCAGAACTCGGGGCAGGGCAACAGCTTCAACGTCCGCGGCATTGGCAAGACCGAGAACAGCTCTTCGATCGGCGTCGGCGTGATCACCTACCGCGACGGCGTCGCGGTCTTCCCCGCCTATTTCCAGAACGAGCCCTTCTACGACATCCAGGGGCTGGAGCTGCTGCGCGGACCGCAGGGCACCTTCGCCGGCCAGAACGCGACCGGCGGCGCGGTCTTCATCACCGAGCGCAATCCCGACCTGTCCGGCGTGAACGGCTACGTCACCGGCCAGTTCGGCAGCTATGACAACGTTCGCCTGCAAGGCGCGGTCAACCTGCCGCTCAGCGACACCTTCGCCGTGCGTCTGGCCTTCAATCGCGAGGAGCGCGACAGCTTCTACGATGTGATCCAGGGCGCGCCGTCGACCGGCAACACCCCGGGCGAGTACGAGGGCGAGAGCTATCGCGCCAGCGTCCTGTGGCAACCGTCCGAGGCGCTGCGCGTCCTCTGGAAGAACGACTACAACCGTATCGATCTGGGCGGCTATCCGACCACGCCGCTGGCGGCGACCGACGGCCTGTTCAACCTGCGTTGGAACGGCCCGGCGCTGGCCGAGGACGAGACCTTCCGGTCCGTCCTGAACATCAGCTACCAGTTCGACAACGGCCTGACCTTCCGGTCGGTCACCGGCTATCAGGAAGGCACGACCGCCGTTCGCGCCGACCTGGACGGCACCGCCACCCTGCCGTTCGAATCCCGCATCAAGGCCGAGCAGCGCCTCTGGTCGCAGGAGTTCAACCTGATCTCGCCGGACACCGGCCGTCTCAGCTGGATCCTGGGCGCCTACTACCAGGACGACCTGATCACCTTCCCGCCGGGCCAGTTCAGCACCAGCCAGTATCTGTCGCCGACCCTGCCGCTGCTGATCCACATCACCCTGCAGGGCGAGAACCCCAAGACGACCGCCGCCGCCTTCGGCCAGATCAGCTACGATCTGACGGACTCGCTGGAGCTTCAGGTCGGCGCCCGCTACTCGCGCTCGACGGTCGAGAATGACGCAGTCAGCGCCATTCCGGAGCTGGCCCTCGCCATCAGCCAGAACGACCGCGTCGAGGAAGACAAGGTCACCGGCAAGATCGCCCTGAACTGGACGCTGGATTCGGACAACTTCCTCTACGGCTTCGTCGCGACCGGCTACAAGGCCGGCGGCCTGAACGGTCCGAACATCCTCGGCGCCCCTCCCGGGCCGTTCGAGGGCGAGGAGGTCACCGACTTCGAACTCGGCTGGAAATCGACCCTGTTCGATGGTCGCGTCCGCACCCAACTCGGCGCGTACTACAACATCTACAAGAACTTCCAGGTCATCGTCGGTGACCCGGTGGTGCCGACCATCACGACCATCTCGAACGTCGCGGGCGACACCTACATCTACGGTCTGGAGGCCTCGGCCCAGGGCCGCTTCGGGGCGCTGGCCTTCGACGCCGGCCTGTCGCTCTCGCAGTCCGAGCTGGGGGACTTCTTCGCCGTCGACCCGCGCGGCCCGCTGACCGGCGGCTGCAACCCGGAAACCGGACCGGCCTCGACCAACTGCGTCAACGTGGGCGGCAACTCGCAGACCTATGCGCCGGAAATGACCCTCAGCCTGGGCGTGGAGTACGACTTCATGGTCGGCGGCGGTCGCCTGACCCCGCGCGTGGACTACAGCCACATCTCGGAGACCTGGGGCACCATCTTCGCCAACCCGGCCCGTGGCGACCGTCTGGAGCCGCGTGACATCGTCAACGCCCAGCTGACCTGGGAGCCGTCCGACGGCGCCTGGCGCGTCCAGGCCTACGGGACCAACGTCTTCGACGAGGAATACATCGGCGCCGTGAAGTCGGGCCAGCGCTACGCCGCGCCGCCCCGCCAGTACGGCGTCCGTCTCACCCGTACCTTCTAACGACAGGGGGCGGGTCTCCGGACCCGCCCGGCTGCCCCGAGTTCATGTCCCTTTCCTCCCCGATGACCGCTTCCCGACCTCTCGACCCGTCCCCGGCGGACCCCGGCGCCCCGCGCGTCCGCCCGCTGGCGGCCATGGTCGACGGGATGCAGCCCTACGAGCTGACGGTCGACAAATTCCTGACCCACGCCGCCCGCTGGCATGCGGACGTCGAAGTGGTCTCCTGCGATATCGAGGGCGACGTCAGCCGCATGGGCTATGCCGACGTCCTCGCCCGCAGCGTCCGCCTGTCCGGCGCCCTGCTGGATCTGGGACTGGAGCGCGGCGACGTGGTCGCCACCCTGGCCTGGAACACCCGTCCGCACATGGAGATCTGGTACGCCGTGATGGGCGTCGGCATGGTCTGCCATACGCTCAATCCGCGACTGACCGCCGTCCAGCTGGCCTCCATGCTGGAGCAGTCCGGCGCGACGGTGATGGCCTACGGCGCCGGTCTCGCGCCGCTGGCCGCCGACATCGCCGCCCGTCGGCCCGGCCTGCGCCTGATCGCGCTGGACGAACGCCCGTCCGACGTCGCGACGATCGACCATGAGGCCCTGATCGAGGCCGGTCGGCCGGTCGCGTGGGGCGGCTTCGACGAACGCACCCCCGCCGGCCTCTGCTTCACCTCCGGCACCACCGGCGCGCCCAAGGGCGTCGTCTACAGCCATCGCTCGAACTATCTGGTCACCCTGCGCTCCATCCTGCCGGACTCGCTGGGCCTGAACCGGAGCGACGCGGTGCTGGTCGCCGTGCCCATGTTCCACGCCAACGCCTGGGGCTTCCCGTTCTCGGCGCCCGCGGTCGGCGCCAAATTGGTCCTGCCCGGACGGGTGACCGACGGCGCGCGTCTGGCCCGTCTGATCCGGGAGGAGGGGGTGACCGTCACCGCCGGGGTCCCGACGGTCTGGCTGGGTCTGGTCGACCACGTCGACGCCAGCGGCGAGGGCGTGCCCTCCCTGCAACGCATCGTCCTGGGCGGCTCCGGCTGCCCGGATGCCCTGATGAACCGGCTGGAGCAGACCCTGGGCGTCCGCGTCCAGACCAGCTGGGGCATGACCGAGCTGTCGCCGACCGGCACCCTCTCGCCGCCTTCCGATCCCGCCTGTGCGTCGGGCGTGACCTCGGTCGGCCTGGACATGAAGCTGACCGACGCGGACGGGATCGACCTGCCGCAACAGCGCGGCGAGGTCGGCCATCTGAAGGTGCGCGGCGCCAGCGTCGTGAACCGCTACCTCGGCGCCGAGACCCCTGCGGTCGACGCCGACGGCTGGTTCGACACCGGCGATCTGGCCCGGATCGGCGCGGACGGGGCCCTGACCATCGCCGGTCGCTCCAAGGACCTGATCAAGTCGGGCGGGGAGTGGATCAATCCGGCCGAGATCGAGGAGATCGTCGGCGCCCTCGACGCCGTGACCCTGGCCGCGGTGGTCGCCCGTCCCGACCCCAAATGGGGCGAGCGGCCGGTGCTGGTGGTCGAACTGCGCGCCGCCGTCGAGGACGACGCCTTCCGCTCGGCCCTGAAAGGCCGCGTCGCCGACTGGTGGATCCCGGACCGCATCGAGCGGGTCGCCGCCATGCCGCTGGCGGCCACGGGCAAGATCGACAAGAACCGCCTGCGCGCCGAGTTCGGACGCGACTGATGGCGGCTTCCAAGTCCACCGCCGCCGTCCGATCCTCCACGGAACTGATTCCGCCGGAGGCCGCCGTGACCGTCAAATCTCCCACGACCCGTCGCAAGGCGTCCCCGGGCAAGGCCACGGCGAAGCCGAAGGGGCGGTCCAAGGCCGAACAACGCGCCGAAAGCCTCGAACAGATGCTCGACGCCGCCGAGGAGCTGTTCTCCAGGCACGGCATGTACGGGGTCACCCTGAAGGACGTGGCGCAGAAGATCGGGGTGCACACCTCGCTGATGCACTACTATTTCAAGGACAAGCAGGACCTGTTCGAACAGGTCGTGAAGCGCCGGGCCCCGATCACCATCGGCCGCCGCGTCGAGGCGATGAAGCGCTACGCCGAGGAAACCGGCGACCATCCGACGGTCGAGGGCGCCCTGCGCGCCTTCCTGGACACCGATCTGGATCTCTACATCGAGGGCGGCGAGGGCTGGCGGAACTACGGCGCCCTCGGCGGCCAGCTGAACAACACCCCGGTCTGGGGCGCCGAGCTCATGTGGGCCAATTTCGATCCGGTCGTCCTGCAGCTCATCGACCTGCTGAAGAAGGCCATGCCGGACGCGGCCGAGGAGGATGTCTTCTGGGGCTATCACTTCGTGACCGGCGCCCTGACCCTCAGCCTGGCCCGGACGGGCCGGATCGACCACCTGTCCGGCGGCCTGTGCCAGTCCGAGGATTTCGAGGCGATCAAGGCGCGCATGGCCAAATTCATGGCCGGCGGCTTCATCGCGATCTGCCGGCAGCGCGCCGCCGAACGAGGGACCGCCGATGACTGATTTCGCGGGCTTTCCCGTTGCGCGCAGCCCGGAGGATCTGGGCTTCGACAGCGGCCGTCTGGCGCGTCTGGACGGCTATATGTCCGGCATGGTCGAGGCCGGACGGGTGGCGGGTGTCTCCACCCTGATCCTGCGGCACGGCAAGGTCGTCGCCCACCGGACCCACGGCTCGGCCGATCTGGGCGGCGTGGCGCCGCTCAGCCCTGACGCGATCTTCCGCATCTATTCGATGACCAAGCCGATCGCGGCGACGGCCATGATGATCCTGTTCGAGGAGGGCCATTGGGTCCTCGACGATCCGGTGACCAAATTCATCCCGGAGTTCGCCGACCTCAAGGTCTTCGCGGGCGTCGGTCCTGACGGCGGGATGCTGCTTGAGGACGCGAAACGCCCGCCGACGATGCGGGAGGTGATGAGCCACACCGCCGGCTTCGCCTACGGCCTGTTCCCCGACTTCCATCCGCTCGAGAAAGCCTATCTCGAGAACCGCATCGCCCGTCCGGCGGGCGAGACGGCCTTTATCGACAGCCTCGCCGCCCAGCCCCTGATGTTCCAGCCGGGCACGGAGTGGTTCTACTCGGTCGCCTCCGGGCTCCTCGGCGTGATCGTCAGCCGCATCTCGGGCCAGTCGTTCGGCGACTTCATCCGGCAACGCATCTTCGCTCCGCTGGGCATGGTCGACACCGGGTTCCACACCCGCGCCGCCAATGCGCATCGTCTGGTCCCCTTCTACCAGGACGACGGGCAGGGCGGGCTGAAGGAGGTTTCCGAGGTTCTCGGCGCCCCGATCAATCCCTTCACAGCCCCGCCGGAGTTCGAGGACGGCGGCGGCGGGCTGGTCTCGACCATCAGCGACTACGCCCGCTTCGCCCAGATGATCCTCAACAAGGGTCAGTTGGACGGCGTGCGCATCCTGGCGCCGGTCACCGTCGAGCTGATGGCCACCAACGTCATCCCCGACGCGGTGCTGGCCACCACCAATCCGCTTCGCCTGCTGCCGTTCAACCCGGCCTTCGGCTTCGGTCTCGGCTTCTCGGTCATGAAGGACCCGCGCCGTCTGGGCTCGGTCGAGGGGCGCGGCACCCTGGCCTGGGGCGGGATGGGCGGCACCTGGTTCTGGATCGATCCCGAGAACGATCTGGTCTTCGTCGGCCTGATCCAGCGGCTCGCCGACCCGATCTCGGGCGAGTTCCGCGCCAGGGCCCGGACCTTCACCTACGCGGCCCTGACCCGGCCCGACCTCTGACTTCCACGAACGACAGACGGGCCTGAAGGCCCGCATTGCGAGGAAACGACGATGAGCCCTGTGGATGCCGCCGGCGATGTCGCCGGGACCGACGCGCCGCCCGACACCCTGATCCGCAAGACCAGATGGGGCGTGGTCTGGCTGCTGACCCTGACCCTGTTCTCGGCCCTGACCGTCGGCGGCCTGTTGGCTCCGATCCAGGAAGCGGCCAAGCTGGAGCTGGGCCTCAGCGACATGCAGCTGGCCCTGATCGTCGGCACCGCCACGGCCATTCCCGTCGCCGTCCTGGCCCTGCCCATCGCCTGGTACGTCGACCACGGCGTCCGCGTCCGGCTGCTGACCATCCTCGCCGCCCTGTGGGCCGTGGGGACCGTCGGAACCGCCTTCGTCCAGGATTTCTACGGCCTGTTCGTGGCCCGCTTCGTGGCGGGCGTCGGCGCGGGCACGGCCTTCCCGGTGCTGATCTCCATCCTCGCCGACGTCTGCCTGCCGCAGAAGCGCGGACGGGTGATGGTGCTGGTGTCGATGGGCGCCTGGGCGGGCGCCGCGGCGGCCTATTTCGTCGGGGCCGGCCTGTTCGGCTATTTCGAGGCCCATCCCCTGTCGATCTTCCCCGGCATGGCCGCCTGGCGGGCCTCCCACCTCGTCGTCGGCGTCGCCGCCGCCGTTCTGGTCCTGCCGCTGTTCCTGCTGCGCGAGCCGAAGCGCTACGAGATCGAACAGACCAGCGTCGCCATCGGCCCGACCCTGCGCGCCTTCTGGAACCGCAAGAGCTTCCTCGGCCCTCTGCTGATCGGAAACTTCGCCGGGGGGCTCGCCGAAGGGGCGGCGGCGCTGTGGATCGGCTCGGTGCTGGTGCGCCAGTACGGCCAGACCCCGGCCCAGACCGGCTGGGTCGGGCTGGTCATCCTGGTCTCCGGCATCGTCGGCTCCCTGATCGGCGGCTTCAGCGCCGACGCGGGCCAGAAGCTGAAGGTGCGCGGCGGCATTCTCGTCCCCGCGGTGATCGCCACCGCCCTCAGCATTCCGGCCAGCGCCTATCCGATGATGCCGACGCTGCCGGGCTTCGCGCTGGTGCTGTTCGTGCTGCTGGTCGGCGGCACCATCGTGAACCTTGTGAACTCGGCGGCCATCGCCGTGCTCATCCCGAACGAGGAGCGCGCTCTCAGCCTCGCGGGGCTGAAGCTGGTCGCCACCATCGTCGGCGGGCCGATCACCGCGGCGATCATCGTCGCCATGACCGCCCGGATGGAGGGGCCGGGCTCGCTGGGCGTGATCCTGACCTGGCTGGGCGTGATCACCGGCATCATCTCGCTGATCGGCTACTGGTTCGCCATGGTCAACGCGCCGCGTCCGGTCGGCGAGACCCTGCCGGACACGCCGGGCGAAGCGGCCGGGGCGGAGTGAGCCGTGGCCGCCTCCGGTCTGCATGCGCTGGTCGGCATCGCGCGCCTGTCGCAGATGACCGGCACCACGCCCCGGGCGTTGCGTCACTATGAGCACATGGGGCTGATCCGGCCGCACCGGGCCGCCCACGGCGTGCGCCTGTTCACCCCCGACCAGTGCGAGCAGGCGGCCCTGATCGTCCTCCTGCGCCGGTGCGAGGTGCCGTTGGAGGCCATCCGCGAGGTTCTGGCCGAGCCGCCCGCGCAGCGCGCGGTCCGCGTCCGCCGGACCCTGCAGGGCAAGGCCGATGAGCTCAGCGACCGGCTGGCGGGCGTGAACGCCGCCCTCGCGGCCACCCGCTCCGATCCCCGTCGCGACGCCGCCTGATCCTGTTCCGGAGGCTAGGCGAGCGCCTTCGACAGCGCCGCGTCCAGCACCGGCCGCATCAGGGCGTAGCCCTCCGCCCCCGGGTGCACGCCGTCGCGGGTCAGGTCAGCGCGCAGGGCCCCCTCGGCGTCCACCAGCACCGGGCGGTAGTCGGCGTGGACCAGCCCGCGCTCGGCCGCCAGTTCGCCCAGCCAGCGGTTCAGCTCGGCCGACCGTCCGCGCGGGTCCCGCACCTCGGGCGACCAGGGCAGGGCGGTGATCGGCGTCAGCCCCGCCAGCACCACGGTGATCCCGTGCGCCTTCGCCAGATCCAGCATGGCCCGCACAGTGTTCCGATAGTCGTCCGGTGTGGTCGGGCCGGTGTTCCCCGCGATATCGTTGACCCCGCACATCAGGTGCACCACGCGCGGCTTCAGGGCGACCACATCGGCCATGAACCGCACCAGCATCTGCGGGCTCGTCTGGCCGCTGATGCCGCGATTGACCACGCCGCCGGTGAACAGCTCCGGCTGGGCGATGCGCCACATCTCGGTGATCGAGTCGCCCATGAAGACGACCTGCGTCGCCTGACCGGCCAGGGCGGCGTTGTCGTCACGGTAGTAGCCCAGGTTGGCCCAGTCGCGCTCGCGCTGGGCGGCCTTGGTGCGCTCCCGCTCGGCCAGATAGGCCGGGTCGGTCAGCCGGGCCATCAGGGCCGGGTCCATCTCGCCCCCGGTCATGTAGGCGGTGGCGAAGGCGACGGCGTCGGCGGGCGGGCCGCCGTTTCCCGGCAGGGCGTCGACCATGCCCTTGGGCGCGGATGCGTCTGTCATCGGGCGGCCTCCGGCGCGGCGTGATCCAGCGCCTGTTGCAGGGTGGTGGTCCAGACCAGATCGCGGTTCGCCGCCAGCCAGTCCAGAAGCTCGGCGTGGGCCTCGGCGGGCACCGGCAGATGCTCGCCGCCCACGCCGTGGAACAACAGCACCGTCAGGCCGCCGCCGCGCACCGCCTCCTGCACCCAGGCGATCAGCTCCGCCCCCGTGACGTCGGCGTCGAAGGCCTTGGCGGGGACGTGCATCCGGTCCATCGCGGCCACCTCGGCCGACAGGTCCGCCGGTTCGACCGAGACGCCGCGCACATAGGTCACCAGACCGGAGGCGCGCAGGGCCTCCAGGTAATCCTCCCCGCCGGCCGTGCTCTGCCCGCAGGGGGTGGCGAAGCCGTGCCGGTCGCGCCCGTCGATGGCCGCCAGCATGACGTTGGCCTGCTCGATCTCGCGCAGCAGGCTTCCGATCGTATAGGCCTCGGTCACATAGCGGGGATCAGCCTCGAAGGTCGCCGCCGCGCAGGCGTGGAACAGGGTGTGGTTGGCCAGTTCGTGCCCGTCCGCCGCCGCCGCCCGCCAGCGCGGCACATCCGCCTGCCGCACCTGCGACAGGAAGAAGGTCGCCGTCAGCCCGCGCGCGTCCAGCGCCGGAATGGCGACCTCCAGCTGCGATGGCATGGCGTCGTCATAGGTTAGGACCACCGCCGCCCGGGCTCCGCCGGGCCAATCGTTCGCCGCGGCGGGCGTGGCGCACAGGGCCAGCCCGAACAGGGCGGTCAGGACGGCGATTCTCACGGGCGGCTCCCTCGACTCCGGCCTCGCCACACTAGGGGTTCGCCGGACGCTGTCGATGGCGGATCGTCAGCCGTGGTCGCGGGCGACGCGGGCCGGCCCCGGCGGGGAGTTTCGCAATGTCGGGAAACGCTCGTGGCGGACAGAGGGGGATTCGAACCCCCGATAGAGTTGCCCCTATACACGCGTTCCAGGCGTGCGCCTTCAACCACTCGGCCACCTGTCCGTATCCACGTCAGCGGATAACCGCGCCGGGAGTGGACCGGCGGGAGGGGCGCTGATTAGAACAAGCCGCCCCCCTCGGCAAGCGCCGCATGAAGGCCCATATGGGCGGGGAACGAATTGTCCGGAGTTTCCCCATGCTCGAGCAGAAAACCACGATGCCCGCGCCCGACGCCGCCCTGCCGGGCCGCGACGCGCCGCTGCACACCGACGAAGTCCATTTCGTGACCGGCCGCCCGCTGAAAGGCCCGTATCCGGAAGGATTCGAGACGGCCATCTTCGGCATGGGCTGTTTCTGGGGCGTCGAGCGCGTCTTCTGGCAGCTGCCGGGCGTCTGGGTGACCTCGGCCGGCTACACCGGCGGCTACACCCCCAATCCGACCTATGAAGAGACCTGCACCGGCCGCACCGGCCACGCCGAGGTGGTCAAGGTCGTCTTCAATCCGAAGGAAATCTCTTACGGCGACCTGCTCAAGGTCTTCTGGGAGAACCACGACCCGACGCAGGGCATGCGTCAGGGCAATGACATCGGCACCACCTACCGCTCGGCCATCTACTGGCTGAACGAGGGGCAGCAGGCCGAGGCCGAGGCCTCGCGCGACGCCTATCAGGCGGCGCTGGACAAGGCCGGTCGTGGGCAGATCACCACCGAGATCACCGAGGCGGGCCCCTACTATTTCGCCGAGGACTATCACCAGGGCTACCTGGCCAAGAACCCGGCCGGCTACTGCGGCATCGGCGGGACCGGCGTGGTCTGCCCGATCGGCATCGGCGTGAAGGCGGACGCGTAAGCATGGACAGGGCAGGGATCGGCAAGGTCTGCCTGGCCCTGCCCGGGACCACGGTCGACCATCCGTTCGGCGACGACCACGACGCCTACAAGATCGGCGGCAAGATGTTCGTCATCGTCGGCGGCGAGGGCGGGGTCTCGTTCAAGGTCTCCGACATCGCCTTCGAGGTGCTGACCGGGGAGGGGCGGGCCCGACCCGCTCCCTATCTCGCCCGCGCCAGATGGGTGAACCTGCCCGATCCGGCCGCCTGGCCCGACGACGAACTGGCCGAGCATTTCGCCATCGCCCATTCGATCATCGCGGCCAAGCTGACGAAGAAGCAACGGGCGGCGTTGGGGCTGGTCTGAGGGCAGCGGAAAAACGCCGTTTTTTGAATTTGTCTGAATCGTGAAGCGGTGGTCTCCTCCGGCGACGGGGAGACAGATCATGCGCATCACACACCTTGCCCTGCTGGCCGCCGTCGCGATCGGCGCCGGGTCCTGCCGGCAGCCGGAGGTCAAGGTCAGCGCGGCGACCGATACGCCGCACGTGACCGCCGCGGGCGATATCGAGGCGGGCCGCTATCTGGTTCTGGTCGGCGGCTGCAACGACTGCCACACGCCGGGTTATGCGGTCGGCGGGGGCAAGGTCCCGGAGACGGAGTGGCTCAAGGGCTCCGGGCGCGGCTTCTACGGCCCGTGGGGCACCAGCTACCCGCACAATCTGCGCCGCACCGTCTCGCTGATGACCGAGGACGACTGGGTCGAGATGCTGGACACCCGCGAGGGCCTGCCGCCCATGCCCTGGCCCAGCGTCCGCGCCATGGCCGACGCCGACAAACGGGCGCTCTATCGCTACATCAAATCCCTGCCGCTGGAGGGCGAGGCCGCCCCCACGGCCCTGCCGCCCGGTCAGGTCCCGACCACCGGCTATGAGGACATGCACCCCAAGGGACCGGCCTGATCAGGGTCTGATCAGGGCCGCGCCTTCTCCTCGGCGATCCAGCGGTCCATCCGCTCGTCCAGCAGGGCCATCGGCAGGGGGCCGTCGACCAGCAGGGCGTCGTGGAAGCGGCGCACGTCGAAGCGGTCGGCCAGCTCGGCCTCGGCCCGCGTGCGGATCGCCCGCAGGCGGATTTCCCCGACCTTGTACGCCGTCGCCTGGCCGGGCCAGCCGATATAACGCTGCAGCTCGGTCTCGATGTTGTGCGGGGCCAGGGCCGAGTTGTCGCGGAAGCAGGCGCGGGCCTGTTCAATGTCCCAGCCCAGCCAGTGGATGCCGGTGTCCGCCACCAGACGGCAGGCGCGCCACATCTCGTAGCTCAGCCGCCCGAACCGTTCGTAGGGCGTGCGGTAGAAGCCCATCTCCTCGCCCAGGAATTCGGCGTACAGGCCCCAGCCCTCGACGAAGGCGGTGACGTCGACGCTGCGGCGGAAATAGGGGCCTTCCTCGGCCTCCTGCTGCAGGGCGATCTGCAGGTGGTGCCCGGGCACGGCCTCGTGCAGCGTCAGGGCGGGCAGTTCATACAGCGGGCGCTGGTCCAGCCGCCCGGTGTTGACCATGTAGCCGCCGGCGATGCCGTTCTCCATCGAACCGGGGAAGTAGCGCCCGGTGGTGTAGTTCGCCTCGATCTCCAGCGGCACGGGCCGCACGCCGTAGGGGGTGCGCGGCAGGGTGCCGAACAGGGCGGGCAGGCCGTCGTCCGAGCGCTTGGCCATCTCGGAGGCCTTCTCCAGCAGGTCCTCGCGGGTCGTCGCGTAGAACTGCGGATCGGTGCGCAGGAAGTTCAGGAAGCCGGCGAAGTCGCCGGTCCAGCCGGCCGCCCGCATCTCCGTCTCCATCCGGGCCCGGATGCGCGCCACCTCCTGCAGACCCAGCTGGTGCACCTCGTCCGGGGTCATGTCCGTCGTGGTGAAGCCGCGCACCAGATAGGCATACAGCTCGCGCCCGCCCGGCCGGTTGACCAGCCCCAGGGTCTCCGGCGCGCGGGGCAGGTAGTCCTGCCGCAGGAACCGCGCCCACTCGCGCCGTTCGGGCATGATGCGGTCGGCGACGACGGCGCGGGCGCGCGCGGTCAGGGCCGCCTGCCGGTCCGCGGGAATCGATGCGGGCAGGGCGGCGAACGGCTTCAGCAGCGGATCGGTCTCCGGCGTCAGCGCCGCCTCCGGCTCGATCAGGCTCAGCGCGTTCTCGACGATGGAGCGGGGCTGCACGAGGCCCGTCTCCAGCCCCCGCCGCGCCGAGGCCAGCTGGTCGCCGTAGAAGCGGGGCAGGGCCTCCAGCCGGGCGATGTACAGCTCGGCGTCCTCGGCGTTGGTGATCCGCGTCACGCTGGCCAGATAGCCGGCCATCTGGCCCGGCCCGCCTTCCGAGCTGAAGGCGTCGATGCGGGCGGTGTCCAGCGGGATGCGATCCCGGGCGCGCCGGATCACATAGGTCAGGAAGGCGTGGTTCAGCCGGTCGTCGGCGGTCAGGGCGGCCGGGTCGATCGCGGCCAGCCGGTCGGCGAAGCCCTTCAGCATCGGCTCCTGCGCGACCTCGAAGGCGCGCGAGACATCGGGCAGGCGGCCCAGCGCCGCCCGGTCGCCCTCCATCCCCGCGCTGATCGGATCGATGGAGCGAAGATAGGCCTCATAGTCGGCCAGCACCGACGCCAGCGCCGGGCTTTGCGCGTGCTGCGTCGCCGTTCCGGACGCCGTCCGGGCGAAGGCGGGGGCGACGACGGCTCCGGCGCACACGGCCAGCAGGGCCGCGGCCGAGGCGGCGAGAATGGTGGTCTTCTTCATGGGGCTCCCTCCCGGATCCGGGCGGGACTGCACCGGAGCGGAGCCTTGCCGTCAACCGCAGAAGGCGAAGAACCGCTCGACCCGCTCGGCCGATCCGGGGTGCGGGGCATAGGGGTGGCGTTCGTCGGCCTGCCACACGGCCAGCCAGCCCAGTCGGCGGAAGCGCTGGAAGACCGGATCGCCCGCCTTGGCCTCGGCCGTCAGGAACAGGCCGTCGTTCACCTCGGACGGCTCGGCCTCGGCCGGATAGCGCTCGGTGTCGCCGCCGGATTCCAGATGGATCTCGTGCGCGGCCCCCTCGGGCGCCAGGGCGCTCAGGGCCAGCCGGCCCGAGTTCTTGCGGCAATCCAGGCCGATGCGCAGGTCGTCGCTTTCCTCCAGCCCGTAGGCCAGCCGGGCTTCGTCGCCGTCCTGATGCAGGAACCAGTCATAGCCTTCGACCGGAACGGGCGCGCCCGTCGAGGCGGCCGACAGCCCCATCCCGGGGCCGGTGGTGTTGCACGCCGCCATGGCCAGGGTCAGGCCGGACAGGGCGATCAGGACGGGCAGGCGCATCGGCGGCTCCGGGTCAACCGGAGCACAGTTCCGCGAACCGGCGCAGCTTGGCAAGATGGGCGGCGGGCACCTCGATCGCGCGACGCTGCTCGCCGACCGCCACCGCCAGCCGTCCGCTGGCGCCGAAGGCGGCGAATACCGGGTGATCGGTCCGCAGGGCCAGCTTCAGTCCGCCGCCGCGCGCCGCCTCGGTCTCGGCCACCGCCGCGGCCTCCCCGGCGGTCACCCGGGCCATGCCGGTCGCCGCCTCGCCGCCGTACAGGGTCAGGCGCGCGACGCTGCTGCCGGGCTCGCATTCCAGTGTGGTGCGCAGATTGGGCGTGTCCGGAACCTCATTGGCCAGCACCACGGGGGTGTCGTCGCCGTACAGGGTCCAGGTCCAGGCGGCCTCGGGCGTGGCTGCGGCCGTCTGCGGCCACAGGGTCAGGGCCGCCGCGGCGGCCAGAATCGCGATCATGGGTTCAGCCCCCGCTGATGTCTCTGACACCAAGACGTGGTCAAACGTGATCGGTTCCGCAATAGGCGAAGAAGCGGTCGATCAGCGCGCGCTCCTCGGCCGTCGCGGACAGCTGGAAGCGCCCGGCCTCGCCCTCGACCGTCAGGCGGCCGGTGCGGGCCAGGGCCCGCATGGCGGGATCACGCAGGGAAATGGTCGCCTCGTCCGCCAGTCCGCCGCTCAGCGGATCGATCGCGACGTCGCCCATGGAGGCGCGGGTCAGGCGCGGGCTGGCCGGCTGCACGTCGCCATAGACGACCGCCTGCGCCCGTCCCGGCTCGCAGGTCATCATCAGGGCCAGCTGGTCGGAGTTCTCGACGCCGTAGGCCAGCTTGGCCATCGCGCCTTCATTGCTGAGGTGCCAGCCCATGCCCGGCGTCCCGGCGTCGGCATTCGTCGCGCTCGATTGCGCGGCGAAGGCGATCAGGCCCAGGGCGGCGACAGCGGGGACAGCGAACTTCAGCATGGACAAACACTCACCTCTGATCGGCAAACGTTGATGTCCGTTAAGAGTTCACGGCTCAGCTGAACGGCGGCTGACGGAATTCACCGTGTGATGGAATTGCTACGCCCCGGAACACCGCTTCACGGCGTCCGGGGCGTAGACTGGGTCCGGTTAGCCGGCGCGAAGCGCTAGGCCGCGTCGGGTCGGGAGGTCCCCGAAGGGGCCGACGGTCCGCGGCCGACTTAGAATGGCGAGAACCGCTCCACCAGCGACTGGGCCGCCGGGGCGGCCTGCACGCGGCTGATGTCGCCGCGGCCGCCGTAGCTGATGCGGGCCTCGGCGATCTGGGTGTGGTTGATGGTGTTGGCGGCCGAGATGTCCTCGGGGCGCACGATCCCGGCCACGGTCAGTTCGCGGACCTCGCGGTTGGTGCGCACTTCCTGCCGACCCTGGATCACCAGATTGCCGTTGGGCAGCACGTCGGCGACGACGGCGGCGATGGTCAGGCTGACCTTCTCGGCCCGGTTCACCGAGCCCGAGCCCGCCGAGTTCGATTCGCCTTCCATGCCGACCATGTTGGCCGGGTCGAAGCCGCCCGGGAACACCCGGCCCAGGCTGCTTTCCAGCCCGAAGAAGTTGGTCACCCCGCCCGAGGCGTCGTTCGAGCGGCTGCGCTGGGTCGAGTTGTTGGTCTGGGCGCGGTCGTCGATGTCGATGTTCACCGTCACGATGTCGCCGACCTGCCGGGCGCGCTGGTCGCCGAAGAAGGTGCGGGCGCCCACGCGCCACAGGCTGTTGGCGCTGGCGGCGCGGTCGGCGCGCTGCTGCTCCGGGGTCGGCATATAGACCTGGCTGGTCGGCACCAGCGCCGCCGGATAGCCGATCGGGGCCAGTTCGGGACCACGGACCGCCTCGATGGCGGTTGAGCAGGCGCCCAGCGACAGGGCGGACAGGGCGGCGGCGGTCAGGAGCAGGTGACGCATGGACTTTCCCCTTATCGGGCGGCGAATTGCTGGGCGCGGGCGGTCTGGGCGGCGGGACCGGCGATGGCGCGGCCCGGGCCGACGGCCACGGTGTCGATGATGCGGTTGGACTGCAGGTTGCGGACCGCCAGCGGCTGGCCCTCTGCGGCGTTGCCTTCGGCCCGGCCGGTGATGGTCAGGCGCACGCCGCCGGCCTCATAGACCACCTCGACCATGTCGTTGCGGCTGATCACCCGCTGGCCCGGAGCCGCGCGG
>NZ_DASWWG010000056.1:0-14744 GCF_036400995.1 Brevundimonas sp.
GCGCGGCGTTCGGCGTTGGCCCGGGCGCGGTCGGCGCGGCTCATGGCGCCGTCGACGCGATCCCGCACGAAGCTGCCGTCAACGCCGCCGGTCAGGCTGCCCGAGCCGGCGCCGCCCAGCGAGCCGCCCAGGCCGTTGCCCAGACCGCCCACCGAACCGCCGACCGAACCGCCCAGTCCGCCGCCCAGTCCGCCCGCGATCTGGGCGTTGGCGGCGCCCGCGCCGGCCAGGGTCAGGGCGAAGGCGGCGGCGGCGGTCATCAGGGTCTTGCGCATCGTATCTCTCCTGCGAAAGGCTTGGGCGAAATCGCCCTCGCAGGGTCCAACGACGGGGGCCGCCGGATTCATCCCGGGGCCGCGAAAAAGGTCTGAAAAAATCTCAGCGGGCCAGCTGGCCGCGGGCGCCGACCGCCGCCGGGGCGGTGCGCAGACGGGCGGCGACGACGCCGCGGCCGTAGACGGGATCGGTCCCGGGCGTCCCGGCGTCCACGGCGCCGGAGGCGAGGGCGTCGATGTCCCCGCCGTTGCGCGCCAGCAGACCGGCCACCAGCGGTGCGGCGAAGGAGGCCCCGCGCACGGTCACCCAGCCGCGCCCGCCCGCCGCGGCCATTTCGGCCCCCGGGGCGGCGAAGTCGACCTGCGGCCCGCGCCCGGCCTCGGGCAGGACCCGGTTGCGGGCGTTCACCGCCGTCACCCCGATCACGCCCGGATAGGCGGCGGGGAACAGGGGCGGGGCGGCCGGGCCGTCATTGCCGACGGCGGCCACCACGATCACCCCGCGCTCGCGCGCGCGACGCACGGCGGTCTCGATCAGGGCGTTGCGGGGGCCGACGAGGCTGATGTTGACCACCCGCACATTCTGGCCGGTCAGCCAGCTGAGCGCCTGCGCCACCGCGGTGGCCGAGCCGCCCGCGCCCGCCCCGCCGTAGACATCGGCGGCGTAGAGGGTCGCGCCGGGCGCGGCGCTCTGGAAGCCCTGGCCGCGTCCGACCAGCAGCGAGGCGACCGCCGTGCCGTGGGCGCCCGGCCGGGCCGCCCCGACGAAGCCGCGCGCCTGCACGCTGACGCCCGACAGCGCCGGATGGCCGGCGTCCACCCCGGTGTCGATCAGGCCGATGCGGGTCCCGCCGCCCTGCACGGGAGGCGGAACGGGAGCGGGAGGCGGCGAGGGCGCAGGCGCGGCCTCGCCGATCTCGCCCGCCGGCAGGTGGACGTGGTTGAAGGCGAACTCGCCCGCCGGATCGAGGGCCTGCAGCCGCTCCATCGCCCGCCGGGCCGACAGGCGGCGGGGCGGGGCCAGCACGACCAGCGTCAGGTCGAGGTCCTCCAGCCGCTCCTCGCGCACCAGGGTGAAGCCCTCGTCGAGGGCCGCCTGCCGCGCGGCGGGGCTGAGGGCCAGGGCGAGGATCTCGCCTCGCACGACGGGCCAGCCGTCCGGGTCCAGCTCCAGCGCCCCGTCCGAGCGGCGCAGGGCGTCGCGGAAGCGGGACGGGACCCGCAGCGCGGTGTCGACCCCGTCCCGCGCCGTTCCGGTCAGGCGATCGATTTCGGACGGCAGGCGGCCCGGCAGGTCCCGCACTCCGCCCGGCAGCCCCCCGCCCGGCAGGGACGGCAGTTGCCCGCCGCCCGGCAGCCCGCCGATCTGGGCGTGCACGGGCGCGCCCGCCGAGGCGGTCCAGACGGCGGCGCACAGGATCAGGATCAGAAAACGAGGCCCCATGGGCGGCTCCAACGCATGAAACGGATGAAAGGCCATTGGCGACGGCCCGACAATGGATGAAACGTCAGGGGCGGGACGTTTCATCCCGCATGAGCGGAGTATCGACTTGGATGAATTCCAGACGGGGCTGGTGGAGCTTCTGCCCCGGTTGCGCCGGTTCGCGCGCGCCGTCTGCCGCTCGGACGCCGACGCCCAGGACCTGGTCCAGGCCACGGTCGAGCGGGCCCTGCTCAAGCGGTCGGGCTGGACGCCCGGCACGCGGCTGGACAGCTGGGCCTTCACCATCATGAGACGGCTGCACATCGATGATGCCCGGTCGAAGGCGCGCTGGGGCAAGGTCGTCTCGCCCGAGGACGAGTTCACCCCCCACGTGGCCGACGCGGCGCAGGCGGGCGAGGCCCTGCGCGCCGATGCGATGGCGGTGCAGGCGGCCGTGCGCGACCTGCCCGACGACCAGCGGCTGCCCGTGGCCCTCGTCCTGATCGACGGCCTGTCCTACGCCGAGGCCGCCGCCGTGCTGGGCGTCCCGGCGGGCACCCTGACCAGCCGTCTGGTGCGCGGACGGCAGACCCTTCTCCAGACCCTGGCCGCTCAGGGAGTGACCGCATGACCCCGTATGACGACGAAACCCTGATGCGCCGGGTGGACGGCGAGCTGACGCCCGAACAGGGCGCGGCCGTCGACGCCGCCGCCGCGACCGATCCGGCGCTGGCCGAGCGGCTGGCCGCCCTGCGGTCCCTGCGCGCCCTGACCCGTCAGGCCTTCCCGGCCGAGGCCGATCCGCGCGACGACGCCCTGGCGGCCCTGATCGCGGGCCCGGCGCCGACGACGGCGCGGGGGGGCTCGTGGACGGATCGTCTGAAGGCCGCCTTCGCCCCGGCGCTGCTGCCGGTCTGGGGCGCGGGCGTCGCCGCCGCCTTCGTGCTGGGCCTGATGGTCGGCGGCCCCGGCGAGCCCACCGGCTTCGTCGTCGGGCCGCAGGGCGAGATCGCCGACGCGACCCTGACCCGCGTGCTGGACCGTCGGCTGGCGGGCGAGGGGGCGGACGCCGGGGGGCGGTCGGTCGGCCTGACCTTCAGGGACACTGACGGCCGCTGGTGCCGCACCTTCAGCGCCGCCGACGACGGGGTGGCCGGTCTGGCCTGCCGTCAGGACGACCGCTGGGCCGTGCAGGCGCTGGCCCCGTTCAGCGCCGCCGCGCCGGACGCCATCCGCACCGCCTCGGCGGACATCCCCGCCGCGGTTCTGGCGGCGGTTGATGCGGCTCAGGCCGGGGACACGCTCGATCCCGCCGCCGAAGCGAGCGCGCGGGACGGGGGCTGGCGGTAGTCCAGGGATTAGGGATTAGGGACTAGGGATTAGGCGAGCGAGCCCGGCGCGGACGGCGGAGCGACCCGCGATCCACCTAATCCCTGGTCCCTAGTCCCTGATCCCTCCCAAGGATGAATCCGCCGTCCCCGGTCGTTGGACCGGAGGCGGGGCCCTTGTCCCGCCGGAGCGGAGGGGGCGATGGACGAGGACATGCTGCGCGCCCGCATCGCCCTGTGGCGCGCCCGCGCCGCCGCCGACCCGACGCCGTCGGGCCGCGAGGCGGATCTGAAGCTGGCCGACTGCTATGAGGCCCTGCTGCTGGCCCGTCTGGCCGCGCGGCCGGTTCCGTCGGACGAGGCTCAGCGCCGGGCGGTGACGTAGCTCAGGGTCACTCCGTCGCGGGTCTCGCTGACCAGCACCACCTGCAGGCCCCGGTCGCGCAGCAGGGGGATCATGCCCCGCTCGAACCGCGCCTGGCTGATCGGGCGGCGGCCGTCCTCATGCTCGGTCCAGGCGAAGACGGCGGTCTCGCGCTGGCGGAAGGGATCGACCCCGGTCAGGGCCGCGGCGGCCGCGCGGGCCCCGGTGAAGTCCCCGGGGGCCGAGATGTAGCAGCGGTGCACCGGCAGCCAGGGGCCCGCCAGACGCATCCGGCCGGGGGCGGAGATGACCCGGGTCTCGACCTCGCCGTCGGTGCGGGCCCAGACGCGGGGCGGGGGATCGGCGCGGTCGGAGCCCGCCTCCTCCTCCTGTGTCGCCTCGACCGGGGCGTAGCCGCGGGTCAGGGCCGCCGCCTCGATGGCCGCATCCTCGCCGCGCGCGGCCATGCACAGGGCCTCGAACTCCGCCACCGGGTCCGGGGCGGCCTGAAGCGTCAGCGCGAGAAGGGCGGCGTGCAGCATTGATCCGGACCTTACGCCGGTCGGGCCGGGGAGCAAGCGTCGCCCGGGTTCGGCCGAACCGGCGCGGTCAGGGCTTTGATCCGGCGAAGGAAACCGTGCGGGCCGGCGCGATCTTCCAGCGTCCTCTCCGGGCGGTGGGATAATCAGGGCATGACCGCCGCCTCGCCCACGAAGGACGAACAGGACGCCGCCGCCCGGGCCGAGCGGCGCGCGCGGCTGGGCTGCGGCTACTTCCCCGATGCGCCCGAGGCGACCATCGCCTCGCTTGAGGCCCAGGTCGGAAACGCGATGGAGGACGGCCGCCCCGACGACGCCGGAAAGCTGCTGCGGTTGGGCCTGACCGCCGAACGGTTCTGGCGCATGAAGGAGCGGTTGCGCGGCAATCCGGCGCCCACGGCGTCCGGTCCGACATCTCCCCCGAAGCCTGATCCCGAACCCGATCCGGAGCCCGAAGCCCCGCCCACCGTCCTGACCCCGGCCCAGACGCCGCCAGCGGCCCTGCCCGACGGCGAGCCCTGGCGGACCTGGCTGTTCATGGGCGGGCGCGGGGCGGGCAAGACGCGGGCGGGCGCCGAATGGCTGGCCGATCAGGCCGAGGCGCTGGGGCCGGGCGGCCGTCTGGCCCTGATCGGCCCGACCCTGCACGACGTGCGCGAGGTGATGATCGAGGGCGTCTCGGGCATCCGCTCCCTGCCACGCTGGACGGCGAAGACGCGCCCGGTGTTCGAAAGCTCGCGCCGCCGCCTGAAATTCGCCAACGGCTGCATCGCCTACGCCTTCTCGGCCGAGGACCCCGACAGCCTGCGCGGCCCGCAGTTCAGCGCCGCCTGGGCCGACGAGTTCTGCGCCTGGCGCCCCACCGGCGCGCGCGGCGCGGCCGAGACGCTCGCCCTGCTCAGGATGGGGCTGAGGCTTCCACTTCCGGTGCGGGCGAGCGAGTCCTTGGGGGGCGCGGTCGTCGGCCCTTCGGGACCTCCCGACCCGACGCGGCCTGGCGCTTCGCGCGTGCTCTTCGTGGCTCAAGCAGCGAGCGACCGCGTCGCGAGCGTTAGCCACCCAAGACTTCTCGTCACCACCACCCCGCGCCCGATGCGCGCCCTGGTCCGGCTGAAGGATGAGACGTCGTGCGCCTTCACCCATGCGGCCAGCGCGGACAACGCGGCTCATCTGGCGCCGGGCTTCCTCGACGGCCTGCGCGACCTCTACGGCGGCACCCGCCGCGAGGCGCAGGAGCTTGAGGGGAAGATCGTCGACCTCGACGGCGCCCTGTTCACGGCGGAGATGATGATGAAGGCGAGGAGCGAGGGGGGAGAAGCGAGGGTCGAGGCGCAGGCCGGTCCGAAACCCTCGACTCCCGTCCCTCGACCCTCATCCCCCTATGAGCGCGTCATCGTCGCCGTCGACCCGCCCGCCACCGCGTCCGGAGACGCCTGCGGCATCATCGCGGCCGCCTCGCGTCGCCGCCCCGACGGGGTGCGCGAGGCGGTGGTGCTGGCCGACCGCTCGGCCCACGGCCTGTCGCCCGAGGAGTGGGCCCGCCGGGCCGTCGCCCTCGCGCGGGAGGTGGGCGCGGCCTGCATCGTGGCCGAGGTCAACCAGGGCGGGGACATGGTCTCGGCGGTGCTCAAGGCCGTCGATCGCCCGCTGCCGGTCCGCACCGTCCGCGCGACCCGGGGCAAGATGCTCCGCGCCGAGCCGGTCGCCGCCCTCTACGAACAGGGGCGGGTCAAACACGCCGGCATGTTCGACGCCCTGGAGGAGGAGCTGATGATGCTGGGCGCCGAACTGGGCGAAGGCTCGCTGGACCGCGCGGATGCGCTGGTCTGGGCGGTCACGGACCTGCTGATCGACCGCCCGGGGGAACGGGGGCCGAGGGTGAGGGTGCTGTGAGGGGGAGCTTACCCGAACTCCACCAGCACATCGTCCGCCGCGACCGGGTCGCCGGCCTTGGCGCTGACGGCCTTCACCACGCCGTCGCGTTCGGCCTTGAGGATGTTCTGCATCTTCATGGCTTCGATGATGGCGACGGTCTCGCCGGTCTTCACTTCCTGGCCGACGACGACCGGGATGGCCACGACCAGACCCGGCATGGGCGACAGGATCGACTTCGAGGTGTCGGCGGCCTGTTTCTCGGGCAGGCGGGCGTAGAGCTCGGCCAGGCGGGGACGCAGGACGCGGACGCGGGCCTTCGCCGCGCGGTGGCGGATCGAGAAGCCGTCGGCGACGCGGGCGACCTCGGCGGTGAAGGGTTCGCCGTCCAGCTCGGCGCGGAACTGGGGCAGGCCGGGACGCCAGTCGATCTCGGTCAGGCGGGCGTGGCCGCCGCCGGTAAAGGCCAGCAGCAGGGCCTCGTCCTCGTCATAGGACAGGTCGACGCCGTGCGGGGCCTTGTCGATGAGCACGGTCCAGTCGGTGCGGTCCGACGGGTCGCCGTCCTGTTCGGCGATGATCTCGTTCATGGCCACGGCGGCGGCGATGAGGATGTGGGTCTGGCGCGCGTCCGGCTTCAGGCCGTGGAAGCCTTCGGGGAACTCGTCCTTGATGTAGCTGGTCGACAGCTCGCCCGAGCGGAAGCGGGGCTGGTCCATCACGGCGGCGAGGAAGGGGACGTTGTGGCCCAGACCGGCCAGATGGGTGTCCTCCAGCGCGCGGGCCATGCCCTCGACGGCCTCGGCGCGGGTCGGGGCCCAGGCGCACAGCTTGGCGATCATGGGATCGTAGAACATGCTGATCTCGTCGCCCTCGCGGACGCCGGAATCGTTGCGGACGACATAGCCGTCCTCATGCTCGCCTTCCTCGGGCTGGGCGTAGCGCACCAGACGGCCGATGGAGGGCAGGAAGCCGCGGTAGGGGTCCTCGGCGTAGATGCGGCTCTCGATGGCCCAGCCGTTGATCGACAGGTCTTCCTGCTTGAAGGCCAGATGCTCGCCCCAGGCCGAGCGGATCATCTGCTCGACCAGATCGACGCCGGTGATCAGCTCCGTCACCGGGTGTTCCACCTGCAGACGAGTGTTCATCTCCAGGAAGTAGAAGCTCTTGTCCTGACCGGCGACGAACTCGACCGTGCCGGCGCTGTCGTAGTTCACGGCCTTGGCCAGGGCGACGGCCTGGGCGCCCATGGCGGCGCGGGTGGCCTCGTCCAGCAGCGGGGAGGGGGCCTCCTCGATGACCTTCTGGTTCCGGCGCTGGATCGAGCACTCGCGCTCGAACAGGTGGACGACGTTGCCGTGCTTGTCGCCCAGCACCTGGATCTCGATGTGGCGCGGGTCGATGATGAATTTCTCGAGGAAGACCCGGTCGTCGCCGAAGGCGTTCAGCGCCTCGGCCTTCACCGCGGCGAAGCCCTCGGCCATGTCGGCGTCGGAGTAGGCGACGCGGATGCCCTTGCCGCCGCCGCCCGCCGAGGCCTTGATCATGACCGGATAGCCGATGCCGGCGGCGATCTTCACCGCCTCTTCCGGGGTCTCGATCAGGCCCATGTGGCCCGGAACGGTGGAGACGCCCGCCTCGGCGGCGAACTTCTTGGAGGTGATCTTGTCGCCCATGGCGTCGATCGCCTCGGGATTCGGCCCGATGAAGGCGATCCCCTCGTCGCGGAGGCGGCGGGCGAATGCGGCATTTTCGCTCAGGAAGCCGAAGCCCGGATGGACGGCTTCCGCGCCCGTCTGCTTGACCGCCTCGACGATCCGGTCGGCCAGCAGATAGCTCTGCGCGGCCGGAGCCGGGCCGATCAGGACGGTCTCGTCGGCCATCTCGACGGCCAGCGAACCGGCGTCGGCTTCCGAGTATACCTGCACCGTGGCGATGCCCATGCGGCGGCAGGTCTTGATGATGCGGACGGCGATTTCGCCGCGGTTGGCGATCAGGATCTTGGAGAACATGCGTCTTCAGAAGGAACGGCGCCGACCCTCGGCGGCGGGATTGAGGACCGGCTTAGGCCGCGTTCGCCGGTGAGTAAACCGGCAGGCGTCGCTCTCCTGAACAGGGTTCGGGCTTGGCAGACCCCTTGTCGATACGCTTTAACCCTCGCCGCCTTCCCAATCGGACCGCTGGAGCCCGAGACGATGACCCGTACCCTTTCGATCGCCGCCGTTGCGGCCGCAGCCCTCAGCCTCGTCGCCGGCGCCGCCGTCGCCCAGGACTTCCGCGCCCTGGCCCGTCAGGATCTGCAGGCCGCCCACGACGAGCTGGCCGCCAACCACCCGGCTCCCGCCGTTCCCGGCCAGGCCAGCACCGAGTTCCGCGGCTGGCTGGACACCGGCCTGACGGAATCGCTGGCCATGGTGAACCGCGTCAACAGCGGCTTCGACCACGCCTATCTGCTGCGCTACTACGCGGCGGGCTTCCGGGACTCGAACATCTCGATCTACCCGACCTATGAAGGCCTGGGCCCGTATTTCGGCACCTCGTGGGCCGGTTTCGCCACCGGCTGGCGCAACGGCAAATACGTCGTGACCTATGTGAAGCCGGGCCTGCGCGGCTCGAGCGTGCCGCGCGTCGGCGACACCCTGGTGTCGTGCAACGCCACCCCGATCGAGGAGTTCGCCCGCGACAAGCTGGATCGCTGGGAAGGCAATCTGGAAACCGAGGCCGGTCGCGTCTCGTCGGCGCCGTACCTGACCTGGAACCGCAACAACCCGTTCGTGAACGGCGTGCCGTCGGTCTGCGAGTTCCAGAGCGGCAACCGCCGTCCGCGCGCCATCAACCTGCGCCCCGAGCCGCTGGTCGCCGGTGATCTGGAAGCCGCCTACCGCGCCACCGTCTACACCGCCCCGGCGACCCCGCTGTCGATCGAGACCGTCAACGGCCGCCCGTGGATCAACGTCCACTCGTTCGCCGATTCGGCCGGCTGGGACGCCTTCAACAGCCTGGTCGAGGCCCAGGCCTCGACCCTGCACGGCCCGCAAGGCTTCGTGCTGGACCTGCGCGCCGCCCGCGGCTCGGCCGCCTTCAACTCGACCGCCCGCGGCTATGGCCTGGCCAACCGCATCTGGACGCCGGAGTTCACCGCCAGCCGTCAACCGCCGGCCGGCGCGATCACCTACCGCGCGACCCAGGGCAACCGTGACTGGTTCGCCACCGCCCTGGGCCTGATGCAGGCCGATCCCCGCTACGCCGCGGAAGCCCCGGCCATGATCGCCCAGACGCAGGAAATCGTCGCCGCCTTCGACGCCGCCATCGCCGCCGGTCAGCCGACCTTCCAGCTGCAGGGCCGCGCCGTCGCCGAGGACACCGGCGCGCCGAACCCGGTGCAGGGCCCGGTTGTGGTTCTGGTCGACGGCGGCTGCTCGGGCGGCTGCCTGGACACCCTGGACCTGCTGTCCAAGCTGCCGAACGTCCGCATCGTCGGCACCACCACGGCGACCGACTCGATCTTCATCGAGCAGACCAACCGCCGCCTGCCGTCGAACTACGCCGAGCTGAGCTACGGCCATAAGGCCTGGACCGCCCGTCCGCGTCCGAACAACACCCCGTTCGCTCCGGAAGGCGCCCTGGCCTACACCGGCGACCCGGTGGACGAGGCCGCTGTCCGCGCCTGGGTCAGCAGCCTGTTCGGCGGCTGATCGCCGGATCGGTGACTGAGTAATGAGGGGCCGGACGGGAGACTGTCCGGCCCTTCTGCGTTCCGGGGGGTACGGCGGGCGGGCCCAAGGGATGGCGCGTGGGAAGTGGCCAGCCACTAGCCACTAGCCACTTCCACGCACCACCCTCTCGACAGCTCGCACTGGAACCCTTGCCGTTCCCTCCCTATTTCTCCTCCATGACCGACACCCACCGATCCCCCACCGGCTATGACCTGACGCCGCCGACCGAGGCCGAGCGCGAGCGGCTGGAGGCGGACCTGACGGCCGAGGAGGCGCGGGTCCTGTTGTCGCACGGCACCGAGGCGCCCTTCTGCGGCGTGCTGCTGGGCGAGAAGCGGGCCGGGGTGTTCTGCTGCCGCGAGTGCGGCCTGCCGCTGTTCCGGGCGACCACCAAGTTCGAGAGCGGCACGGGCTGGCCCAGCTTCACCCAGCCGGTCGACGAGGCCCACGTCACCGCGATTACCGACACCAGCTACGGCATGGTGCGGACCGAGACCGTCTGCGCCCGTTGTGGGGGCCATCAGGGCCACGTCTTCCCGGACGGTCCGCCGCCCACCGGCCTGCGCTACTGCATCAACTCGGTGGCGCTGGAGTTCGTGCCGGAGGGCCAGCCGCTGCGCGACCCATTGCATCGCGGCGACGGAACCGCCTGACCTTGGCCTTATTCCGGGTTAGGGTGGGTTCAGTAGAGGGAGTGAGCGCATGATGATTTCGGCCCTGATCCTCGCCGCGGCGATCGCCGGCAGCGACCCTGACGGCGTCGTGACGACGGCCCCGGCCACCACCGTGGACCTGACGGCCGTGACGCGGCCGGACGCGCCCTCGGCCGAAGGCGCGGCCCTGCAGGCGGCCGAGCCGCACAACCTGACCACCGACCAGCAGATCGACCGCTGGATCTCGCAGCGCGACCCGGCGGCCACGCCCTATGCCAGCCAGGCCGAGCGTCCGGTCGATGACCGCAAGATGCACGGCGAGTTCACCGCCGGGATCGGCACCGGCGGCTATCGCGACTACGGCATGGCCGTGTCCCTGCCGCTGGGCGAGACCGGGCGGCTGAACCTCAGCTACCGCCAGACCGAGAACGCCCTGTATCCGTACGGCTACGGCTATGGCTACGGCCGCGACGGCGGTCTGGGCGGCTATCCCTATTTCAACGACAGCGGCTACGCCTTCCCGGGCCGCTCCGACCCGAACGCCGCCCTGGACTATGAGCTGCGCGTCGCCCGCCCGGGCGGGCCGCCCAGCAACCGGACGCCGGTGTACCAGCAGAACCGCACGTCGGACTGACAGACGAAAGGCCCGGTCGAGAGACCGGGCCTTTTGCTTTTGGGCGGTCCCGGATCGCCTTACGGCGTCCGGGATGAGAAGGGTCAGGTCTGCCTTCGCCCCAGCGACGCCAGCACCGGCAGGACCAGCAGGGTCAGGAGCGTCGCCGTGGTCAGGCCGCCGATGACGACGGTGGCCAGCGGCTTCTGGACCTCGGCGCCGGGGCCCCAGGCGAAGGCCATGGGGATGAAGCCCAGCACCGCCACCAGCGCCGTGGTCAGGACCGCGCGCAGGCGGCTGACGGCGCCGGTCAGGGCGGCCTGAACCGGTGCGTCGCCCTCGGCTAGCCGCTGCTGGATGGCCTGCATCAGGACGAGACCGTTCAGGGTGGCGACCCCGGACACGGCGATGAAGCCGACCGCCGCCGAGGTCGACAGCGGCATCCCCCGGGCCGCCAGCGCCAGCGCCCCGCCGACGAGGGCCAGAGGCACGCCGGCGAAGACGAGGGCCGCGTCCCGGAACGAGCGCAGGGCCAGCACCAGAAGGGCGCCGATGGTCAGGAAGACCAGGGGCACGATCAGGGCCAGACGGGTGGAGGCGCGTTCGAGGTTTTCGAACTGGCCGCCCCAGTCGAACCAGCCGCCGGTGGGGGGCTGGACGTTCGCCGCCACCTCGCGCCGGGCCTCGGCGACGAAGCCGCCCAGATCCCGGCCCCGCACGTTGGCCTGCACGATGATGCGGCGCTTGCCGTTCTCGCGGCTGATCTGGTTGGGGCCCTCGGCCGCCTCGAAGCGGGCGACGGAGGACAGGGGGACGGTCGGGGCGCCGGGCTCGGACTCCTCGGGCATGACCGGCAACTGGGCCATGACGGAGGGATCGTTGCGCAGTTCGTCGGCGAGGCGGACCACGACGTCGAAGCGCCGGTCGCCCTCCATCACCTGACCCGCCGCCTGACCGGCCAGACCGATGGCCAGGGCGTCGGCGGCGTCGGAGGCGTGGATGCCCTGCGCCGCCGCGATGGTGCGGTCGACGCGGGCGGTCAGGGTCGGCTGGCCCGAGACCTGTTCGACCCGGACGTCGGCGGCGCCGTCGATGCGGCGCAGGACGGCGGCGACCTGTTCGGCGGTGCGGGTCATGGCCTCGAAGTCGTCGCCGTAGACCTTGACCGCCACGTCGGAGCGGACCCCGGCGATCAGCTCGTTGAAGCGCATCTGGATCGGCTGGGTGAACTCGTAGTTCTGGCCCGGCAGGTGGCTGAGCGCGGCCTCCATCCGCTCGACCAGCTCGGCCTTGGGCAGGGACGGGTCCGGCCAGTCCTTGCGGTCCTTCAGCATGACGAAGGTGTCCGAGATGGACGGCGGCATGGGGTCGGAGGCGACCTCGGCCGTGCCGGTGCGCGTGAAGACCCGTTCGACCTGGGGCATGGCCTTCAGCGTGGTCTCGACCCGGAACTGCATGGCCTGCGACTGCTCCAGCGAGGTCGAGGGGACGCGCAGGGCCTGGACGAGGATGTCGCCCTCATCCAGTTGCGGCACGAACTCGGAGCCCAGCGCGGCGAAGGCGAGGGCTCCCGCGGCCAGCGCCCCGACCGCGCCGCCGATGACCAGCCGGGGGCGGCGCAGGGCCTTGTCCAGCAGGGGGGCATAGCGGTCGCGGACGGCGCGGCTGAGGCGGGGCTCGCCGTCCCCGTGCCCAGCCTTCGGGTCGCGCACCCACAGGGCGGTGAGGGCCGGGACGAAGGTGAAGCTGAGGATGAAGGCGCCGGCCAGCGCCAGCATGACGGTGGCGGCCATCGGGCCGAACATCTTGCCCTCGACGCCCTCGAACATCAGCAGGGGGGCGTAGACCAGCAGGATAATGGCCTGACCGAAGGCGGCGGGGCGGGCCATCTCGCGCGCGGCGGCGGCGGCGACGGTCAGGCGCTGACTGATCGTCAATGGTTGATTCAGACGCTGCCGCTCCAGCGAGAGACGGCGCAGGGTGTTCTCGACGACCACCACGGCGCCATCGACGATCAGGCCGAAGTCGAGGGCCCCGAGGCTGAGCAGATTGGCGCTGATGCCGAAGCGGTTCATGGCCGTGGCCGCGAACAGGAAGGCCAGCGGGATGACCAGCGCCGTGATCACGGCCGCGCGGACGTTGCCGAGCGCCAGGAACAGGACGGCGATGACCAGGGCCGCGCCCAGCACCAGATTGTGCTCGACCGTGCCGATGGTGTCCTCGACCAGGGCGGTGCGGTCCAGCACCGGGCGGATGGTCACGCCGGGCGGCAGGCTGGTTTGGATGTCGTTGAGCTTTTCTCCAACGCGTTTCGCGACTTCTCGGGAGTTCTCGCCTTGCAACATGAGGGCGGCGCCCAGCACGGTCTCGTGGCCGTCAGAGCTGGCCGAGCCGAGGCGGGGGGCGCGGCCGATCTCGACCGTGGCGACGTCGGAGACGCGGACCACCTGACCGTTGCGGTTCAGGATGGGGGTGGCGGCCAGTTCCTCCAGCGTGCGGATGCGGGCGTCGGCGCGGACGATCCACGCCTCGCCCGCGCGGTTGACGTAGCCGGCGCCGGCGATGCGGTTGGCGTGCTCCAGCGCCTCGACCAACTGGACCAGACCGACGCCGTAGGCGGCGAGGCGGGCCGGGTCGGGATGGACCGCATACTCCTTCACATAGCCGCCCTGGACGTCGATCCCGGCGACGCCCTCGACCCCGCGCAGCTGGGGCGCGACGATCCAGTCCTGGACGGTGCGCAGCCAGGTCGCCTTCTGGGCGTCGGTGGTCAGGCGTTCGCCCTCGGGGGTGAGGTAGGGCGCCCCCTCGGCGGCGGCGGGGCCCTTGAGCTCCAGCGTCCAGATGAAGACCTCGCCCAGACCGGTGACGACCGGGCCCATGGTGGGGGTCACGCCGCCGGGCAGGTCCTCGCGGGCGTCCTGAAGCCGCTCGTTGACCAGAGTGCGGGCGAACCAGATGTCGGTGCTGTCGGTGAAGACGGCGGTGACCTGCGAGAAGCCGTGGCGCGACAGGGAGCGGGTCTCGACCAGACCCGGCATGCCGCCGAGGGCCGTCTCCAGCGGGAAGGTGACCTGCCGCTCGACCTCCTCGGGCCCCAGGGCGGGGGCGACGGTGGTGATCTGGACCTGCCGGTTGGTGATGTCCGGCACGGCGTCGATCGGCAGGCGGACGAGCTCGCGTACGCCCACGGCGGCCCACAGCAGGGCCAGGACGATGACCAGCCAGCGGTGACGGACCGCGGCGTCGATGATGCGGTTCAGCATGATCAGTGTCCGTGCTCCGCCTCGCCCTTGGCCAGTTCGGCCTTGAGCAGGAAGGCGCCGGTTCCGGCGATGCGCTCGGCGCCGGTCAGGCCCGACAGGATCTCGGTGCGCCCCGCGGCGGTGGCGCCGGTGGTCACGGGCCGGGCGCGGAAGCCGTCGCCCTCGCGCACGAAGACGGAGGGGACGCCATCGACCGTCTGGACCGCATCGGCGGGGACGGTCAGGCCGCTGCCTCCACCGACCGGGAGCCGGGCCGACAGGATCGTGCCCGGGGCGGGCAGGGCGCCGGTGGCGGCGGCGCGGACGGTGGCGGTTCCGCCTTCCGCGGCGGGGGCCACGGCGATGACCACGGCCTCGATCCGGGCCCCGTCGGCGGTCTCGGCGCTGAGGCGGGCGCCGGGCGCCAGCAGGCGGGCGGCGGCGGGCGGGGCGTCGAAGACCAGCTCGGCCCGGCCGGTGTCGGCGATCTCGGCCACCTGCAGGGCCTCCTCGTGCAGGGTGACGCCGGGGGCGGCGATCAGGCGGGTGACCACGCCGTCGGCGGGGCTGCGGACCACGACGACCCCGTCGGAGCCCGGATTGCCGAAGGCGGCCACCCGGGCGCGGGCGGCGCGCAGCCGGGCCTCGGCGGAGCGGGCCTCGGCCCCGGTCACGTCCAGCCGGGCGCGGGGCATGTAGCCACGCTCGAACAGGGC
>NZ_DASWWG010000057.1:0-35233 GCF_036400995.1 Brevundimonas sp.
TGGCGCGGCGTCTGGCTGGAAGACGGCCTGCGCGCCGCCGGCGTGGTCGCGCTGGAAACGAAATTCGCCGCCTCGCACCGCGACAGCCTGACGGGCCTGCTGGACCGCCGCACCTTCCTGGCCCGGGCCGGCGAGACCCTGACCCAGTCCGGCGAGTTCGAACTGGTGGTGGCCGATGTCGATCGCTTGCGTCGCCTGAACGAGGCCTTGGGCCATGAGCGCGCCGATCTGGTGCTGGCCGCCCTCGGCTCGCGCCTGAACGCCGCCTTCCCCCACGGCTCGAACGCCGCCCGCATCGGCGAGGACGAGTTCGCCATCCTTGTCCCGCGCGAGACCGCCGTGGCCTCCGAACGGCTTCGCGAGGCGCTGGAGCAGCCGCTGCGCGTGGCCGGCTTCGACATCTATCCGACCGTCTCCATCGGCGCCGTGACCGTCGAGGGCGGCCCGGACGCCGCCGACCCCGCCGAACTGCTGCGCCGGGTCGAACTGGCGGTCGAGCAGGCCAAGACCGCCGGACGCGGCGGCATCGCCGCCTACGGCCGCGCGCTGGAAAGCGACAGCCTGTCCCGTCTGGCGCTGGAGGCGGACCTGCGCAACGCCTTCGTGCGCGGCGAGATCGAGCCCTTCTACCAGCCGATCGTGAACCTCAACACCGGCGCGGTGGCCGGGTTCGAGGCCCTGGCCCGCTGGCGTCACCCCAAGCGCGGGATGGTCCCGCCGGACGAGTTCCTGGGCCTGACCGACGAAATGGGCCTGATGAACGATCTGGGCCTGCTGATGATGCGCGCCTCGGCCCGCCAGTTGGCCGAATGGCTGGCCCGGCACCCGTCGGCGGGCAAGCTGTTCTGCAGCGTCAACCTGTCGGTGGGCGAGATCGAGCGGCCGAACCTCGTCGAGGACGTCGCCCGCATCATCGAGGAAAGCGGCCTGCCGCGCGGCGCGCTGAAGCTGGAAGTCACCGAAGGCGACATCATGCGCGACACCACGCGCGCCGCCGAGACGCTGAAGCAGCTGCGCGACGCCGGCGCCTCGCTCGCGCTGGACGACTTCGGCACCGGCTTCTCCTCGCTCAGCTATCTGGCCAAGCTGCCGTTCGATACGCTGAAGATCGACCGCTACTTCGTTCTGACGATGGACAAGGACGAGGGCTCGGCCAAGATCGTGAAGTCGGTCGTCAATCTGGGGCGTGACCTGTCGCTGGAAGTCGTCGCCGAGGGCGTCGAGAACGCTGGCCTCGCCAAGCTCCTGCTCGACGCCCAGTGCCACTACGGCCAAGGCTTCGGCTACGCCCAGGCCCTGCCCGCGCAGGAGGCCGAGGTCTATCTGAACGAGTCCCTCGCCGACGGCGCGGCGCCGATCAAGCAGCGGTCTGCCTAGGTTCGAGGTTATAGGGATCAGGTTTCAGGCTGGCGCTCCCTGGACCCTGGAACCTGGCCCCTGGAACCTCTTCAGGCCCGCCCGCTCTGCCCTGACAGCCAGGCGGGATCGACCCCCAGCGTCGCCAGCGCCCGGCTCCATTTGCTCTCATAGTCGGTGTCGAAAATCAGGCCCGGGTCGGCGTCGGCGGTCAGCCAGACGTTCTCGCCCAGCTCATCCTCCAGCTGGCCGTCGCCCCAGCCCGCGTAGCCCAGCATCAGCACTGACTTTCGCGGTCCCGCGAACGGATCGACCATCGCCGCCAGCGCCTCGCGCGTGCCGGTCATGGCCAGCCCCTCGCCGAAGGGCATGGAGGCGTCATCGACCATCCAGTCGTCGGTGTGCAGGACGAAGCCCCGCTCCCGCTCGACCGGGCCGCCGACCAGGACCTTGCGCGTCGACGCCGAGTCCGGGGCCGGGGTGTCCAGCTTGTCCAACACCGTCTTCAGGTCGACGCCCGGCGCGGGGCGGTCCAGCCGCAGGCCCATCGCATGGTCGGGCCCGTGGGCGCAGACCAGGATCACCGCATGCTCGAACCGGTCGTCGTCGATGCCCGGCATCGCGACCAGCAGCCGCCCGACGAGGGATTGGAAGCCGTCCATGCCCTTATCATCGGTACGCGGGCCGGGTGACGCAAGGACGCCGGACGACGCAGGTGTTGGCGTGGCCAGCGGCAACGCCTATCTGGTCCGGGAGTTTGATCCTCATCCTTCCTCTTTTGGAGCCTCTCCATGACCGTCCAGATCGGCGATCGCATCCCCTCGGCCAACCTGACCCGCGCCACTGACGACGGTCCCAAGCCGGTCACGACGGACGACATCTTCGCCGGCAAGACCGTGGCCCTGTTCGCCGTGC
Source organism: Brevundimonas sp. (assembly GCF_036400995.1). Lineage (GTDB taxonomy): Bacteria > Pseudomonadota > Alphaproteobacteria > Caulobacterales > Caulobacteraceae > Brevundimonas. The sequence continues at coordinate 2,272 of NZ_DASWWG010000057.1, forward strand.
CGGGCGCCTTCACCCCGACCTGCTCGGCCCGCCACCTGCCGGGCTTCAAGGACAACCGCGAGGCCCTGGCCGGCAAGGGCGTCGACGCCATCGCCTGCGTCTCGGTGAACGACGCCTTCGTCATGGGCGCCTGGGCCGACAGCCAGGGCATCGGCAAGGAAGACATCCTGATGCTGGCCGACGGCAACGGCGACTTCACCCGCCAGCTGGGCCTGACGCTCGACGCCAAGGGCTTCGGCATGGGCGAGCGCTCGCAGCGCTATTCGATGCTGGTCAAGGACGGCGTCGTCGAGCAGCTGAACATCGAGCAGGGCGGCGAGTTCAAGGTCTCGTCGGCCGAACATCTGCTGGCGCAGCTTTAAGGCCCCTGACCCCGCTCATCCCGGCGAAAGCCGGGACCCAGTGCTTTGGAAGACAGGTCGTTGGCGGTTTCGCCGCGAGGCTGATCCTGATGCGACAGCGTCAGGCTGGACAGGACTGGGTTCCGGCTTTCGCCGGAATGAGCGGAGCGTATTCGTGACCACCGACGTCTTCACCCCCGAGCAACGCAGCGCCGTCATGCGGCGCGTGAAGGGGAAGGACACCACGCCCGAACTGGCCGTGCGCCGCATCCTGCGCACGGCCGGGATCGGCTATCGCCTCGGCGGCGCGGGCCTGCCCGGAAAGCCGGATCTGGTGATGAAGGGGCGGCGGACGGTCGTCTTCGTCCACGGCTGCTTCTGGCACGGCCATGACTGCGCGCGCGGCGCGCGGCGGCCCAAGGCCAACGCCGGTTACTGGATCGCCAAGATCGACCGGAACCGCGCCCGCGACCTCTCCAACGCGCAGGCGCTGCTGGCGGGCGGCTGGCGCGTCGTCACCGTCTGGGAATGCGGGATGAAGGCGGCGGACTTCCCGGACCGCCTGCGGGCGGCCGTGACCGGTCAGGCGGCCGCCGTCTCCATATCGTCCGCGGCCTGATCCTGGGCCATGGTCATCACATGGGTGATGGCCCCCAGCAGCATCGGCGGGGTGATCGGCTTGGGCACGAAATAGGTCATGCCCGCCGCGGTGCAGGCGGCGATGTCTTCCGGCGCCGTGTCGGCGGTGACGGCGATGATCGGCACGAAGGCGTTCGGACCGCCTCCGGCGCGGATGCGACGGGTGGTCTCGCGGCCGTCCAACTCGGGCATCCGCACGTCCATGAAGATCAGGTCGAAGGCGGTCTGCTCGCAGATCTTCAGCGCCGCCATGCCGTCGGCGGCGGTGGCGATGTCACAGCCCAGCGGCTGCAGGATCAGCTGGATGGCGCGGCGGTTGATGTCGTGGTCGTCGACGACCAGAACCCGCATCGGGCGGTCCTCGCCCTCGTCCTCGTCCGTATAGTCTCCGGCCGTCTCGGCGACCTGCGGTTCAGGCTCGATAACGGGCGCGGCAGGCGCCGGGCGGGCGTCGAGCGCCCGCGCCGCGACCGCCGCGGCGGGACGGTTGGACAGCACGCGCGCCACGGCGTCACGGCTTTCCTGATCCAGTCCGGGGGTGACGGCGGCGGTCATCTCGCCCGGCTGCAGGCGCAGGGCCAGGGTGAAGCGGGCGCCCTCGCCGGGACGGCTGCGCGCGGTCAGCCGGCCGCCCATCAGGTCGGCCAGTTGCTTGCTGATCGAAAGGCCCAGACCGGTGCCGCCGTGGCGGGCGCTGACGCCGTCCTGGGTCTGGTCGAAGGGGGTGAACAGGCGCGCGACCTGTTCGGCGGTCATGCCGGGGCCGGTGTCCGCGATCTCGATCAGGATGGCGTGGCCGCCGGGCTCTTCCACCCAGCCGTTCAGGCGCACGGTGATGGCGCCCGACTGGGTGAATTTGACGGCGTTGGAGATCAGGTTGTTCAGCACCTGACGCAGGCGCATCGGATCGCCGCGAACCGCCGAAGGCATGGTGGCCGCGCCCTCGACGCGGAACTTCACGCCCTTGGCGCGGACCGGGGCGCGCCACAGGCGGACGGTCTGGTTCAGCAGCTCGCGCAGGTCGAAGTCGACCGCATCGACGGTCATGTGACCGGCTTCCAGCTTGGCGTGATCGAGCAGGTCGTCCAGCAGGGCCTTCATCATCAGGCCGGCGTCGTTGATCAGTCGGGCCTGGCCGCGGGCGGCGTTGTCGGCGGCGCCGCGCTCCAGCTCGGCCGCGCCGGTCAGGATGGCGCTGATCGGGGTGCGAAGGTCATGGCCGACCGCGGCCAGGAAGGCGCTGCGGCCTTCCATGATGCGGACGGCGTCGATCCGCTTCTGCTCGGCCTCGATCCGGGCGGCGCTTTCGGCGGTCCGGGCGTCGTTCATGCGCTGCCAGGTCGACAGGCAGTAGGTGATGAAGACGCCCACGGCGATCGCGGCGGCGGTGACGAAACCGGTCGAGCCGCCGAACATGGCCATGAAGAAGGGAATGGACGTCAGGTACAGGAACTGCGGCGCGACGGTCAGCACCAGCACGCGCTTCGAGCGCGGGGCGTTGATCATCGAATAGATGGCGCCCGCCGACAGCAGCATGGCGGCGCAGACCCCGCCCATCGGACCGCCCACGATCCACAGGGGAATCGACAGGCTGCCGAAATAGCTGGCGTTGGAGAACAGCAGGATGTCGCCCAGCACGGCGCGCGCGCCGTTCAGCTTCTGGGCCCGGCCGCTGACGATCGGCGCGAAGGTCCACAGGTCCAGGGCCTGGATCAGGAAATAGCCGAGCACCCAGCCGACGCTGACGTCCCAGCCGATCAGGGGGCTGAAGACGAGCGCGCTCGCCGCGGCCATGCCGAGGCGCTGCAGCAGCGCCTTGCGCCGTTGCAGAATGGCGATGACCCAAGGGTCGGTCGCCGGCGTGATGTTGGCGGCGCTGACGTTCGCCATGCGTCTCCCCGAGGATGGGCGTATTCGCCCTTCCTCGCACTATGCGGGATCGGCCCTAACGGTCCGTCAACGGCCCGTGCCGACGGCCTCGGCGAGTGTGGAGAAACCCTCCGTCCGCAGACGATCCGTCAGGCCGGACTTGATGCGCGACACCAGTCCGGGGCCTTCGTAGATCAGGGCCGAATAGACCTGGATCGCCGAGGCGCCCGCGCGAATCCGCGCCCAGGCGTCGTCGGCGGATTCGATCCCGCCGACGGCGATCAGCGGCAGGCGTCCCGCCGAGGCGTCGGCGGCGGCGCGCAGGGCGTCGCCGGCGCGCGTCTTCAGCGGCGCGCCCGACAGCCCCCCGGCCTCGCCCCTGTGCGCCGAGCGCAGGCTGTCCGGGCGGTCCAGGGTGGTGTTCGACACGATCAGCGCGTCCAGGCCGTGGTCCAGGCTGGCCTCGGCGATCAGGGCGATCTCGTCCGGGGTCAGGTCCGGCGCGATCTTCAGGAAGACCGGCGTCGGATCGTCGCCGCGGGCCTCGGCCAGCCGGCCCAGAAGGTCGTCCAGCGCCGCCCGGCCCTGCAGGGCGCGCAGGCCCGGCGTGTTCGGCGACGAGACATTGACCGTGACGTAGTCGGCCAGCCCCTTCAGCCGGATCAGGCCCTTCACATAGTCGGCGGCCTTGTCCTCGGTGTCCTTGTTGGCCCCCAGATTGGCGCCGATCACCGCCGTGCGGGGACGGTGGGCCAGCCGGTCGGCGAAGGCCTCCAGCCCGGCGTTGTTGAAGCCCATGCGATTGATGATCGCGCGGTCTTCATACAGGCGGAACAGGCGCGGCTTCGGATTGCCCGGCTGGGCAAGGGGCGTGACCGAACCGCACTCGACGAAGCCGAACCCGAGCCGGGCCAGCCCGTGCAGGGCCTCGCCGTTCTTGTCCAGGCCGGCGGCCAGGCCGACGGGGTTGGGCAGGTCCAGACCCGCCACCCGCGTGCGCAGGATCGGATCATCGGCGGCCGGGGCGGGCAGGGGCGTGACCTGCAGCGCCCGGATGGCGAGACGGTGCGCGGTTTCCGGATCGAGGGTGCGCAGCAGGGCGGCGCCGAGGTCGGTCAGGCCCATCCGGCGGCTCCGTCCCGGAACTGCATGATCCCGTCCGCATCGACCGTCAGGACGCGGATCTCGCGTGCGGCCGACAGGGGCAGGGGGGCGAACAGGTGGGGGAACAGGTCGCCGCCGCGCGACGCCTCCCACTTCAGCGCCTCGCCCAGCGACGGCAGGTCGACCGCGACCAGCAGCAGATCGTCGCGGCCCGCATAGTGCCGCCGCGCGGTCTCGGCCAGCTGGGCCGAGGTCGACATGTGGATGTAGCCGTCGTTCAGATCGACGGCGGACCCGGCATAGGCGCCGCCGGGGGGCACGGCCTCCCATTCGGCGCGGTCGACAAGCTTGTAGGCGACGTCGGTCACTCGGTGATGTCCCGCGGCTGGAGGAAGCCCTCGAAGGTGCAGCGTCCGGCGACGTCCACGGTGAACAGGGCCGCCGCGCCGGGCGGGAAGCCGCCGCTCATGCGGTCCAGCACCGACGGCGAGGCCGCGCTTTCGATCAGGTATTCGACGGCCAGCAGGTGGACGCCCGGGTTGTGGGCCAGCACCAGCAGGGTGCCGGCCTCGTCCTCGACCGCCTCGACGGCGCGGCGCAGGGTGTCGGCGGAAGCGTTGTACAGCGGCTCGTCCTCGCGCACCTCGACGTCGCCCATGGCGTCATGGACGAGGTCCCAGGTCTGGCGCGTGCGGCTGGCGGGCGAGACCAGGGCCAGGTCCGGGCGGGCGCCCTTGGCGGCCAGCGCCCGGCCCATCAGGGCGGCGTCGCTCTTCCCCCGCGCCGACAGGTCGCGGTCGCGATCGCGGCCGGAGCCGCTCGCCCGTTCCGCCTCGGCGTGGCGCATGAGGATCAGTCTTTGCATGGGCCCCGCCTTTACGGGTGTTCGGCCGATCTCGCCAGATCACCACCGGCGGGATTGCGCCGCGCGCGCGACGCCGGCTGGGGCTGCAGCGCCGGGGTCAGCACCGGGGCGGTCGCCACCGCCCCGCCCGGACGGGCCCGCGCGTAGGCCTGTCGCGTGGCCTCCAGCAGGATCAACCCGGCGGCGCCCGGCATCACATGCTTGCCGATCGGCTCCAGTCCGTCCGCCAGCGGCAGCAGCGGACCCCAGGGCGGCACATACAGGGTCTGGGACCAGGCCGTCGGCTCCAGCCCCGCCTCGCGCACCAGCCGCTCCAGCTGGCGGCGGGTGAACGGGCGGCCGTGGCCGAAGGGGGTGTTCTCGGAGCGGGCCCACAGGCCGCCGCGCGCCGCCGCGATCAGGATGATCCGTCCGGTCGGCGCCAGGGCCCTGACCGCCTCCAGCATCAGGGCCTGGGCGTCGTCCGCCTCCTCCAGCGCGTGCACCAGCAGGATGCGGTCGAAGGATCCGGCGGCGAAGGGCAGGCGGCGGTCGTCCACCAGCACCGTGCGGTTCTTGCCCGCCTGCGGCCACAGCTCCACCCCCTGTCTGCCGGGCATGGCGGCGATCAGCCGTCGGGCGCCGACGAAGGCGTCCAGCCAGGGCGTGGCGTAGCCGAGACCAAGAACATCGCAGTTGTTCGCCTCGCCCCAGGCGTCCTCCAGCCGCCGCGCCAGCATGCGCCGGGCCAGCGCGCCCGCGGGCTCGCCGTAGAAGATCCGGAGGTCGTCGATGCTGCGCCGCATGACCCCAGCATAGACCCGCCGGGGGGCGGCTGCCAGAATGGCGGCATGACCCTCGATGTCCGCCTCTTCCCCTGCCTCAGCGACAACTACGGCTATCTGGTCCGCGACAGCGCGACCGGCGTGGTCGCGGCGGTGGATACGCCCGACGCCGACGCCATCCTGGCCGAGCTGGAGCGGTCGGGCTGGGGGCGGCTGGACCTGATCCTGAACACCCACTGGCACCCCGACCACACCCAGGGCAACGCCGCGCTGAAGGCCGCCTCCGGCTGCGAGATCGTCGGACCCGAGGAGGTGCGCAAGGCCGCGCCGATCGACCGCGTGATCAAGGGCGGAGACACCGTCATGCTGGGCGAGACCCCGCTGGAGGTCACCGACGCGCCGGGCCACACCTTGGGCCACATCGTCTATCGCTCGGTCGGGGATGGCCTGGCCTTCGTCGGCGACGTCCTGTTCGTGCTGGGCTGCGGTCGCCTGTTCGAGGGCACGCCCGAGCAGATGTGGACCAGCCTTCAGACCCTGGCCGCCTGGCCGGATGAGACGGTGATCTGGTGCGCGCACGAATACACCGCGTCCAACGCCCGCTTCACCCTGAGCCTGGATGACCGGCCGGAGATGCAGGCGCGGGCGGCCGGGATTTTCGCGGCGCGTGAACGGGGCGAGCCCACCGTGCCCACGACCATCGGTTCGGAGAAGGCCTTCAACCCGTTCCTGCGCGCCGCCGACGCCGCGGACTTCGCGGCCCGCCGGGCGGCCAAGGACAGCTTCTAGCGGCCCGGGGTCGGGTCCTGCGGCAACAGGGCCCGGATCACGCGCGCGGACGACGGACGCCCGGCGACGCCCTGCACCGGGGCGACCACGATACGCAGTTCGCCGCGTGCGTAGGATGCCGAGGCGGTGCTACCCTGAACGATGGCTATGCGGCGCAGCTGGCTCAGCGACGAGCGGCCGGTGGGCGAGCGGGCGATGCGCAGGACGGCGTCGGTCGACAGGATCAGGGCCTCGACCGTCAGCCCCTCGGCTTCTTCATCGGTGTCGACGTTGATCTCGATCAGCCGGCCCATGGTCTGGCTCAGCATGGCGCTGCGGCGGGTCATCAGCTGGAACAGCTGCGCCGGCCCCAGCGAGGGCAGGGCCAGCGGTTCGCCGGTCCCGGAGAGCGAGGCCGGGGACCCGCCCGGCGCGCGCGAGGTGTAGACCGTCACGCCGCCGCCCGGAGTCATGCGCAGGATCTGCTGGCCGGCGTCATTGCGATAGATAATGTCGCCGCGCGGGGCGGCGCTGGCGCGCAGCACCCAGGTTTCGTCGCGACGGTCGAACCGCAGCAGCGGGCGCTGGCCTGACCGGTCCAGGGTGAAGGCCTCGCCGGATTCGGAAACATAACGGCCGACGGGCGGCAGGGTGCGGTTCGCGCCGCCCCGGTTGCGGAGCGCCTGGCTCTGCTCGGCCTGGGCGTTGCCGCGCTCCTGCGCCTCGGCGGCGACGGGGACCGAAACGGAAAGCACGGCGGTCACCGCGACGGCAAAGGCCATCGCAGTCTGAAGCGGCGTTCGCGCCGTTCTGACCTTCCCCGTCAACTTCATGCCCGACTTGGTGGAATCGTCACGCGGCGGATTTTGGGCAGGCTTCTGTCAGCCGACCAGATACTGACCGCCGTTCAGCGACAGCGTGCAGCCTGTGACATATCCGGCACGCTCACCGGCCAGCCAGGACACCATGTCGGCGATTTCCTCGCCTTTTCCGAGCCTTCCGACGGGGATCTGGGCCACGATCCCGGCCAGAACCTTCTCGTCCATCGCGCCGACCATTTCGGTGTCGATGTAGCCGGGGGCGATGCAGTTCACCGTCACGCCCTTGCGCGCGTTCTCCAGCGCCAGCGCCTTGGTGAAGCCGATCATGCCCGCCTTGGCGGCCGAGTAGTTGGTCTGGCCGATCTGGCCCTTCTGGCCGTTGATCGAGGAGATGTTGATGATCCGGCCGTGGCCGCGGTCGCGCATGCCGTTGATCACCTGACGCGTCATGTTGAAGACGCTGTCCATGTTGACCCGGATCACGTCCGACCACTGGTCGGCGCTCATCTTGTGGAAGAAGCCGTCGCGGGTGATGCCGGCGTTGTTCACCAGCACGTCGATGGGGCCCAGTTCGGCCTCCACGTCGGCCACGGCGCGGGCGCAGTCGTCGTACGAGCCGACGTTGCCCTTGACCACCATCACGCCCAGTTCGCGGGCGGTCGCCTCGGCGGCTTCGGTGTTGCCGGAATAGCCGGCCGCGACCTGCAGCCCGTCTTCCTTCAGACGCTGAACAATCGCCTTGCCGATACCGCGGGTACCGCCCGTCACCAGTGCGACGCGAGCCATGAGCGCTTCCTCTGCTTTTCCTTGGAGCGGCGACCTCTGCCGGGCCGCCTGCTGATCTACGCTTTAACCCGCACAGCGTTGCGCGGAAAGTCGGTGTGCCTCAACACGATGACGCGGTGATAACGGCGGTGATCAGCGGCAGGGGCGGCGCCGGGGCTCAGCCGGTCGTGTCGCGGACCACCACGACGTGGCCGGGATGGCCGTCGGCCTCGTCGCGGGCGTACCGTACGGCGCTGGCCCGGTCGGCGAACAGGCCGAAGAACAGGCCGTCGCTGGAGGTCATCCGCCAGCCGTGCAGGTCCGGCGAAACCTCGATGACGGCAGGAGGCAGGGGAAGGGGAACGGGCATGGCTGCGGGCCGGGACAACGCCGGATGCGGCGTCGTCCATCCTGTGCGCCCGCGGGCCGTAAGCCCGCGATGGGAAAACCGGCCCGCCGCATAAGGCGGGCGCAAGCGCCTATTTCAGCTTGTCGATCAGGGCCATCGCCGCCGCCGGATTGCGCACCTTGGCCCCGGCGATGAAGTAGGCGAACACGTCGCCGCGCTTGGCCCAGCCCCGCGTCTGTTTCGCGATCCCGTCCAACTCGGCCGAGGTCATGCCGGTCGGCTCGTCCGGCTTCGACGACATCATCCGGGCGTAGGTGAAGTCCGCCGTCGGCTGGTCGATCCTAGGCCACTCCGGCGCCTCGTCGTCTTCGGCATAGACGATGGCGCAGCCGTATTTCGCCGCCAGATCATAGAACTGCTGGTTATCGAAGGTCGGGCTGCGGACCTCCAGCGCATGACGCAGGCGGACCCCGTCCTTCTCTTTGGGCAGCAGCTTCAGGAAGCCCTCGAAGTCGACCGGATCGAACTTCTTGGTGGCCATGAACTGCCAGTTGATCGGCCCCAGCTTGTCGCCCAGCGCCGTCAGTCCCTGATCGAGGAACCGCTCGAGGCTCTCATTGCCCTCGGACAGCACCTTGCGATTGGTGCAGAACCGGCTGGCCTTCACCGCGAAGACGAAGTCGTCCGGCGTCTCGTCGCGCCACTTCATCCAGGTGTCGATCTTGAAGCCGGAATAGTAGGTGCCGTTGATCTCGATCGAGGTCAGCTTCGAGCTGGCGTACTCCAGCTCCTTCTTCTGGCTCAGCTTGTCCGGATAGAAGGTCCCCCGCCAGGGCTCGAAGGTCCAGCCGCCGATGCCGACGCGAATGATTCCGCTCATAGCTCTGCCCTTCCAGCATCTGAGGTAGCTCCCGACCTGATGGTATCAGTGCGCCAGGCCGAGGTGTCGTTCTCCAGACTGTAGGCTATGACGATGCGCTGCTGATCAAAAAGCACAAAAGCCGTCCGAACTTCGCCGAGGGCCAAGGCATGTCGAGCGAGGTCAGCGTGGCGCGGCCCGAGCCTTTGCTTCGGCGAGTATTTCTTCCAGTGATCTCTTGCTGATTCCTGACGCTTCAGCCTCGTCCACCAGCCGCTGCATGTGCGCGATCTTCTCCGCCCGGACCTGCTCGCGGCGGATCAGGTCGCGGATGACGTCGGAGGAGTTGGCGTAGCGGCCGTCCTTCGTCTGGTCCTCGACCCACGTCTTCATCCGGTCGGGGAGGGAGATGTTCATCGTGGCCATCTGAAAAGGGTCTGCCTGATGGCAATCCTTGGCAAATCAGCCGGTCGTGCTCGCGGCTTCCGGCTGTGCTCCTTCCAGCTGGACCGCCGCGCCCGGATGCATGGTGCTGATGATCGCGATGACCAGATACAGGGCGATGTGCAGGCCCATGGCGGAGGCGAACACCCAGGCCCGCCTCGACAGGGCCGCGGGCAGCACCAGCGCCACATAGATCAGGAAGGTGAAGCCGTAGCCGATGGCCATGGCCATGAAGCCCGGCCGTCCGACCAGCATCGTCAGGCACAGCGCCACCATCAGCGCATTGGCCAGGATCAGCAGCAGCAGCACCGGGCGCTTGTTGGCCTCGAAATGCTGGTTCAGGCTGGTCGCCTCGTCCTCGGGCTCGGGGAAGATCAGGCTGGCGGCGATGAAATAGACGATGGCCACCGCCAGACCGGCCAGCAGCATCCCGTAGCTGTAGGGAGCCTTGCCCAGATTGGTCCAGGCGGCGTCCCAGAAGGTGGCGATGTCGAAGGCGGCGAACAGGGCCAGCAGCGGGGTCTTCCAGCCGACCTTCACCGTCTTGCGGTGCTTGAAGGCCCGCGCCGCGCCGGTGGCCAGCACCGCCACCGACAGGCCCAGCACAAGGCCGTAGAAGCTGAAGAAGAACTCGAAAGCGCTCACACCCGTCCCCCGACGCAGGATTGAAGCGTCACCATAGGCAGGGACGCGCCGCCCGTCACTGATCCAGGGCGTCCAGCACCTGCTGCATGCCGGCCAGCAGGCTGGCGGCGGTGATCGGCTTGGCGATGTGGCCGTCCGCCCCGGCGGCGGCGGCGTCGGCCCGGTGCTCGACCATGGCGTTGGCGCTCAGCATGACGATCGGGATGCGCGGACGCAGCGGCGTTTCGGCCTCAAGGGCGCGGATGGCGCGGGTGGCGGTCAGCCCGTCCATGACCGGCATCTGCATGTCCATCAGGATCAGGTCGAACTCGTCGTTCCGGAAGGCCGCGACGGCGGCGGCGCCGTCGTCGACGATTTCCAGTTCGATCCCCTGGCCCTGCAGGATCAGTTGGACCACGCGCTGGTTGGTCGGATGATCCTCGGCCAGCAGGATGCGCAGGGCGCGGGCCATGACAGGCGTGGTCGCGGCCGCGCCGTCCCCGGTCGCCGCGCCGCGCGGAAGCGGCAGGCTGAAGTGGAAGCGGCTGCCGGTCCCCGGCGTGGACTGGGCGCCGATCTCGCCGTCCATCATCTCGATCAGCGAGCGGCAGATCGACAGGCCCAGGCCGGTCCCGCCGAACCGGCGCGTGATGGTGCCGTCGGCCTGGTTGAAGCGTTCGAACAGGCGCGCGGCGTGATCCGCGTCAAAGCCGATGCCGCTGTCCTCGACCGAGATCGACAGCCGGTGCGTGTCGCCGTCGGGCGTGACGGCGATGTCGACCGTGATGCCGCCTGTGGCCGTGAACTTGACCGCGTTGGACAGCAGGTTGCCCAGCACCTGACGGATGCGCGTGCTGTCGCCGATGAAGACGCCCTCGGCGTCTGGCGACCGGTTGACGGTGAAGGTCAGGCCCTTGTCCTCGGCCCGCGCCTTGACGACGCAGATCGGCTCGAGCGCCTCGTCCAGATTGAAGGGACGGGTCTCCAGATCCAGCTGGCCGGCCTCGATCTTGGAGACGTCCAGGATGTCGGACACCAGCCGCTCCAGCGTCACGCCGCAGCCGCGGATCAGCTCGACCATCTCCTGCTGCTCGGGGGTCAGGCCGGTGGTGCGGCTCAGGGCGTCGACGATGCCGATGACCCCGTTCAGCGGGGTCCGGATCTCGTGGCTCATGTTGGCCAGGAAGTCGGACTTGGCGCTGTTGGCCGCCTCGGCCGCCGCCTTGGCCTCCAGCAGGGCCTGTTCGGCCGCCACCCGGTCGGTGACGTCGCGGGCGAGGCCGTAGATCTGGCCGCCCACGCGCTGGGCCCGCCATTCCAGCGTCAGGTAGTGGCCGTCACGATGCCGGTAGCGGTTGATATGGCCGAGGACCGGGTCGCCGGGGCGGCGGTTCTCGACCTCCACCACGCTGCCCCGGGTGCCCGGCATGTCGTCGGGATGCACCAGGTCCAGCAGGCGGGTCCCGCGCAGCTCATCCGGCGTCCAGCCCAGCACCGTCTCCCACGAGGGGCTGGCCCGCACCACGAAGCCCTCGATGTCGCGGATCACCAGAAGGTCCAGCGAGACGTCGAAGAAGGCGGCGGCGTTGCTGTGTTCGTCGTCATTGGCCGCGGGGCCGGTCACGGGGCCGCGCGCGGGGCCGGGGTCGACGCAACTCATCGGGACACTCGGCGGGGGACGATCATGAACCTGTCCATAACACGGTTGCGGTTAAGGTCGCCTTGCCGACGTCATCCCGATACGGGCGGAAGGTCGCACCGTTCAGAAGCTGAGCCGGTCCACATAATCCCGGTCCGCCAGCCGGCTGTTCACGAACTCGGTCTGTCGGTCGCGAGGCACGACGTAGCGGATGAGCGGGGCGAGCTGCGGCAGGATCTCCGGCGGCGCCTCCATCCCTTCCGGCATCTCGCATTCGGCCATGGCGAGGTAGAACCGGGCCTCCGGATCGAGAAACAGGTCGATGTCCCACGCCAGCCCGTGGGCGTCGCTGACCGCCCGCCGCAGCTTGTGGATCCGTTTCGTCGTCAGCGGCCACAGGTCGTCAAAGTCCCGGGCCTCCAGCGTCGTCTCGATCTCGATCAGCCGACCCGTCGCGTCGATCTTGTAGGTGAAGCTGTCGGTGGTCTGCCCGCGACGGACGCGCCGCCGGATACGCGCATCACCCGGCAGATAACCCTGCCGGACGTCCTCCCAGTCCTCGCGAGGCCAGAGCGCCAGCACGGCCTCCGGGTCGGTCAGGACGTATTTGCGCTCGTTCTCGGTCGGCACGGCTCAGTAGGCGAAGTCGCGGTACAGCCGGGTCAGGTCGCCTTGCCACTCGCCGTTGTACAGCTCCAGCAGCCGCTCGGCCGGGGTCACGCCGCTGTCGGCGATGTCTTCCAGCTCGGACAGGTAGCCGCGCTCGTCGACCATGCCGCCCGAGAAGCGGGCGCGGTTCTTCAGCCCCTGTTTGGCGATCTCGACCATGTCGACGGCGATGTCACGCACCGTGCGTCCGCCCACCTCGGCCTTCAGGCCCAGACGCGTCACGTCGCGGCGCAGGCGCTCGTGGTTGGCGATGTCCCAGTCCTTGACCAGGTCCCAGGCGGCGGCCTGCGACGGGGCGTCGTACAGGACGCCGGCCCACAGGGCCTGCAGGGCGCAGATGCGGCTCCACGGTCCGCCGTCTGCGCCGCGCATCTCCAGATAGGCCTTCAGGCGAACCTCCGGGAAGAGGGTCGTCAGGTGGTCGTTCCAGTCCTTGATCGTCGCCAGTTCGCCGGGCATGTCATCCAGCTCGCCGTCCATGAATTTGCGGAACGAGCGGCCCGACAGGTCGATGTAGCGACCGCCGCGCTTGGCGAAATACATCGGCACATCGAGGGCGTAGTCGGCGTAGCGCTCGAAGCCGAAGCCGTCCTGGAAGACGAAGTCGAGCATGCCGGTGCGGTCCGGATCGGTGTCGGTCCAGACGTTGGCGCGGGCGGTCAGGAAGCCGTTGGGCTTGCCTTCGGTGAAGGGGCTGTTGGCGAACAGGGCCGTGGCGATCGGCTGCAGGGCCAGCGAGGTGCGGAACTTGGCCACCATGTCAGCCTCGCTCTCGAAGTCGAGGTTCGACTGGATGGTGCAGGTGCGCAGCATCATGTCGAGGCCCAGCGAGCCCTTCTTGGGCATGTAGGCGCGCATGATGCCGTAGCGGCCCTTGGGCATGACGGGCACGTCCTCGCGCGCCCACATCGGGTCGAAGCCGGCGCCCAGGAAGCCGAGGTTCAGCTGGTCGGCGACCTGCTTGACCTCCATCAGGTGTTGGCCGGTCTCGTTGCAGATGTCGTGTACGTCCTTCAGCGGCGCGCCGGACAGTTCGAACTGGCCGCCGGGCTCCAGGCTGATCGAGGCGGTCATGCCTTCGCCGTTCCGGCGCTCCAGGGCGATGACGTTGTCGCCCTCATAGACCTTGTCCCAGCCGAAGCGGGTCAGGCCGTCCAGCATGGCCTTGATGCCGTTGGGGCCCTCATAGGTCGGGCGGCGCAGGGTCGAGCGGTCAAAGCCGAACTTCTCGTGCTCGGCGCCGATGCGCCATTCGGCGCGCGGCTTGATGCCCTTCGACATGGCCCCGATCAGGTCATCCCGGGAAAGCGGTGCGGCGTCGGCCATGTGGTTCTGTAACCCCTCGTGTCGCGGCTAGATGGGCCGACCTTGGCGTTTGCTCAAGAGGCGACGGCCGACTTCCGCGAGACAGGGGCGTCTAGCGGTCCCAGTCGCCGATCGCCGCCTGCCACAGGGTCAGGGCGGTGGTGGCGGCGGTGTCGGCCCGCAGCACGCGCGGACCCAGCGATACCGCGGTGGTGAAGGGCAGGGCGCGCAGCCGGTCGCGCTCCTCGGGCGTGAACCCGCCCTCCGGCCCGATCAGGATGGCCCAGGGCATTCCTCCCCCATCGGGGGAGGGGGACCCCGAAGGGGTGGAGGGGGCATAGGGAGCGAGCGCGCTCATCACCGGCGCGCCGCCCGTCTCGTCGCAGAACATCAGCCGCCGCGTCCCGTCCCAGCCGTCCAGCAGGGCGTTCAGCGTCTGCGGCTTGTCCACCGGCGGCACGTCCAGCCGCCCGGTCTGTTCGGCGCTCTCTTCGGCGATGGCGTCCAGGCGGTCGAGGCGCAGATGCTGCGGCTGGGTCCGGGCGGTGGTCATCAACCGGATGCGCGCGGCGCCCAGCTCGGTCGCCTTCTCAACCGCGAACTCCAGCGCGGCCTTCTTCACCGTGGCGATCACCAGATGCACGTCCGGCGGCGTGATCTGGGCCCGGACCTGCGCCTCGGCCTTCAGCACCACGCCCTTCTTCAGCACCTCGGCGACGCTGACGCGCCACTCGCCGTCCCTGCCGTTGAAGGCCAGCAGCTCATCGCCCGCCTTCAGCCGCATCACCTGCGTGAGGTAGCGCGACTGATCGAGCGTCGGGGCCAGGGCCGCGCCGGCGGACAGCGGCTGGGGGATGTGGAGGCGGATCATGCGAGGCCCTTGAAACGCGGCTAGGCTTTCCTATCTACACGTCATCGCGCCTGTGTAGCTCAGCTGGATAGAGCAACCGCCTACTAAGCGGAGGGTCGCAGGTTCGAGTCCTGCCATGGGATAAGGGGGCGCTGGCCAGATCATGCTTCTGGCTGGCGTCCCTGTACCTACAGCGTCCGCGCGATCAGCAGCTTCATGATCTCGTTCGTGCCGCCGTAGATGCGCTGGACGCGGGCGTCCTTGTACAGCTGGGCGATCGGGTACTCGTTCATGTAGCCGTAGCCGCCGTGCAGCTGCAGCATCTCGTCGATGACCTCGCCCTGGATGTCGGTGACCCAGTATTTGGCCATCGAGGCCGTCGCGGCATCCAGCTTGCCCTCGAGGTGCAGGCCCATGCAGTGGTCGACGAAGACCTTGGCGACCGTCAGCTTGGTCTTCACTTCCGCCAGTTTGAACTGGGTGTTCTGGAAGTCGAGGATCCGCTTGCCGAAGGCCTTGCGCTCCTTGACGTAGGCCAGCGTCTCCTGAAGCCCGCGCTCGGCGGCGGCGACGCCCTGGATGGCGATGTTCAGGCGCTCCTGCGGCAGCTGCTGCATCAGGTGGATGAAGCCCTGGCCCTCGGTCCCGCCGATGACGTTCTCCAGCGGCACCTTCACATCGTTGAAGAACAGCTCGGAGGTGTCGTTCGCCTCCATGCCGATCTTGTGCAGGTTCCGGCCGCGCTCGAAGCCTTCGGCGCCGTCGGTCTCGACCACGATCAGGCTGGTGCCCTTGGCGCCTTCCGACGGATCGGTCTTGGCGACCACGATGATGAAGTTGGCCAGCTGGCCGTTGGTGATGAAGGTCTTGGAGCCGTTCAGGACGTAGTGGTCGCCCTGCTTGATGGCGGTGGTCTTCACCCCCTGCAGGTCAGACCCTGCGCCCGGCTCGGTCATGGCGATGGCGCCGACCAGTTCACCGGTCTGCAGGCGCGGCAGCCAGCGCTGCTTCTGCTCCTCGGTGCCGTAGTGCCAGACGTAGGGCATGACGATCGCGTTGTGCAGCGAGATGCCGAAATGGTCCGCGCCCTTCCAGCCCAGCTGACGCATCAGCACGACCTCGTGGCGGTAGTCGCCACCGAAGCCGCCGTCCTCTTCCGGCATCGACAGGCCCAGCAGGCCCGCGTCCCCGGCGTCGTTCCACAGCGTGCGCGGCACGGACGAGTCCGCGATCCATTGCTGGACCTTCTCCAGCGGCGCGTGTTCGTCGATCCATTTGCCGACGCTGTCCGAGAAGAGGGTGATCTCCTCGTCCTGCATGAAGGCGGGTTCGGGGCTGTTGAGGACGTTCATGGGGGCGTTTCCTGCTTCTCCCTCCCCGCCTCGGGGAGGGTGGCCGCGCAGCGGCCGGGTGGGGGCGGCTCGGCTGGGTGGCCCGGTCGTTCGTCGCCGAGCCCTCCCCACCCGGTCGTCGCTGGCGCGCCGACCACCCTCCCCGGGGCGGGGAGGGAGACCGTTTCAGTCCGTCGCTGCCGGGATCACGTCACGGCAGTCAACTCCGCCTCAGAACGCGTCCGCAGGCATGTCCATCAGGACGTCCGCGCCGGTCTTCAGCTTGACCAGATGGGCGGCCGCGTCCGGCAGGATGCGTTCCACGAAGTAGCGGCCGGTCTGCAGCTTGCCGGCGTAGAACGGGTCGGTCGAACCGGCGTCCACCTGCTTCTGGGCGGCGATCGCCATCTGGGCCCAGACATAGGCCAGGGCGGTGATGCCGAAGATGTTCAGATAGTCGGTCGAGGCGGCGCCGGCGTTGTCCGGGTTGGCCATGCCGTTCTGCATCAGCCACATCGTGCCGTCCTGCAGCTTCTTCTTGGCGTCGGCCAGACCGTCGATGAAGGGCTTCACCGACTCATTGCCGTTGTGCTCGGCGACGAAGGCGTCGATCTCGCCGAACCAGCTCATGATGGCGCGGCCGCCGGCGGCGGGCAGCTTGCGGCCCACGAGGTCCAGCGCCTGGATGCCGTTGGTGCCCTCGTAGATCATGGTGATGCGCGCATCACGCAGGTACTGCGAGGCCGGGAAGTGTTCGGTGTAGCCCGAGCCGCCGTGGACCTGCATGGCCAGCGAGGCGGCGTGGAAGCCCTTGTCGGTCAGATAGGCCTTCAGCACCGGGGTCAGCAGACCCATGTAGTCCTTGGCCTTGGTGGCGACGGCCTCGTCTTCCGACTTCTCCAGATCCGCTTGCAGCGCGGTCCACAGGATGAAGGCCTGGCCGCCTTCGACGAAGGCCTTGGCCTCCAGCAGCATGCGGCGCACGTCCGGGTGGACGATGATCGGATCGGCCGGGCCATCCGGGTTCTTCGGCCCGGTCAGCGAACGGCCCTGCAGGCGGTCCTTGGCGAACTCGACGGCGGCCTGGTAGGCGGCGGTGCCGATGGCCAGGCCCTGCAGGCCGGTGCCCAGGCGGGCCTCGTTCATGACCACGAACATGTTGTTCATGCCGCGGCCTTCTTCGCCGATCAGCCAGCCCTTGGCGCCGTCGTACTGCATGACGGCGGTCGCGTTGCCGTGGATGCCCATCTTGTGCTCGAGACCGGCGCATTCCAGCGTGTTGCGCTCACCCAGCGAGCCGTCCTCGTTGACGAGGAATTTCGGCACCACGAACAGCGACAGGCCCTTGATGCCCGGGACCGCGCCTTCGACGCGGGCCAGAACGGTGTGGATGATGTTGTCGGCGAAGTCGTGCTCGCCCGCCGAGATCCAGATCTTCTGGCCGGTGATCGAATAGCTGCCGTCGCCGTTCGGCACGGCCTTGGTGCGGACCATGCCCAGATCGGTGCCGCACTGCGGCTCGGTCAGGTTCATCGTGCCGGTCCACTCGCCGGTCGACATCTTGGGCAGGTATTTCTGCTTCAGCTCTTCCGAGGCGTTGGCGTGGATGCCCGCCCAGGCGCCGGCCGTCAGGCCCGGATACATCGAGAAGGCCGCCGAGGCGCCGGCGGTGAACTGGCCCACGGCCGAGCCGATGACCGACGGCATGCCC
The DNA here is from genome assembly GCF_036400995.1 of Brevundimonas sp. Classification (GTDB taxonomy): domain Bacteria; phylum Pseudomonadota; class Alphaproteobacteria; order Caulobacterales; family Caulobacteraceae; genus Brevundimonas. Next base: position 19,989 of record NZ_DASWWG010000057.1, read on the forward strand.
TGGCCTCCGTAGGCCGGGTCCATCATCAGCGAGGGCCAGCCGGCCTCGACCATCTGGTGATAGGCTTCCTTCCACCCCTTGGGCGTGGTGACGACGCCGCCCTCGGCCCAGTGGCAGCCTTCCTTGTCGCCCGGGTTGTTGATCGGGGCGATGACCTCGTCGGCGAACTTGCCGGCTTCCTCGAGGATCTGCTGGGCCAGTTCGGCCGAGACGTCCTGGAAGCCGGGTTGATTGGTGTAGCGGTCGATCTCCAGCACTTCGGACAGGATGAAGGTCAGGTCGCGGACAGGCGCCTTGTAGGCCATGATCAGGCTCTCGCTTTGAAGGGCTGGTGGTGGTGTTCGGTGTTGAGGCGAGCCTTCATCAGGTTCGCGTATTCGTCGGCGCCGGGCAGGAGATCGGGACGGAATTCGCCCAGCTTCTCCTCCATCCAGCGGCAGGCTTCTTCCGCCGTCTCGATGGCGCCTTCGATGTCTTCCAGTTGCTGCTTCAGCGCTGCGATCTGGGCGCGGTGCTGGCGCAGGGCCACGGCCATCTGGTGGGCGTTGTGGTCCTTGCGGTCATACAGATCCAGCATCGACTGGATCTCCTGCAGGCTGAAGCCGATGCGGCGGCCACGCAGGATCAGCTTCAGGCGGGCGCGATCACGGGCGTCATAGACGCGGGTCTGGCCCTTGCGCGCCGGGGTCAGCAGACCCTTGTCCTCATAGAAGCGCAGGGCCCGCGCCGTCGCCCCGAACTCGCGGCACAGCTGGCGGATCGAATAGGTGCGGTGATCGTCTGCGGTCGCCATGGTCGAAGTTCTAGACCAAACTTGACGCGGACGTAAAGGGAAGGTTTTCCGCCCCGTGCGCATCGCGCATGGGGAGGGGGACCGCGCGAGCTTGGCTCGCGTGGTGGAGGGGTGCTTTCAGCTTTCGCTATTCGGAATGGTCGTCGGGCGACAGCGCCGCCCCCTCCGTCACGCTTCGTATCCGAAGCGCGACACCTCCCCATTCGCAATGCGAACGGGGAGGACTTGCCTCAGATCAGCGCGCCTCGCGCGACCGCATCCACAGGACCGGGGCGGTCATGGCGATCAGGACGGCGTTGGTGATCGCCGGGCCGACGTCCATTCCGGTGGCGTGGATGGCCAGCATGACGGTTTCCAGCGCCAGAAGACCGGCGGCGGCGACGACCAGCAGCGGGCGGCCGTGCTTCCACGACACGACCGGCGCCAGCATCAGGGCGGCCAGGGTGATCTCGGCGACGCCGAGACCGCGCACCAGATTCTCCGGCGCGAAGGCGGGCCAGCGCATCAGGTCGATCAGGTTGGCCATCGGCTCGCTGAGCTTGGCGTAGCCGGCCGCGACGAAGAACATCGCGATCCAGCCCTGCAGGGTCCACAGGGTCAGGTTCCGGTAGCTGGCGTTCAGCCGCGCGCGGGCGGGGGTGAGGATCTGAGAAGTCATTTTCGATGACGCCGGTTCTGGCGCTCTTGTATTGGTAACAGCGGCGATATCGGATTGGCCCCGCCCTTCCGCAAGGGGGTGGGGCTTACGCGTAACGATACGTGACTGTTCAGTGACACCCGGCCGCGGCCAAAGCGTGGCCGCATCCATAAATCGTTGTAATGTGACCGGCGTTTCAGACCCGTTAAGCGCGGCTGTTTCTGTCGACTCGGCGCTGGTCATGGCGGGCTCCCGGGAGGTCGGACCGGCGACCGCGCCGGTCCTTGAGCTCTACCGCCATGCTGCTGCCAACCTGATGTCAGCAGGCCGTGCGGCAGGCGACGGGTTCGGCGTCGAGGACCGGCCGGGCCTGGGCCTCGACGGCGTAGAGGAAGGCGCTGGCGACCAGCGTCAGGCACAGGCCCGAGGCGAAGTGCGACAGGTACGAGGCGGCGCGCCCCAGCAGGATGCTGTTGGTCATGGTCGTGTTTCCTGATGTGTGAAGGTCGGGGCGAACCCCGGAGAAGCGAGCCCGGAGGCTCAGGCGTGGAAGAGGGCTTCCACGGGGCGGCCCAGTTCGCGGGCGACACGGCAGGCGAGGGTGACGGAGGGGGCGTAGCCGCCGGTCTCCATCGCCCGCACCGTCCGGCTCGACACCCCCAGGCGGCGGGCCAGCTCCGCCCGGGACAGGTTGCGCTCCAGACGAAGCGCCTGCAGCGGGGAGGCGGCTGTCATTTCGCGTCCCATCCGTAGCGGCGGCTGAAGCTGACCAGGGCCATGACCAGCGCAAAGGCCAGCAGGGCGGAGCCGATCGACGGCGTGGCGCCGAACTGGGCCGGCCAGAAGGGCAGGGGCTCGGTGACGCCCGGGGCCACGACCACCGCCAGCAGCAGGGCGACGGTGGCGGCGGCGCGCGGCTCCAGATCGTAGCGCGAGGAGGTTTTGACTTCGTTGTTCATGACAAGGCTCCCTGTCGTTGTGACAAGGGTGTTTTACAATGTCGCCAAACCAAGTCAAGCGTCTTTTACATCATGACAAGCGAGCTTGCCGAAGGGGGCGGCGGACGGGGCTTCAGGCCCCGTCTTCCTCGTCCGCGGGCTGCGGACCCTCGGTGCGGGCCAGCAGTTCGCCCGGCTGGCAGTCCAGTTCCCGGCACAGGGCGTCCAGGGTCGAGAAGCGGACGGCGCGGGCCTTGCCGGTCTTGAGGATCGACAGGTTGGCCAGGGTCACGCCCACCCGGTCGCTGAGTTCGGTCAGGGACATGCGGCGGGCCTGCAGCAGGCGGTCCAGTTGAACGGTGATGGACATGGCGGGCGGCCTCAGACGGTCATCTGCTGGTCGTCACGCATCGACGACCCTTGGCGGAACACCTCGGCCAGCATGAAGACGATCAGGATGCCCAGCCAGGCGCCGAGATCGAGCTCGAACTTGGTGTCGACGACGTCCTGCGGCGTGCTGAAGACGAGGATCATCGCGCTGACCTGCACGCCGACGAGCCCCAGTCCCATGGCTTGCAGACGGCCGACGTTGGCCGGCTCGAAGGCGTCGCCGTGGTTCACCGACAGGAAGATGCGGCGCAGCCGGTTCAGGATCCACCAGGTGCTGGCGGTGGCGAGGAAGACCGCGAACAGGGTGATGTGCTCACCCAGGAACAGGTCGCGGCCCCGGTTGTCCGGCCGGTCCGCCAGCCCGTCGAACAGGCCGGCCGCGAAATCCGGCATCACCAGCGACGTCAGCAGCAGCAGGCCGGTGACCACCACCGCGATGGTCACGAACACATTCACAAAACCCAGCATCCAGCGGACCACGCTGGCCACGGATCGCTTGCCGATCAGTCTCATCTGAAAATCTCCCCGGCCGCCCGCTGCGGCCCCATGCCGATAATCGATATGCACGCATCGATTATCGATCAAGAAGATTATCGTTTTTCGAGATGAAACCTTCGTAATGATCGTCAGCGGCGGGCGGCGCCCGTCTGGCGCAGGCGGGCCACCTTGTCGTGGAAGGGAGCCCAGTCGTCCTGTTCGGCGATGGCGGCCCAAAGGCTCTCCACCTCGTCGATAAGCATCTCCTCCGGCTCCGCCCGGGCGAAGGCCGGGCTTTCCAGCCGCTCGGGCCGGTCCGGCTCGTGCTCGAACAGGGCGAAGCGGAAATTGTCGAAGGCCTTGCCCTGCCACAGCTTGGCGCGGGGGCCGGTCACCGCCCGGGCCGAGGAGGGGAAGCCGCCGAACCAGTCATGGAACAGGGGCTCCCATCGGCCCGCCTCGCCGACCTCGCGCTGCAGGGCCAGGGTGGTGTCCAGCAGGCGCTGGTCCGCCGCCTCGCCCAGGCTCTTCACGCCCAGTCGATCCAGGAAGGCCGCGCGCAGTTCGCGGATGTAGGCCGGGCCGAAGCTGTTCAGCGCCGCCGTCAAGGGCTCCGCGTCGGCTATCGGCTTCAGCGCTCCGCCCAACTGTGTCAGGGCCCAGAACACCGCCTCCGGCTGACGCGCGAAGGCGTACAGGCCGGTCTGGTCGAAATAGGCCGCCGTGAAGCCGGGTTCGTAGTACGGCAGGAAGCGCCAGGGGCCGTAGTCGAAGCTCTCGCCCGTGACGTTCAGATTGTCGGTGTTCAGCACCCCGTGCACGAAGCCCGCCGCCACCCAGCGCGCGGTCAGCCGGGCCGAGGCCTCGACGACGGCGCCGAGGAAGCCCGGGACGTCCCCTTCGGCGACCTGCGGATGGTAGAGGGCGCGGGCGTGGGCCACGAGCGCCTCCAGCATGTCGGTCCGGCCGAAATAGGCGGCGCGCTGGAAGGTGCCGAAGCGGATATGGCTGTGCGACAGCCGCACCAGAACCGCCGAGCGGGTGGGGGAGGGCTCGTCGCCCCGCTCAAGTTCCTCGCCCGTCTCGATCAGGGAGAAGGCGCGGCTGGTCGGCACGCCCTGCGCCTCCAGCATCTCCGCCGCCAGAACCTCGCGCATGCCGCCCTTCAGCGTCAGCCGCCCGTCCGCTGTCCGCGACCAGGGCGTCGTGCCCGAGCCCTTGGTCCCCAGATCGAGCAGTCTTCCCTCAGTGGCGCTACCGCTCGCGACGCGGTCGCTCGCTGCTTGAGCGCCCGGGGTTTCCCGAAGCTGCGCGGCCAGGAAGCCCCGGCCGTCGCCGAGGTCGGGATTGTAGGTGCGGAATTGGTGCCCGTGATAGCGCATGGCGATCGGGCCGGGCTGGCCGGGCAGGGGCTCGAAGCGGGCGAAATGGGCGATCCATTCCGCCTCCGTCAGCGTCTCCAGCCCGACGGTCGCGGCGGCGGCGTCGTTGCGGAAGCGCACGATCGACTGCGGGAAGGTCGCCGCCCGGACGGCGTCGCCGTATTCGTCGCCGAGGGTCACGAACTGCGGGTCGGGGCGGTAGTCGGGCGAGACGGGCATGGGCCGCCAAATGCGGCTTCCACGGCGGTCGCGCAACCGTTTCGCCTTGAACCATCGGGCCCCGGCCGTATTGTAGAGCCCAGAGATCAGGCCCGTCCGACCGGACGCGGCCAGGCCGGCGCCGCGTATTTTCGTGCGGGGCGAATCCGGTCCGGCGCCCGTCGATAACCTGGCGTCATGAAACCCCCTTGGTCCGGAGGCGACATGGCGCGCAAACTCACGCTCGATTTCCTGAAAACCGAAGCCGCGTCCGGCGCGATGCTGGGGGTCGCCGCCCTCGCTGCCCTGATCGTCGCCAACTCGCCGTGGAGCGCCGACTATTTCGGCTGGCTGAAGAGCGAGCACATCGTCCGTCTCGGCCCCGTGATGCTCGAGATGTCGATCTCGGAGTGGATCAAGGAAGGCCTGATGGCGGTCTTCTTCCTCGTGGTGGGGCTGGAGATCAAATACGAGATCCTGCGCGGCGAGCTCAGCGATCCGCGCAAGCTCGCCACGCCGGTTCTGGCCGCGGTCGGCGGCATGGTCGCCCCGGCGCTGGTCTATCTGCTGGTCTCCGGTCTCCTGTCCGGCCCGCACGCCGGCTGGCCCATTCCGCTGGCCACCGACATCGCCTTCGCCCTCGCCGTCTTCGGCATGGTGGCCCGCAACCTGCCCTCGGCGCTGCGGGTCTTCCTGCTCACGCTCGCGATCGTCGACGACCTCGGGGCCATCGCCCTGATCGCCGCCCTGTTCTCCAGCGGGGTGCAGATCGGGCCGCTGCTGTGGGTCGCGGGCCTGCTCCTCGCGGGCGCCGTGGTCGCCCAGTGGAAGAAGATCCCGTCCCCCTTCTGGGTGCTGGGCTTCGGTCTGGTCTGGTACATGACCGTGCAGTCGGGGCTGTCGACCTCCCTGACCGCCGTGGCCTTCGCCGCCATCGTGCCGGTCAAGGACCGCCGCTCCGACGGCCAGAGCCCGCTGCAGGAGGCGATGCACGACCTGCACCACTATGTCGCCTGGCTGGTCCTGCCCCTGTTCGCCTTCGCCAAGGCGGGGGTCAGCTTCGCCGGCCTGTCGCTGGAGCAGGCGTTCGCGCCGCTGGTTCTGGGCATCGCCCTGGGCCTGTTCATCGGCAAGCAGGTCGGGGTGCTGGGCGCCGCCGCCCTGGCCTCGAAACTGCGGATCGGCCGCCGTCCGACGGGCTCCACCTGGCTCGAGCTCTACGGCGTCAGCCTGCTGTGCGGCGTCGGCTTCACCATGAGCCTGTTCATCGGCGTCCTGGCCTTCCCGGGCGCGATCGACTCGCCGGAACAGGTCGAGGTGAAGATCGGCGTACTGGGCGGCTCTATGTTATCGGCGATCACTGGAGCAATTGTTCTCGGGATCGCGGCCAGTCGGCGCAAGAAAATCGCTGCTGACACCCCGTAAAATCGCAAGAACTGAGCAAATATTGACGCTACGTCATCGGATTTTGTCGCTTTTGCGTCACAGTTAGCCTTCGCCTACCGATGAAATGCGGGACGACCGAACGGCGCTCCTTGTCGCTGAGTCCCGCCTGAGTTACCCAAAACGCTTGGAGCATCGCGTTCCACGTCAAGAACGCGGCCCATGGGATCAGGAAACGCCGTGGCCGCGTGAAGCACGCGCCCGGCCTCAGTCGGGGAGTGGGCATGCGCCTCACCAATATTCTTCGCACCACCGTGTCGGCCGCCGTCGTGGGCGCCTGCGCCTTCGGCTTCGCCGGGGTCGCCTCGGCCCAGGACCAGGACGGTCCGACCACCATCGACGACATCATCGTCACCGCCCAGAAGCGCGAGCAGAACCTGCAGGACGTGCCGATCGTGGTCACCAGCCTGCCGGCTGAGATCCTGAACGACGCGGGCGTCCGCGACATCAAGGACCTGCAGATCCTGACGCCGGGCATGACCGTGACCTCGACGGCCTCGGAAGCCTCGACCACCGCCCGTATCCGCGGCGTCGGCACCGTCGGCGACAACCCCGGCCTGGAAAGCTCGGTCGGCGTCGTGATCGACGGCGTCTATCGCTCGCGCAACTCGGTCGGCTTCGGCGACCTGGGCGAACTGAGCCGCATCGAGGTGCTGAAGGGCCCGCAAGGCACCCTGTTCGGCAAGAACACCTCGGCCGGCGTCATCAACATCATCACCGAGGCCCCGTCCTTCACCCCGGGCTTCAACGCTGAAGCCACCGTCGGCAGCTACGGCGCCATGGGCGTTTCGGGTTCGGTCACCGGCCCGATCACCGACCAGCTGGCCTTCCGCCTGTACGCCGGTCGCCGCGTCCGTGACGGCTTCTACGACGTCGACATCGGCGACGGTCCGCGCACCGAGCGTGACGACAACAACCAGGACTTCTTCACCACCCGCGGCCAACTGCTGTGGCTGCCGAACGACAACACCTCGGTCCGCGTCATCGCCGACTACACCTCGCGCGACGAATACTGCTGCGCCGCGGTGCAGACCCGCGTCGGCCCGACCTATCCGTTCGTCGACGGTCTCTCCACCGGCACCGGCCAGCGTCCGCCTGCCGCCGGCTTCGGCCCGCTGCCCTTCAGCCGTCAGGCCTACGCCAACCGCGGCACCCCGCAGAAGGTCGTCGACCAGGGCGTCTCGATCGAGGCCAACATCGACCTGCCGAGCCTGTTCGGCGGCGCGACCCTGACCTCGGTCACCTCGTGGCGTGACTGGTCGGGCGACCTCGGCACCGACATCGACTACACCGGCGCCGACATCGCCTACCGCGTCCAGGACGGCGACTTCGGCTACACCGTCGAGAACCTGACCCAGGAACTGCGTCTGGCCGGCCAGAACGACACCCTGGACTGGCTGGTCGGCGTGTTCGCCACCAAGGAAGACATCGGCCGGGCCGACAGCTGGTACTTCGGTGCGGACTACACGCCCTTCCTGTCGTTCCTGCTGACCGCCCGCCTGAACGCCGCCGTTCCGGCCTTCGCCATCAGCCCGAACTCGATCGGCTGCTTCACCCGCACCGCCCAGACCGCGGCCGGCCTGCAGACCTGTCTGGCCACCGGCGGCGCCGTCAGCGGCGGCGGCATCGGCTTCACCGTCGGCCAGGGCTACGAGGACTTCTACGAGCAGGAATCGACCTCGGTCGCCTTCTTCACCAACAACACCTGGCACGTCACCGACGCCCTCGATGTGACCCTGGGCCTGCGCTACACGATGGACGAGAAGTCCGTCGAGGGCACCCAGCGCAACGTCAACGGCAACGGCAACACCTGTAACGCGGTGCTCGCCAACGTCGGCCAGATCGGCCTGGCCCTGGGTTCGGCCAACGCCTCGGCCATCGCCGGCAACATCTGTCTGCCGTGGGCCAACTCGGCCTTCACCAACCGCAACGTCAGCGAAAGCGTCGACGACGGCGAACTGAGCGGCACGGCCAAGATCTCGTACCGCCTGAACGACTCGGTGATGGTCTACGGTTCGTACGCCCGCGGCTACAAGTCGTTCGGCTACAATCTGGACCGCGTCCAGACCGGCATCACCCCGACCGCCTCGCTGCTGTTCCCGTCGGAAATGGTCGACAGCTGGGAAGCCGGGGTCAAGATGACCCTGCTGAACCGCACCCTGCTGCTGAACGCCACCTACTTCGACCAGACGTTCGAGGACTTCCAGCTCAACACCTTCCTCGGCACCGCCTTCGTGGTGGAGTCGATCCCCGAGCTGACCTCGCGCGGCGTCGACGCCGACATGCTGTGGTTCACCCCGATCGAGGGCCTGAGCCTGCAGGGCGGCGTGACCTGGACCGAGGCGGAGTACGGCAACTTCACCGCCGCCGACCTGACCAACCCGGGCAACTTCCCGCAGCTCTCGCTGCTGCCGGGCGCCACGGCGTCGTTCGCGCCGGAATGGTCGGTCTCGGCCTCGGTCAACTTCGACCGCAGCATCGGCAACGGCATGCGCGCGGGCTTCAGCCTGTCGGCCAAGTACATGTCGGACTACAACACCGGTTCGGACCTGCTGCCCTACAAGCAACAGGACGCCTTCACGACCGTGAACGGCCGTATCGTCCTCGGCACCGAGGATGAGCGCTGGACCATGGAGTTCTGGGGCCAGAACCTGACGGACGAGGAGTACACCCAGGTGGGCTTCAACGCCCCGCTGCAGGGCTCGGCCTTCCAGTCGACCCCGACCGCCTCGGGCCCGTACGCCGGCACCTTCTACAACCCGGCTCTGGACACCCAGACCTACAACGCCTTCCTGGGCGCCCCGCGCACCTACGGCGCGACCCTGCGCTTCAAGTACTGATCGCTTCGCTCACGGGCGAAACGAGGAACCGGCCGGGGGCGACCCCGGCCGGTTTTGTTTGGGTGAAGGAGACCCGACCATGCGCCTTATCGCCAACCTCGCCGTCCTCGCGGCCGTGACCCTGTCCACATCCGCAGCGGCGGCGCAGGACACGGGGCAGGACGGGGGACTGTGGACGCCGATCCTGAAGGAGGACGGGGCCACCGTGGCGCTGGAGCGTCGGGCGCCCGCCTTGCAGCCGGACGGCACGCTGGAGACCCGGGTGATGGTGGTCTTCGAGCGGCCGCAGCTGGCGGCGAACGGACGGGCCTGGCACTACATGCTCGGCCGCTACCGGGTGGACTGCTCGGCGCGGCGCACGGCGGTGATGCAGGGGCAGTTCGTCACGGCCTCGGGCGAGGTCATGGATGACGAGGTGCGGCACGAGCCGATCTGGCGGGATGTCCAGCCGGGCACGCCGAACGCCGCCCTGATCCCCTTCCTGTGCGACGGTGTTCCGATGCCTGCCGGGCCGGTCTGGGACGTCGACGCCTTCCTGGCCGCGACCCGCGATCCGGACGCGCTTCCGCCCGTCCCGCCGCCTGCCAACCTGCCGCCGCCGGTGGCCGTGCCGGTCGAACCCCGACACTGAAACGGCGGCGGATCGCTCCGCCGCCGTCGTCAGTCACCAGCGCTCGTCGGGATCGACCGGCGCCGCGGCCGGGGAGGGGGCCGGGCGATTGGCCTCGGCCTTCTGCGCCGCGAAGCCGCCGCCCAGGTGACGGCGCACCCATCCGGCGATGTCGTCCACGATGGTGAAGATCGCCGGGATGTAGAGCAGGGACAGGAAGGTCGAGGAGATCAGGCCGCCCAGCACCGCCACCGCCATCGGCGAGCGGAACTCGACGTCGGCGCCCCAGCCGATGGCGATCGGCACCATGCCCGCGCCCATGGCGAAGGTGGTCATCAGGATCGGCCGCGCCCGCTTGTGGGCGGCGTCCATGATCGCCTCGTGGCGGTTCATCCCGTCCTTCTCGGACATGATCACATAGTCGACCAGCAGGATGGAGTTCTTGGCCGCGATGCCCATCAGCATCAGCACCCCGATCAGGGCGGACATGGAGAAATTCTTGTCCGCGATGGCCAGGGCGATGAAGGCGCCGCCGATGGCCAGCGGCAGGGCGGCCATGATGGTGACGGGGTAGGCGAAGCTCTTGAAGAGCAGAGTCAGCACCGCATACATCAGCAGGATGCCCGAGATGAAGGCGATGCCGAAGCCGACCAGCATCTCCTGGATGAACTCGGCGTCGCCCGCGGGCACCTGACGCACGCCCGCCGGCAGGTTCTTCACCGAGGGCAGGTTGTTCACCGCCGTGCCGGCGGCGCCGGTGGTGATGCCGTCCAGCTCGGCCGTGATCGAGGCGATCCGCGAACGGTCCTGACGGCTGACCGTCGCCGGACCGGCGCCGAAGGCGACGTCGGCCACGGCGCTCAGCGGCACCTGTCCGCCACTGGCGGTCGGCACGCGCAGGTTCTCGATCACCGTCAGGTCCTCGCGCGCATCCTCGGTCAGTTGCAGGCGAATGGGGATCTGGCGGTCGCCCAGATTGTACTTCGGCAGGTTCTGGTCGATGTCGCCGATGGTGGCGACCCGCACGGCCTGGGAGATCGATCCGGCCGTCACACCGGCGCGGGCGGCCTCGTCGGCGCGCGGCGTGACCACGATCTCGGGACGGGCGATGGCGGCCGTGTTGACGACGTTGGCCAGGCCCGGGACCCCGCGCATCTCCTCCTCGACCTTGCGCGCGGCGGCGTCCAGCGTCGCCGGGTCGTCGCCCAGGATCGAGAAGGTGTAGCTGGTGCCGTCGCCCGGTCCGCCGCCCTGCTGGGCGATGCCCGCGCGGATGCGGGCGCCGGGGATCGCCTTCAGCTCATCGACCATCTCGCGGGCGAAGGCCTGCTGTGACAGCGCCCGTTCGCCCTTGGGCACCATGTCCGCATAGACATTGGCCTGGTTGACGTCCTGACCGCCGATGGCGGCGTAGACCGAGGTGACCTCGTCGCGGGCCTCGAGACGGCGGGTGACCTCCTGCACGATGGCGTCGGTCTGGGCCAGGGTCGAACCCGGCGGGGTCTCGATCTGGAAGGCCGCGCGGCCTTCGTCGGCCGGGGACATGAACTCGAACGACATCTTGGCCACGATCGACACGCCGACCGAACCGACCAGGAACAGGATGCCCAGCAGGAAGACCTTCCACCGGTTGGCCAGCGACCAGCGCAGGGCGCGCAGATAGCCGCCCATCCAGAACGGATCGCGGTCCTCGTGGTTGGTGTGCTTGAGCAGGAAGGCCGCCATCAGCGGCGTCAGGGTCCGGGCCACGACCAGCGAGAAGAAGACGCTGACGCAGGCCGCCAGGGCGAAGGCCTTGAAGAACTGGCCGATGATGCCCGGCATGAAGCCGACCGGGGCGAAGACGGCGATGATGGTGCCGGTGGTGGCCACGACGGCCAGCCCGATCTCGTCGGCCGCCTCGATGGCCGCGTTATAGGGCGCCTTCCCGTCGCGCATGTGCCGGACGATGTTCTCGATCTCAACGATCGCGTCGTCGACCAGGATGCCGATGGTCAGCGACAGGGCCAGCAGGGTGACCACGTTCAGCGACTGGTCCATCGGCCCGAGGATGGCGAAGGTCGGGATCAGCGACAGCGGCATGGCGGTCGCCGCGATCAGGGTCGCCCGCCAGTCCCGCAGGAAGATGAACACCACGATCACGGCCAGCAGGGCGCCCAGACCGAGGGCTTCCAGCGAGGCGATATAGCTCTCCTCGATATACTGCACGCTCGAGGTGACCTGCTGGATCGTCAGGTTCGGGTTCGCCTCGTCCAGCCGCAGGACCTCGGCGCGGACCTTCTTGGCGACCGTGACTTCCGAGGCCGTGCGCGAGCGCAGGAAGTTGAAGGTCACCGCCTCCTGCCCGTCATAGCGGGCGATGCGGCGCGGCTCGCCCCACTTGTCCTCGACCGTGCCGAGGTCACGCAGGCGCACCGTGCGGCCGCCGTCCAGCGGCACCAGGGTCTCGCGCAGCTGCTCCAGCGAGGTCGCCGCGCCCAGGGTGCGCACGGCCCGTTCAGAACCCGCCACGGTCACGCGGCCGCCCGGCAGGTTGTTGTTCACATTGGTCAGCGCCTGGCTGACCTGCGCCGCCGTCACGCCGTAGGCGGACAGGCGTTGTGGATCCAGCTCGACCCGCATCTCGCGGTCCACGCCGCCCGAGCGGTTGACCTCGCCGACGCCGCCCAGCGCCAGCAGCGAACGGCTGACCTCGTTGTCGATGAACCAGCTGATCTCTTCCGGCGTCATCGTCGGCGAGCGGACCACATAGGTGATCAGGGCGTCGCCGGTGATGTCGATGCGCTGGACCGTCGGCTCCTGCATGTCCTGCGGCAGGCTGGCCCGCACGCCGCTCATGGCGTTGCGGACGTCGTTGGTGGCGCGTTCCGTGTCGGTGCCCAGCTCGAACTCGATGGTGGTCGAGGAGACGCCGTCCGAGACGTTCGAATAGATGTGGCGCACGCCCGACAGGCCGGCGATCGAATCCTCGATCAGGCGCGTGACCTGGACCTCCATCTCCGCCGGCGCCGCGCCCGGACGGGCGGCGGTCACGGCGACCATGGGGAAGTCGACGTCGGGGTTGTTGTTGATGCGCATGCCCATGAAGCCGACCACCCCGGCGAGGGTCAGCAGCAGGAACAGCAGGATGATCGGAATCGGATTCCGGATCGACCAGGAGGAGATCTGGTTCATGACGGTCGCTTCCGGTTAGTGCGCGCTGGACGCAGGGGCCGACTGGGCCTGGGTGCGCGCGGTCACCGACTGGCGCGCCGCGGCGGCGCTGGCGATGCGCACCCGGTCGCCCTGGTTCAGGAAGCCCGCGCCCTCGACCACCACGCGGGCGCCGACGGCGACGCCCGACACGGCCGTCTGGTTCTGCTGGCGGTTCAGCACGGTCACCGGCTGGAAGCGCACGGTGTCGGCGCCGGCCATGACGAAGACGCCCGCCTGGTTGTTGCGGTACAGGATCGCCGCCGTCGGCACGACCGTCGCCGGCTGGTCGCCGACGTCGATCACGGCGCGGGCGAACATGCCCGGACGCAGGGCGCCGCCCGGCGCCAGGCTGATGCGGGCCAGACCCAGACGGGTCTCGGCGTCCACCTCGGGGGTCACGATGCGCACCGTGCCGGTCGTCGGCGCGGCCTGGCTGGAGGTCACCTGCGCCAGTTGGCCCGAGCGGACCAGCGCCAGCTCCGTCTCCGGCACCTGGGCGTCCAGTTCCAGACGGCCGTCACGGACGATGCGGAACAGCTCGGCGCCGGCGCTGATGATCTGGCCGCGGGTCACGCTGCGGCTGATGACCTGGCCCGAGACGGGCGCGCGCACCGTGGCCTGCGACAGGCGGGTGCGGGTCTCGGCCAGGACGGCGCGGGCCGAGGCCAGGTTGGCCTGCGAGGCCCGCTGGTTGGCCAGGGCCGTATCCAGCGACGCCTGGCTGAGGAAGCCACGCGCCTTCAGCTCCTGCGCCCGCGCCAGCGCCGCGTCGTCGCGGGCGGCGTTGGCCTCGGCGGTCTGCACGGCGGCCTGCTGCTGGCGCACCTGCGCCTCCAGCAGGGCGGTGTTCATCTGCACCAGCGGCTGGCCCTGGCGCACATAGGTTCCTTCGTCGACATAGACGGCCGTGGCGGTCAGCCCGCCGGTCTCGGCGCCGACCGGCACCTCTTCCCAGGCCGAAACGCTGCCCGAGGCGGTGACCGTGCGCGGCAGGTTCTGCGTCGTCGCGGTCTGCACGCTGATCGTCTGGGCGCTGGCCCCGCCCGTGTCGGACTTCTGCTCGCCCCCACCGCAGGCGGACAGGGTGACGGCGGTCGCCATCAGGGCGGCGGCGATGGTCCAGTGGCTGCGAAGGGTCTTCGGCACGTGTGATCCCCATGTCGCCGCGAGGGAGGCGCGGCCAGAGCGGAAGAACGCCCTTTGCGGGCGTCCGGTTGTCATCCGTCGTTGAATAGCGTTTCCCCGACCTGTCGAAAACCGGCAAAGCGTCGCGTTACGACTTCGTAATCCGCAACGAAATCAGTGGCGGAGACAGTTCGTTTCGCCGTTCCGTTGGCGCTTTTCCGCCTGTCGTGCTAGGCGCGCCGGACCATGCCGACCCCTCCGATCGAACGCATCCGCAACTTCTCCGTCGTCGCCCACATCGACCACGGCAAGTCCACGCTCTCCGACCGCCTGATCCAGGTCACCGGCGGCCTGTCCGCGCGTGAAATGTCCGCCCAGGTGCTGGACAACATGGACATCGAAAAGGAGCGCGGGATCACCATCAAGGCGCAGACCGTGCGCCTGCACTACAAGGCCAAGGACGGGCTCGACTACGTCCTGAACCTGATGGACACGCCCGGCCACGTCGACTTCGCCTATGAGGTCTCGCGCTCGCTGGCCGCCTGCGAAGGCTCGCTGCTCGTCGTCGACGCCTCGCAGGGCGTCGAGGCCCAGACCCTGGCCAACGTCTACCAGGCCATCGACAACAACCACGAGATCGTGCCGGTCCTGAACAAGATCGACCTGCCGGCCGCCGAACCCGACCGGGTCCGCGCCCAGATCGAGGACGTCATCGGCATCGACGCGTCGGAGGCCGTCATGGCCTCTGCCAAGTCGGGCATCGGCATCGAGGAGGTCCTCGAGGCCATTGTCACCCGCCTGCCGGCGCCCAAGGGCGATGTGAACGCCCCGCTGAAGGCCATGCTGGTCGACGCCTGGTACGACCCCTACCTGGGCGTCGTGCTGCTGGTCCGCGTCTTCGACGGCGCGCTCAAGGCCGGCCAGCGCGTCAAGTTCATGCAGAACGGCTCGACCCACCTGGTCGACCGCGTCGGCGTCTTCCTGCCCAAGAACACCCCGGTCGACCAGCTCGGCCCCGGCGAGGTCGGCTTCATCACCGCCCAGATCAAGGAGGTCGCCCACGCCGCCGTCGGCGACACCATCACCGACGAGAAGCGCCCCACCGCCGAGCCGCTGAAGGGCTTCAAGGAGGTCCAGTCGGTGGTCTTCTGCGGCCTGTTCCCGGTCGACGCCGCCGACTTCGAGGACCTGCGCGCCGCCATCGCCCGCCTGCGCCT
>NZ_DASWWG010000058.1:0-58906 GCF_036400995.1 Brevundimonas sp.
CCCTTCCGCGGCGAGGGTGACTTCAGGCGCGCCCGAGGCGGCGAGGTCGCGGTCGGCGACGGCGATCCAGGGCGCTTCGGCGCGAGCGGGGCGAGGGGCGGCCTCGAATGATTCGCCGGCGATCGCGCGCAGGATATCGGCGTCCGAGGCTCCGGCCCGCCGCGCGGTCAGGGCGGCGCGAGCCAGCGCCGGATTGTGGGCCGGATCCGTGCAGTCCCCACGCGGGCCTTCGCAACGGCTGACTGCCTCGCTGACCGCGGTCAGGGCTGTCGCGAGGGCGTCCACGGCGCCCGCAGACAGACGCAGCGCGCGACGCCGGGCGGTTTCGCCGCCGAGATGGCGCGCGGCGGCCGGATCGGACAGGTTCAGGGCGTCTCCGCCCGACACCGCCTGGAGGCGGGCGGGCGTGGCCAGCCCCAGCCGGAGGGTCGCGGCCAGTTCGGCGGCCGCGGTTTCGTCTGCCCCGTGGCGCGCCGCCCAGGCGTGCGCGGCGTCGATGATCGGATCTTCGCCGTCCAGCGGCAGGCTTTCGTCGGCGGCCCAGTCCAGCCAGGCCTCGGCGCGGGCGTCGGACCAGTCCTCGGGCGTCACGACCTCGACCAGCCGGCCGCCGCGCTCGATTTCACGCACGGAGCGGCGGACGGCGGCGGAGAGGACGGCGAAGCGGAGCTGTGGACGCATGAAGGTCTCGGGGCGGCTTTCGCCGATGCTAACGACGAAATCCGGCCGCCTGCAATAAATCTGGCGGTGCGCGGTAGGGTTACCCCCAAGATGTTGAGTGACGCTTCCGATGCGTTGCGCTGGACGGGAGGCCTTGCGGTTTCTATGATCGCACCGCTGTCGCCGGGGTGTTCCGGCCGACGCGAGACGAGTGGAATTCCCGACGTGCTAGGCAAGATCTTCGGTTGGTGGGACGGCGCCACCATCGGCACCCTGTTCACCATCGCCAAACGTGGCGAGCACATCGGGACCGACGAGTTCGGCAACCGCTACTATCAGGCCCGCGACAAGATCAGCTACGACGGCCGCCGTCGCCGCTGGGTGATCTACAACGGCTACGCCGACGCCTCGAAGGTGCCGCCGGACTGGCACGGCTGGCTGCACTACACCTATGACGAGCCGCCGACCGAGCAGCCGCTGCACCGTCACGCCTGGGAGAAGGACCACCTGCCCAACCTGACCGGCACGCCGATGGCGTGGCGTCCGCAGGGCTCGCTGTCCGCCGAGGGCCGTCGCCCGGCCGCGACCGGCGACTATGAGGCCTGGCGCCCGGAATGAATCGTTCCGGCCTGATCCTCGCAGGTCTGACCGCCACGGCGATTCTCGCCGGAGGCGCCGTTGTAGCGTCCGCGCTCAACGACCTGCCGCAGGACGCAAGGCCGATCCAGGACACCACGGCGGACCTGAACCGTCAGGCGACCCCGCCCGCCGAACCGGCTCCGGAAGCGGCGCCGGCGCCGACCGCCCCCGTCGCCGTCACGGTCCCGGTCCCGCCGACCACGGCTCCGACCGAGGAAGAGGCGAAGAAGGACGAGGCCGAGGCACCCGCCGAAGAAGTCGCCGAGGCCCAGCCGGAGCCCTCGACCACGCCGGGTCGTCGCCAGCGTCGTCGCGTCGCCATCATCGAGGCCGTCGACAAGGTCACGACGGAGCGCATGCGTTTCGAGGTCGTGGTGGGCGGTCGCCCGGTGCGCTTCCAGCGCTCCCTGATCTTCACCGCCCGCGCCTGTGAGGTTTCGGCCTCCGACGAGCAGGTCGAGGACGCGATCGCCTACCTTGAGGTCAGCGTCCAGCCGCGCGGCACCCTGCAGAACTCGGACCCGCGCCAGATTTTCCGGGGCTGGATGTTCGCCTCATCGCCGGCCGTCAGCGGCCTGCAGCATCCGACCTACGACGCCTGGGTCGTGGGCTGCAGGGCGTAGTAGATCGCCTCGGCGCCGGTCATCGGCTCAAACAGCGACCGGACGTTGGGCCTGACGGACAGGGTGGGCCTCAGCCGTTTCAGATAGGCGGCCTGCGGCGTCTCCACGGCGCCGAACTGGCTCAGATGCTCGGTCAGGAACTGGGCGTCCAGCAGGCGCCAGCCGCCCCGCTTCAGCCGCGCCACCAGATGCACCAGCGCCACCTTTGAGGCGTCCCGCTCGCGCGTGAACATGCTCTCGCCGAAGAAGGCTCCGCCGAGGGTGACGCCGTAAAGCCCCCCGACCAGCCGCTCCTCCCGCCAGCACTCGATCGAGTGGGCGTGGCCGCGGGCCTGAAGCTCCAGATAGAGGCTGCGGATCGGGGCGTTGATCCAGGTGTCCTCGCGCCCGGGCATCGAGGCCGCGCAGGCGTCCAGCACCGCGTCGAAGGCCGTGCTGACGCGCACCTCGAACGGTTCGCCGCGCACGGTCTTTCGCAGGCGGGTCGGGGTGTGGAAGCCGTCCAGCGGGATGACGCCCCGCTGGTCCGGTTCGACCAGGAACACACGCGGGTCATCGCGCGCCTCGCCCATGGGGAAGACGCCCGTCGCGTAGCAGTTCAGCAGTTCATCCGGGCCGAAACGGCCGGAGGAGGCGCTGGCGCTGAAGCCCGGCTCCTCCACGCGGCCTTACGCTTCGCCCTTTTGACGCGCGGCCCACTTCTCGAGCCAGTGGATGTCGTAGTCGCCCGACAGGATGTCGGGCTCCTGCAGCAGCTTCTGGAACAGCGGGATCGTCGTATCGACGCCGCCGACGACCATCTCGCCCAGCGAACGCTTCAGGCGCGCGATGCACTCCTCGCGGTCGCGGCCGTGGACGATCAGCTTGCCGATCAGGCTGTCGTAGTAGGGCGGGATCGAATAGCCGGCGTAGATGGCGCTATCCAGACGCACGCCCAGACCGCCCGGCGCGTGGAAGTCCGTGACCGTGCCCGGCGACGGGGTGAAGGTCTCGGCGTTCTCGGCGTTGATCCGGCACTCGATGGCGTGGCCTTCGAAGGTCACGTCGTCCTGGGTGAAGGACAGCGGCAGGCCGGCGGCGATGCGCACCTGTTCGCGGACCAGATCGACGCCCGTGATCATCTCGGTGACCGGGTGTTCGACCTGCAGGCGGGTGTTCATCTCGATGAAGAAAAACTCGCCGTCTTCCCACAGGAACTCGATGGTGCCGACGCCAAGGTAGCCGATGGCGGCGATGGCCTTGTTGACCGTCTCACCGATCTTGCGGCGGCCCTCGGCCGACAGGGCGGGCGACGGAGCCTCTTCCAGCACCTTCTGGTGACGGCGCTGCAGCGAGCAGTCGCGTTCGCCCAGGTGGACGACGTTGCCGTGGCTGTCGGCGATGACCTGGATCTCGATGTGGCGCGGCTTCTGGAGGTAGCGCTCCATGTAGACGGCGCCGTTGCCGAAGGCGGCCTTGGCTTCGGTCTGGGCGGTCTGAACCGCCTCGACCAGATCGTCGGGGGTCAGGGCGACCTTCATGCCGCGCCCGCCGCCGCCGGCGGCGGCCTTGACGATCAGGGGGAAGCCGATGGTCTTGGAGGCCTCGATGGCCGCCTCGACGGTCTCGACCTCGCCGTCAGAGCCCGGGACGACGGGGATGCCGGCGTCCTTGACGGTCTGCTTGGCGCTGATCTTGTCGCCCATGACCCGGATGTGCTCGGGCTTGGGCCCGATGAAGGTCATGCCGTGGGCTTCAACGATCTCTGCGAAGCGCGCGTTTTCCGACAGGAAGCCGTAGCCCGGGTGGATCGCCTGGGCGCCGGTGATCTCGGCGGCCGCGATGATCGACGGGATGTTCAGGTACGACTTGGCCGCCGGGGCCGGGCCGATGCAGACGCTCTCGTCGGCCAGGCGCACCCACATGGCGCCGCGGTCGGCTTCGGAGTGCACGGCGACGGTGGAGATGCCCATCTCCTTGCACGCGCGGTGGATCCGCAGGGCGATCTCGCCGCGGTTCGCGATCAGGACCTTGCTGAACATGGCTTACGCCTCGAGCAGGACGAGGGGCTCGCCGAACTCGACCGGCTGGGCGTCGCCGACGAGGACCTCGGCCACCACGCCGTCGCGCGGCGCCTGGATCGGGTTCATCGTCTTCATGGCCTCGACGATCAGCAGGGTCTGGCCTTTCTTCACCTTGTCGCCCGGCTGGACGAACTTCGGCGCTTCCGGCGAGGCCTGCAGATAGGCGGTGCCGACCATCGGCGACTTCACCTCTTCACCCGAGCGGGCGACGATGGTGGCCGGGTCCGAGGCCATGGCGACCGGCGCGGCGGCGACGGCGGGCGCGGCGACCGGCGCGGCGGCCAGCGGGGCCGGAGCGGCGGCGTACTGCACCACCGGGGCGGCGGTGATTTCGCGGGCGACGCGGATGCGCAGTTCGCCCTTCTCGACCTCGATCTCGGTCAGGTCGGTGTCGTTCAGGATGTCGGCGAGCTGGCGGACCAGGGTCGCGTCGATATCGGCTTCGTTCTTCAGCTTCGGATCGGCCATGGGAGCCTCTTGTTGTCCTTTAAACCGAACGGTCCGCGGACGGGCTGCGTTCCTGCGCCAGTCCGAGGGCGGCCTTGACCGCCAGTTCGTAACTCATCGGGCCGAAGCCCGAAACCACGCCGGCGGCGATCGCCGACACATAGGTGCGATGCCGGAAGCGCTCGCGCGCCGCCGGATTCGACAGATGACACTCGACGATCGGAACCGTCAGCGTTTTCAGGGCGTCCAGCAGGGCCACGGAGGTGTGGCCGTAGCCGGCGGGATTGATCACAACCGCGTCAGCCTTCTCCCGGGCCTCCTGGACCCAGTCGATCAGCTCGCCTTCGTGATTGGTCTGGCGGAACACCACCGTGGCCCCGGAAGCGGTGCGTTCGCACAGCGCCTGGATGTCCGCCAGGGTCTCGCGTCCGTAGATTTCAGGCTCGCGGACCCCAAGCAGGTTGAGGTTCGGGCCGTTCAGGACGTAGAGGACGGGGCTGTCGGGCATTCGCTCGCAGAGGTGACGTTCCGACGGAATCGGATCGGGCCTTTTAGCTGAGGCGTGGCGTCAGGCAAGCGCGCGCCGCAAGAAGATTGACGCAAGGTCATGCAGATTCAGGTCAACGGCGAGCTTCGCGAGGTCCGGTCGGACACCATCCTGGCCCTGGTCGAGGAGCTGGGACTGGACGTGCGCAAGGTCGCCGTCGAGCGCAATCTGGAGATCGTCCCGAAGTCGCAGCATGCGGTCACCCCCGTCGCCGAGGGCGACCGCATCGAGGTCGTGCAGTTCGTCGGCGGCGGCTGACGACGGCTATTTCGGCGTGCAGACGCCATCGTCATACGGGCCGACGCGGCGGATGACCTCGCTCTCGGTCGGTTCGATGCGCCGGCCCGAGATCTGGCCGTCGAGCACCCGGCGCAGCAGGCTGTCCAGACGGGTGACGACGTAGCATTTGACCACCGGGGTGGCGTGCGGATTGCCCACGCCGCTGTCGTCGGTCAGGAACAGATAGCGGCTCTGGGTCGCCGCGGCGGCGGCCCGCATCACGAACTCGGCGCGATGGCCGACCCCGCTGGCCGCCACGGGCGTGATCTGGATGCGGCGGGCCCGGGCCTCCTGCACCTGATCCCAGGTCGCGCCGATCTGGCCGTCATGCGGCGGCGCATCGGCGACCAGAACGATCGAGCGCACGGCGTCGTCACGCCACGGATAGTCCATCGCGCGATCCAGCGCCTGGTCCATCGCCTCCGGATAGTCGCCGCCACCGTCGGCCCGCTGGGCCTCCAGCTGGCGGACCAGCTCGTCGACGTTGCCGGTGAAGGGGAAGTCGCGCACGACATACTGGTCGCCGTTGTCCCGATAGACGATCAGGCCGATGCGGGTGTCCACGCCCGGGTGACGTTCCGCCAGCGAGGCCATGATCGAGGCCAGCTCGCGCTTCAGATACTCCATCTCGTCGCCCATGCTGCCGGTGGCGTCCACGACCATCAGCAGGTCGAAGGCGCGGACGGCGGCGGCGCGGCGGGCGGTGCGGATCTCGACCCGGCTGTCCGGGCCGACGGTCAGGCGCCGGGTCCGGCCCTCGACGGTGATCTCGGCGGTGCGGCCGAGGTTATCCAGCGCCGGGAACAGCACCACGGTGCCGTCCGCCAGGGTGCGGAGGCGAAGCGGCTCGCCCTGCGGTCGGGACACCGACACCTCGACGAAGGGCGCGGGGCGGCCTTCGGAATCGCGGACCGAGACGGTGATCGCCTGACGGGTGTCGACCCACGGCAGGTCGCGCACGTTCTGCTCCTGCAGATAGCGGCCCACGTAGTCGGCGTACCAGGTCGGGTTCAGGAGGTCGTCGTAGTCGCCGGCGGTCAGGATGCCCGCCTGGGCGGCGCGCGGCGTGGCGGGCGGGGTGCTGCGCGGCGAGGTGGGCGCGACCGGGGTCGAGGCGGCGATGCGGGCGTCGCCTTCGGCCGCCGCGGCGCCCTCGGCCGGAACACGGCTGCCGGTGACCACGACCTCTCCCAGCTCGGTTCCCTCGTCCCGGTCTGCCCCGTAGACCGCGGACGGCGGCGGGGGAGCCGGCATGACCGGCGGCGGCGGGGGAGGCGGCGGAGGAGAAGGCGGGGGAGGCGGCGGCGGCGCGGGAGGCGCGGCGATGGTCGGCGCGGTCGAGGTCGAACAGCTGATGGTCGCGATGGCGGTGGACGCCAGAAGGATCGCCACGGCGCTCCTGACGACGGTGGACCTGACACGCATGCGATGACTCCTCCGGACTACGACTCAGGCCTGTAGTCAGCCACGACCTGTGGTGGGCGAAAACTGACGAAAGGCGCCGGAAACTGTCCAGAGCAACGGTTTGTGATCGGCGATCAGTAACTGATCCTGTTTTTGTCCGGAACCCCGAACAGGATGGGGGATTGCGCACGCAAATCCACAGTCACGCTGGAGGCGTGCATGTCCGTCGAACGCAAGCCGGGAGGCCTCGTCGGAGGCCTTGTCATCACCTTGGGCGTCATCCTTGCGCTCATAGGCCTGACCCTGATCATCGGCGGCGGCTGGCTGATAGGGTTGGGCGGCTCCTGGTACTATCTGCTGGCGGGTCTGGGGCTGCTGGCCAGCGGGGTGATGTTGGCCCGGCGCAGCCTGACAGGCGCCTTCATCTACATCGGCGTCTTCATCCTGACCGTGCTCTGGGCCCTGTGGGAGGTCGGCATCGACGGCTGGGGGCTGGTGCCGCGCGTGATCGCCCCGGCCGTGCTGCTGGCTTTCGTGCTGGCGACCCTGCCGGTCCTGAAGCCCGGACGCGGCAAGGTCTGGGCGGCGGGCGGCGCGGTCGGCCTGCTGGCGTTGCTGATGATCGGCGGCGTGGCCTCGGCCAATGCCGCCAGGGTTCATGTTGACGGCGACATCCCCGCGGCGCAGCAGATCGCGTCCAGTGATCCGGACGCCCTGCCGGTGGGCGCCGACTGGCCAGCCTATGGCGGCACCTATCATGCCCAGCGCTATTCGCCCCTGACCCAGATCACGCCGGAGAACGTCGGGCGGCTGGAGCGGGTCTGGAGCCTGCACACCGGGGATCTTCCGGGCGACCGGCCGGGCGCTCAGAACAAGTACGCCTCCGAGAACACCCCGCTGAAGGTCGGGAACACCCTCTACATCTGCACCGGCAAGAACATGGTGCTGGCCGTGGACGCTGCCACCGGCCGGAACCTCTGGAAGCATGACCCTCAGGTCAGCGACGACAACATCCCCTACACGGCGGCCTGCCGGGGCGTCAGCTACTACGTCGTGCCGAACGCCGTCGCGACCGAGCCCTGCGCCACCCGCATCATCTGGGGCACGCTGGACGCCCGCCTGATCGCCGTGGACGCCCGCACCGGCCAACGCTGCGCCGCCTTCGGCCAGAACGGCCAGGTCGACACCTCGGCCAACATGGGCCGCCTGATCCCCGGCATGGTCTCGATCACCTCGGCCCCGACCATCGTGCGCGGCGTGGTGGTCACCGGCCACCAGATCCTCGACGGCCAGTACCGCGAGGCACCGTCGGGCGTGATCAAGGGCTTCGACGCCGTCACCGGCCAGCTGCGCTGGGCGTGGGACATGAACCGCCCGGATATCAACACCACCCCGCCGGAAGGCCAGATATACACCCTGGGCACGCCCAATATGTGGACCACGGCCTCGGGCGACGAGCGTCTGGGGCTGGTCTATCTGCCGCTGGGCTCGACCGCCGCCGACTATGTCAGCGCCGATCGCCGTGGGCAGCAGCTCGACTATGCGACCTCGCTGGTGGCGCTGGACGTCACGACCGGCAAGCCGCGCTGGCATTTCCAGACGGTGCGCCACGACGTCTGGGACTATGACCTCGGCTCGCAGGCGACGTTGGTGGACTTCCCGACCGCGGGCGGTCCGGTTCCGGCGGTCGTGCTGCCGTCGAAGCAGGGCGACATCTATGTGCTGAACCGCGCCACCGGCCAGCCGCTGACCCCGGTCAATGAAATCCGCGCCCCGCGCGGCGGCGTCGAGCCGCAGATGCGCACGGCCACCCAGCGGACCAGCGGCTACCACACCCTGCGCCGCCCGGAGGACCTCTCCGAGAAGCAGATGTGGGGCATGTCGCCGATCGACCAGATGATCTGCCGCATCCAGTTCCGCAGCGCCGCCTACGAGGGCTTCTACACCCCGCCGACGGCGGATCGCCGGTACATCCAGTATCCGGGCTACAACGGCGGCTCGGACTGGGGCGGCGTCGCCGTCGATCCGGCGCGCGGCGTGATCGTCGCCAACTACAACGACATGCCCAACTACAACCGGCTGGTCCCGCGCGAGGAAGCCGACCGTCGCGGCTGGGCTCCGCGCGGCGAGCCCAACGCCCGCAAGGGCGGCGCCGAGGGGGCAGGGGACCCGCAGGCGGGCGCGCCCTATGCGATCAGCGTCAATGCCGGCTGGCGGATGCCCTTCACCGGCCTGCTGTGCAAGGAGCCTCCGTACGGCGGCATCCGGGCCATCGACCTGCGCTCGGGCCACACGATCTGGGACCGCCCGCTGGGGCAGGCCCTGAAGAACGGCCCGTTCGGCATCCCGTCCATGCTGCCCATCGAGATCGGCACCCCGAACAACGGCGGGGCGGTCGTGACGGCGGGCGGGGTGGTCTTCATCGCGGCGGCGACGGACGATCTGATCCGCGCCATCGACCTGAAGACCGGCAAGACCCTGTGGACCGACCGCCTGCCGGGCGGCGGGCAGGCGACGCCCATGGTCTATGAGGCAGGAGGCCGCCAGTTCCTGGTCCTCGCCCCGGGCGGCCACCACTTCATGGAGACCCCGGTGTCGGACGAGGTGATCGCCTGGGCGCTTCCTCAAGTCTGAGGGTTCAAACGAGGCGGTTGAAGGCGTAGGAGCGGGGGCATGAACGCACATGCCCCCGTTTCCGCCTCCGCCACGAACGACAGCTGGACCGTCGCCGGCCGCACCTTCAACAGCCGGCTGATCGTCGGCACCGGGAAGTATGCGACCTATCAGCAGAACGCCGAGGCGGCCGAGGCGGCGGGCGCCGAGATCGTCACCGTGGCCGTGCGCCGGGTGAACCTGACCGATCCGAACCAGCCGCTGCTGGTCGACTATGTGAAGCCGGACCGCTTCACCTTCCTGCCCAATACCGCCGGCTGTTTCACCGGCGAGGACGCGGTGCGGACCCTGCGGCTGGCGCGCGAGGCGGGCGGCTGGGATCTGGTGAAACTGGAGGTGCTGTCGGACACCGCGCACCTGTATCCGGACATGGTCGAGACCCTGCGGGCGCTGGACCTGCTGATCAAGGACGGCTTCCAGGTCATGGTCTACTGCACCGACGACGTGGTCATGGCCAAGCGTCTGGAAGACGCGGGCGCCGCCGCCATCATGCCCGCCGCCGCCCCGATCGGCTCGGGTCTGGGCATCCAGAACAAGGTCAACATCCGCTTGATCATCGAGCAGGCCAAGGTGCCGGTGCTGGTCGACGCGGGCGTCGGCACGCCCTCGGACGCGACCCTGGCGATGGAGCTGGGCTGCGACGCGGTGCTGATGAACACCGCCATCGCCGGCGCCAATGACCCCATCCTGATGGCCAGCGCCATGAAGCACGCCGTGATCGCCGGCCGTCAGGGCTATCTGGCCGGGCGCATGCCGCGCCGGATGTACGCCAGCGCCAGCTCGCCGCTGTCGGGACTGATCTAGGACCTTCATGCGGTGATCGCTCACCTCTCCATTCGCCCTCGAGCGAATGGAGAGGGCAGACCGGCGCGCGAGCGACAGTCAGGTGAGGGCGGCGCCGTCAGGGCAAGAGGGGGCTCGAACGCCGGTGTCGGCGGGCCAACGTCAAACGGCTGCGCCGCCCCCTCCTGATCGCTGCGCGATCTGTCCTCCCCATCGCCTTGAAGGGGCGATGGAGAGGTGAGCCCGGGCCCGCTACGATCACAGCCGCCAGCCTTGGCGGAAACCCCGTCGCCCGCTAGAGCATCGCTTCCAAACCAAGAGACCCAGCCATGCACGACATCCGCGCCATCCGTGACAATCCCGCCGCCTTCGTGAGCGGCTGGTCGTCGCGCGGGGTCGAGGGCGCCGACGGGCTGGTCGCCGACCTGCTGCGGCTCGACAAGGAACTGCGCCACGCCCAGACGACCGGGCAGGACGCCCTGTCGAAGCGGAACGCCACGTCCAAGCTGATCGGCGCCGCCATGGCGAAGAAGGACATGGCCGAGGCCGACCGCCTGAAGGCCGAGGTCGAGGCGCTCAAGGGCGACATCGCCGCCGCCGAGGACGTTGAAGCCAACGTCGGCAAGGAACTGCGCGACCTGCTGGCCGGGC
The DNA here is from genome assembly GCF_036400995.1 of Brevundimonas sp. Classification (GTDB taxonomy): domain Bacteria; phylum Pseudomonadota; class Alphaproteobacteria; order Caulobacterales; family Caulobacteraceae; genus Brevundimonas. Next base: position 10,770 of record NZ_DASWWG010000058.1, read on the forward strand.
TGAAGAACATCGCCGCCGACGACGTTCCGGACGGCGAGGACGAGGCGGGCAACGTCGAGGTCAGCCGCTGGGGCGCGCCCCGCGAAACCGGCCCGGCCAAGGATCACGCCGACCTCGGCGAGGCCCTCGGCCTGCTCGACTTCGAGGCCGCCGCGAAGATGAGCGGCTCGCGCTTTGCCGTGATCAAGGGCCAGCTGGCGCGTCTGGAGCGGGCCGTCGGCCAGTTCATGCTGGACACCCAGACCGACAAGAACGGCTATCTGGAAGTGAACCCGCCTTATCTCGTTCGCGGCGAGGCGATGTTCGGAACAGGGCAGTTGCCGAAGTTTGAAGACGATCTCTTCAGGACTGACACAACGAACTGGGAAGCCGTAAACGACTACGCTAGGGCTTTGGCTGAGCCCGCTCGCGCGGAAGACGATCAGCAACTCGCCGACATCCGCTTGCAGCTTGAGCGGGACTTAGCGCCTGAAGACGTGGATGCCGCTTGGCGAGGAGCTTTCGAGCACTTCAAACACACCTTTATCGAGAGCCATGCTCCGGTGATGTTGAAGAAGATTTCGGCTGGTGGGTTCTCGGACCGCCGCTACCTCATCCCCACCGCCGAAGTCTCCCTGACCAACCTCGTCCGCGAGCAGATCCTGCCCGAGAGCGAGTTGGCCGAACCCATCCGCATGACCGCCCTGACGCCCTGCTTCCGGGCCGAGGCCGGTTCGGCCGGGCGTGACACCCGCGGCCTGATCCGCCAGCACCAGTTCACCAAGGTCGAGCTGGTCTCCATCACCCGCCCGGAGGATTCTGACGCCGAGCACGAGCGGATGGTCGGCTGCGCCGAGGGCATCCTGCAGGCGCTGGAACTGCCCTACCGCAAGATGCTGCTGTGCAAGGGCGACATGGGCTTCTCGGCCCGCAAGACCTACGACCTCGAGGTCTGGCTGCCGTCGCAGGGCATGTATCGCGAGATCAGCTCCTGCTCGAACTGCGGCGACTTCCAGGCCCGCCGCATGGACGCCCGCTTCAAGCGCGACGGCGAGAAGAAGACCGAGTTCGTCCACACCCTGAACGGCTCGGGCCTCGCGGTCGGCCGCACGCTGGTGGCGATCATGGAGAACTACCAGCAGGACGACGGCTCCATCCGCGTGCCGGACGTCCTGGTCCCCTACATGGGCGGCCTGACCTCGGTCGGCGGCTGATTTTTCGCGCGTCGCCGGCAAGGCGTGGAGCCGTCGGCGGCGTCAGGCATTGCGAGAGGAACGGACCGGGGCGTCATCAGGATGTCGCGCCGGTCGGGTCCATAGCGAGGTCTCCCGGCCGGGAGACGAGCCAGAGGAAGACCGAAATGCGCATGATCGCCCGCCTTGCCCCCGCCGCCCTGATTGTCGCGGCGGCCGCGACCCTCGGAGCCTGCGCCTCGACCGGCGGCAATGTCGCGCCGGCCCCGTCTTGGGTGGACGCTTCCGCAACCACCTTCGAGGGCTGGGCCCGGGTCGAGGGGGGTGAAATCCGCCTGTACGCCCAGCAGCGCGACCTCGCCCGCGGCCTGCCCGCCGACTGCGTCAGCGCCGCCCTGCCGCGCAACCCGCAACGCGCCGCCGGCGACCTGAACGGCATGAAGATCCGCCTGTACGGCCGCACCGCCGCCTGGGCCGACCGCACCGGCGCCGAGACCCTGGACTGGCAGGGCTCGAACATCATCAACGCCTGCCGCCGCGACGTGGTGATCCTGGCCGATCGCGCCGAAGCGCTGCGCTAGGGGGCTGTTCCGGGCTCGCGGGTCGCGAGTTCGGGATTTTTCAGATGCGCCGGATCGGGCTTGGCGTTAGGTCAGGGCGATCATGAGAATCCTGCTGACCAACGACGACGGCATCGAGGCCGAGGGCCTTGAGTGTCTGGAACGCATCGCGCGGACGCTGTCCGACGACATCTGGGTCTGCGCCCCCGCCGTCGAGCAGTCGGGGAAGGGGCGGGGCATCACCCTGACCGAGCCCCTGCGCGTCAACCGGCTGGGTCCGCAGCGCTTCGCCGTGACCGGGACGCCGACCGATTGCGTGGTGCTGGCGGTCAATGACCTGATGCCCGAGAAGCCCGACCTGGTGCTGTCCGGCGTCAATCGCGGGCACAATGTCGGCGAGGACTGCTCCTACTCCGGCACCGTGGCCGGAGCCCTGCAGGGCATGGCCTTCGGCATCCGCTCGATCGCCCTGAGCCAGAGTCTCGAGCGCTTCCACGACGAGGTGACCGCCCACTGGGAGACCGCCGAGGCCTTCGCCCCCGGGATCATCAGCCGTCTGCTGGAGCAGAAATGGGCGCCGGGCGTGGTGATGAACCTGAACTTCCCCAACCGCCGGCCAGAAGACGTGACACAGGTCGAGGTGACCCGTCAGGGCTTCCGCGACATCGGCGAGATGCACGCCGTGCGCCGCACCGACCTGCGCGGCCGCGACTACTACTGGATGAGCTTCCGCGGCGAGAAGCAGGAGCACGCCGAAGGCACGGACCTGCGCGCCATGGACGAAGGCCGCATCTCGGTCTCGCCGCTGCACATCGACCTGACCCACATGTCCAGCGTCAACGACCTGAAGAAGGTGCTGGGCGGCGCTCCGCCCAAGGTGGTGGCGGCGGAATGAAGCTCAACGACGACCGCGCCGGACGACTGATCCTCGGGTTGCGCCAGCAGGGGGTGACCGATCCCCGTGTGCTGACCGCCATGGAGTCGATCGACCGCGCGGTCTTCGTGCACGAGAAATTCCTCGATCAGGCGTGGGAAGACCAGGCCCTGCCGATCGACTGCGCCCAGACGATCAGCCAGCCCTATATCGTCGGCCTGATGACCCAGGCGCTGGACGTCCAGCAACGCCACCGGGTGCTCGAGATCGGCACCGGCAGCGGCTACCAGGCCGCCGTGCTGAGCCGTCTGGCGCGCTATGTCTATTCGGTCGAACGCTATCGCAGCCTGCTGACCGAGGCCGAGAACCGGCTGCGGGTTCTGGACATCGACAACGTCATCACCCGCCACGGCGACGGCGGGCTGGGCTGGCCCGAGCAGGCGCCCTTCGACCGCATCATGGTCACCGCCGCCGCGCCCGGCGAGCCGACCGAACTGCTCAAGCAGCTGAAGCCCGGCGGCGTGCTGGTCTGCCCGGTGGGACGCAGCTCGGTGCAGATGCTGCATCGCTACGTCGGCCAGCCCGACGGCAGCTTCCGCCGCGAAAGCCTGACCGAGGTGCGGTTCGTTCCGCTGGTCGAGGGCACCGCCAAGGAGGGGTGAAACTCCTTCGTTGCGCTACCGCTCGCGGCGCGGCCGCTCGCTGCTTGAGCGCGTCAGGAGCCAAACCTTTGCGATCTGCCTGCTTTCGCTCGAGCCTTGATGCGGCTGCGGCAAGCTTTGATTAACCTTCCCGCCCAACTTTGGCGCGGTTTACCGGGTCAGGTCGGCCCGACAGGTCGGGCGCAGAAGCGGAGCGGGCGAATGAAACGAATGGGCGGCGGTGTGCGCATCCTGACGGTGCTGGGGGCGATGAGCCTTCTGGCGGCCTGTTCCAGCTATCCGCGCGAGCCGCGCTATTCGATCTACGCCGACGAGCCGAACGGACCGGCGCCCGCCGCGCCGACGGGTCCCGTGTATCCGACCCGCCCGGTTCCGACCGGCGAGGGCGTCCGCGGCCCCACCGATCCGGCCCGCGAGGCGCCGCCGCCGCGCGGCGCGCCGGTCGAAGCCATCGAGGGGGGAGAGCTGTCGGCGCCGGTGTCGACCGGTCCGCGTCCCTACACCGACGTCCCCGCGCGCCCGTACACCGAGGTGCCGAACGATGCGCCCTACGCCGCGCCGCCTCCGCCTGCGTCGAACGCGCCCCCCGCCAACCGTCCGGCCGCCGGTCCGGCGTCCGAAGGCTTCAGCGCCCCGCCGCCGCCTGCGCGCGGCCCGGCGACCGCCGGCGCCGCCTATGAAATCCAGCCGGGCGACACGATCTCGGGCATCGGCCGCCGCTTCCAGACCCCGGTCCAGACGCTGATCGACCTGAACGGCCTCGGCCCCCGCGCCGACATCTCGCCCGGCCAGCGGATCATCCTGCCGCAGGGCGCGGTGGATATCGGCGGCGACCCCTACGCCACCGGTCCGTCGCCCTATGGCGTCAGCGTGCCGGAAGAGGGCGTGCCGCCTCCGCCGCCTCCGCCGCCGCCGGCGAACACGCTCCCGCCGCCGCGCCAGCCCGCCGCGGTCGCGCCGCCGGTGGCCGCGCCGCCCGCCGGAACCTCGGTGGGGCTGGACTGGCCCGTGCGGGGCGACATCCTGCGCCGCTTCGGCCCGGTCGGCATGGGCGAGCGCAACAACGGCATCAACATCGGCGCCCCGGCCGGCGCCGAGGTGCGCGCCGCGGCGGCCGGTCGCGTCGGCTATGTCGGCGACGATCTGGCGGGGCAGGGGCTGACGGTCCTCGTGGTGCACCGCGACGGCTGGCGCACGGTCTACGGCCATCTCGGCTCGGCCGTGGTGCGCGACGGCGACGAGATCATGGCCGGCCAGCAGGTGGGCACCGTCGGCACGACCGCCGGCGACGGCCGCCCGTCCATTCATTTCGAGACCTGGCGCGTGCGCGGCGACACCCCGTCTGCCGTCGATCCGCTGACCGTGTTGCCGCGATAACGCAGGCGTCCCGGCGCGCTGTAGCGCCGCGTTGCAAAGTGTAACGACGCGCCCTAGGTTCCGCGCCTCATTTTAAGGGGGCGGCGCCGAGGCGCGCCCGGCGCTTTTCGGAGATCAAAGTGCAGGAACTTCTGGCTGGACCGTTCGGGACCTTCATTTTCATCATCCCGATGATCGTCCTGTTCTACTTCCTCATGATCCGCCCGCAGCAGCAGCAGATGAAGAAGCACAAGGCGATGATCGAGGGCGTCAAGCGCGGCGACTCGGTCGTGCTGTCGAACGGGATGATCGGCAAGGTGACCCGCGTCGAGAGCGACCAGGTCATGGTCGAAATCTCGCAGGGCGTGAACGTCCCCGTCATCAAGTCGATGATCGCCGACATTCGCAACCGCACGGCGGTCGCCGCCAACGACGCCAAGGCCTGATCGGTCTGTTGAAAGGTTCGGGGCCGCCCGCATGATCCATCTCTCGCGCTGGAAGATCATTCTTCTCGCCCTGTCCCTGGTGTTCGGCCTGCTGTTCGCGGCGCCCAACCTGCTGACCCCTGCCCAGCGGGAGGCCCTGCCGGGCTGGTTGCCGAAGAACAACCTGAACCTCGGTCTCGACCTTCAGGGCGGCTCGTACCTGCTGCTGGAAGTCGACGTTCCGGCGATGCGCGAGAAGCGCCTGAACAACCTGGCCGAAGACGCCCGCACGGTTCTGGGCGAGGCCAACGTCGGCGTCAGCACCATCGTGCGTCAGCGCGACGGGGTGATCGTCACCCTGTCCGACCAAGGCCAGATGGAACTGGCCCAGCAGGCGATGCGCGCCCTGATCGCCGCCGGCCCGCAGGGCGTCGCTGACCGTCAGGTCCAGCGTCAGGGCGACAACACCATTCGCTACTCGTTCACCGAGGCGACCATGAACGCCATGGCGGCGGACGCGGTCACCCAGTCGATCGAGGTCGTGCGCCGCCGTCTGGACAGCAGCGGCACCAAGGAGATCGCCATCACCCGTCAGGGTGTCGATCGCATCGTCGTCCAGGCTCCGGGCCAGAGCGACCCGGCCGAACTGGAACGCCTGATCGGCCAGACGGCCCAGCTGACCTTCCAGATGGTCGACGTCGACAACCAGGCGCTGGCCCTGCAGAGCGGCGTGATCCCGCCGGACGCCGAGCTTCTGGCCGACGCCCAGGGCAACCCCTATCTGGTCAAGCGCCGGATCCTCGTCTCGGGTGAAAACCTGACCAAGGCCGAGGTCACGACCGACCAGAACCAGCGCACCGCCATCGGCTTCCGCTTCGACGGCGCCGGCGCCCGCCGCTTCGCCGAGGCGACCGCCGCCAACATCGGCCGGCCCTTCGCCATCATCCTGGACGGCAAGGTCATCTCGGCCCCGCGCATCAACAGCGCCATCACCGGCGGCTCGGGCATCATCGAGGGTCAGTTCTCGATCCAGGAAGCCTCGGAGATGGTGAACCTGCTGAACGGCGGCGCCCTTCCGGCTCCGCTGAAGGTCGAGGAACGCCGGACTGTCTCGGCCGAACTGGGCGAGGACGCGGTCGCCGCGGGCGCCCTGTCGACCGCCATCGGCTTCGCGATCATCGTGGCCTTCATGATCCTGTCCTACGGCCTGCTGTTCGGCGGGGTGTCGGTGATCGGCCTGGTGCTGAACGGCCTGCTGATCGTGGCGGCCATGAGCCTGACCCAGGCGACCCTGACCCTGCCCGGCATCGCCGGCCTGATCCTGACCTTCGCGGTCGCGGTCGACGCCAACGTGCTGATCTACGAGCGGATGCGTGACGAGGCCCGGGCGGGCCGCAGCGTGATCGCCTCGATGGACGCCGGCTTCAACAAGGCCATGGGCACCATCGTCGACGCCAACGTCACGACCCTGGTGGCCGCCGCCATCATGTTCGTGTTCGGCGCCGGCCCGGTGCGCGGCTTCGCCTGGACGCTGTCGATCGGGGTGTTCACCTCGGTCCTGTCGTCCGTGCTGGTGGCCCAGGTGCTGCTGGCCTTCTGGCTGAAGACGGCCAAACCCAAGAAACTGCCGATCGCGGAGTGATGGCGATGCGTGGATGGCCCCTCATCAAACTGCTGCCGCAGAAGACCAATTTCCGCTTCGTCCGCTATGCGAAGCCCGCGGCCTTCATCTCGGTGATCCTGTGCGTGGCCGCGATCGTCGGCTGTTTCGTGCCGGGTCTGAACATGGGCATCGACTTCCGGGGCGGCGCCTCGCTGGAAGTGTCCAAGCCGGCCGGCCAGACGATCAATCTGGAACAGATCCGCGGTGCGGTGAGCAACCTCGACCTCGGCGACGTCGGCGTGCAGGGCATCGCCCGGCGCGACACCAACGTCGATGACGGCTCGACCGCCATCGTCCGCTTCCAGGTGCCGGAAGGCCGCGACCAGACCGCCGTGGTCAACCAGGTCGAGACCGCCATCACCCAGGCGACCGGCGAGGTCACCTATTCGGGTGTGAACGTCGTCGGCTCCAAGGTGTCGGGCGAGCTGTTCCAGTCGGGCCTGCTGGCGCTCGGCTCGGCCATCGTCCTGATGTTCCTGTACATCTGGTTCCGCTTCGAGCCGCAGTTCGGCTTCGGCGCCGTGGCCGGTCTGGTTCACGACGTGATCCTGACCTTCGGCCTGATCGTGCTGTTCCGCCTCGAGTTCAGCCTGACCATGGTTGCCGCGATCCTGACCGTCATCGGCTACTCGATGAACGACACCGTCGTCGTGTTCGACCGCCTTCGCGAGAACCTGCGCAAGTACAAGACCATGCCGCTGCGCGACGTGATCGACCTGTCGCTGAACGAGACCCTGTCGCGGACGATCATCACCGGCGTCACGGCCGTGATGGTGCTGGCGGCGCTGGCCTTCTTCGGCGGTGAGGCCCTGTTCGGCTTCTCGATCGCCCTGATGTTCGGCATCATCATCGGCACCTATTCGTCGATCTATGTCGGCGCGCCGATCATCCTGCTGTGGGGCGTGAAGCGCGGCTCGCTGGACGACGCCAAGCCGATCAAGCTGGGTATGGCCTCGCAGCCCTGATCCGGCCCGTGAAGCCAGACTGATCTGACGGGGCGGGTCTGACGATCCGCCCCGTTTCGCATGTGAAGGACCGATGACCGACCTCGACGCACAGGTGCGAGACGCCGACCCGGACCGCTGGCTGGCCAGCCGGTTCGTCGCCGACACGCAGGCGCGTGCGGATCTGGTCGCCCTGTACGCCCTCGAGGCGGAACTGATGGCCATTCCGTCGCGCGTCACCCAGCCCCTGCTGGCCGAGATGCGCTTCACCTGGTGGGCCGAGCAGATGGACGGGGTGTTCAGCGGCGTCGCCCGCAAGGGCCATCCGGTGCTGGAAGCCCTGACCGATCTCGCGGCCCGGCATGACCTGCCGCGCGCGCCGTTCGACGCCCTGATCGAGGCGCACATCGGCCGGGTGCACGGGGAGCCGCACGATCTGGACGCCTTCTATGTCGGGCCGATGCAACTGGCTGTCCGTGTGCTGGCCGGCGCGGGCCACGACGCCGCCGTCGTCGATGCGGGGCGGGTGCGCGGCCTGTCCCAGACCGGCCGCAAGGACGAGGCGAAGGCGCTCCGGTGTCAGGCCAATTCGGCCCTGAAAGCCTTGCCTGTCGAAGCCTTCCCCGCGGTGGCGTCGGCGGCCCTGACCGCGCCCGACGCGCCCGAGTTCCTGAAACGCCTCAAGCTGGTGGCCGCCACCGCGCGCGGCCGGATCTGAGGAGGGCCCATGGCCGCCTTCGCCGATATCATTCTGCTGCTGGGACAGGTCTTCGGCCTGGCCGCCGCGCCCGCCGCCGTCACCGGCTTTTTCATGCGCAACGGAGGCACGCCCCCGCGCGGCTTCGCCCGGGCCTTCAAGCTGGCCTATGCGCCCTGGCTCCTGACCATGGCGGCCTTCGCGGGCTTCCAGTGGTACTGGATGTCGATCCTGCGCTATCCGGCCGGAGAGGCCCCGATCATCGTCACCCTGGCGCTGCTCGGCCTGGGTGGATACGGCGCGGTCCAGTTCATTCGTCTGGCCGACGGCAAGGCCTGATCTACAGCGTCAGGTGCAGGAACTGGTTGAAGTCGGTGGCGACATAGCCGCCGAACGCCGGGCCGTCGCTGAAGCCCCGCCGCCGGTAGAGCGACAGGGCGGGATCGAAGGCCGGGCCTGAACCGGTCTCGAGGCTCAGCCGTGACAGGCCGCGCGCGTTCGCTTCGGCGATGATGTGCTCCAGCAGGGCGGCGGCCACGCCCTTGCGCAGGTGATCCGGGTGGGTGCGCATGGATTTCAGTTCGCCCTGTGACGACGACAGCTGCCGCATCGCCCCGATGCCCGCGATCGCGTCACCATCCCAGACGGTCCAAACGGTGATGTCCGGCGTCTGCAGCGCCGACAGGTCCAGGGCGTGGACCGACTCCGGCGGCGACCAGGCCTGCATCCCGCGCAGGTGCAGGGCCAGCAGGTCCTGTGTCGGGCCACCGGACAGATCATCAATGCGGATATCGAGGGCCATCAGTAGCTCGTCACTTCCGGGGGATGGACGCGGGTGTTGGGCGAGCCCCGGAAGGCCCAGCGGATGAAACGGGCCGTGGACAGGGCGCCGGCGCGGGTCAGGGCGCGCGGCGGGCCGAAAGGCCGCTCATGCATCGCCTGGGCCCATTCCGGCAGGAGGTCCAGCCCGGCCTGCATGATGACGCCCGCCGCGGCGTCGACGGCCGGGGAGCCGACCCGCTGGCGCATGACCATCCGCGCCACCTCGCGCGTGCGGGCGTCGGCCTTCAGTTGCGGACGATAGCTCTGGATCAGGGCCTCCGCCTCGGCCCGGGTCCGGGGCAGGGGATCGGCGTACAGGGCCGCGCCGATGCGGGCCATCTCGTCGAAGTAGCGGTCCTGATCGGCCATCGACATGTCCGGCTCGCCGTAGCGGATCCAGGAGTCGAGGAAGCTGATCGTCTCGGTCACATGCACCCAGGCCAGAAGGGCCGGATCGGAGACCCGATAGGGCGTGCCGTCGGGCAGGACGCCCGCCAGCTTCGCGTGGATGCGGTTGACCTTGTCGATCATCGCCCGGCCGTTGTCGGCGTGGTCGTAGGTGGTGGTGGCGATGAATTTGGCCGTCCGGCGCAGGCGGCCGTGCATGTCGGCGCGGAAGTCGGAATGGTCCCAGACGCCCGCCAGCACCGCCGGATGCAGCATCTGCAGCAGCAGGCCCGAGACCCCGCCGATCATCATGGTCACCACATCGCCGTTGACCCGGGCGGCCACCCCGTCCGGCGGGAACAGGGCGTCGGCGCGACGGAGTACAGGACGCTCGCCCTGGTCGGCGTCGTTGAAGACATCGGTGATCTTCTGGCGGACAGCCCGCCGGGCGAAGTCGAGGGAAGGGGGAGGCATGCAGGTCTCTACGGCCCGTTTCGCCGGGCTACGGGCATGATACTAAAGGGCATGAACCGCCTCGCGCCATGGCTGATCGCCGCAACCCTGTCCCTGACGACGGCTCCGGCGGCGCAGGCGCTGTGCCTCTATCGCGGCGCGCTGGACGCCCGAACGACCCTGCTGCAGGAGTTCGCTGACTCGCCCTGGGTGGTGTGGGCGCGGGTGATCTCCGCGGAGCAGGGTGAGACGACGCCCGAGCGCGATCCGTGGACGCTGTACCGACTCGAGGTCATCTCCGCCTTCAAGGGTGATCCGCCGTCGCGGATCGCCGTCTTCACCGAGCGGAACAGCGGCGGCTTCTACATGGATCGCGACGCCGGAGGGCCTGACGTCGGTCAGGACTATCTGCTGTTCCTGCAACCTCTGGAGATGAGCGGCGACGGGCCGCCGGCCGCCCGGGGCGCGCAACGGGTCAACTACAGCTGCGGCCAGTCCCGGCCGTGGCGGGAGGTCGACGCCGCCGCGCAAGATCAGCTGCTGGCCGGGCTTCCGCGCGAGAGCTGAGCCTCAGGCCTTCGGGGCGCCCCGGCCCATGATGTGGACCGCCTCCAGCAGGGCCTCGTCGCGGATCACATAGCGACCCCATTTGCCGATCCGGCGCAGCCGGACATTCCCGCACTCGCAGGCCCACCAGTAGATCCGGTTCCGCTTCGGGCGGCTGGGCGCGACCGAGCCGCAGCCGGTGCAGCGGAAATAGTGCCAGCCGGTGACGCCGTGGCGCATCGGCGCGGGGGCGATCACGCACAGGCGCTGGGCCCGTTCGGCGTGCAGCGCCGGGCCGTGGCGCTCCAGCCAGCGCGAGCGCGCCTGACCGCGTTCGTAGTTGCGGGCGTCGGCGAACGATCCGGGCGGGGCCGGATTGCTCTCCAGAAGCATGGCCTGGATCACGGCCTCATTGGCCTCGATCTCCGCCTTGCCGGCCTTCTTCAGTTCCCTCTTGCGGGCGGCGTCCATTCGGTCAGGCCGCCGCGTCGCGCCAGGCCTTGAGCGCGTTCAGGCCCCGGATGCTCTGCAGCCGCTTCTTGGCCCGGCCCCGTTCCTTGGGATGGATGCGCTTGCCGTCCTCATCGACCTTGGGCGCCTCCAGAGGGGGCAACAGGCCGTAGTTGATATTCATCGGCTGGAATTTGGAGCCTTCCATATGCCCGCCGGTGATGTGCTCGACCAGCGCCCCCATGGCCGTTTCGGGCGGCGGGGCGGACAGGTCGCGACCCAGCGCCTGCGCGGCGGCGAGACGGCCGGTCAGCAGCCCCATGGCGGCGCTTTCGACATAGCCCTCGACGCCCGTGACCTGACCGGCGAAGCGCAGGCGCGGGATGGCCTTCAGGCGCAGCTGCTTGTCCAGCAGTTGCGGGCTGTTCAGGTAGGTGTTGCGGTGCAGGCCGCCGAGGCGGGCGAACTGGGCGTTCTGCAGGCCCGGGATCATGCGGAAGGTCTCGGCCTGCGCCCCGTGCTTCAGCTTGGTCTGGAAGCCGACCATGTTGAACAGGGTGCCCAGCGCATTGTCCTGACGCAGCTGGACGATGGCGTGGGCCTTGACCGTCGGATTGCGCGGATTGGTCAGGCCGACCGGCTTCATCGGACCGTGGCGCAGGGTTTCGCGGCCGCGTTCCGCCATGACCTCGATCGGCAGGCAGCCGTCGAAATAGGGGACGTTCTCCCAGTCCTTGAACTCGGCCTTGGGGCCGCCCAGCAGGGCGTCGATGAAGGCCTCGTACTGGTCCTTGTCCATCGGGCAGTTGACGTAGGCGGCGGCGTCGCCGCCGGGGCCTTCCTTGTCATAGCGCGACTGACGCCAGGCGATGTCGAAGTCGATCGAGTCGGCGTGGACGATGGGGGCGATGGCGTCGAAGAAGCTCAGGCTCTCCTCGCCGGTGGCCTTCAGGATGGCGTCGGCCAGGGCGGGCGAGGTCAGGGGGCCCGTGGCGACGATGACATTGTCCCACTCTTCCGGCGGCAGTCCCGCGACTTCCTCGCGAACGATGGTGACCAGCGGGTGGGCCTCCAGCTTGGCGGTCACCGCCTGCGAGAAGCCGTCGCGGTCCACGGCCAGGGCGCCGCCGGCGGGCACCTGATGGGCGTCGCCGCAGGCCATGATGATCGAATTCAGCGCCCGCATCTCGGCGTGCAGCAGGCCGACGGCGTTGTACTCCCAGTCGTCCGAACGGAAGGAGTTCGAGCAGACCAGTTCGGCCAGGCCGTCCGTCTGGTGGGCGTCCGTCTTCACCCCGGGCACGCCGCGCATCTCGTGCAGGATGACGGGAACGCCGGCGTTGGCGATCTGCCAGGCGGCTTCCGAACCGGCGAGGCCGCCGCCGATGACGTGAACGGGAGAGGGGGACGTGGTCGTGCTCATGGGCGGGGTTCTAGCGGCCTGACCGCGAGATGCCAGTGCCTGCGCGCGGGTTTGACCATCGACAGCGTCGCGGCGCGTGGCCGCGTCGGGGCGGATTTCCACTGACACCAACCGGACCGGGCTCTAGAACGGGCGCCGAGTCACGGAGAATACGATGAAGATCGCCGCCACCGAAGCCGCCTTCGAAGGCTTCCGCCTGAGCCGGCGACGTCCCGCCGCCGTCGCCCTGTGGGGCGGGGTCTGGCTGCTGGGGCTGATCGTCATGTTGGCGGCGGCGCTGCCGGTGATCAGTCCCTTCCTGAACGAGATGACGGCCGCCGCCGGAGACCCCGCCAAGCTGTCTCCGGCCGCGACCGCCGCCGTCGGTCAGGTGTCGCTGATCATGATCCCCATCGCCATCCTGTTGCAGGCGCTGCTGGCCACGGCGGTCTATCGGGCCGTGCTGCGTCCCGAACAGGCACGCTTCGGCTCGATGCGGCTCGGACGGGATGAGGGGCGGATGCTGATCGTCAGCCTGGCCATCGGCTGTGTCAGCGTCGTCGTCAATCTGGGCGGCGAGGCGCTGGTCCAGGCGGCGACGGCGTCCGGCGGGATGATCATCGGCGCGCTGGTCTGGCTGGTCGCGACCGCCGCGTCGATCTGGCTGTCGGTCCGACTGTGCCTGATCGCGCCGCTGAGCTTCCATCGCGGACGGCTGTCGTTCGTCGAAGGCTGGAAGGTCACGCGGCCCCTGTTCTGGCCGCTCCTCGGCCTGCAGGTCGTGGTCTTCGCCCTGGCGGCCGTCGTCGTGCTGCTGCTGATCCTGATCGGCTGGCCGCTTCAGGTGGTCATGTCGGCCGGTGGACCGACCTCGCCGGGCGCGGCCCTGGGCGCCCTGCTGATCCTGATCCTGCTGCCGCTCGGGATGGCGATGGTCTCGACCCTGCTGTGGGCTCCCTTCGCCGCCGTTTGCCGGGACCTGCCGAAGCCCTGATCCCGGCTGAGGCGGGCGCGAGCCGTCAGGCCCGCGCCTTCGCCCTGGTCTTCACCGGCTTCGCCTCGGGCGCCGACAGCGTCGCCACCCGCGCCTTCCGGCGCTGCTCGTGCCGGTCCAGCACCTCCTTTAGGTATTTGCCGGTCCAGCTCTTCGGGTTCTTCGCCACCTCTTCGGGGGTGCCCACGGCCACGATCTCGCCGCCGCCGTCGCCGCCTTCCGGACCGAAGTCCAGCAGCCAGTCGGCGACCTTGATGACATCCAGGTTGTGCTCGATCACCACGATGGTGTTGCCGCTCTCGACCAGTTCCTGAAGCACCTCCAGCAGCTTGCGGGTGTCCTCGAAATGCAGGCCCGTGGTCGGCTCGTCGAGGATGTAGAGGGTCTTGCCCGTGGCCCGCTTGGACAGCTCCTTGGACAGCTTGACCCGCTGGGCCTCGCCGCCCGACAGGGTGGTCGCCGACTGGCCGACCTTGACGTAGCCCAGGCCGACCCGCTCCAGCGTCTGCATCTTGTCGCGGATCGACGGCACGGCCGAGAAGAACCGCGCGGCCTCTTCCACGGTCATATCAAGGACGTCCGAGATGGACTTGCCCTTGAACACAATCTCCAGCGTCTCGCGGTTGTAGCGCTTGCCGTGGCAGACGTCGCAGGTGACGTAGACGTCCGGCAGGAAGTGCATCTCGATCTTGATCAGGCCATCGCCCTGACAGGCCTCGCAGCGCCCGCCCTTCACATTGAACGAGAAGCGGCCGGGGCCGTAGCCGCGGGCCTTGGCCTCCGGCAGACCGGCGTACCAGTCGCGGATCGGGCCGAAGGCGCCGGTGTAGGTCGCCGGGTTGGAGCGCGGGGTGCGGCCGATCGGCGACTGGTCGATGTCGATGACCTTGTCGAACTGCTCCAGGCCCTCGATCCGGTCGAACGGCGCGGGGGCGTCGGACGCATTGTTCAGGCGACGCGCGGCGGCCTTGTAGAGGGTCTCGATCGTGAAGGTCGACTTGCCGCCGCCGGACACGCCGGTGATGCAGGTGAACAGGCCGACGGGGATTTCGCCGGTTACATCCTTCAGATTGTTGCCCGTGGCGCCCGAGACCTTGAGCATCCGCTTGCGGTTCACCGGGCGGCGGCCCTCGGGCGGCAGCTCGATCTCGCGCTCGCCGGTCAGGTATTTGCCCGTCAGGGAGTTGGGGTTGGCCATCACCTCGGCGGGGGCGCCGTGGGCGCAGACCGTGCCGCCGTGGACGCCGGCGGCCGGACCCATGTCGATGACATAGTCGGCGGTCAGGATGGCTTCCTCGTCGTGCTCGACCACCAGCACCGAGTTGCCGAGGTCGCGCAGGCCCTTCAGGCTTTCCAGCAGGCGGGTATTGTCGCGCTGGTGCAGGCCGATTGACGGTTCATCCAGCACATAGAGCACGCCGGTCAGGCCCGAGCCGATCTGGCTGGCCAGGCGGATGCGCTGGCTCTCGCCGCCGGACAGGGTGCCCGAGCTGCGCGACAGGTTCAGATAGTCCAGGCCGACGTTGTTCAGGAAGCCGAGGCGATCGTTGATCTCCTTCAGGATCCGCCGGGCGATCTCCATCTGTTTGTCGGTCAGCTTGTCCTCGAGGCCGAGGAACCACTCGTGGGCGTGCTTGATCGACAGCCAGGACACCTCGGCGATGTCCTCGCCGGCGATCTTCACCGCCAGGGCCTCGGGCTTGAGGCGCTTGCCGCCGCAGGCCTCGCACGGGGTCTCGGACTGGAACCGGCCGAGCTCCTCGCGCACCCACGCCGAGTCCGTCTCACGCCAGCGGCGTTCCAGGTTCGGCAGGACGCCTTCGAAGGCCTTCAGCGTCTCGTACTTCCGGGCGTTGTCGTCATAGACGAACTTGATCTTCTCGCCGCCCGAGCCGTGCAGGATGACGTTCTGCGCCTTGCCCGGCAGCTCGCGCCAGGGCTTGTCCATCGAGAAGCCGTAGTGGGTCGACAGCGACTGCAGCGTCTGGGTGTAGAGCGGCGAGGGGCCGCGTGACCACGGGGCGACGGCGCCTGCATGCAGGGTCTTGTCGCGGTCCGGCACCACCAGATCGGCGTCGAAGGCCAGCTTCACGCCCAGCCCGTCACAGACCGGACAGGCGCCGAAGGGGTTGTTGAACGAGAACAGTCGCGGCTCGATCTCGCTGATCGTGAAGCCCGAGACCGGGCAGGCGAACTTCTCGGAGAAGGTGATCCGGCGGGGACCGGTCTCGCCCTCCATGGTGTTGGCCCATTCGGCCACGGCGATGCCTTCAGCCAGCCCCAGCGCGGTCTGCAGGCTGTCGGCGTATCGGCCTTCCAGCCCCGCCTTGGTGACGATCCGGTCCACGACGATGTCGATGTCGTGCTTGAACTTCTTGTCCAGCGCCGGGGCGTCCTCGATGGCGTAGAACTCGCCGTCGATCTTCACGCGCTGGAAGCCCGCGCGCTGCCACTCGGCCATCTCCTTCTTGTACTCGCCCTTGCGGCCGCGAACGACCGGGGCCAGCAGCAGGATGCGCTCGCCGTCGGCCAGCGCCGTCAGCTTGTCGACCATCATCGAGATGGTCTGGCTCTCGATCGGCAGGCCGGTCGCGGGCGAGTAGGGGACCCCGACCCGCGCCCACAGCAGACGCATGTAGTCGTGGATCTCGGTCACCGTGCCGACGGTCGAGCGCGGGTTCTTCGACGTCGTCTTCTGCTCGATCGAGATGGCCGGCGACAGGCCCTCGATCAGGTCCACGTCCGGCTTGCCCATCAGTTCCAGGAACTGGCGGGCGTAGGCGCTCAGGCTCTCGACATAGCGGCGCTGGCCCTCGGCGTAGATGGTGTCGAAGGCGAGCGAGGATTTGCCCGAGCCCGACAGGCCCGTCATCACCACCAGCTTCTCACGCGGAATGTCGAGATCGACGCCCTTTAGATTGTGCTCACGGGCGCCGCGGACGCGGATGAAGTTGTGCTTTTCGGTCATGGAATCCGGAGAACGCGGAGGGGCCGGACAGGGTCCGGCGCGACAGCGCTATATGGGGGATGTTTCGCTGAAATCAGCAAGAACATTATAGGAACTCACGCACGGCTTCGCCAGACTGCTGACAGCAGGTGGCAGCAGCCCCTCAGTCCTGAGGCGTCCACGGCCGGCGATAGCGCTCGCCCGGGCCCAGCAGGACGCTGTTGGCGTTGGCCACGCCCAGCTCGAGGCTCTCCGCGATCCGGCGGGCGCGCTCCATGAAATGAGCGGCGGCGACCGGCGGACAGACCTCGCGGGTCGTCGCCTCGAACAGGGCCAGCCAGCGGTCGAAATGGGTCGCATCGATGGGCAGGGGCAGGTGTTTCGGCATCGGCCGTCCCTGATAGACGCCGGTCGACAGCGCGACCGAGGACCAGAACAGCTTCATCTGCGCCAGATGCGGCGCCCAGTCCTCGACCCGTTCGGCGAAGATCGGGCCGATCAGGGCGTCGTCGCGGACCTTGGCGTAGAAGGTCTCGACCAGCCGGTCGATCACCGCCTCGTCGATGCCGGTCTCGGCGCGGATGCGATCCGTCGCGGCCTTGCGGCGCTCGGCCAGGGCGTCGGCGGTGTCGGCGTGGGTCATGGCCGGGATGTAGGGAAGGCGGCGGCTTCAGTCACCCGCGATCAGGAAATCCCCGGCGTTGAAGGTCAGCACGCAGCGCGCATCGCCGCCGGAGGCGTCGACCGTGCAATAGTCGACCCCGATCAGGTTCCGCTGCACCCTTGCGGTCGAGCGATAGCGCCGCCCGTCATGCTCCCAGCCCGAGTCCATGGCGGCGCTGTGGGGTTCCAGCGCCGCCCAGAAGGCTTCGGCGATCGACCCGCTGCAGGTGAACAGCAGGAGTTCGTCACCCCCGTCGATCACCTGCTGATAGTGGCCGGCGGCCGCGGCCAGACGGATGCAGTCCGCATAGAGCCGGGCGTGCGGTCCGGCGGGCTGCGCATCCGGCAGGGCGTAGTTCGGCGGCGGAGGCGGGGCTTCCGGACCGTGGGCGCAAGCCGCTGCGGCGAGCAGGGCCGGGACAGCGGCGAACCGGATCAGATGGCGCATGAACACTCCTCCCGGCGGGGAGCCTTTCACGGTCTCGTCAGCGCCGCCAGAGCCGAAAAGGCTTGCGCCGCGAACCTTCCGCACCCATCCTTTCCGTACTGAGTGAGTTCACCGGAGGCCCGACGATCATGATCAGCACGCTGGAAATCGGTTTCGCCCTTTCCGCTCCGCTGCTGCTCGTGCTCGCCTATGTCCTCGCTCCGAAGCCCAAACCCGTCCGCATCCGCGTTCGTGACGCTCGATCGCGTCGCGGCCCGCACGCCTGACGGTCGCACCCTTTTCTCTGATCTGAGCCTCGCCCTAGGGCGGGAGCGTACCGGACTTGTCGGCCGGAACGGCTCCGGCAAGACGACCCTTCTGCGCCTGATCGCCGGCCTGTCGCGACCTGTCGAGGGCTCCGTCGCCCGCGACGGCGGTGTCGCCTGGCTGGAGCAGCGGGCCGAACCCGCGCCCGGCGAGACCGCTGCGGAGACGCTCGGCGTGGCCGGGCCGCTGGAGGTCATTACGCGGGTGGTGGCCGGAGGGGGCGATTCCGGGGATTTCGACGCCGCCGACTGGACGCTGGAAAGCCGCATCGCCGACGTGCTGGCCGAGGTCGGTCTGCCGGGTCTCGACCTGTCACGGCCGACCGCCTCGCTCAGCGGGGGCGAACAGACCCGGCTGCGGCTCGCGACCCTGCTGCTGGACCCGCCGGACCTGCTGCTGCTGGACGAGCCGACCAACCATCTGGACCCCGAAGGCCGCGCGCGGATCGCCGAGGTGCTGGGCCGTTGGCCCGGCGGGGTGGTGACCATCAGCCACGACCGGGCGCTTCTGCGCCGCATGGATCGCATTATCGAGCTGTCGGACCACGGCGTCGCGACCTACGGCGGCGGCTACGACCTGTATGCCGAGCGCAAGGCGGCCGAGCGGGCAAGCGCCGAGCGTGACCTCGGCCTGGCCGAGCGGGAGGCCCATCGCGTGGCCCGGGAGGGTCAAAAGGCGTTGGAGCGCAAGGCCCGGCGGGATCGGGCGGGCAGGGCTTTCGGCCTGAAAGGCAGCGAGCCGAAGATCGTGCTCGGCGCCATGGCCGAACGCGCCGAGAATTCCGGCGCGCGGGAGGCGCATCTGGCCGAGCGGCGGGCGGAGGCCGCGCAGGCGGATCTGGCCGCTGCCCGGTCGCGGGTCGAGCGGGTCAGGACGCTGGACATCCCCATGCCGCCGACCGGACTGGCGGCGGGGCGCACCGTTCTGAGCCTCGATCAGGTGCGTTGGGATGCGCCGGACGGTCGTCGGATCGTCGGCCCCCTGTCGCTGAAGATCACGGGGCCGGAGCGGGTGGCCATCCGCGGCGCCAACGGAGCCGGCAAGTCGACCGTGCTGAAGCTGGCGGCGGGGCTGTTGGACCCCACGCAGGGGCGGATCGAACGGCCGGCGAGGGCGGCCTTGCTGGATCAGGAGGCGGCCGTCCTGCGTCCGGACGAGAGCCTGCTGGAGGCCTATCTTCGGATCAATCCGGGTGCGTCACCGAATGAGGCCCATGCGGCCCTAGCCCGGTTCCTGTTCCGCAATGTGGCCGCGAACAAGGCGGTTTCGGCGTTGTCCGGCGGGGAGAGGCTGAGGGCGGCCCTCGCCTGCGTGACGGGGGGAGACCGCCCGGCCCAGCTCCTGTTGCTGGATGAGCCGACCAACCATCTCGATCTGGACTCTATTGCCGCGGTGGAGGCCGCGCTGAGCGGCTATGACGGCGCCTTGCTGGTGGTCAGCCACGACACCGACTTCCTCGAAGCCATAGGGATCGAACGCAGTCTGGAGCCTTAGCCCCAACCGACCATCTCGCCCTTCCGGCGGGATGAGACCGGGGCCGC
Organism: Brevundimonas sp.; assembly: GCF_036400995.1. Classification (GTDB taxonomy): domain Bacteria; phylum Pseudomonadota; class Alphaproteobacteria; order Caulobacterales; family Caulobacteraceae; genus Brevundimonas. The sequence goes on from NZ_DASWWG010000058.1 coordinate 30,082, forward strand.
CATCACCGGCGTCTCGCCCGGACGGCCGAACAGCCAGCCCTGACCGAAATCGACGCCCAGCGACTTCATGATCGCGGCCTGGCTTTCGGTTTCGATCATCTCGGCGACCGTGCGGATTTTCAGATCACGGCACAGGTCGAGCAGGTGGGTGGCGAGAGTGCGGACCTTGGCGTCGTTCTCGATCTCGCGGACGAACACGCCGTCCATCTTGACCAGATCGACCGACAGCTGTCGCAGGTAGTCCAGCGAGGTGGCGCCGACGCCGTAGTCGTCGAGGCAGACCTGGATGTCCGCCTCGCGGAGAGCCTGCAGGCGGCGGTTGGCGCCGGACAGGTCGCCGACGGTGGCGGTCTCGGTGACCTCCACCATCAGTCGTTTGCGGATTTCGGGCGCGGCGGCCGTCATGCGCAACAGGCCTTCGACATAGCGATCATCGGCCAAGGAGACGCCGGACACGTTGATCGCGGCCTTCACCAGGCCAAAGCCCGGCTTGCGGAGCTGGGCCACGGCCTTCTCCGCGACCGCGAGGTCGAAGTCCTCGATCAGCCCGAGTTCCTCGGCCATGGCGATCGGCCCGGTCGGCGCCTGCTGTGCGCCGCCGAAGCGGGACAGGGCCTCGAAATGGTGCACCAGCCGGGTTTCCAGCGAGACGATGGGCTGCCAGGCGAGGGTGAAGTCGCGGCTGCGAACGATACCCCGGAAACGGTCGGCGTTCTCAACGGTCCGTTTCAGGCGTTCGCTGAAGCGTTCGCCGGCGGCGGCGCCGTCCTTCAGACATTCCTCAAGCGCGAACCTCAGCGTCCGCACGGCCACGGCGGCCTCGGCCTCACCCACCTCGGCGCGGCTGGACACCGGCGACAGGTTCAGGCCCTCCGCAGCCCCGAGGGCCCGGATCTCGGCGGCGAGGTCCACGATGTCGTTGCGGTCCCGCATCAGGGCGAAGCGATCGGGCGCGACCCGCGCGGCGCTGGCGCCGCCGAAGGATGCGGACTGGAGGCGGGCCTCGATCCGCTCGCTGGCTTTCCGATGCGGCTCGTCGTCGATGGTGTCGAGACCTGGCACCTCCAGGAAGTCGACGGCCAGTTCCGGCCCCGTGCCGCCGACGGCGAGCAGGGACTTCAGGCGCTTCAACAGGCCGCGAGCGTCAAGCAAGGGCTCGGTCTTCGGCGGGGTCGCCTGATAGGCCACGCCCTGCCAGGCCAGGGCGCAGGAGACGAAGGGCGCCAGATCGGGCAGCAGAAAGGCGTGCATGACGCCGCGACGCGCCCGGCCGTCCCCGGTCAGGACCTCCACCTCGACCGGCTCGGAGCGGACGCCGGGGCTGAGGTCCGTCAGCGCGGCCCGGATCCCCGGAAGGGAGGAGGGCGCAAAGAAGGCGTCCAGCGGTTGACCCGACCAGGCCGCACCGGGCTCGACGCCGGAAACCGGCCCGGCGCCGATGGCCAGGGTGACCGTTTCCCGGTCCAGCTCGAACAGCACGTCGGATGCGGCGAACGCCATTCCGAGAAGGCGGGATTTGATCGTCATCCCAGAGGCTTACGCCTGCTTGCGTTAAGATCGCCTTTGCGCGCGAAAGGCGAAGGTTAAGCCGTGCGGTTAAGCGCCACGGCGCGGCTGTCGCCGGCGTTGGCCCGACCGGACGCGCCGTAGGCCGAGGGCGAGCCCCGCTGGCTGGCGATCTCGGCGGCGATGGTCTTGACCAGGCCTTCCGACACGACCCGTGCCGCCTCGACGGCGCGCCCGTGACGGGCCAGCACGGCCTCGAAGATCTGGGTGGCCTTGATAAGGGCGGTGCGGTGGGCGGCCGGAGCCGGCGAAATCGCCGCCGGATTGGCCTTCAGCTGCGCGGATTCCCGGCGATAGGTGTTGGCCAGCTCCTGGGTCGCGGCGACGGTGGCCGCGGCGTCCTGCGGGCGATGCGCCTCGAAGGCCTTGGATTCCTCGATCAGGCAGGCGGTCAGCCGCTCGGTCAGGTCGGTCATCTGCCGGACCCGGGCTGTGGCGTTCAGAACGGCGGCTTCGGTCATGCTTGTCCCTGTTCCTGCATCTTGATCATCTGGGCCATGACGTCATCCGCCAGGCCGATGCCGCCGGCTTTCACCGTCTGTTTGGCCATGGCGTCGATCATGAAGCTGCGCCATTGGCCCTCGGCCTCGCCGCCGCCGAACATGCCGTCGGTGCTCAGGCCCTCGAACATCGGCTTCAGCATCTGCGACAGGAAGGAGGCCTCGAAGGCTTCGGCGGTTTCCCGCATCCGGGCGGTGTCGCGGGCGCGCTGCGGATCGGAGCCGGTCAGGGCGGAGGCGATGGACAGATCGGTCATGCTCACATCACCTCGATGTCGGCCTGGAGGGCGCCGGCGGCCTTGATGGCCTGCAGGATCGAGATCATGTCGCGCGGGCTGACGCCGAGGGCGTTCAGGCCGTTGACCAGGCTGGACAGCGAGCTGCCGCCGCCGAGCATGCGCATCTGCACGCCGCGCTCTTCCTCGACCTGCACGTCCGACTGGGGAACGACCACGGTCTGGCCGCCGCGGCTGAACGGCTCGGGCTGGCTGACCATGGGGTTCTCCTGGACCGAAACGGTCAGGTTGCCCTGCGCGATGGCGACGGTGGAGACGCGCACGGCGTCCCCCATGACGATCACGCCGTTCACCTCGTCGATGATGACCTTGGCCGGGGCGTCGACCTCGACCGGCAGGTTCTCGACCCGGCTGATGAAGCCCGCCATGCCCAGACCGGTCGGGGCGCGCAGGGCGATGACGGTGCCGTTCTCGGCCAGGGCAGTACCCGGGTAGGTCTGGTTGATCGCCGCGGCGACGCGCTGGGCCGTGGTGAAGTCCGGATTGCGCAGCGTCAGCCGCACCTCATTCATGTTGGCCAGTTCGAACCCGGTCTCACGCTCGACCGTCGCGCCCGAGGCGATCCGGCCGGCGGTCGGCACGCCGCGGGTCACCGAGGAGCCCGAGGCGCCGGACGCCGAGACCGAGCCGGTCTGGATCGAGCCCTGGGCCACGGCGTAGACCTGCCCGTCGGCGCCCTGCAGGCCGGTGACGATCAGCGATCCGCCCAGCAGGCTCTTGGCGTCGCACATCGACGAGACGTTGACGTCGATCCGCGCGCCGGGCGTGGCGAAGGCGGGCAGGTCGGCGGTGACCATCACCGCGGCCATGTTCTTGGTGTTGGCGGTGGAGCCCCGGATGTTGTTGCCCAGGCGCTCGCTCATCCCCTCCAACGACTGGCGGGTGAAGGGGCAGTTGCGCAGCGAGTCGCCCGTACCGGCGAGGCCGACGACCAGGCCGTAGCCGATCAGCTGATTGGTCCGGACGCCCTCGATCGAGGCGATGTCCTTGATCCGCGACTGGGCCATCGCCGGCGCGGCGAATCCGGCCAGGGCGGCGGCGGTCAGGAGGGAGGCCAGCAATTTCTGCATCGGTCAGGTGTCCGGTGAACAGTCGATGCCCTCGTGTTGCTAACCTCATGCCAGACGGAAAACTCAATGAATACAATCTCGGGCAGGGAGGCCTTGCCGGGATTGGCGGCAGATTTTGCCGCGCCGTTAACCAAACGGTGACCAGCGCCCGCGATGGTCGCTCATGGTCTGGAGTTGCACCGCATGAAGGTCACCGGAGCCACTGGCCCCTCGGCTTCCCAGGGTTCGCGTCCCGCACGGGCCGCGGGCGGGTTCTCCGTGCCGGGCGCCGGACAGGCCGCGCCGGCCAGCGCGCCCGCCGCGGCGTCCTCGGTGTCGGGCGTGGCCGGGATGACCGCCCTGATGGCCTTGCAGGGGGTCGAGGACGCCACCGAGCGTCGCCGCCGCGCGGTGCGTCGGGGCTCCGGCCTGCTGGATCGCCTTGATGAGTTGAAGCTGGCGCTTCTGGCCGGCGAGCCCGGAAGCGGTGCGCTGGAACGCCTGAGCCGCTCGCTCAGGGAAGAGCGGCCGGACGACGCCGACCCGGGGCTCAAGGCGGTGCTCGATCAGATCGACCTTCGCGCTGCGGTTGAGCTGGCAAAGGCTGATCTTCGCCGCAGTGCAGCATAAATAGGCGAAATCGTTCCCGGAATCGCGCGTTGCGCCGCCCGGGTGATGAAGAAATGTCACGGTGGCGGCGGCAGATTAATCTTTGCAGGTCACGCTCGCGAGAGGCGTGTTGCCGCGACTCTTTCGCATCCCTATACGCAGCACTGCGCCACAGGGGGGCGCTGTTTAGAGCGTGAGTGCGATGAACGCATTGGCGTCAGTTATCGAACCGGCCGCGTACAGGCCGTCCGACGACGAACCGTTCATGAATGAGCGGCAGCTGGCCTATTTCAAGGCCAAGCTCATGGACTGGAAGGATGACATCCTTCGTGAGTCCAAGGGCACGGTGAGCAACCTGAAAGCCGAGACGGAAAACCATCCGGATCTCGTGGATCGGGCGTCTTCCGAATCCGACCGCGCGCTGGAGCTGCGCACCCGGGATCGTCAGCGCAAGCTGATCTCCAAGATCGATGAGGCCCTGCGCCGCATCGAGGACGGGTCGTACGGCTACTGCGAGGAGACCGGCGAGCCGATCAGCCTCGGTCGTCTCGAGGCCCGCCCGACGGCGACCCTGTCGGTCGAGGCCCAGGAACGCCACGAACGCCGCGAGCGGGTTCACCGCGACGACTGATCGTTCAGGCGGTCAGCGCCGCCTGGATGTCTGTCCGGTTGAAGTCCGCGCCTTTGTAGAGCAGGGGCGCGTCCAGCTGCTTCGCCAGCGCATAGGCGAAGCAGTCGCCCATATTCAGTCCGGCCGCGGTCCGTTTCCCGAACTCCCGCTCGGCCTTGATCGCGCGGCTTGCGACGTCATGGTCCGCATCAACGATCCGGATGTCGAAGTCCGCGAGCAACTGATCCAGCTCGGCCACGCCCGCCGGCCCTCGTTGCCGTCCGAGCTTGATCGCCGCTTCCCAGTACCCGACCGGCGACAGGCAGGCCCGGGCCTTGCTGACCACGTCGAAGAAGGCGGCGCGTTCCGGCTCATCCAGCAACATGGCGACCAGCGCAGACGCATCGACGACGATCACTTCGGCAGGCCGTCTTCGTCGTAAAGGTCGTCATCGGTCGGGAGCGGGCCGATGATCGGCAGGGCCTGAAAGCGCCGCACCGTCTCCATCGCCGCCGTCAGTTTCCGCTCGATATCCGCCTCACGAGCCGCCGTCAGCCGCTCATCCCGCTCGCGCACCATCTCCTCGACCAGGTCGGTGATCGACTTGCCCTCCAGCCGTGCAAGTTCGCGCAGGCGTTCCGCGACTTCGGGCTTCCGGATTTGCACGGGCGCGTTCATGACGCCGTCAAATCTATCATGATCCGACCTTGCGCCCAAGCCGCGCCTTGACTTCGCCGGGTTGCAGCGCGACCTACGCGCCTCGCATTCCAAGGTTTCTCTTCCCATGACCGTCAAGGTTCGTTTCGCCCCGTCGCCGACGGGTAAGCTGCACGTCGGCAACGTCCGCACCGCTCTCGTGAACTGGCTGTTCGCGAAGGGGCAGGGCGGTCAATTCGTGCTGCGGATCGACGACACCGACCTGGCCCGCTCGACCCCCGAGTTCGAACAGGGGATCGAGGACGACCTGACCTGGCTGGGCCTGGTCTGGGACGAGCGCCACAACCAGTCCAAGCGGTTCGACCGCTATGAGGACGCCGCCGCCCGCCTGAAGGCCGCCGGCCGCCTCTACGCCTGCTATGAAACCGCCGAAGAGCTGGACCGTCGCCGCAAGGTGCAGCTGTCGCGCGGCCTGCCGCCGATCTACGACCGCGCCGCGCTCGAGCTGACCGACGCCGAGAAGGCCGCCTATGAGGCCGAGGGTCGCCGCCCGCACTGGCGCTTCAAGCTGGAAGGCAAACGCGTCGCCTGGGAAGACCTGGCCCGCGGCCACGCCGAGGTGGACACCGCCTCGATGTCGGACCCGGTGCTGATCCGCGAGGACGGCCTGTTCCTCTACACCCTGCCGTCGGTCGTCGACGACATCGACATGGCCATCACCCACATCATCCGGGGCGAGGACCACGTCACCAACACCGGCGCCCAGATCGAGATCTTCGAGGCGCTGGGCGCGACCGTGCCGGGCTTCGCCCACATGCCGCTTCTGGTCGGCGCCGACGGGGCGGCCCTGTCCAAGCGTCTGGGCTCGCTGTCCATCAGCGAGATGCGCGACCTCGGCTATGAGCCGATCGCGATCACCAGCCACCTGGGCCGCATCGGCACCTCGGACCCGCTGGAAGTCGGCGCCTCGGTCGAGGCCTTGGGCGACAGCTTCGCCTTCTCCAAGATGGGCCGCTCGCCGGCGCGCTACGACACCGCCGATCTGGACCGCCTGAACGCCCAGGCCCTGCACGCCATGGACTACGCCGTGGCCCAGCCGCGTCTCGCCGCGCTGGACGCCGATCTGGGGCAGGCCTTCTGGGAAGTCGTGCGCCCGAACCTGCAGAAGTTCGCCGACGTCGTCGGCCTGGCCGCCATCGTGCGCGGTCCGGTCACCCCGGTGATCGAGGACGCCGCCTTCGCCGCCGCCGCGCTGGAGGTCCTGCCCGAAACGATCGACGAGACCCTGTGGCCCACCTGGACCAACGCCGTGAAGGAAAAGACCGGCGCCAAGGGCAAGGGCCTGTTCATGCCCCTGCGCCTGATCCTGACCGGCCAGGCCCATGGCCCCGACATGGCCTCGGTCGCCCCGATGATCGGCCGCGAGCGCATCGTGCAGCGCCTGAAGGGCGAGACGGCCTGAGCCGTCGCGACAGCCGGACAGCAAAAAGGCCGCCCGTCGCAGGGCGGCCTTTTCATTTCTAGCGATGCGCGGCCGATCAGGCGGCGTTGCAGGTCGCCAGCTGCTCGGCCGACAGGGCGGCGCCCTTGTAGGTGAAGGCCGAGACGTTGCCGAAGCGGGCGACGACGCGGCGGCAGGCGCGGGCGGCGGTCTGGTTGGCGCCGCCGTTGGCGGTGCAGGTGGCGCCTTCACAGCTCCACGAGGCGCCGTCGATGATGGTGCGGCCGGCCGGCGCCTTGGCGGCGTCGGTCAGAACGGCGGTCGAGGTGGCCGATTGGGCGAAGGCGGGGGCGGCGACCAGCAGGGTCGCGGCGATCAGGAAGGCGCGCATTTCAGAAGTCTCCGATGAGGTCGGTCGCGCTTGGCGCGTCCACCGTCTCAGTGTGCGTTGTTATTTGAAACTGTCAAGAGCGCGTTGCCAAACGAAACGCGGTAGCGCGATCTGATCGACGATTACTTACCGGCGATCATGTTGCAAGTGAGGCAGATCGTCCGCCGACTGCATCAGCGCGATCGCCTCCTCGACCGTGTTCACCACGCTATAGGCCTGACGGAAGGTGTCGGGCGTCATCTTCTGCTCGATGCCGGTCTCGATCGCCGCCAGAAGCGTATCCCAGAAGCCGTTGATATTGAGGAAGATCACCGGCTTGTGGTGCAGGTCGAGCCGCTTCCACGACAGGACCTCGATCACTTCCTCCAGCGTGCCCACGCCGCCGGGCGCGACGACGAAGGCGTCCGACTGGTCGTACATGATCGTCTTGCGCTCGTGCATCGAGGTCACGACCAGGGTCTCGACCTCGTCGAACAGGCGCTCGCGGCTGCGCAGGAAGCCCGGCATCACGCCCAGCACCCGACCGCCCGCCTCGTGCGCGGCCCGGGCCGAGGCGCCCATCAGGCCGACGCCGCCGCCGCCGTAGACCAGCCGCCAGCCCGCCGCCGCCGTCAGCGCGCCGAATTCCTGGGCGGCGACGGTGTAAACCGGATCGGACCGGTCGGAGGAGCCGCAGAACAGGCAGACGGACTTGCCGTCGAACGGCTGGATGGAAATGCTCATGAACCCTCGGGATCGAATGGGAAGACAGCGGCGGCCCCGCCGCGCTATCGGGGGCGTATTCCTAGCTGCGGGAGAGACAGGATGAAACGGCCCATCTGCGCGGTTGTCGCCGTTATCACTGTCAGCCTGTCGCTGGGCGCCGCCGGCTGCATGCCGGAACCTGAGCGCCCGGCCCGTGATGCGGCGGGCAATACGACGGGCTGGACCCAGCCGCCGCAGATTCTTTCGGTTCAACAGGCCGACGCCAGCCTCATCTTCGTCGGCCGCGCCGAGCCCGGTGCGCGCGTGGTCCTGCGCAACGACCAGGGCGCCGCTTACGCCGCCGCCGCCGATCCGGACGGACGATTCGAGATCCGCATGGCGGCCCCGCGAGGTCTCCTGCTCCTGCGGCCTGAAACCCAGATCGGACAGGATGCGGCCCGCTCTCCGGATCGCCTGCTGATCATCGACGGCGGGCGCGGGCCGATCGCCGTGCTGCGGCCCGGGGGACCGACCCGTCGGCTCGACCCGGCCCCGGTGCTCGGCGCCGTCGACAGCGACGCCCAGTCTGTCCTCGCCTCGGGACGCACGGCGGCGCGGGGGCAGAGGCTCGAGATCTCCGCCGCCGGCGACACCCTGGACGTCCTGTCGGGCGAGGGCGGGCGCTGGAGCGTCCTTCTGGGCCCGGTCGGCTCAGGCCAAACGGTGCGCGTCGGCGAGCAAACCTTCGCCTGGCCCGGGCCGGGCGCCGCCGGTTCGGACCTGCAGATCGATCGCGCCGGGGCGGGGTGGCGGGTCGGCTGGGCGGGGCCCGGCGGCGCCTATCAATGGACCTGGCTCCCGGATGCGCCCGCTCCGGCGTGATTTACGCACTGTTAACCAATTCGGTCGCACGGAGGGATTGTCTTCTCTTCTTCGAGGACACCCACCATCACCGAACTTTCCAGCCCGGCGTCCGCGTCGGGCTTTTTTCTTCCCCGGCGCCGCGACGGCGACGGGCGAGGGCGGCGGCCTGCCGGATACGCAGCAGGCCGTTCGCCCGTTCGACGGGACTGTGGGTCTCCAGCACATAGGCCTGGGCCGCCCGCGCCAGTTCGATCCGCTCCAGCGGATGTCGGATCAGGTGCTCCATGGCCCGGGCCAGCGACCCGGGCGTCACCTCGTCGACGTACAGGGCGTGTGGGCCGCTGGCCTCCCTCAACCCGCCGCGACCGGACGAGATCAACGCAGCGCCCGCCGCATGGGCCTCGACGGCGGTCAGGCCGAACGGCTCGGCCCAGGTTGACGGGGTCAGGGCGATGGCCGCCAGCCGCATCTGGCGCCGCACCTCGGCCAGCGGAGCCGACTTCAGCACCGTCACCCGCGATCCGTAGCGGCCGAGCGCGGCCACGTGCGGGGCCGCCCAGCCGGCATGCTGGTCCCAGTCGTTCAGCATCAGCACCGCGCGCCAGTCCGGATGCCGGTCCAGGACGGCGGGCAGGGCGGCGCAGAGCACGTCCACGCCCTTCTCGGGCATGGCGCGGCCCGCGAACGCGACCAGGGGCTGCTTCTGCTCCGGCGGGGCCAGCCAGGCGGTCGCATCGATCGGGTTGGGCGCTGACCGCGCGCGATCCGCCAGCTCCGGAAAGGCGCGGGCGAAGGCGGCGCGCTCGGCCTCGCTGACGAAGATGAAGCCGTCCATCGCGGCGTAGCGGTTCTGATAGCGCCAGCGGTCGATCCAGTGGCGGGGCGCCTTCAACGCATTGTGCCGGTACAGCAGATGCGCGGCTTGGGGGACCAGCGCCCTGATCGCCACCGCCTGCCGCACCTGCTGATGGTGTTCAATGACCTCCGGCCGGAACGTTCGCAGCCGGTCGGCCAGCAGGCGCAGGCGCTCGGGACCGCGCGACGGCAGAGCCTCCACCCCGGGCAGTCCGTGATCCTCGGCGCCCTCGCAGCAGAAGATTCGCACATCCTGATCGGCCAGCGGCGCGGCCAGGGTCCGGACGACCGTCTCCATGGAGTTCGGATGGGCCGCCGAGAACCGGCAACCCGACGGCAGCAGGATCGCGGTGCGCACCCGTGGCCGGATCTGCAGGATATTTCCGACCGGGGCCGAAAAGCGGGCGGGCGAAGAGGCGAGCGGGCGCAGCGCGGTCATGACTTCCGAAATCCGGAGACGCCGCCGAGCGGCTTTCGGATCACGGACGCCGCGCAACGCGCCTTGCCTTACGGCGGATGCGCGGAGGTCCCCGGCGGGCGGGTCAGGTCGCTCTGATTTCGGGGGAAGGCCCTGTCCCCGCCGACGCTGTCGGAGGGGAAGGTCGGGCGATGGCTCCGCAGGTAGGATTCGAACCTACGACCAGCCGATTAACAGTCGGCTGCTCTACCACTGAGCTACTGCGGAACAGGTTTCGCTCGGGAAGGCGGGCGCTATAGCAACGGGAATCGAATGTAGGCAACAGGAAATGTCGGACTTTGAAAAACTTCCGCATCGAAACCCCGGACGATCCCCGGATTGCGGGCTTCCGCGACATCCGTGAAAGGGACCTGACCGGCCGTCAGGGGCTGTTTGTCGCCGAGGGCGACGTCGTGTTGCGCGTCCTGACCTCTACACACGCCCTGTGCCGCCCGCGCGTGGTCCTGCTGGCGGAGAACCGGGTGGAGGCTCTGGGCGAGGCCCTGGCCGGCCTGCCGGAGGACGTGCCGGTCTATGTGGCGGGGCAGGGGGTGCTGGACGCCATCGCGGGTTTTCCCCTGCACCGGGGCATCCTGGCGCTGGGGGAGAAGCCCGCGCCGCGATCGCTGGAGGACGTGATCGCCGGGGTCGGCGACGAGGCGCTGGTCGTTCTGGCCTGCGGAATCGGCAATCACGACAATATGGGCGGCATCTTCCGCAACGCCGCGGCCTTCGGGGCCGACGCGGTGCTGCTGGACCAGCGCTGCTGCGATCCCTTCTATCGCAAGGCGATCCGGGTCTCGGTCGGGGCCGTGCTGCGGACGCCCATGGTCACGGGACTGGACGCCGGTCAGGCCGTGGCGGCCCTGCAGGCGGCCGATTTCCGCGTTCTGGCCATGACGCCGTCGGCGGTCACACCGCTGGACCGCTCCCCCGTCGGAGGGCGGGTCGCCATCGTTCTGGGAACCGAGGGGCCGGGCCTGCCCGCCGAGCTGATCGCCCGCTGCGAGCCGGTGGGGATTCGGATGTCGGGCGGCTTTGATTCGCTGAATGTCGCCGTGGCGGGCGCCCTGGCCCTGCATCATTTCGCGCGACAGACGTAATCCGATCACCAAATCGCGATTAACGCTTTGTACACCTTGATGAACCGCCGCGCCTGTGTCGCTGTAGCGCGGTCCGGGGAAGGGGTTGGGCTATGTTCGGCGGGATTCTGGTTTTCGTTCATCGCAACGCGCGCATCGGCGTTGTCGTCGCTGTCGTCGCCGCCGCCGTGGGTGCGGCCGCCTCGATCGGCTGGATTACGGCTCCGATCGCCTGAAACCGCGCTGCGAGGCGTCGGGGACCGCGGCTGCGGAAAGGCCGCCGCGCGTCGCTGCGCGCCGTGTCCGGACCGGCTTTCAGGGAAAATCCCGCGATGGAGGCCTGAGCCGGAATCGAACCGGCGTACACGGATTTGCAGTCCGCTGCGTAACCACTCCGCCATCAGGCCGAGAGCCCTGGAGAAACCAGGCCGTCCATCGCGAGGCGGGTTCGCTATCAGATCGGATTGTCCGCTGCAACGCACAGACCTATAAGCGCGCCAGATTTCAGCAGGATTCTTCCACAATGGATTTCGCCGCAGCACGCAAGGTCATGGTCGACAGCCAGGTTCGGGTGAACGACGTCACCGATCGGGCCCTGCAGGCGGCGCTGCTCGCCGTGCCGCGTGAACGCTTCATCCCGGCCGATCGCGCCTTCTCCGCCTATGTGGAGATCGAGCCCGAAATCGCCGGCGATCGCCGCCTGATGCTGCCGCGTGACCTGTCCAAGCTTCTGATGGCCCTGGCGCCGAAGTCCGGTGAACGGGCCCTGGCCGTCGCCGGCCCCTATGCCGCCGCCGTGCTGGCGCGCATGGGCCTGAACGTCACCGCCCAGGAATCGGACGCCGCCGTCTTCGAGGTGACCGGCGCCGCCCTGGCGGACGACGGCGTCGCCACCGTGGTCCAGCCGCTGTCGACCCCGGCGGGCGAGGGCTATGACCTGATCGTTTCCGAGGCCGCCGTGCCCGGCCGCCCGGAAGCCTGGCTGAAGGCCCTGTCGGTCGGCGGTCGTCTGGCCGTGGTCGAGCGCTCGGGCCCGGGCGGCAAGGCGGTCCTCTATATGCGTGGCGAGCAGGGCATATCGCGCCGGGAATTGTTCGACGCGGCGCCCCCGGTGCTTGCGGAACTGGCCCCGGAGCCCACCTTCGCGCTCTAGGCCCGCGATCCCGACGGAGAGCGGGGCCTTGTGCGTGAAAAAAACTTAACTGGCGCGGGGCGAAACCGTCCCGCATCAGGCCATGGGATACTAGGGCGCGCCCCCCGCGCCAGGCAGGAACAATCATGCTGAAACGCTCGCGTGCGCTTACCTCGGTCGCCGTCATCGCCATGGTCGCCGGTATCGGCGCCCCCGCCTGGGCCGAGACGCTGCAGGAAGCGATCGCCCTGGCTTACCGCACCAATCCGTCGCTGCTGGCCCAGCGCGCCAACCAGCGCGCGCTGGACGAGACGATCGTTCAGGCCCGCGCCGGTCTCCGCCCGACCCTCGATGTGACGCTCAGCGGGACCTACACCCGTACGGATTCGCCCGTCGTCGGCACGCCGCCACTGACCTCGGGCGGGGTTGTGGAGTCGGACAGCGCCTCGGCCACCGTCGGCGTCGGCCAGAACCTGTGGACCGGCGGCCGCGTCGGCCACGCCATCACCGCCGCCGAGGCCGACATCCTGGCCGGTCGCGAGAACCTGCGTGACATCGAACAGAGCGTTCTGGCCCTGGTGATCCAGTCCTACGCCGACGTGATTCGCGACACCGAGATCCTGCGCATCCGCGAGGCCAACCTCAGCGTCCTGCAGCGCCAGCTCGAGGAATCGACCGCCCGTTTCGAGGTCGGCGAAATCACCCGCACCGACGTCGCCCAGTCGGAAGCCCGTCTGGCCCAGTCGGAGGCCGATCTGGCCAACGCCCGCGCCCAGCTGTCGGTCTCCCGCGCCGCCTACGCCGCCGTCGTCGGCCAGGCCCCGGGTGATCTGGCCCCGATGCCGGTCCTGCCGGGCGTCCCGGCCGATTTCGACAGCGCCATGGACGTGGCCCTCGTCGACAATCCGGGCATCCGCGCCGCCGGCTATTCGCTGCAGGCCGCCGAAGCTAACGTCGCCGCCGCCAAGGCCGAGTTCCTGCCGTCGCTGCGCGCCACCGCCAGCTACGGCGGTTCCAGCGAGTTCGACCGTCTGGGCGACCTCGGGGACAACACCCGCCTGACCGCCGGCGCCACCCTGTCGGTGCCGCTGTTCACCGGCGGCCTGAACTCGTCGCGCGTCGCCCAGGCCCTGGAACGCGCCAACGCCGCCCAGATCGCCGTCGAGGGTGAACGCCGCAACGCCCTGCAGTCGGTCAGCTCGGCCTACGCCCAGTCGATCTCGGCCCGCGCCACCCTGCAGGCCGGTCAGGAAGCCGTCCGCGCCGCCACCGTCGCCGCCGAGGGCGTGCGTCAGGAGGCCCAGGTCGGCCTGCGCACCACGCTGGATGTGCTGAACCAGGAGCTGGAGCTGCGCAACGCCGAGGTCACCCTGGCCAGCGCCCAGCGCAACGAGTACGTCGCCCAAGCCAATCTGCTGGCCGCCATGGGCCGCCTGGAAGGGCCGGATCTCGACCCGACCCTCGATCCCTATGACCCGTCGGCCAACTATCAGCGCGTCCGCAACCGCGGCGCCCTGCCGTGGGACGGCGTGCTGGAAACCATCGACCGCGTCGCCGCGCCGCCGATCGTTCCGGCCACGGACGCCGAGGATGCGCCGCTCGACGCGCAGCTGAAGTCGGAGGTTGTGCGGACCGCGCCGCGCGACTGATTTCATGCGCTCGCCCCGTTGGGGAAAAACGCCCGTTGATTCCGACGGGCGTTGATGCGACGACATTTCTGCGGGGAGGGGTCCGCTTCTCCCCGCCTGCAATTCGTTCAGATCGCACGCACACGCGTTCGCCCGGGATTTCGACATGACCGACCAGACCGCCCAGGAACCGACGATGGAGGAGATCCTGGCGTCGATCCGCCGGATCATCTCCGAGGACGACGCGCCGGCCGAGACCGCCGCCGCGCCCGCTCCCGCGCCGGAACCCGCGCCTGCGCCGGCTCCCGAGCCCGAACCGGCCCCCGCGCCGGTCATCGAGGCCGCGCCGATCGCCCCGGCCTTCCCGGTCGAGCCCGAGCCGGTCGAGGAAGACGTCCTCGAACTGACCGAGACCTACGAAGCCCCGGAAAGCATCGGCGATCTGGACGTCACCGCCTCCGAGCCCGAGCCGTTCCCGGCCGAGCCCGTCAGCGAGTCGGTCTTCGCCCCGCCGCCGGAAGTCCACACGCCCGAGCATCCGTCGGTCCCCACCACCAACTACGACTCGCTCGTCGGCGAGAGCGCCGCCGCCAGCGCCGCCTCGGCCTTCGCCGGTCTGGCCGCCAGCTTCCAGAAGCCGGCCGCGGCTCCGGCCGCCTCGGGCCCCGACCTGACCTTCGCCAGCGGCTCGACCGTCGAGGCCATGGTCGCTGAAATGCTGCGCCCGATGCTCAAGGACTGGCTCGACGCCAACCTGCCCGGCATCGTCGAGGCCCAGGTACGCAAGGAAGTGGAACGCATCGCCCGCTCGGCCGGCTAAGCTTCACCTGCGCACCGATCTTCACTAGATCATTCCAGGGCGGCTCCGGCGGGGCCGCCCTTTCGCTTTTCTGCTCAAAGACCACCTCATGCTCGACAAGACTTTCGATCCCAAGGCGGCTGAGCCGCGCCTCTATTCGATGTGGGAGGACAGCGGTCTGTTCGCCCCTCGCGCGGCCGCCGCGACCGACGGCGCCGCTGACGCGTACTCGATCGTCATTCCGCCGCCGAACGTGACGGGGTCGCTGCACATCGGCCACGCGCTGAACAACACCCTGCAGGACATCCTGGCCCGCTATCACCGGATGAAGGGCAAGGCCGTCCTCTGGCTGCCGGGCACGGACCACGCGGGCATCGCCACCCAGATGGTCGTCGAGCGTCAGCTGGCCGCCGCAGGAAACGCCGGGCGGCGCGAGATGGGCCGCGAGGCCTTTGTCGACAAGGTCTGGGAATGGAAGGCCGAGTCCGGCGGGACCATCGTCCGCCAGCTGCGCCGTCTGGGCTCGTCCTGCGACTGGTCGCGCGAGCGCTTCACCCTCGACGAGGGCCTGAACGCCGCCGTCCGCAAGGTCTTCGTCCAGCTGCACAAGGACGGCCTGATCTATCGCGACAAGCGTCTGGTGAACTGGGATCCCCATTTCCAGACCGCCATCTCGGACCTCGAGGTCGAGCAGAAAGAGGTCGACGGCGCCTACTGGCATTTCGCCTATCCGCTGGCGGACGGCGTCACCTACGAACACCCGGTCGCCTTCGATGACGAGGGCAAGCCGACGGAGTTCGAGACCCGCGACTACATCGTCGTCGCCACCACCCGCCCGGAGACCATGCTGGGCGACACCGGCGTCGCCGTTCATCCGTCGGACGAGCGCTACGCCGGTCTGGTCGGCAAGTTCGTGACCCTGCCGATCACCGGCCGCCGCATTCCCATCGTCGCTGACGACTACGCCGATCCGACCAAGGGTTCGGGCGCGGTGAAGATCACCCCGGCGCACGACTTCAACGACTTCGGCGTCGGCAAGCGCGCCGGATTGGCGACGCTGAACGTCATGGATTCGCTGGCGCGCATCACCGCCGCCGACGCCCCCGACGTGCCCCCCGAGTACGAGGGCATGGACCGCTTCGCCGCGCGCAAGGCTATCGTCGCCCGCGCCGAGGAAGAGTGCTGGCTGAAGGAGATCGAGAAGACGAAGCACGCCGTCCCGCACGGCGATCGCTCGGGCGTCGTCATCGAGCCCTGGCTGACGGACCAGTGGTACGTCGACGCCCACACCCTGGCGCAGCCCGCCATCAAGGCGGTGGAGCAGGGCGACACCACCTTCGAACCGGCCAGCTATTCGAAGATCTATTTCGAATGGCTGCGCAACATCGAGCCCTGGTGCATCAGCCGCCAGCTCTGGTGGGGTCACCGCATCCCGGCCTGGTATGACGCCGATGGAAACATCTACGTCGCCGAGACCGAGGAAGAGGCCATCGCCCAAGCCGGCGGCAAGGCCCTGACCCAGGACGAGGACGTCCTCGACACCTGGTTCTCCTCGGCCCTGTGGCCATTCTCGACCATGGGCTGGCCCGAGAAGACCGAGGACCTGCAGCGCTTCTACCCGACCAGCGATCTGGTCACCGCCGCGGATATCATTTTCTTCTGGGTTGCCCGGATGATGATGATGGGACTTCACTTCATGGATGAGGTCCCGTTCAAGCGGGTCATCATCAATGGCCTGGTCCGCGACGAGAAGGGCCAGAAGATGAGCAAGTCGAAGGGGAACGTCATCGACCCCCTCGGCATCATCGACGAGCTGGGCGCCGACCCGCTGCGCTTCACCATGGCCATCCTGTCGGGCACGCGCGACATCAAGTTGTCGAAGCAACGCATTGAAGGCTATCGGAACTTCGGCACCAAGCTGTGGAACGCGGCCCGTTTCAGCCAGATGAACGAGGCGAAGCGCGTCGAGGGCTTCGATCCCGCGACCGTCCAGCAGTCGATCAACCGCTGGATCCGCGGCGAGCTGACCAAGGCCGAGCGTCAGGTCTCGGACGCCATCGAGGGCGGCCGTTTCGACGACGCCGCCTCGGCGCTCTACAAATTCGTCTGGAACGTCTTCTGCGACTGGTACCTGGAGCTGGCCAAGCCGGTCTTCAACGGCGCCGACGCGACCGCCAAGGCCGAGACCCAGGCCATGACCGCCTGGATGCTCGACCACACCCTGAAGCTGATGCACCCCGTCATGCCCTTCATCACCGAAGAGCTGTGGGACAAGCTGGCGGAAGAGGGCGCGCCGCGCGACGAGGCGATGCTGCTGGGCGCCGCCTGGCCGGTCCTGCCGGACGCCTTCATCGACGCCGCCGCGGACGCAGAGATCGGCTGGCTGGTCGATCTGGTCACCGAGGTCCGCCAGCTGCGCGCCGAGATGAATGTGCCGCCGTCGGCCAAGCCGCCGCTGACCTTCGTCTCGCCGTCGGCGGAGAACGCCCGCCTGATCGACCTGCACCGTCCGCTGATCCTGACCCTGGCCCGGGTGTCCGAGGTCTGGGTCGCCGACGCCCTGCCGGCCGGCGCGGTCTCGCTGGTCGTCAACGGCGACACGGCGGCCCTGTCCCTGGCCGACATCATTGACCTGACCGCCGAGAAGGCGCGTCTGGTCAAGGAAATCGGCGTCTTCGACAGCGACATCGGCCACGTGAACAAGAAGCTGGGCAACCCCAACTTCGTCGCCCGCGCCGCGCCGGAAGTCGTCGACGAGCAGCGCGAGAAGCTGGCCGAGGCCGAAGCCGGCAAGGCCCGCCTCGAGGCCGCGCTGAAGCGTCTGGAAGCGCTGTGAGTCTTCCTTCTCCCCTCGAGGGAGAAGGTGGGCGGCGAAGCCGCTCGGATGAGGGGGCTGTTTCGGCTCCCTCATCGCTGGAGGCTTGGGTTGCGTCAGCCAGCCCCCTCATCCGTCTCGCTCCGCGAGCCACCTTCTCCCTCAAGGGGAGAAGGGCGTGACCGCGCGCATCGACCAGCTCCTGGTCTCGCGGGGTCTGTTCGACAGCCGCTCGCGGGCCCAGGCGGCCATCGAGGCCGGGTTGGTCAAGGTGGACGGCCGGGTCGTGTCGAAGGCGTCGGAAAAGGTCGCCGACGACGCGGCCCTCGAAGCCGCAGCCGCCCATCGCTTCGTCGGCCGGGCCGCCCTGACGCTGGATCACGCCCTGACCCTCTGGCCCGTGGCGGTCGAAGGCCGGGTCGTGCTGGACGTCGGCGCCTCCACCGGCGGCTTCACCGAGGTCTGTCTGGAGCGCGGCGCGGCCCATGTCTGGTCCGTTGACGTGGGGCAGGGGCAGCTGCACCCCCGCATCGCCGCCGATCCGCGCGTCAGCAATCTGGAGCAGACCGACGCCCGAGACCTGACGCCGGATCTGATCCCTGACGCGCCCGAGCTGATCGTCTGCGACGCCAGCTTCATCGGCCTGTCGAAAGTCCTGCCGGTCGCCCTGGCGCTGGCCGCGCCCGGCGCCGATCTGGTCACGCTGGTGAAACCGCAGTTCGAGATGGACAACCGCGCCCAGGTCGGACGCGGCGGCGTGGTCAAGGACGCCGAGGCGCGCGAGGCCGTGCTCGCCCGCGTCGCAGACTGGATCGCCTCACGCGGCTGGTCGGTCCAGGCCACCGCCGAAAGCCCGATCACCGGCGGCGACGGCAACGTGGAATATCTCCTTTGGGCCCGGCGGGACTGATAGGGGCGCTAACGCTCGCGACGCGGTCGCTCGCTGCTTGAGCGCAAGCCGGCGCAAAGCGCTCAGGGCGCGTCGGGCCGGGAGGTCCCGAAGGGCCGACGGTCCGCGCCCCTCCAAAAATGAGAAACCGCCGGCGGATTGCTCCACCGGCGGCTCCCGTCACATCGCCGATCGACAGGGGGGCTGAAAAGTAACCGGCGACGCGATCTCGTCAGTAGCCGTTGCAGACTTCCTCGTAGCGGGTCACCAGACGGCCGCTCCAGTCACGGCTGCGGGTCTCGACCGTGCGGCAGCCGTAGCGGTCGCTGCGATAGCCCGAGCGGTCGTCGTAACGGTACCGGTCGTCATAGCGATACCGGTCGTCGTACCGGCTGTCGTAGCCGTAGCCGGACCGATCATCATAACGGCTGTCATAGCCCTGATAGCCGTAGCCGCGGTCGTCATAGCGTTCGCAGTCCCGGGCCGAGTCGTTGCCGACCGCGCCGCCCACGACCGCGCCGAGCACGCCGCCGAGGATCGAGCCCTCGGTCCGGCGACCGCGCGCCGCGACCTGGGAACCGGCCACCGCGCCGATCCCGGCGCCGATGGTCGCACCGGCTGCGCGTCGCTGGCTGCGGTCGCTGCGGCAGTAGTCATAGCTGCTCTGGTAGCGGTCGTCGTAACGGTCGCCGTAATAGCGATCGCCGTAGTTCTGGCCGTAGTAGTCGTACCCGGCGTAGCGGTCGCCCTGGTAGGTGTAGGCCTGGGCGGAGGCGGTCGCGGGGGCCAGCATCAGGCCGGCGGCCGCGACGGCGGCGACGCCACAGGCGGCCTTGCTGGTGATGGAGGCGAGCATCTGCGTCATCCTTGAACGGTTCAAACCCTGAGGACCGAACGATCCGGCCCCGCGTCTGTTGCATCCCTTATGCGGGGGGCTAGCTGAACGGCCTTTGATCGCGCCGTTCATCTTCGTTCATGTTTCGCACCCGGCCGGTTTGGCTCTAGAAGCGCCGGATGACGGAGACACTGACCATCGCGCGCGTGGGCGGGCAGGGCGACGGGATCGCCGAGACCGCCGCCGGCCCCATCTTCGCGCCTCTGACCCTGCCGGGCGAAACCGTGCGCGGCGTGGTCCGCGACGGGCGGCTGGAAGAAGTCGAGATCGTCACGCCCAGCGCGGAGCGCATCGCGCCCGTGTCGCCGCAGTATGGCGATTGCGGCGGCTGTTCGCTGCAACATTGGGCGGCGCAGCCCTATCTGGACTGGAAACGCGAGCAGGTGCGGCTGGCCCTGTCCCGCGAAGGCATCGACGTCCCGGTCGAGCCGACCGTCCCTGTACCCGCCGGGTCGCGCCGCCGCCTGGCGCTGCATGCCCGTCGGGGGGCTGACGGCCGCGCCATCCTCGGCTTCAAGGCGCGCAAGAGCTGGCGTCTGGTCGAGGTCACCAGCTGTCCGGTGGCCGATCCGCGCCTCGTCGCCGCCCTGCCGGCGCTGGCCAAGGTGGCCGAGCCCTTCCTCGAACATCCGAAATCCGCCCCGACCCTGCACGTCACCCTGACGCTGGACGGACTGGATGTGGACGTGACCGGCGTGGAGCGTCGTTCGGGCGGCGGTCTGTCCCGCGACGCCCAGATGCGGGCGATCACCGCCGCGGCCGAGGCCGATCTGGCCCGGCTCAGCCTCGCCGGCGAGACCCTGGTCATGGCCCGCCAGCCGCATGTGCAGTTCGGCCCGGCCACCGTGCCGATCCCGGCCGGCGGCTTCCTGCAGGCCGCGCCGCCCGCCGAACAGGCCATGGTCGAGCGCGCCGTGGCGGCGGTGAGGGGGGCGAAGAAGATCGCCGACCTGTTCTGCGGCGCCGGCACTTTCACCTTCCCTCTGGCCACGGTGGCCCCGGTCATCGCCGCCGACGGCTCCGCGCCGGGCATCGCCGCGCTCAAGGCGGGCTTCCGGACGGCGAAGAAGATCAAGACCATCGAGGCCCAGGCCCGCGACCTGTTCCGCCGCCCCATGGCCCCCTACGACCTGCGCGGTTGCGACGCCATCGTGCTGGACCCCCCGCGCGCCGGGGCGCTGGAGCAGACGCAGCAAGTGGCCCAGACCAAGGCGGCGACCGTCGTCTATGTCTCCTGCAATCCCGTCACCTTCGCCCGCGACGCCCGCGTGCTGCTGGACGCCGGTTTCCGGCTGGAGAGCGTCACTCCTGTCGACCAGTTCCTCTGGTCCGCCCACGTCGAACTGGTCAGCGTCTTCCGGCGCTAGTTCAGGGCCGCCGTCAGGCGCGGCGTGAAGTCCGGCTGGCGTCCGACGTCATTGTGATCGGCCGCGGGGAAGACGATCCGCTCGACCCGGTTGCCTTGCGCCTCCAGCCGGCGGGCGAGGGTGCGGCTGAGTACCGGGGGCAGGGTGTCGTCCTTTCCGGCTTCCAGCACGACCACCTTGCCCGGATAGCCGTTCAGCGCGGCGGGAATGTCTATGGTCTCCAGCGCCGGGGCCAGGGTCACGCGCACCAGGGGGCGCATCAGCCCGACCTGCTGCTCCACCGTCGCCCGCGCGCCCGGGGTGGTGGTTTCCAGCACCAGGGTGTCCGCCCGCGTGCGCACGGCCATCTCGGAGCAGACGATGCCGCCCAGCGAATGGCCCCAGACGATCAGCCGACGCCCCTCGGCGTCCGCCTGCCGTCGCGCCTCATCGGCCACGACCTCGCCGACCGCCCGGAAGTTCGCGAAGGTGTCCAAGCCGGCGGTGTCGCCGTAGCCCGGGTAGTCGAACATCAGCGGGTCGCCGAACGGCGCGAGGATTTCGGCGCGCGATCCGCCGGCGGCCGAGCGCCGGAACATGTTGCCACCGCAGAACAGGACCAGCGGCCGGGTCGCGTCCGGCGACCTGACCCGCGTCGCGCCGATCGGGCCTTCCGCATAGCGCAGGACTAGGGTCTCGGAACCCGCCGGCGGCGGATTGGAAGGCAGTGTGATGTTCTCCCGGGCCAGCCGCGCATCCGGCCAGAAGAAGGCCCGCTCGGGCACATTGACCTTCATGCAGGCGATGAGGGCGAAAGGCAGGGCGAGGGCCGCCGCCACCGACGCTGTCCGCTTGATCGTCCGCCGGATCATCGTCGCTTCCCCCTGTTCGATGCCGGTAGTTCGCAGCGGATCGCGTGTCGTGTCCAGCGTCCTCACGCCGCGTCAAACAGGTCCATCTGCTTGCGCGCCGAGGCCGGAACGCGGAACCGGCTCTCGTCCAGAACGGGCCGGGGGCCGTCGAGCCCATAGCGTTTGATCGCCGCCCGGAACCGGGTTCCGATCAGCTCGGCCACCGGGCCCGTACCCTTCATCCGCTGGGACCAGTCGGGGTCATAGTCCTTGCCGCCGCGCGTCTGGCGGACCAGCGACATGACCCGCGCCGCGCGGTCGGGGCGGGCGTCGGCCAGCCATTCAGCGAAAAGGGTTTTGATCTCCAGCGGCAGGCGCAGGGTCACATACATGGCCGTGGTCGCCCCGGCCTTTGATGCGGCCTCCAGAACGGCCTCCAGTTCATGGTCGTTCAGGCCCGGAATGACCGGGGCGAAGCCGACGCCGACCGGCACGCCCGCATCCGCCAGCCGGGAGATGGCCTCCAGCCGCTTGGCCGGGGTCGAGGCGCGCGGCTCCATCGCCCGCGCCAGCTTGCGGTTCAGGGTGGTGATCGAGACGAAGGCCGAGGCCAGCCCCTCGCGTCCCATGGGGCCGAGGATGTCGACGTCCCGCGCGATCAGCACCGACTTGGTGATGATGCTGAACGGGTGTCTGAATCGCTCCAGAACCTCCAGGATCGACCGCGTCGACTTCAGCTCGCGTTCGACCGGCTGATAGGGGTCGGTGTTGCCGCCTATGTGGAGACGTTTGCAGACGTATCGCGGCTTGCAGAGTTCCTGCTCCAGCAGACCTGCTGCCCCCGGCTTGAAGAAGAGCCGGCTCTCGAAATCCAGGCCCGGGGATAGGCCCATCCAGGCATGGGACGGACGGGCGTAGCAGTAGATGCAGCCATGTTCGCAGCCCTTGTAGGGGTTGATGGACCGGTCGAAACCGACATCCGGACTGGTGTTCCGCGCGATGATCGTCCGGGCCGTCTCGGGCGTCAGGGTGGTGCGCAGCGGCGCCGCCTCCGCGTCCTGATCGGTCCAGCCGTCATCGAAGGCCTCGACGGTTTCGGGTTCATGGCGTCCGGTCGCATTCGACCTTGCACCCCGTCCTTTCGCCGTCTCGACCATGAACAGGACGATACGCCGAAATGAGAACAAAGCAAGAACTATGAGAGCATCAAAAAAACCCGCTCCGGAGAACGGGCCGCCACGCCCTCAAGCCGCAAGCCGCAAGCCGCCGTGCGGCGAGTGACAAGGCAAGAACCTGCCCTCAAGCGGCGTGTGACCGCGTCACACGCGATAGGGCCAGAACAATGGTGCGGATGAGAGGACTCGAACCTCCACGCCTCGCGGCGCTGGAACCTAAATCCAGTGCGTCTACCAGTTCCGCCACATCCGCATAGGTTCGCCGCCGGTCCTAGGGGGCCACGGCGCTTCGGGCAAGAGCCCGGCTCAGGCGATCATCATCCGGACGCCGACGCCGGCCAGCACCGAGAAGATCACCGCCGCGCGACCGGGGCGCAGCACCTGTCCGCGCAGGCCCGATCCGTTGCGGTCGATGAAGCTCAGAAGGGCGATGGTCAGGCCGGCGATCACCGCGGCCCACATCATGCCTTTCAGCACCGCTGTGGCGAAGGGAACCGCGCCGATGGTCAACATGAACACGGCCACCAGACCGCCGCCCATAGCCGACTCCTGCCATTCCGTGTGCATCTGTTTCATCTCCCCAGACAGCCTAGGCGTCCCCGAATCGCGCGCCCTGGTCAAGCTTGCTGAGATGCCCGGAAAAGATAAATTTCTCGTCGATGACAGCGGTGTCTGAAGCGGCGGCTCCAACAAACTGAAAAGGCCCGGGATTGCTCCCGGGCCTCTCGATTTCCGGTTCTGATCCGTGGATCAGGTCGTCGCCGGCGGCGGCGGGATGTCGCTGTCCTGCTCGTGGACTTCGACGTGACCCTTGCCCAGGTGGCTCTTGCGGATGCCGTAGGCGAAGTAGATCACCAGGCCGATGGCGCCCCAGATCGGCAGCACCATCTTGGCGTCGTGCGGCAGGTTCCAGAACAGGAACGCACAGCCCGCCGCCGAGAGCGGCGCGATGATGTAGACCAGCGGCATCCTGAACGGACGGGCGCGGTTGGGGTCGGTGCGACGCAGGATGATCACGGCGATCGACACCATGAAGAAGGCGAACAGCGTGCCCGAGTTCGAGATGTCGGCCAGCTGGCCGACCGGGAACAGGGCGGCGCCGATGGCCACGGCCAGACCGGTGAAGATGGTCACGACGTACGGCGTCTTGAACCGCTTGTGCATCTTGGTCAGGCCTTCCGGCAGCAGACCGTCACGCGCCATCACGAAGAAGATGCGGGTCTGGCCGTAGATCATCATCAGGATGACCGAGGGCAGGGCCAGCATGGCGGCGACGCCCAGGGCGTTGCCGACCTGCTCGTGACCGACGACGCGCAGCACGTGGGCCAGGGCCTCGTTCGAGCAGACCAGACGTTCCTTGTTCTCGATCAGGGCGCAGGCCGCGGTGAAGGCGGGCGAGCCCGGCTGGACGGCCGAGCCGTCGGCGCCGAGAACCGGCTGGGCGCCGATGGCGCCCGCGGCGCCCAGGGCGACCAGCAGGTAGAAGACCGTACAGAAGGCCAGCGAGCCGATCAGGCCGATCGGCACGTTCTTCTGCGGGTTCTTGGTCTCTTCGGCGGCGGTCGAGACCGCGTCGAAGCCGACGTAGGCGAAGAAGATCGAGGCCGCGGCGCCGACGATGCCCATGCCCGAGTAGGCGCCGAACAGGCCGTTGGGCGCGAAGGGCGACAGGTTGGCGGTCTTGATGACCGGCAGGGTCAGGACGATGAAGACGGTCAGGGCGGTGACCTTGACCAGCACCAGGATGGCGTTGACGCGGGCCGATTCCGTGGTGCCGAGGACCAGCAGGCCGGTCACGGCCAGGGCCACGATGATCGCCGGAACGTTCACGATGCCGGCCGAGAAGTCCGGCGTCGGGATCAGGCCGTTCATGGTCCAGGTCGGGCCGGCGGCGAGAAGGTCAGGGAAGTCGAAATGGAGCCCCTGCTCGATGAGCCCGAGCACATAGCCCGACCAGCCCACCGACACGGCCGATGCGGCGACCGCGTATTCCAGGATCAGCGCCCAGCCGACGCACCACGCCAGCAGTTCGCCCATCACGGCGTAGGTATAGGTGTAGGCCGAGCCCGAAACCGGGGCCATGGCCGCCAGTTCGGAGTAGCAGAGCGCAGCGACGGCGCAGACGGCGCCGGCGATCACGAAGCTGAGCATCATGCCCGGGCCGGCCTTTTGCGAGGCGGCGGCGGTCAGGACGAAGATCCCGGTCCCGATGATGGCCCCGATCCCGAGAAGCGTGAGTTGGACCGGACCCAGCGACCGATGAAGAGACTTCTTCTCGGCCGTGGCCAGAATCGCGTCGAGCGATTTAACGCGCCACATAAATTACCCCTCCGACATTTTATGGAGGCAGCCCTCTCGCTGCCGTATTCCAAACAGCCCTCTCGCTGCTTTGGGCGGACGCTAGCGGGGTGAAGGACCGGTGGCAACGCGGTTTCCGAAGCGTGAACCTGCCACGACGCTTTCGTGAACCCGTCCGTTGCCGCTAGACCGCAATTCCGGTGCGACCATTGCGCGTCCGGCCATTACATCCGCAAAGTCCATGCTTCCGATCCATTCCGTCCTTCCAGCCCTGATGTCCGCGCTCGCCGCGGGCAATGTGGCCGTGCTCGCCGCGCCGCCCGGGGCGGGCAAGACGACGGTCGTGCCGCTGGCCCTGCTGGACCAGTCATGGTTGGGCGACGGACGGGTTCTGGTGCTGGAGCCGCGACGCCTCGCCGCACGCGCCGCCGCTGACCGGATGGCGTCCTCGCTGGGCGAACAGGCGGGCGAAACCGTCGGCTATCGCACCCGGCTGCAGTCGCGGATCGGGCCGAAGACCCGGATCGAGGTGATCACCGAAGGCGTGTTCACCCGCATGATTCTGGATGACCCGGCGCTGGACGGCGTCGGCGCGGTCCTGTTCGACGAATTCCATGAGCGCAGCCTGGACGCCGACCTCGGTCTGGCCTTGGCGCGGGAGGCGCAAGGGTTGCTGCGCGACGACCTGCGCCTGCTGGTCATGTCGGCGACGCTGGATATCGCGGGCGTGTCGAGACTTCTCGAGGGCGCGCCGGTCATCGAGGCCGAGGGCCGGATGTATCCGGTCGAGACCCGCTATGCGGGCCGCAATCCCGCCGAGCGGTTCGAGGACGCCGTCGCCCGCGCCGCGCGACAGGCGCTAGCCGACGAGAGCGGCTCCATCCTCGTCTTCCTTCCGGGGCAGGGGGAGATCCATCGCACCGCCCGCGCGCTGGGCGACCGGCTGCCGGCCAATGTGGACGTGGTCCAGTTGTACGGCGGCCTGGACAAGACCGAGCAGGATCGCGCCATCGAACCGGCGGCGCCGGGGCGCCGCAAGATCGTTCTGGCCACCTCGGTCGCGGAGACCAGCCTGACCATCGAGGGCGTCCGGGTCGTCATCGACGGCGGCCTGTCGCGCGTGCCCCGGTTCGAGCCGTCCAGCGGCCTGACCCGGCTGGCGACGGTCAAGGTCAGCCGCTCCTCGGCCGAACAACGCCGGGGCCGCGCGGGGCGGGTTGAGCCCGGCGTCTGCTACCGCCTGTGGGACGAGGAACAGACCCGCGGTCTTGTCGCCCACCAGCGTCCGGAAATCCTCGAGGCCGACCTGACCGCCTTCGCGCTGGATCTGGCCCGCTGGGGCGCCCGTTCGCCGGACGGACTGGCCCTGCTGGACCCGCCGCCCGCCGGAGCCTTCGCCGAAGCGCGCAAGGTGCTGGCGCGACTGGACGCGCTGGACGCCGACGGCGCCCTGACCGACCACGGCCGCCGCCTGACCCGCATTCCGCTGTCGCCGCGTCTGGCCCACATGGTCGCCGTGGCCAGCGATGAGGGCGACGCCCGGCTGGGCGCGGATATCGCCGCCGTTCTCAGCGAACCCGGGCTGGGCGGAAACGCTGTCGATCTGGCCGAACGCCTGCGCGGCTTCGAGCGCGACCGCTCGCCCCGCGCCCGCGACGCCGCGAAACTGGCCGAGCGCTGGGCGAAGGCGGCCGGGGGCGGGAAGGGCGGCCATCCCGACGCCGGGGCCCTGCTGGCCGAGGCCTTCCCCGAGCGGGTGGCGAAGGCGAGGGGCAAGCCGGGCGAGTTCCTGCTGGCCTCCGGACGCGGCGCCTTTCTCGAACCGTCCGACGTCATGGCGCGCGAGCCGTGGCTGGCGGTGGCGGAACTGGGCGGCGGCGACGCCCGCGACCGCATCCGTCTGGCCGCGCCCGTCGAACTGTCGTCGCTCGAACATCGGCTTCAGGTCGAGGATCGGCTCAACCGCGAACCCTCGGGCCGGATGGTGCTGAAGCGCATCCGCCGGATTGGCTCTGTCGTGGTCGACGAGAAGATCATGGGCGCCCCGGACCGCAAGGCGATCACCGCCGCCCTGAAGGCCGAGGCCGAGGCCGACGGGCTCAAGGCTATCCGCTGGGGCGAGCGCGCCTCTGCCCTGCGCGCGCGTCTGGCCTTCCTGTCGGCGCTCGAGGACGGCTGGCCCGACATGACCGACGAGGGCCTGCTGGCCGAACGCGAGACCTGGCTGTGGCCGCTGCTGGAGAATGTGCAGTCGCTGGAGGCCATCGCGGACGGCCCGCTGACCGACGGGCTGCGCGCGCTGATCCCGTGGGACCGTCAGCGGGCGCTGAACGATCTGGCGCCCGAGCGGCTGGAGACCCCGCTGGGCTCCGCGGCCATCGACTATGCCGCCGAGGGCGGGCCACGCGTCGACATCCGGGTGCAGGAACTCTTCGGCGTGAAGACCCATCCGACGGTCGGCCGGGGCACGCCGCTGACGCTGGCCCTGCTGTCGCCCGCGCGCCGCCCGATCCAGATGACCAAGGACCTGCCGGGCTTCTGGGCGGGGTCATGGAAGGACGTTCGCGCCGACATGCGCGGCCGCTATCCGCGTCACCCCTGGCCGGAAGACCCGTCGGTCGCCGAGGCCACCAACCGGGCCAAGCCGCGCGGGACCTGACGGGTCAGCGGCCGGTCTGGTCGGCGCCCACCTGCGCGAGGAAGTTGGCGCAGGGCGGGCTCGGCTGCGCGCGAACGGCGCAGGCGACCTTGATCACCCGTTCGGCCATTTCCATGCCCTCGCGCCGGGTGTCCCGGTCGATCATGGCCATGACCTCCGTCATGGCGGCCCGCCATTCAGGGGTGTTGGTATCGGCTTCCGCGGTCAGCTGATCCAGCGGAACGTGGCGCGCCATGATGGTCACGAAGCGCTCGCCGTAGATCGAGACCGCCCGGTCCACCTCGATATCGTAGGCGTTCAGCAGCGCCGCCACCTCGTCGGCCGCCATGCCGTCGATCGGCAGGGTGTCACGGGTCTGCTTCAGGGCCAGCCGCATGCCGGCCTCGAACTGCGGGGCCAGGGCCGCGCGGGCCTGCGCCTCGCGCTGGGCCAGCTCACCGGCGGTCTGGGCTTGAGTCGCCATCGGCATGCAGAGAAGCGAGACGCTCGCGGCGACGGCGGTGATGAAACGGATCATGGCTCTCCCCCTGGACGGCCTCCATCTATCCGCGTGAACGCGGCCGAGGTCCAGCACCGCGGGTTCACCCCCTCAGCCCGCCCCGTTCAGCAGCCGACCGTAGCTGTCGGTCAGGCTGGAATAGGTCGGCACGAACATCACCGTCGCCGCGCCGCCGCCCGTCGCCACCGGCGCCTTGATCTCGAAATGCAGGTGGATGGTGGTGGCGTTACCGCCGAAGTCCGCCGACACCTTGCCGATATGCTGCCCGCGCGTGACGTTGCGCGAGGCGTCGGTCGGGAACAGGGCGTGCACCCCCGGCATGTCCATATGCAGGTAGCGGTAGATGCGACCGGAATCGCCCAGCAGGGTGACGGTGTAGCTGCCGATCGAGGTAATCCGCCCGCTTTCGGCCGCGACCACCCAGTGCACCTTCTTCTCGCAGGTGGCCGGGCGGATGTCCTGCCCCTGATGCCCCTTGCCCGCCGGGCACATGCCGTTGCTCCAGCTGCGCGTCTCGCAGAAATTGTCGCGCCAGGGATAGCTGTAGTTGCGGGCGTCGCACTGGCCGCCCGGGCCGGGCGCGGCGAAGCCGCCGTAACCATAGACCTGCGAGTTGGCGTAGGCCGGGCCGCTCTCCATCGGGAAGCGCATGCCGACGGCCCAGATCGTCGGATCGGTCGCACCGCTGCCGGAGCCGGGCGTCAGGGCGCCGCCGGCCTCATGCGGCCAGTCGACCGGCGCGGGCGTCGGTGGCGCGGGGTCCGGCGCGCGCGGTTCG
>NZ_DASWWG010000059.1:0-168030 GCF_036400995.1 Brevundimonas sp.
TCGGCCCCGAAGGCCAGCATCAGCGCCACGGCGTCATCCACGCCGGGGTCGCAATCGATAATCAGCGATTGTCTCTTCACCCGTCCCGTTTGGGCCGGGTCGCGGGCGGCGGCAAGCCCTCTCCCGCTTGCGGACCTCCACGCGCCGTCGGGCGCGACCGCCTACCGCCGGGCCTGCGCCCTCAGCCCCTCGATCTGGTCGAACAGCCGCCGGGCGTTCTCCACCCCGATGAACTGCGGCGTATCGGACAGGCTCGGCGTCCACATCGCGAAGCTGTTGCGGAACGAGCGCGCGCCGAAGCTGAACAGGCCCTGCGTCGGCCCGAAGACGATGTCGCCCCGGTCGCCGCGCGGCTTGAAATTGATCTGGTCGATCCGCCCGATATCCAGCGTCGTCAGGTCGCTGCCGATCCCGGTCTTCAGGATCACCACCCGCCGGTCCGTCAGCGCGTACTCGATGTTCGACCGGATCCACGCATCATGGATCAGCCGCCCGATGGTGATGTAGACGGCCGCCACGCCGAAGATCAGCGGGAACAGGACGAACGGGAAGCCCTGGGCGACGATCTCACCCCCGCCCACGGTGAAGATCGCCACCACGCCTCCGCCCCACAACAGGCTGAAGGGGATCATGATCACGTCATGCCCGCCCAGCCGGATCCCCTGCTGCGGCCGCCCCTTCCAGAGCAGCTTCTCGTCCGCCCGCAGATAGCCCCCGATACCCTCACTCACACCGTCACTCCCCCGACACCTGCTGCTACTCTGCCGCGTGGAGCTCAGCCGTGTCCACCGGCTGCGCGGCCCGCGCGCCCTCAATCGTAGGGGTTCAGCCGCATCGCCACCTCGACCAGCGGATGGCAGGCCGTCTTGACCTTGACCGTCACATCCATCCTCTCGACCCGTCCGGGCGGATAGGGCGCGCGCGTACTGTCGCCGATGCGCCAAGGCGCTGTTCGGTGGTCAGCGCCGACCAGATCTCCCGAAACCCCGGCACTGACCGCCGTCTCCTCGATGACCGTGAACCGCGCCATGCCCAACACAGCCGCCGGATCGGTCGTGTCCCGCACGCCGTAGGGGAAGTAGCGCTGCACCTCCACCTCGGCCAACGGCTCGCCCGCAATGGGCGTGAACAGCTCGATCAGTTGCGCTCTCGCGCCCTCCGGCAACTCGGCAGAGCCCTGTTCGAACTGCACGGTCAGCGTCCGGACACCGGTATAGGGCACCGGGCAATACGGGCGCGGCGCGGGCCGAGGCATGACCCGCGGCGCGGGCGCAGGGGCCGGAACCTGCAGAGCCGCCGCAGCCAAAAGAACCAGAAAACTCACGCCGTCACTCCCCCAGACACATCTTCACGCACTCTGCCGCCAGCACCTCCGCCGAGTCCACCAGCGGCACGCTGACCTCCTCCGCCCGCAGCAGCAGCGGGACCTCGGTGCACCCCGCGATCACCGCCCCGGCGCCGGCCTCAACCAGCGTCGCCGCCAGCCGCCGCATCTCGCCGCGCGGTCCCTCGCCGTCGTCGCCGCCCTTCACGGCGAACACCGCCGTCATGAAGGCCTCGCGGTCCGCGCCTTCCAGCCGCACGATCTGAAGTCCCGCCGTCGTCAGGGCGTCGGCGTACAGCGCCTCCCCACCCGGCGTGGCCAGCACCCCGATCCGCGTCGCGCCTGTGGCCGACACCGCCTCCACCGTCGCCGCGATCATGTCGATGAACGGCAGCCCCGCCGCCCGGATCGCCGCCGCATGGCTGTGGGCCGTATTGCACGGCATGGCCAGCACCTGCGCCCCCGCATCCCGCAAACGCACGGCCATCTCGCCCAGCGTCACGCCCGCCGCCTCGGGCTGGGTATGCCGGTTCGGCACGTGCGGGTTCAGGTCCACCAGCATCCGGATGTGATCCTCATCCCGCCTCGCCGGCGTCAGCGCCTGCACCCGCGCCATGAAGGCCGTCGTCGCGACAGGGCCCATGCCGCCGAGAATGCCGAGGATCTTGCTCATCGACTGCCGCTCAATCCGTCGCCTCGAACCGCGTCGTCCAGCTCACCCGCTCGCCCACGCTCCGCTCCGCCGTCCGGACTGAGACCCGCGCCCGCGCCGCCGCCTGCAGGGCCGCCTCGCCGAAGCCCGCGCCCGCCGGCTCCTCGCGCACGATCCGGCAAGCCGACAGGCTGCCGTCCGCGTTCACCACACAGCTCAGCTCGACAATCCCCCGCTTGGGCGTGGGGCCGCCCGTCGTAGCGCAGCCGCCGGTCAGGGCGAGCAGCGCCAGACCCGCCGATATCCCGAGCGCCCTCATTTCAGTCCGTCCTCGGCCAGCGTATGGGCGACCACCGCATTGGCGTGGCCGTGGCCCATGCCGTGCTGGTCCTTCAGCAGCGTCACCAGTTCCATATGCTTCGCCGGATAGCCGGCCCTGACCCGCGCCTTCCACTCGGCGATCGGCAGGCCGTACTTCTTCTCGATCGACGGAAAATAGGACGCGGGGCCCTTCACCGGTTCAGTCACAGCGATCCCCCGATCTCGCTCTCATAGCCGAACAGCCCCTGCGCCCCGCCGGTGTGCAGGAAGACCACCGTCTCCCCCTCGAAACGTCCCGCCTTGGCCAGGGCGATCAGACCCTTCATCCCCTTGCCGGTATAGACCGGGTCCAGCACGATCCCGTCGGTCCGCGCCGCCAGCGTCAGGGCCTCGATCACCCCGGCGTCCACCAGCCCGTAGCCCTCGCCCACATAGTCACAGTCGGCCACCACCATCTCCGGCGTGACCGCCTCGGGCCGTCCCAGCAGGGCCGCCGTCTCGCGGGCCAGCTTCAGGACGTTCTCCTCCTGCTTGGCCTTGGGCGCCCGCACCCCGATGCCCAGCACCGGAATGTCCGCCCCCATCACCGCCAGCCCGGCCACCAGACCCGCATGGGTCCCCGCGCTGCCCGTGGCCGTGACGATCCGGTCGATCTTCAGGTCCAGCTCATCGGCCCCGACCACGATCTCGCGCGCGCAATCGACATAGCCCAGCGCCCCCACGGCGTTCGAGCCGCCGCCCGGGATCACATAGGGCCGGCCGCCCCGCGCCCGCACATCCGCCGCCGTCTTCTCCAGCTCGGCGACCATGTCCGTCCCGCCCGGCACGCGGCGCAGGCTCGCCCCGAACAGCCGGTCCAGCAGCACATTGCCGTTGTCGACATAGTCGACGGCGGTCGAGCCGGTCCGCTCCTCCAGGATGATCTCGCACTTCAGCCCGTGGGCCGCGGCCGCCGCCGCCGTCTGTCGCACATGGTTCGACTGCACCGCCCCCTGGGTGACCAGCGTATCGGCCTCCTGCTCCATCGCTTCGCCCAGCAGGAATTCCAGCTTGCGGGTCTTGTTGCCCCCGCCGGCCAGCCCGGTGCAGTCGTCGCGCTTGATCCACAGCTCCACGCCCAGCGCCTCGCTCAGCCGGGGCAGCGGCTCCAGCGGCGTCGGCAGATGCGCCAGTCGGACACGGGGAAAGCGGGCGAGATGCATGGACGGGCTCCCTGATTTTCCCCTTCCTACCC
This sequence comes from Brevundimonas sp., assembly GCF_036400995.1. Lineage (GTDB taxonomy): Bacteria > Pseudomonadota > Alphaproteobacteria > Caulobacterales > Caulobacteraceae > Brevundimonas. The sequence continues at coordinate 3,532 of NZ_DASWWG010000059.1, forward strand.
CGCCCCGATGACAGCCGCGAACCGGAAGACGAAAAATGATTCGCTATGTCCGGAACCGATCTTTCCAATCGCTGTTATCGCATCGGACCTTGCGGCGATGCGCGCTCGACAGAGTCCTCCAAGCGGCCCCGGTCTCTGCCACGCCCCCCGACGCAGACCGGGGCCGCACCTTGTCTGACATATGGCTCCGTCGTCTTCGAACTTGCGCTCCGGGGAGGGCGTGGGGTTTGGGGTGTCGGGTGTTGGCGGCCTCGCCCCCCTCGCGACAAGCGCGCTCCCCCACACCCCACACCCCACACCCCACACCCTCGCCCCCGCCGCTTGCCCCGAATCGAGCACCCGCGCGAGACTGCCCCCATGGGCGAATCGCCGATCAGACTGCGCGACCGCAGCGCCACCGAAGCCGCCATCGTCGAGGCGGGCGAACGGATCCTGCTGCGCGACGGCTTTCCGGGCCTGAACGTCCAGACCCTGGCCGCCGAGGCGGGCTGTGACCGCAAGCTGGTCTATCGCTATTTCGAGGGGGCCGACGGCGTCGTCGCCCGCATCGCCGCCCGCGCCCATTCCGGCCTCGTCGCCAGCCTGAACGCCACGCCCGCCGTCGAGACCGAATCCCTGCGCGCCTTCGCCCGCCTCAGCCTGTCGGCCTGGGTCGCCGCCCTGCGCGCCAGCCCGCTGACCCTGCGCCTGATGGCCTGGGCCCTGGTGGAGAGCTCGCCGCTGCTGAACCGCATCGAGGATGACCGCTCGGCCGTGCTGCAGGGCTGGATGCGCGAGCGCCGTCCCCGCCTGCGCGTCCCGCCCGAGGGCGATCCGGCCGCGCTCAACGCCGTGCTCCTCGCCGCCGTCCAGCATCTGGCCCTCTCGGCCGACGCCCGCCCCGGCGTCGGCGGCGTGGCGCTGGATGACGCCGGCTGGACCCGCATCGAGGCCGCGCTCGACCGCCTGCTGATCGCCTTCCCGGACTGAGCTCACCCCTTCTGGCAGGTGACCCCGTACACCAGCACCAGCGGCGGCTCGTCACCGGCCGTTGTCACCTCCAGAACACCGTCCGGACCGCGATACCGCAAGGCGCAGTACCCCATTCCGGTGCCCGAGCAGTGCTGCGCCTCGATCATGCCGTTCCGGGCCAGTTCGGCCGCCCGGTCATACGGGTCCGGCGCCTCGTCCGGAGCCAGCGGGCGCCAGCCGCCTGCGATCAGCTTCGTCCGCGCGGCTTCGATGGACAGTCCGTAGACGTTCGGCACGGTCGCGGTCCGATCGCAGAAGGTCTGTGCCGCGGCGAGGCCCGTCAGACGCGGGCGGTCTCCGTCCAGACGCAACTCGCCGAGCGGCGGCCCCGGATAGTCGCCGCCCCAGACCAGCAGGGCGCCGCCCTCTATCGCCTCCACCCGTCCCGGGATCGTCCCTGATCCCGACGGGGCGTAGGCCAGCGCCACCGGCCTGTCCCCGTCGAACACGCCGATGTTGCCGTTGCGCGCGGTGCAGATTCCACTCGTGGCCGGATCAAATCCGCTGACGAAGCTGACCACCCGGTACCGCCCCAAGGGCGCCTCGGACGTCACGATCCAGCCTCGTCCTTCCACCGCGCGCCCGGCCGCGCTCTCGGCGTCTCCCCGATGGCCATCGCAGTATTCGTCCACCGCGCCGGTTTCGGGCGAGCGCGGCAGGTCGGCCAGGGCGACGAGGACCATGCCGGGTATCGCCGACTCGAGCCGCGCCGGTCCCGGAGCCGTCGCCTCTGCGCTCTCCGCCGCCTTCGCTTCGGCTTCGGGCTTCTCCGCCTCGCCCCGCGAGCAGCCGCCCGCCGCCAGCATCAGCCCGGCCCCGACGACCGCGATCACACGTCCTGAAATCCCCATGCGGCGACCCTCGCACGCCCTCGCGCCCGCCCGCAACGGATCGGTTCAACCGGCCTTCCCGGAACTCGCCTACAGCCCCAGCCGCATGTCGTGCCGGTCGCTGCCGGGAGCGTAGCCGTCCTCCACCACCCGCTCGATGACGAAGCCGAACCGTTCATAGAAGCCGGTCGTATGCCGCCCCGTGTCCAGCCGCACCTCGACCGCGCCCGGCTCGGCCCGCGCCGCCGCCAGCCGCGCCTCGGTCAGCATCCGCCCCAGCCCCTGCCCGTGCAGCGCCTGCTCCACCATGCCCCAGCACAGGGAGACCGTCCGCCCGTCCGGCTCCACCGCATGACCGCCGCAGGCCACCACCCGACCGTCTCGCTCGATGACCTGATAGGGCCAGCGCATCTCGTCCAGGAACTGCTCGAACCCGGCCCGTTCCGACGGATCGAAGAAGCGCGGCGCATTGCTGTCGAACAGGGCCAGGCAGGCCTGGCGGTCAGCGGCGACATAGGGGCGGGCGATATCCATGCCCCAGCCTCGCCCCGCCCCGTCCGACCGGCAAGAGACCAACCGTCGCAGGCAACCTGAACGCGCGGCGTGGTGAAAAAATATCGTTATGCGAGTTGCCAATCCCGATTTTCGTGCATTGATGTCCGCAACACAACCTGACGCTATCGGAGCGCGGGAGGGGTCGGCGGCGCTCACGGGCCCGCCGGAAGGGAGGGACCAATGGAAGTCTATCTGGGTACGATCCAGCCGTTCGCATTCCAGTTCGCGCCGCGGGGGTGGATGTTCTGTAGCGGCCAGATCCTGGCCATCCAGACGAACACGGCGCTGTTCTCCCTGCTGGGCACGACCTACGGCGGCAACGGCCAGACCACCTTCGCCCTGCCGAACCTGAACGGCCGCACCATCCTGGGCCAGGGCCCCAGCACCACGGGAAGCACCTACGTCATGGGCGAAGCGGCGGGGACGGAGACCACCACTCTGCTCTCCAGCCAGATGCCGATGCACACCCACGGCCTGACCGGCTCGACCGCCGCGGCGACGACCGGCCAGCCGGGTACGGGCGTCGTGCTGGGCGCCGCCAACGGATCGGACCCGACCAGCGGCGACGCCGTCAACGTCAACATCTACAGCCCCGGCCCGGCCGGCGTCGCCCTGGCGCCCAACGCCGTCGGCGTGGCGGGCGGCTCCCAGCCGTTCAGCAACATGCAGCCGTTCCTCGTGGTGAACTACTGCATCGCCACCTCCGGCATCTTCCCGTCGCGCAACTGACCCCAGTCATCCTTTTCAGGGAGAACCCCTCATGAGTGAGGTCTTCATCGGCGTCATCCAGCCCTTCGGCTTCCCCTTCGCCCCGCGCGAATGGATGATCTGCAACGGCGCGCTTCTGTCTGTCAGCCAGTACGAGGCGCTCTTCGCCCTCATCGGCACCACCTACGGCGGCGACGGGATCAACACCTTCGCCATCCCAGACATCCGCGGCCGCACCCTGCTGGGACAGGGCAGCGCGCTCGGGACCACCTGGGTGATCGGCGAGACGGGCGGCTATGAATCCATGACGCTGACCCAGCAGAACCTGCCCGCCCACAGCCACCCGCTGCTCGCCGCGAGCGGTGCGGGGACGGTTCCGGCGCCGGGATCGGCCGACTTCCTGGCCGGGGCCACCGGTCATGACCCGACCTCGGGCGATGATGTGACGGTCAACATCTACGCCCCCGCCGGCGGCGCGAGCCAGCCCATGGGCGGCGTCACCCCGGCGGGCGGCAGTCTCCCGGTGGAGATGATGCAGCCCTATCTGGTCAACAACTACTGCATCGCCGTCAGCGGACTCTGGCCCAGCCAGAACTGACCCGCCCGGGCGTCCGGCCACCCACATTCAGGAAAGGGGCGGCATGGACGCCTATGTCGGCACAGTTCAGTCTTTCGCCTTCCCGTTCGCGCCGCGCGGCTGGCTTCTCTGCAACGGCCAGCAGCTCTCGGTCGTGCAGCAAACCGCATTGTACAGCCTGATCGGAACCACCTACGGCGGCGACGGCGTGCGGTACTTCAACATCCCGAACCTCGGCGGCCGCACCGTCGTCGGCATGGGCCAATCGCCCGGCGTCATGGAGCCCTATGCCGTCGGCCAGCAGGGCGGCGCCGAGCAACGGACCATCCGCGACGAGAACCTGCCCCGCCACCGGCATGTGCTCGCTGCGACCAAGGCGTCCGCCGACAGCGACACGCCGACCGCCGACAGGGTCCTGGCCAAGGCGTCGGACTCCAGCGGCAATCCGATCAACATCTACGGTCCGGCCGCCGAACGGATCGGTCTGGCGCCCGAGTCCATCGACTTCGCCGGCGCCTCCCAGCCCTTCCCCGTGCTCCAGCCCTATATGGCGCTGAACTACTGCATCTGCCTCCAAGGGGTCTTCCCGTCGCGTAACTGATGCGTTGAACCCGTCCCCCCGGAGGCGTATGGCTGCTTCCGTTCTCCGGGGGGCGGCATTCGAGCCGCTGAGATTGAGGTAGTCCTCTGACCCGTCGAACCTGATCCGGGTCATGCCGGCGAAGGGATGAGTACGCTTCGGGTCACGGCCTCACGCCACAGGACCCGCACGCCCGACGTCGGCGGACCTCAAACGCTTTGAGGCCGCCAAATGAACATCCAGGTTACGCCCCCCGCCCTGCCGGAAGAGCCGAACATCGAGCTCCCCCTCGCCGACGCCCGCAAGGCCGTCGAGGCCGAAACCGGCCGCATCCCCACCGGCCCGCGCGCCGGCGGCGTGAAGGTCTATGTGGCGGGCGAGCTGTTCCCGGATATCCGCGTCCCCTTCCGCGAGGTCGCCGTCCACCCCAGCGCCAATGAGCCGCCGGTGACGATGTACGACTCCTCCGGCCCCTACACCGACCCCTCGGTCACCATCGACATCAAGCGCGGCCTGCCGAAGGTCAAATCCAGCTGGCAGCTGGATCGCGGCGACATCGCCCCCGTCGCCAACCCCCGCGAGGTCAAGCCCGAGGACAACGGCCACGCCAGCGGCAAGCACCTGGCCCCGCGCTTCGACGTCTCGAACCATCAGGTCTTCAAGGGCGTCGAGGGCCGCCCGGTCACCCAGTACGAATACGCCAGGGCCGGCATCATCACGCCCGAGATGGAATACGTCGCCATCCGCGAGAACATGCGGCGGGCTGCGCCGGGTGTGGGGGATGGGGTGTCGGGTGTCGGGGGTGAGCAGCACGTCACCCTCGCCGACGGCTCGACGGTCCGCCTCCCCCACACCCCACACCCCACACCCCACACCCCCGAGCGCGACGGCGAGGACTTCGGCGCCTCGATCCCCGACTTCGTGACGCCCGAGTTCGTCCGTCAGGAGATCGCCCGCGGCCGGGCCATCATCCCGCACAACATCAACCACCCCGAGGTCGAGCCGATGATCATCGGCCGCAACTTCCTGGTGAAGATCAACGCCAACATCGGCAACTCGGCGGTCCTGTCGTCGGTGGACGACGAGGTCGACAAACTGGTCTGGGCCACCCGCTGGGGCGCGGACAACGTCATGGACCTGTCGACCGGCCGCAACATCCACAACATCCGCGACTGGATCATCCGCAACAGCTCCGTGCCGATCGGCACCGTGCCGATCTACCAGGCGCTGGAGAAGGTGAACGGCGTCGCCGAGGACCTGACCTGGGAGGTCTATCGCGACACCCTGATCGAGCAGTGCGAGCAGGGCGTCGACTACTTCACCATCCACGCCGGCGTGCGCCTGCCCTTCATTCCGATGACCGCCAAGCGCGTCACCGGCATCGTCTCGCGCGGCGGCTCGATCATGGCCAAGTGGTGCCTGGCCCACCACAAGGAGAGCTTCCTCTACGAGCATTTCGAAGAGATCTGCGACATCATGCGGGCCTATGACGTGTCGTTCAGCCTCGGCGACGGCCTGCGCCCCGGCTCCATCGCCGACGCCAATGACGAGGCCCAGTTCGCCGAGCTGCGCACCCTCGGCGAGCTGACCAAGATCGCCTGGGCCAAGGGCTGTCAGGTGATGATCGAGGGCCCCGGCCACGTGCCGATGCACAAGATCAAGGCCAACATGGATGAGCAGCTGAAGCACTGCCACGAGGCGCCCTTCTACACCCTCGGGCCGCTGACCACCGACATCGCCCCCGGCTACGACCACATCACCTCGGCCATCGGCGCGGCCATGATCGGCTGGTTCGGCACGGCCATGCTCTGCTACGTCACGCCCAAGGAGCACCTCGGCCTGCCCGACCGTCAGGACGTCAAGGACGGCGTCATCACCTACAAGATCGCCGCCCACGCCGCCGACCTGGCCAAGGGCCACCCGGCCGCCCGCCTCCACGACGACGCCCTGTCACGCGCCCGTTTCGAGTTCCGCTGGGAAGACCAGTTCAACCTCGGCCTCGACCCCGAGACGGCCCGCAAATACCACGACGAGACCCTGCCGAAGGAGGCCCACAAGACGGCCCACTTCTGCTCGATGTGCGGCCCGAAATTCTGCTCGATGAAGATCAGCCAGGACATCCGGGACGCCGCGCGCGGCCAGAACGACGCGGGCGCTTCCCTCACCGAGGCCGAGGCCGGCATGGCCGAGATGTCGGCGAAATTCCGCGCCGGCGGCGGAGCCATCGAGGTCAAGGTCTAGACCTCCGCTCCCCCCTCCCCCTCGCGCCTGAACCGGCTCAGTCCAGCGGGTTCAGGTCGCGGGGCGGGCGGATGCGGCGCCAGCGGGCCTCGACGAAGGCGAAGGCGCCGAAGGCCATCAGGCCGATCCCGGTGATCCCCAGCACCCAGTCGCCGCCCGGCTGGCGCTCCAGCGCATCCAGCGCCCCGCCCAGGTCGGTCACGGTCGACACGCGCGCCCGCAACCCCGCCAGGATCACGAACACCCCCAGCGGCAGGTAGGCGAACCCCCGCGCGGCATAGCCCGCCCGCGCCAGCGGCGTGACCCGCCTGCACACCGCCTTCGAACAGGCCAGCGCCCCGGCGAAGTCGTCGCGCGCGGCCCGCACGATATTGCCGATCCCCACCGCGAGGATCGCCAGCCCCACGGCCATCAGCAGCCAGTCGCCCAGCGGCAGGGCCAGCAGCATCGCCGCCTTCTCCTGGTTCTCGGCCGCGTCGGCGCCGTCCTGCGCCCCGCCGTACTCGTCCAGGTATTCGAACACCGAGGCCGCCAGCACGCCGTAAAACAGGCCGCTGACCGCCTGCCCGGCCCGCGCGGCCCAGCCCTTCAGGTCGGTCCCCTCGTGGTCCGCATCGAACACCGCCTGCAGCGCGCGCCACAGCACGAAGGCCCATAGCCCGGCGCCCAGCAGCACCAGCCACAGCGGCCCGAACGGCTGCCGGGCCAGCCAGCCGATCGCCCCCGACGACCCGGCCGCCTCATCGAACCGGTCCGCCGCCGCCAGCAGCGTCAGCGCCCCGGCCGACAGATACACAAACCCCCGCGCCCCATACCCGACCCGCGCCGCCCCCTCGACCGCGCCCGACCAGGACGGCAGGACCGACGGCAGCCACGCGGGCAGCCACCCGGGCCGCCTCGACGGCCACCACCGCGACAGCCACCGCCCGACCCCGTCCCTCACCCCCACCGCAAACCCCGCCCTCATCCCGCGCCCTCGTCCGGTCCGGGCGGGGAAACTCCCGGGGCGGGGGATGGTTCGGGGGAAGCGGATCAGGCCCAACCGGACGACCGGAGGCCGGGATGGCGGAGATGAGCTTGAAGCTCCGCGCCGGGGGGCGTTGTGGTGGAGATGAAGGTATGAGGGGCCCGAGCGGCCCCGATCCGCTCCGCGCATCAAAACGCTGAAGTTGCAAACCGTTGATTCGGCTGGCACCTGTTGCGTGAATTCACTGGGGCGTATGCAATGCTGTCCTTCTCAACTGAGTTTCCCGTTGGCCCGGAAAGCACGCCTGACGCTTTTATTGACGCCGTGAAATCCTGGGTTCTCGCATCCCCTCACACTTCGTTTACGGCGCAGGGTCTCAGCCTGCTTAGCTTGGGTGCTGAAAAGTCGGTTAGAGCGGGGAAACAGCTCATAGAAATTACCGGCGCGTCGAACGCCGATGACATTGCAGTTTCGATCAGGCTCACCGCGACCGAAGACAACGTCGATTGGATCAGCGAGGTTTCCTATGCCGGTCACCGAGAGCCTTGGGTCAGCATACGGACATACCGGGATTCTGCTGCTCCGGTAGCTCGCCTGCCACCTGCCAAGAAACCCATCGTAGTCGCCGCGCTCCTGGATTCTCTCGAAGGCGGATGGGATGGCGGTATACAGGTCAGCCGCACCGCCAGACGACTTACCTCAGACGAAGTTGAACTTGCCGCAAACCTAATTTCCGGCGACTCAGGCTGCTACCTTCCAGTCGTTTACGTTAGCGCCAATGTTGATGGTTCCTACTGGGTGAATGTCGATGCACTCGCTCGAGAGCTCTGCGGGATGGCACATGTCATCGTAGAGCCTGATAGGTATTTTTCGAGCCGCCTCCGCCTAGAGGTCGAGCCAGCGTACGGTGCCGCCGTAGGCATCTACTGGCCTGATGGTTCAGGTCGACGCCTGATCCGACCCGATTGGTCACTGACCAATTCTGATCGACGAAAATCTATCTCCAAGGAGGTTCGACAAGCACTCCTGAACCGCCGTCCGCTCACTTGGTGCTCGTGGGCTGCGGCGCAGCAGTTGCAGTCCCGCTTAGCAATTCAAGCACTGCGCGCTTCCGGCTCCAACGAAGTAGATGTTTATGTCGCTACCTTTGACGCTGAACTCGCACTTAAGGACGCAGCAATCCAAGCTGCGGAAGCGGAGATCAATCGACTGTCGAGCGAAATCCGATCGTCAAGACAGCGTTCCGCTTCGACAGGTGTCAGAATAAAAGTAGGCTCCGAGCAAGACTACTATCCTGACGAAATTTCTTCCGTCATTCGGGATGCCGCCGCTGATGCACTTAGCAGAGTTCAAGATAACGGTCGCCGAGAACACATTCTGAAAGCTGTCGTCGATAATAATCTCTCTTCAAATATTCCCCACGAACGCAGAGAAAATCTCAAGGCATTACTTCGAGATTACAGATCCTTAAACAAGGAAATTCGTGACGGACTTGCCGAAATGGGCTTCTCAATTTCGGAGGACGGAAAACATGTTAAGCTCACATACCAAGGCGACGATCGGTATACTTTCACGATCCCCAAAACTGGTAGTGATCACCGAGGCGGCCTGAACTCTGTGAGCGACATATCGAAACGGCTTTTCTAGACAACCGGGGAACCGGGGAAACAAGGACACACACTCTTTTCCGCCGCTCGCGCCGGCCGGTCCACCGCGCCAACCTTCCCGCATGACCACCCTCGTCCTCCTCGCCGGGTCTAACGGGGCCGGGACGACCACCTTCCTCAACAACTTCCCGCGCGAGCGCGCGGAGGCGTTCCGGTTCGTCAATCCGGACGAGGTGGCGCGCGGCCTGACCGCCGCAGGCGAAGCCCGCGATCTGGCGGCCGGGCGTCGAGTGCTGGAGCGTCTGGACGAGCTGGTCGCCGCGCGGGCTGACTTCGTGCTGGAGACGACACTGGCCAGCCGTTCGCACGCCGTGCGTATCCGCGAGTGGAAGGCGGCGGGATACCGGGTCGAACTGGTCTATCTGCGCCTGCCCAGCGCGGAACACTCCATCGCCCGCGTCGCAAATCGTGTGGCGGAGGGTGGTCACGGCATTCCTGAAGACACCCTGCGCCGCCGCTTCATTCTCAGCGGCGAGTACCTCGAGAGCACCTACAAGCCACTCGTGGACGACTGGAAGGTCTACGCCAGTGGTGGCGACATTCTCGAACTGCTAGACTGGGGACCGCGATGAACAAGTCGATCTTCGATCACGAGACCATCCTCAAGGCCAGCCGCCGCGCGGCCGATATGGCCAGGAACGGCACGCGCGAGGAGAAGTCCGGCAAATTCCTGCCGCCGCCCGGCTGGAAGGGTCGCCTGATCACCGGCGCTCCCGGCGAACTGGACGATCTCAAGCCCAAGCCCGTCAAGGGCAAGGCCGCCTGATCACTCCCCCAACCTCACCGCCAGCACGCTCCACCCGTAGTAAACCAGCCCCGCCGCCAGCAGCGTCCCGTTCACCCACCGCCGCCGCACCACGATCAGCACGCCGTAGCCGAGGCAGAAGGCCCAGGGCACGCTCTTCAGCACGCTCCACACCGTCATCGGCCCCGCCTCGGGGAAGGCGCCGCCGGCCCACCTCACCCTGCCGACGCCCCGGAAGGCCATCAGGCCCAGGATCAGCGCCCGAACGTCAGTCGCCGCGTCCGGTCATAGGGAGCGTACAGGTCGACCGGCCCCTCCTCCGGGATCGGATCGGGCAGAAGAGCCTTCCTTCTCCCCTTGAGGGAGAAGGTGGCCCGGAGGGCCGGATGAGGGGTGTCGGCGCGAACGCCTGACGGTCGGGCGCGATGGTAATGAAAACGCCTCCCGCCGGAGCGGATACCCCTCATCCGTCTCGCTCCGCGAGGATGGTCTTCTCCCGCAAGGGGAGAAGCCCCCCCCTTGCACCCCGCCCCTATCGGCGCATCCTCCGCGCCATGACCCAGCGCCCCCTGCCCGCCGCCGCTCGCAAGGCTTCCGCCGTCGGGGCGACCGCCGCAGGGGCCGCATCCGTCGGCGCGCTGGGCGTGGGGCTGCTGGCCATCGGAGCCCTCGCCGTCGGCGCCCTGGCCATCGGGGCGCTCACAATCGGCCGCGCCCGCGTCCGCCGCCTGCACGTCGATGAGCTCAGCGTGGGGGTGTTGAGGATCGGGAAGATCGAGAGGGAGTAGGGAATGGGGAGTAGGGAGTAGGGAGTAGGAATTAGCCCGGCCTGCACCGCCGCCGACACCCCGCTACTCCCTACTCCCTACTCCCTACTCCCTGCTGCCTGCTGCCTGTTCCCTGCCCCCTCCCCCCACACGACCAATTCTGACGTATCGCCGTTCCATAATGCCTCAGACCCGGAGGCTTTCATGAGCGACGCATCCCCCGACACCCGCCCCGACGCCGCCGACGCGGGCCAGACCCGGCTGTCCGAGGCCGTCTGGGACGAGATCCGCGCCGACTATCTGGCCGGCTGGTCGGCGCCGGCCTGTTGTCGCCGGTACGGCGTCGGCCTGAGCACCCTGCGCGGGCGCGCGGCGGACGAGGGCTGGCGACGCGCCGACCAGCCGTGGGCCGGGCCGCGCGGGCTGGACCGCGACGACGAGGGGCTGGCGCTGGAGGAGAGCGTCGACGGCGATCTGGAGCAGATCGGCCTGGGCGAACTGTCCGTGGTCGCCTTCCAGCGGATGATGCGGGCCGTGCTGCACGGCGACGCCATGGCGGCCCTGCGCTGGCGCCGCCTGCATCAGGCGCTGGGGGACGAGCACCGGCGCCTGGCCCGGCTGGTCGAGCAGGAGGAGGAGCGCCGCCTCGCGGCCGGGCGACGCCAGGTCCGCGCCGCCACCGACGCCCTGCTGGCGGAAACCCGCGTCATGGAGGCCGAGATCCGTCGTCTCGACGCCGGCCGGGGCCTGCCGACCCCGCCCGACGATCTGGACGATCTGGACGATCTGGACGGTGTTTTTCCACCGTCTCCGGGCGCCGCCTTCACCCTGCCCGGCCTGCCGGTCGGAAAGGCGCCCGCGGCGCCGCCGTGAGGGGGTTCAGGCCCCCGCCGCCTCTTCCTTCGCGATGTTGCGCAGCGCCTGTTCGAACACCTCCGGCGGCTGGCCGCCCGAGATCAGGTATTTGCCCTCGACCACCACGGCGGGCACCGAGTTGATGCCGCGCGACTGCCACAGGGCCTCTTCCGAGCGCACCGCCTGCACATACCGGTCCGACGCCAGCACCTCGGCGGCCTCGGCGCGATCCAGCCCCACGGCCTGGGCGGCCGCGGTCAGCTCGCCCGCGTCGGTCAGGTTGCGGCCCTCGGTGAAGTGGATGCGGAACAGGGCCTTCTTCAGCGCCCCCTGTTTGTCCGGCGCCGTCTCGCCCGCCCAGTGCAGCAGGCGGTGGGCGTCAAAGGTGTTCCAGATCCGGCTGTCCGCCGTCATCCGCATGTCGAAGCCGACCGAGTTGGCCCGCTCGGTGATCATGGCCCGGTTCTGCGCCGACTGCTCCGGCGTCGAGCCGTACTTGCGGCCGATGTGCTCGACGATGTTCTCGCCCTCGGGCGCCATCTGCGGGTTCAGCTCGAACGGGCGGAAGGCGATCTCCGCCTCGATGCCCTCGCCCTTCAGCCGGTCCAGCGCGGTCTCCAGCCCGCCCAGGCCCACCACGCACCACGGACAAACGACGTCCGACACGAAATCGATCTTCAGGGGTTTGGTCATCTTCGCCATCCGCAACAGGTTCAGGCGCATATGGGGAGCGGCGCTTCCCCCGCAACGGCGCCCGGCGCTAGGGTGGCGCCCATGACCTTCTCCGGCTTCGCCTCCGCCGATCTGGCCTTCCTCACCGGTCTCGCCGTGACCAATGACCGTGACTGGTTCACGGCCCACCGCGCCGCCTATGACGACGGGCTCAAGCCCGCCCTGGCCGCCCTGATCGCCGACGCCTCCACCGCCTGCGCGGCCCGCGACATCCCCCTGTCCGGCGACCCGAAGAAGAGCGTCTTCCGCATCCATCGCGACACCCGGTTCTCGAAGGACAAGCGGCCGTACAAGACCCACGTCTCGGCCACCCTGACCCGCGACGGCCGCAAGATGAGCCCGGGCATGATGTACATCCACATCGAGCCCGAGGGCGGCAGCCGCCCCGGCTTCGATCCGGACAGCATCGACCCTCTGGACCCGTCCACCCATCCGTCCGAGGCGGCGGGCGGAGACGACGGCCCCTTCGGCAAGGGGCCCTTCGTGGCCTGCGGCTTCTATCTGGACGAACGGCCCGACATCGACGCCGTGCGCCGCGCCATCGTCGCCGATCCGGCCCGCTGGGACGGGGTCGAGTCCGCCCTGTCCAAGGCCGGGCTGGCGCTCGATCCGGGCGCCCCGGTCAAGCGCATGCCCAAGGGGTTCGAGGACCACGCCGGCGGCCCGCTCGAGGCCGCGCTCAAGCGCACTCGCTGGCTGGTCTCACGGCCGCTGACGGGCGCCGAAATCGCCTCCGCCGACCTTCCGGCCACGCTGGCGAGCTTCGCGGCGTCGGCCAGGCCCCTGCTGGATTTCGGCTGGTCCGCCCTCGACCGCGACTGATTGTCGGTTAGCGGACATAACTGATTTTACTGGCTTTCCGCATCGTTAGGGCGCACAGTATCGATACCGCGAGCCCTGCCGATCTTCGAGCGCGTCGCGGCTGAGAGATATTGGCCCGCCCCGCCTGAAAAATGGGGTCGTTCGAACACTCCCGCTCCGTTCAACGGGAGACAGCCCTGTCAGCCTATACCCTGCGCCTGCACTATATGTCGGGGATCGATCCGACCACCGAAGCCCTCGACGCCGTCGACGAGACCGAAGCCCGCGAGCTGGCCCGCGTCCGCCTGCTGCTGACCCGCGACTACAGCCACGTCGAGCTGCACCGCGGCGGCGAGGCCCTGCACGTCTTCTCGCGGGACTGACCCCGCCTACGACCGTTTCTGACGCACGGCCGTGCTTCAATGACCGAAGCCCCGTCACGAGGCTCCGGTCTTTGAAACCTTGAACTCAGTCGCGCTCGACGCACATGGCCACGCCCATGCCGCCGCCGATGCACAGGGTCGCCAGACCCTTCTTGGCGTCGCGGCGCTGCATCTCGAACAGCAGGGTCGTCAGGATGCGCGCGCCCGAGGCGCCGATCGGGTGGCCGATGGCGATGGCGCCGCCGTTGACGTTCACCTTGTCCGTGTCGAGGCCCAGTTCCTTGACCACGCACAGGCTCTGGGCGGCGAAGGCCTCATTGGACTCGATCAGGTCCAGATCAGCCACGGTCCAGCCGGCCTTCTCCAGCGCCTTTTTCGACGCCGGGATCGGGCCGGTGCCCATGACGGCCGGATCGACGCCCGCCGTGGCCGAGGACGCGATGCGCGCCAGCGGGGTCAGGCCCCGCGCCTTCGCCTCGTCCGCGCTCATCAGCACCAGGGCCGCGGCGCCGTCGTTCAGGCCCGAGGCGTTGGCGGCGGTGACGCTGCCGTCCTTGGTGAAGGCCGGGCGCAGTTTCTCCATCGCCTCGATGGTCGCGCCGTGGCGGATGTATTCGTCCTTGTCGACGACCACGTCGCCTTTCTTCGAGGCGATGACGACCGGGGTGATCTCGTCATCGAAGCGGCCGGCCTTCTGGGCGGCTTCCGCCTTGTGCTGGCTGGCGAGGGCGAACTGGTCCTGGGCCTCGCGGGCGATGTCGAACTTGGCCGCGATGTTCTCGGCGGTCTGGCCCATGTGATAGCCGTTGAAGGCGTCCCACAGGCCGTCCTTGATCATGGTGTCGACCAGGGTCACGTCGCCCATCTTCTGGCCGCCGCGCAGCTGCTGGGCGTGCACCGCCTGGCTCATGCTCTCCTGACCGCCGGCGACGACGATCTTGGCGTCACCCGTGGCGATCTGCTGGGCGCCGACCGCCACCGCGCGCAGGCCCGAGCCGCAGATCTGGTTCAGGGTCCAGGCCGGGGTCTCCCTGGGCAGGCCCGCGCCGATCGCAGCCTGACGGCCCGGCCCCTGCCCGTTGGCGGCCTGCAGGACGTGGCCCAGCACCACCTCGTCCACCTCGTCCGGCGCCACCCCGGCCCGCTCCAGCGCGGCCTTGATGGCCACCGAGCCCAGTTGGGCGGCGGACAGGCTGGACAGGGCGCCCAGGAAGCTGCCGACCGGCGTACGGGCGGCGGAAACGATCACGACCTCGGTCATGGAATTCACTCCAGCGGGAATAACTTTGTGGCGCTTGTGCCGCATTGCAGCACGTTCGTCAGCCCCGAACGCGCCGTTCACCGGATAGTCACCCCGATGCGGCCATATTGTACGGGAACGAACTGGTGGCGTCCGGTCTTGAAGGGACCATGCTCATGCGCCTGAAACGCCTGCTCCGCCACGTCTGCACGCCAGACGAGCTCGACATGATCGAGCACTACCTCTCGCCCGCCGAGAAGACGGCCGATCTGGTCGTCCATGTCGTCGGCCTGACCCTCGCCATCGTCGGCGGCGGCCTGCTGGCGGCGCTGGCGGCCCTCTACGCCGGGATCGGCGCGGCGTTGGCCATCGGCGTCTACGCCCTGTGTCTGGTCGCCATGCTGAGCGCCTCGACCATCTACAACCAGATCCGCCCCTGCGCGGCCCGGCCGGTGCTGCGCAAGCTCGACGAGGCGGCGATCTTCCTGATGATCGCGGGCAGCTACACCCCCTTCACCACCCAGCGGTTCGAGGGGGCCTGGGCCATCGGCTTCACCCTGCTGGTCTGGGCCGTGGGCCTGGGCGGCGCCTTCGCCAAGGTCCTGATGCCACGCCTGTCCGACGCCTTCTGGAGCGCCGTCTACGTCGCCTTCGGCTGGCTGGCGGTCATCGCCCTCAAGCCCATGGTCGAGACCGTCCACCCGGCGGCCCTGACCCTGCTGGTCATCGGCGGGCTGATCTACACCGCCGGGGTCTTCGTCTTCATCAGCCCGAAGGTGAAGTTCCGCCGGGCCATCTGGCACGGCTTCGTGGTCACCGGAGCCACAGTCCACTGGGCCGCGGTGCTGGTCGGCGTCGTCCTAGCCCCCGCCGCCGGCATCGGTGTCGGCTAGACTTTCGCACGCGCAGCGCGGAAACTGTGGCGTTGCAACAGGAACGGGGACAGCGCGTGGCTGACAAGAAGTCCGGTGCGGGAGACAACGTCGTCATCAAGAAGTACGCCAACCGGCGGCTCTACAACACGGCGACTTCGGCCTACGTCACACTGGAAGACCTCGCGCGGATGGTCCGCGAGGGGACGGAATTCGTCGTCTATGACGCCAAAACCAACGAGGACCTGACCCGTCAGATTCTGACCCAGATCATCTTCGAGGAAGAGAGCCGGGGCGAAGCCCTGCTGCCGGTGCAGTTCCTGCGCCAGCTGATCGGCTACTACGGCGGCCAGATGCAGGGCGTCCTGCCCTCCTATCTGGAGATGTCGCTGGACAACTTCACCCGCCAGCAGGAGCAGATCCGAGGCCAGTTCTCGCGCGCCTTCGGGGGCACCCCGGGCGCCGGCCTGATGGACGAGGCGGTCAAGCGGAACATGGCCATGTTCGCCGAGGCGATGAAGATGTGGCCCGGCTTCGGCGGCGTCGCCCGCCAGCCCGCCCCCCCGCCCGAAGCGCCCGCCGACGGCCCCGCCGCCGCCGATCCGCTGGAGGAGATGCGCCGCCAGATGGACGAGATGCGGGCCCAGCTGGACAAGCTGGCCAAGGGATGACCGACGAGGTCCGCGGCATAACCCCCATCGAGGGGCGTGACCGTCGCGAGGCGTCGGATCGCCGGACGGCCCAGCGCCGCTCCGGCCCCTCCTCCCGCGCCCTCGTGCCCGTGGACTTTCCGGCAGAAGACGCCGAGCGCCCGGCAAGACCTGCCCCGACCCCGCCCTCGGACGGCTCGGCGGCGATCTTCGCGGCGCAGGTGATGGGCCAGACCGGCCAGCGGCGCGGCCTCAAGGGCGGCCAGCCCGTGCTGGACGCGGCCCGCAGCGCCTACCTCGGCACGGAATACTCCGGCGCCGTCGACCGCCGCCCCAGGCCGGGCCGGAACGAGGACACTGACATCTAGGGACGCGGCACGGTCCTTGCTGCTCCGGGGTCAGATCGACCCGTTTCGGAGCGGACCATGCTGAACTTCCTGACCCGCGCCTTCGACGTCACCGTCGTCGCCATGATCTTCGTGGTGTTCTCCTGAAGTCGAGCCTCGGCTACGCCGAGGCGCCGAAGTCCAGGTCCTTGCGGGCCGAGATGATGGTCACGATGAAGCCGGCGAGCACGTCCAGCATGACCATCGTCACGATCAGGAAGAAGGTCGAGGTGGCGAAGCCCTTGATCAGCAGGAACTCGACCAGCACCACGACGAACAGGATCATCGACAGGGCGTGATTGACGATCGCGACCTTCTGGCTCGACGTCGACTTCAGCAGCTCGAAGAACAGCAGGATCAGCGACAGCAGCAGGATCAGGTCGCCCACGCCCACGTTCCAGCTGGTGCCGGAGGCCATCGGGATCGAGAACATCGGGTCGCGCAGGATGGCGTCGGCGCCGCCGGCGGCGAGGTTCACATCGCTGCCCGAGATGACGTTCGACAGCACCACGATGTTGTACAGGACCACCGGGATCACCAGCAGCGGCAGGGCGACCAGCATCAGCTCAGCTCCAGCATCCACGACCGGCAACGGCCGCGCTTGTTAACGATAGATACCCCGGTTCGCTCCATACGGCTACGCCCGCTCGCCCGCCGGGCGAAAGCGGCTCCGGAGCCGGGCTCAGAACTCGCTGATGGCCCCGGGACGGCGCGAGCGGGACTTCAGCCACATCACGCCCAGCAGGTCCGAGAAGGCCGCCATCAGCCGTCCCCAGTTGGTGTACTTCGACCGGCCGGTCTCGCGGTGGCGGTGATCCACATCCAGATAACGGTTCTCGTACCCCTCGCGGATCATCAGGGCGGGCAGGTAGCGGTGGATGTGATCGAAGTAGGGAAGCCGCAGGAAGACGTCGCGGCGGAAGGCCTTCAGCCCGCAGCCGGTGTCGTCGGCGTCGTCGCCGAGCAGGTTCTTGCGGATTCGGTTGGCCCAGCGCGAGGCCCAGCGCTTCGACTCCGAGTCCTGTCGCTTGGCCCGCACCCCGCCCACCAGGGCCACGTTCGGCGGCGAGGACGCCAGCAGGTCGGCCAGCTTCGGCGCGTCGGCGGGCGGGTTCTGGCCGTCGCCGTCCAGGGTCACCACGATCGGCCCGCGGGCGGCCAGCACCCCGGTGCGGACGGCGCGGCTCTGTCCGGCGTTGGAGCCGTGGCTCAGCACCCGCAGCTGCGGCAGCTCGGCCTGCAGCGCGCGCAGCTCGGCCAGGGTCCCGTCCTTCGAGGCGTCGTTGACGAACACCATCTCGAACGAGCGCCCGGCGAAGGCGGCGGCGATCTCGCGGGCCAGCGGGCCGGCGGCGCCCTCCTCGTCATGGACGGGAACGACGACGGAGATGTCGGGAGCGGCTTCGGTCATGCCCGCTCTCTAGCCGGTTTTGCGCCCGCGCGGGAGACATGCTCCGCACACGCATGACGACGGCGGAACCGGCATGGTAGGACTGCGCCCATGATCCGTCCCGACCTCGACAAATATATCACCGGATGGCGCGGCCCCCTGCTGGCGGCGCTGGTGGCGCTGTTCGCCGGCCTGCCCGTGCTGGCCCTGCTGCCGCCGCTGGACCGGGACGAGAGCCGCTACGCCCAGGCGACGTCCCAGATGCTGGAGACCGGCGACTACGTCGACATCCGCTTCCAGGATGATCCGCGCTGGAAGAAGCCGGTCGGCATCTACTGGATGCAGGCGGTCGCCGTGGCCGCCACGTCCAAGGTCGAGAACCGGGACATCCAGCCCTATCGCATCCCCTCGATCCTCGGCGCCATGATGGCCGCCGCCGCCGTGGCCTGGGTCGGGCAGGCCATGTTCGGGACCCGCGCGGGCTTCCTGGCGGGCGCGATCATGGGCGCCTCCTTCCTGCTCTCGACCGAGGCCGGGATCGCCAAGACCGACGCCATGCTGTGCGGCGCGGTCACCCTGGCCATGGCCGGCCTGGCCCGCATCTATCTGGCCTCGAAGGCCGGGGAGACGCCGCAACGGCCGCACAAGCTGATGTTCTGGTTCGGGCTGGGCCTGTCTATCCTGATCAAGGGCCCGATCGGCCTGATCGTCATCGCCCCGGCCATGCTGCTGGTCTCCGCGTGGGACCGCGACTTCCGCTGGCTGAAGCGACTCGGCTGGGGCTGGGGCCTGCCGCTGGTGGCCCTGCTGGTCGGGCCATGGGCCATCGCCATCACTATCGCCACCGACGGCGGCTTCTGGCGTGAAGCCATCGCGGGAGACCTCGCGCCCAAGATCGCCGGCGGCCACGAGAGCCACGGCGCCCCTCCGGGCTACTATCTGGTCGCCGCGCTGATCACCTTCTTCCCGGCCACCCTGCTGCTGCCCGCGGCCGTCTCGACCGGCTGGCATCGCCGGGCCGAGCCGACGATCCGCTTCCTGGTCTGCTGGCTGGTCCCGGCGTGGATCATCTTCGAACTGACCCCGACCAAGCTGATCCACTACAACCTGCCGACCTTCGGCGCCCTGGCCCTGCTGGCCGCCGCCGCCCTGACCCGGCCGATCGGCAAGATCTCGCGCTGGACCGGCGCCGGGCTGACCGTCTTCGTCGGCCTGCTGCTGGCGGCGGGCGTGGTTTACGGCCTGACCGAGTTCGGCAAGTCGACCGCCCAGACCTGGGCGACCCTGACCATCGTCTTCGCCGTTCTGGCGGGCCTGATCGGCGCCTTCCTGCTGATGCACCGGGCGGCGGTGACGGCGGTTCTGGTCAGCATCACCCTGGGGGTCGTCGCCCACGGCGCCCTGGCGGGCACCCTGCGCCAGCTGCGCCCCCTGTCGGTCTCGCCCCAACTGGACAAGGCGCTGTACGCCAATGACCTGCACCCGCGTCAGGGGCGGCCCGGACCGGTGGCCATCGCCGGCTATCACGAGCCCAGCTTCGTCTTCCTGACCGGCCGCGACACCGAGCTGACCGACGCCGAAGGCGCCGCCAGGGCGCTGGCCGAGGGCCGTCCGGCCATCGTCGAGGAGCGCGAGGCCGAGGCCTTCCGCGCCGCCGTCGCCCGCATGGGCGTCGCGGGACGGACCGTCGCCGAGGTGCGCGGCCACAACTACTCGCAGGGCGACGACGTGGACCTGTTCCTGTACGCCCCGCCCGCCGACGCCGCGCCCGCCCCGAGGCCCGCCCGATGAGCCGCCGCATCACCATCGTCGAGGTCGGTCCCCGCGACGGCCTGCAGAACGAGAAGGCGGTGCTGGAGCCCGCCGTCCGCGCCGACTTCGTCCAGCGGCTCGAGGCCGCCGGCGCGCGCCGGATCGAGGCGGTCAGCTTCGTCCATCCGAAATACGTGCCCCAGATGGCCGGCGCCGAAGAGGTCATGGCCGCGCTGCCGCATCAGGAGGGCCGCAGCCGCATCGGCCTGGTCCTGAACGGCAAGGGCTATGACCGGGCGCTGGGCACAGCGGTGGACGAGGTCAACGTCGCCATGTCCGCCACCGACGGCTTCGGCCTGAAGAACCAGGGCCTGACGGTGGACCAGCAGGTCGAGATGCTGGCCGGGATCGTGGCCGGACGCGCCAACGCCGGAGCCGCCTCCGGCGCCGCGCCGTCCCTGTCGGCCACCCTGTCCTGCGTCTGGGGCTGCCCCTTCGACGGCGAGGTCGGGGTCGATCAGGTCGCCGATCTGGTGGGCCGTATCGCGGCGCTCGGCGTCGGGGAGATCGCCCTGGCCGACACCATCGGCGTCGGCGACCCGTGGGCCGTCACCCGCAAGGTCGAGGCCGCCCGCCAGGCCGCGCCGGACGCCGTCCTGCGCCTGCATTTCCACGACACCCGCAACACCGGCCTGGCCAACGCCTATGCGGGCGTCGAGGCGGGGGTGGATGTGCTGGACGCCTCGGTCGGCGGCATCGGCGGCTGCCCCTTCGCCCCCGGCGCGACCGGCAACATCGCCACCGAGGATCTGGTCTACATGCTGGAGCGCGCCGGGTTCGAGACCGGGTATGACCTCGACCAGCTGATCGGGACCGCCCGCTGGATCGGCGAGAAGATCGGCCGCCCCGCCCCGAGCGCCCTCAGCCGCGCGGGCGGATGGCCCCGGACCTGATCCGGGGCGCGAGCTTCACTGTTTGAAACCGGACCGGGGGGTTCCGCTTTCCGGTCTCATGACCATGGACATCGACACCCTCCTCGAAGGCGGTCCATCGTACGGCGTCATCGACGCCAAGGACGGCTATCTGCTGTACGGCCGCGAAGGTCATGAGGCGGCGTTCCGCGCCCTGGCCGAGGAGGTCGAGGCCGCAGCGGACGGCTTCGAGGTCATCCCGCTGAAGGATGACGAGGACCGCTGCGACCGGCTTTTCATCGCCCCGCTGGCGGAAGAGAAGAGCTTCGCCCCGCGCGACTGACGGCGCCTTGAACCCGCACGATCGACCATATATGTCGCATATACGAAACGTATATGCGGAGTTCACCCCATGGGCATCGTCAACATCGAGGACGAGCTGCACGAGCAGCTGCGCCGGGCCAGCAGGGCCTCGTGTCGGTCAATCAACGGGCAGGCGGCCTTCTGGATGCGGATCGGCATGCTGGGCGAGCTGAACCCCGGCCTGACCTTCCAGGAGCTGGCGGCGCGCGAGCTGAAGGCGGCGGGCGTGGACGCGTCCCCCGCGGCGGGAGCGGCGGCATGACCAAGACGCCGCAAGAGATCGAGCTGATGGCCGAGTCCGGCCGCCTGCTGGCCTCGGTCTTCGCCTATATCGACACCCTGTCGCTGGCGGGGATGAGCACCATGGAGGTCAACGACCGGGTCGAGGCCTTCATCGTCGACGACCTCAAATCACGGCCCGCGTCCAAGGGCCAGTACGGCTACGGCTTCGTACTGAACTGCTCGATCAACGCCGTGGTCTGCCACGGCGTGCCCTCGACCGAGGAGTTCCTGAAGGACGGCGACATCGTCAATCTGGACATCACCCTGGAGAAGAACGGCTTTATCGCCGACTCGTCCAAGACCTACATGATCGGCGAGGTCCCGGCGGCGGCGCGGCGGCTGGTGCGGACCACTTATGAGGCGATGTGGAAGGGCATCCGGGCGGTCAAGCCGGGCGCCACCCTGGGCGACGTCGGCCACGCCATCGAGACCCATGCGAAGAAGGCCGGCTATTCGGTCGTGCGCGACTACTGCGGCCACGGCATCGGGCGCGAGATGCACGAAGACCCGCAGGTCCTGCACTTCGGCCGTCCGGGCAAGGGCCTGACCCTGCGCGAGGGCATGACCTTCACCATCGAGCCCATGCTCAATCAGGGCCGCGCGGGCGTCGAGACCGGCGACGACGGCTGGACCGTCACCACCATCGACGGAAAGCTGTCGGCCCAGTTCGAGCACACGGTCGCGGTGACGAAGGACGGCGTGCGCGTGCTGACGCTTCGGGCTGACGAGAAGGCGGCGGCTTAGCGCCGACCTCACCTCTCCATCGCCCCTTCAAGGCGATGGGGAGGACAGATCGCGCAGCGATCAGGAGGGGGCGGCGCAGGCGTTGAGCGCTTAGCCCCCGACACCGGTATTTGAGGCGTCTCCTGCCGAGACCGAGCCGCCCTCACCTGACCGTCGCTGACGCGCCGGTCTGTCCTCTCCATTCGCTCGAAGGCGAATGGAGAGGTGAACGCGAGACCGCGCCCTAGAGATTCAGCAGCGCCGGGTCGCCGCCCTGGGCCGAGATGTTGTTGCTGACGGCCTTTTCCGACGCATAGCGGATCAGGCTGTAGGGGCCGCCCGCCTTGGGGCCGGTGCCCGACAGGCCTTCGCCGCCGAACGGCTGGACGCCGACCACCGCGCCGATGATCGAGCGGTTGATGTAGACATTGCCCGCCGGGACCAGACGCGTGACCTCCTCGGCGAAGGCCTCGATGCGGCTGTGCACGCCCAGCGTCAGGCCGTAGCCGCGCTGCGCCAGCTTCGCCGCCGTCTCCTTCAGCTTGGACGGCTCATAGCGGCAGATGTGCAGGATCGGGCCGAAGACCTCGCGCTCCAGATAGTCGGCGGTCGGGATCTCGGCGATGGTCGGGGCGAACAGGTGGCCCTTCTCCGAACCGGCGGGCAGTTCGGCGCGGGCGATGATCTTCGCGTCGCCGCCCAGACGGGTCAGGTGAGCCTCGAGCATGGCCTTGGCGTCGGCGTCGATCACCGGGCCGATGTCGGTCGACGGATCGGTCGGATCACCCACCACCTGGGCCGCCAGCGCGCCCTTCAGGCCCTCGATCAGGGCGTCGGCCGAGTCGTTCGGCACATAGAGCAGGCGCAGGGCCGAGCAGCGCTGACCCGACGAGCCGAAGGCCGACAGGATGACGTCGTCGATGACCTGTTCCTTCAGCGCCGTGGTGTCCACGAACATGCCGTTCAGGCCGCCGGTCTCGGCGATGAAGGGGATGATGGCGCCCGGACGGGCCGCCAGCGCGCGGTTGATGGCGCCGGCGGTGTCGGTGCCGCCGGTGAAGGCGACGCCGTCGATGCCCGGGTGCGAGACCAGGGCCGCGCCGACCGTCTCGCCGCGACCGGGGACGAGGGCCAGCAGGTTCGCGTCCAGACCGGCCTTGTAATACAGGCGCACGGCCTCGGCGGCGATCAGTGGGGTCTGTTCGGCGGGCTTGGCCAGCACGGCGTTGCCGGCGGCCAGCGCAGCCGCGATCTGGCCGGTGAAGATGGCCAGCGGGAAGTTCCAAGGGCTGATGCAGGCGAAGATGCCGCGACCGTGCAGGACCAGCGAGTTGATCTCGCCCACCGGGCCCTTCAGCTCCTGCGCCCCGCCGAAGTCACGCTCGGCCAGCATGGCGTAGTAGCGGCAGAAGTCGGCGGCCTCGCGCACCTCGGCGACGCCGTCGTTCAGGGTCTTGCCGGCTTCCCGCGACAGCAGGGCGACCAGACGGTCCATGTCGGCTTCCAGCGCATCGGCCATGGCGCGCAGCACCGGGGCGCGGCCCGCGCCGCCCTTGCGGTCCCAGACGATCTGGGCGCGGGCGGCGGCGTCGACGGCCGCGTCGATGTCTTCCGCCGTCGCTTCCGAGACGTGGCCCAGCACCTGGGTGGTGTCGAAGGGATTTCTGACATCTTGGGGAGCGGTCCCGGCCTTCAGCTTGCCGCCGATGATCGGGCCGGAGGTCAGCTTCTCGCTGTCCACCTTCTCAAGGGCCAGGGCGTGCCGCTCGCGGTCGGCGAGCTGGGAGTAGTCGCGGCCGAGCGAGTTCTGGCGGTCCATGTACATATCCTTCGGAACGGGGATCTTGGCGTGACGGTCGGGATGAGCCTCGACGGTCGAGATGGGGTCGGCGGCCACGGCCGCGGCGGGGACGCGCTCATCCAGCAGGGCGTGGACGAAGCTGGAGTTGGCGCCGTTCTCCAGCAGGCGGCGCACCAGATAGGGCAGCAGGTCCTCATGCCCGCCGACCGGGGCGTAGGCGCGCACCGTGACCGGGCCGAAGGTGTCGCGGGCGGCGTCGTACAGGGCCTCGCCCATGCCGTGCAGGCGCTGGAACTCGATCTTCACGCCACGCTCCGAGGCCATCTTGTAGACGGCGGCCAGCGAGTGGGCGTTGTGGGTCGCGAACTGGCTGTAGATGTGCGGCGCGGCCTCGATCATCAGGCGGGCGCAGACCAGATAGTTCAGGTCGGTCGCGGCCTTGGTGGTGAAGACCGGATAGTCGGTGCGGCCGAACTGCTGGGCGCGCTTGATCTCGGTGTCCCAGTAGGCGCCCTTGACCAGACGGACCATCAGGCGACGCCCCGAGGTCTTCGCCAGTTCGGCCACGCGGCGGATCACCTCGGGGCAGCGCTTCTGATAGGCCTGAACGGCCAGGCCGAGGCCCTTCCATTCGCCCAGCTCGGCCTCATTGGCGAGACGGTCCAGCAGCTTCAGCGACAGGGCGAGGCGGTCGGCCTCCTCCGCGTCCATGGTGAAGTTGATGTCGTACTTCGCGGCGATCAGGGCCAGGCGCTTCACGCGCGGATACAGCTCTGACCAGACGCGGTCCTCATGCACCGCCTCATAGCGGGGCGACAGGGCCGACAGCTTGACCGAGACGCCGTGGCCGACCTCGGGCCCTTGCCCCTTGGCGGTCTTGCCCACGGCCTCGATGGCGTCGGCGTAGATCTTCTCGTAGCGCTCGGCGTCGTGGGCGGTGCGGGCGCCCTCGCCCAGCATGTCGAAGCTGCAGAGCCAGCCTTCCTTGTTCGAGCGCTTCAGCGCCGCCTCGATGGTGCGGCCGACCACGAACTGCTCGCCCATGATGCGGACGGCGGCGGCCACGGCCTCGCGGATCACCGGCTCGCCGAGACGGCCGACGATGCGCTTCAGGAAGCCCGGCAGGTCGGTCTTCGCCTCTTCGTCCACATCGACCAGCTTGCCGGTCAGCATCAGGCCCCAGGTCGAGGCGTTGACGAACAGGCTGTCGGACTGGCCCAGGTGGCTGGCCCAGTCGGCCGAACCGATCTTCTCGGCGATCAGGCGGTCGCGGGTCTCCTCGTCCGGCGTGCGCAGCAGGGCCTCGGCGAGGCACATCAGGGCCAGACCCTCGCGGGTGCCCAGCGAGAACTCCTGCAGGAAGCTTTCGACCACGCCCTGCTTCTTCACGCTGCGGCGGGCGCGCTCGACCAGATCGGTGGCGCTGGTCAGCACGGCGGCGCGCTCGGCGCCGTCCAGCGGGGTGCGGTCCAGCAGGCCGCGGACGGTCGCGGTCTCATCGGCGAATTTGCCGTGATCCAGCGTGTCCCAGCCGGCGACGCTCGAGGGGGTGAAGGCGACGGTGGTCATGGGCGCGGATATCCTGTGTGATCGGCCATATATGGCGGACAACTCCGAATGTGCATCGTATGATGGGCCGCACAGCCGAAGATCATTCGGCCATACAGGTTCTGAACCGATGGAAAATCTGGACGCCGTGGACCGCCGCTTGCTCAAGGCGCTGCAGGAGGACGGCCGCATCTCCAACGCGGAACTGGCCCGGCGGTGCAATCTGTCGCCCGCCGCCTGTTTCGAACGGGTCCGGCGGCTGCGCGAGAAGAAGGTGATCACCGGCTACGCCGCCATGATCGACCCGGCCAAGGTGGGGCGCGGACTGATGATCTTCGTCGAGGTCCTGCTGGACCGCACCACCGGCGACATGTTCGAGGCCTTCGCCGAGGCCGTGCGCCGCCAGCCCGAGGTGCTGGAGTGCCATATGGTCGCCGGCGGCTTCGATTACCTGATCAAGGCCCGCGTCGGCGACATGGACGCCTACCGCGCCTTCCTGGGCGATGTGCTGGTGAAGATGCCGGGCGTGCGCGAGACCCGGACCTATGCCGTTCTCGAAGAGGTGAAGGCGACGACGGCGCTCCCGCTTTAACCGCGTCTCGCCAACGTCATCGCAAACCGCTAGACCAGTCACCCGATCAACGGCGGAGCCTTACGGCCCATATGCGCATCGTTCTGGCCACCGACGCCTGGGAGCCCCAGGTCAACGGCGTCGTCCGCACCCTGAGCCGTATCACCGCGGAATGCCGCGCGATGGGCCATGAGGTGGAGGTGATCGAGCCGAGCCAGTTCAAGACCATCCCCTGCCCCACCTATCCGGAAATCCGGCTGGCGCTGGGGGCGGAAGAAGAAATTCGCGAGCGCCTGCGCGCCTTCGAGCCCGAGGCGGTGCACATCGCCACCGAAGGCCCCATCGGCATCGCCACGCGCCGCATCTGCGTGGAATGGAAGCTGCCGTTCACGACCAGCTACCACACCAAATTCCCCGAGTACGTCTCGGCCCGTTTCCCGATCCCGGTGCAGGTCGGCTACGCCTACATGAAGTGGTTCCACAAGCCGTCGGGACGGCTGATGGTCGCCACCCCGACCCTGCGCGACGAGCTGACCGCGCACGGTTTCCGCAACGTCTCGCCGTGGACGCGGGGCGTGGACACCGAACAGTTCAACCCCGACCTGCCGCGCATCTATGACGAGCTGGGCGGCGCCAACTGGCCGCGCCCCTTCTTCCTGAACGTCGGCCGCGTGGCGGTGGAGAAGAACATCGAGGCCTTCCTCGAACAGGACCTGCCCGGCACCAAGATCGTGGTCGGAGACGGCCCGGCCCGCGAGGAACTGCAGGCCAAGTATCCGGAAGCGAAATTCCTCGGCGCCCGCTTCGGCGAGGAGCTGGCGCGCTGCTTCCGCGACGCCGACGTCTTCGTCTTCCCCAGCTGGACCGACACCTTCGGCCTGGTGATCCTGGAGGCCATGGCCACGGGCACCCCGGTGGCCGCCTATCCGGCCCACGGCCCGATCGACATCATCCCGGGCTCGAACGCCGGGGCGATCGACAAGGACCTGCGCACCGCCTGCCTGGAAGCGCTGAAGTGCGACCGGGGCGTGGTGCGCGCCTATGCCGAGAAGTTCAGCTGGCGCGCCTCCGCCGAGCAGTTCATCGAGAACCTGCAGCCCTACCCCGAGCCGGACCGCGGCCGCTTCTGGCGCCGCCTGCGCCGCATCGCGCGGTTGCGCAGGAAGGCGGCGGCCTGAGTCTCACCTCTCCGTTCGCGAAGGCGAATGGAGAGGACAGATCGGCGCGCCAGCGACGATCAGGTGAGGGCGGCTCCGTCGGGGCCGGATGTGGCGCAAACACCGGTGTCGGCGGCTGATCCCTGACCACCTGCGTCGCCCCCACCTGATCGCTGCGCGATCTGTCCTCCCCATCGCCTTGAAGGGGCGATGGAGAGGTGAACGCCTCGCCCCCAAAGCAAAAGGCCCCGGATCGCTCCGGGGCCTTCTGTCTTTTCAGGCGACGTCCGAACTCAGTTCGGCGCGGTCATCACCGTCAGGGCCTGGGCGATGGCGCGCTGGCCGGCCAGTTCGTTGGCGGGCAGCGGCACCAGACCACGGTCCTGCAGGTAGCCGCCGCGGCCGGCGGCGGCCTCGGACATGAACTCCATCACGAACTGCTCGAGGCCCGGGATGACGCCGATGTGCTGCTTCTTCACATAGATGTAGAGGCTGCGGGCCAGCGGGTAGGAGCCGTCGGCGATGGTCTCGACCGTCGGGGCGACGCCGTCGATGGTCTCGGGCTTCACCGTGTCCATGTTCTGCTCGAGGAACGAGAAGCCGAACACGCCCAGCGAACCCGGGGTGCGGGTCAGGGTCTGGACGATGGCGTTGTCGTTCTCGCCCGAGTCGATCCACAGCTGGTCTTCACGCAGGGTGTGGGCCAGGGCCTCGAAGCGGTCCTCGTCGGCCTCGTCCACGGCGGCCAGGGCCGGGATCAGCTTGGCGCCGGGGGCCATGCCCAGCTCCAGGAAGGCGTCGCGGGTGCCGGAGGTGGGCGGCGGGCCGTAGACCTGGATGCGCTGGTTCGGCAGGGCCGGATTCACCTGCTGCCAGGTGGTCGCCGGGTTGGCGACGAAGGCGCCGCCGGGGCCCGGCACTTCCTTGGCCAGACCGAGATACAGGTCCTGGAGGCGGAAGTTGAAGCTGGCGCCGGTGCGGGCCGTGGCGATGACGATGCCGTCATAGCCGATCTTGATCTCGACGATGTCGGTGACGCCGTTCTTCTGGCACAGCTCGAACTCCGACTTCTTCATCGGACGCGAGGCGTTGGCGATGTCCGGGGTCGAGGGGCCGACGCCCTGGCAGAAGGCCTGGATGCCGCCGCCGGTGCCCAGGGCTTCAACGCGCGGGGCGGCGCCGCCCTGGGTCCGCTGGAAATTCTCGGCCACGCGGGTGGCGAAGGGGAAGACGGTCGAGGAGCCCGCGGCCCAGATCCCCGAACGGGTTTGCTGGGCGCCGGGGCTGCCTTCACCGCAGGCGCCGAGGGCGAGAAGGGCCACCGCCGACGCGGCGGCGAGCAGGATGCGGGTCATCGTCAGTCTCCGGACGGCTGAATGTTCGCGCCGCTTAGACCAGAGGATTGTGACGGTTGGGCGAAGGCCCGCGAGGTTCGAGATTCGAGGGTCGGGGGTCGGGGGTATGACGGTCCGCGCCGCCCGCCTTCTTCCCTCGCCCCTCGAACCTCGTCCCTGATCCCTAGATGTGGATCGCATGCCCCAGCGCGCGCAGGGACGCCTCGTGGAAGGCCTCGCCGAGCGTCGGGTGGACGTGGATCGTGCCGGCCACGTCCTCCAGCACCGCCCCCATCTCCAGCATCTGGGCGAAGCTGTTGGACAGTTCCGAGACGTGCTGGCCGACGGCCTGCACGCCCAGCAGGCGGTGATCGGTCTTCGAGGCCAGAACGCGCACGAAGCCGCCGTCCTCGCCCGCCTCGATGGCGAGCGCACGGCCGATGGCCATCAGCGGGAACACCGCCTGGATGACGTCGTCGCGGCCCGTCACGTCCTGCGGCCCGAGACCCGCCGAGACGATTTCCGGCTCGGTGAAGCAGACGGCGGCGATGGTGACCGGGTCGAATTTGCGGTCCTGGCCGGCGATGATCTCGGCGACGACCTCGCCCTGGGCCGAACCCTTGTGGGCCAGCATGGGTTCGCCGGTCAGGTCGCCGATGGCCCAGACGTTGCGCATGCTGGTGGCGCAGCGGTCGTCGATCTTCACGAACGGCCCGGCCATGGCCACGCCCATGTTCTCCAGACCCCAGCCCTTGGTGCGCGGGCGGCGGCCGACGGTGACCAGCACCTTGTCGGCCTTGATCTTCAGCGCCTGACCATCGGCGCCGGTGACGTTCAGCGCGCCGTTCTCGAAGGAGCCGGCCTTGGCGCCGAGGTGCAGTTCGACCCCGTGCTTCTGCAGCCATTTGGCGACCGGCTCGGTCAGGGCCTTGTCGTAGAGCGGCAGCAGGCGGTCGGCCATTTCGACGATGGCGACTTCGGCCCCCAGCTTGCGGAAGGCGATGCCCAGCTCCAGCCCGATATAGCCGCCGCCGACGACGACCAGCTTCTTCGGGACCTCGGGCAGGCTCAGCGCCTCGGTGGACGAGATGACGTCGCCGCCGAAAGGCAGGAAGGGCAGTTCGACCGGCTCGGAGCCGGTGGCCAGGATGACGTGCTCGGCCGTGATGGTGATGTCGCCGTCGTCGGTCTTCACCGTGCAGGTCTTGGCGTCGGCGAAGGTCGCCCAGCCCTTGATGACCTTGACCTTGGCCTTCTTCAGCAGGGCCGCGACGCCGTTGTTCAGCTTACGGACGATGCCGTCCTTCCATTCGACCGTCCTGGACAGGTCGATGGCCGGCTTGGCCGCCGTGATGCCCAGGGTCCCGCCGTCGGCGGCCTTGGCCACCGTCTCGAACTTGTTGGCCGCATGGATGATGGCCTTGGACGGAATGCAGCCGACGTTCAGGCAGGTCCCGCCCAGCCCGTCGCCGCCGTCCACCAGCACGGTGTCCAGGCCCAGCTGGCCGCAACGGATCCCCGCGACATAGCCGCCGGTGCCGGCGCCGATGATGAGGACTTTGGTTTTGATCGATTGAGTCATTTCGATTGGAATCCTCTGACTACCCAGAAGCCTGAGAAAGTGATTGCGGCAATCGCGGCGAATACGAGGGCAGCCCACGCCAACTGACGCAATCCGACATTCACCGCTGCATTCAACGACTGTCGGTGCTCGTCGCCGATAGTTTGCCCCTGGAGAGCTGTGCCATCGCACCTGCCGGAGGGCCGCCCAAACTCTCGGTCAAACGCCTCCCGCGTCATCTGCCGATAGAATCGACGATGGAGCGCCTCCGATAGCTGCTCATTGTTGAGATCGTCGTACTCCGGGTATCGCTTTCGAAACTCGTTCAAGTGAGGAGGACCGCAGAGATCCCGCAGGATTCGCTCCAAATCCTCATCGGAGCGAGCGACAACCGCCACTGTCTGCGTGTCGCCTATGTTCACGTCGAAGACCTGGAGGCTCTCCAGCTCGTAGTTGTAAGTCGAGTGAACATGGCCGCCGATCAGCGGCAGACAAATAACCCAGTAGGCCGTCGCCAAAACAATCGCGAGCCGACGGAATCCTTTGGCCATGATCACCCCATCCACAGCGTCGCGGGATGCTCCAGCAGGCCCTTGATGCGCTGGACGAAGACGGCCGCGTCGTGGCCGTCGACGATGCGGTGATCGAAGGAGGAGGACAGGTTCATCATCTTGCGGACGACCATCTGGCCGTCCTTCACCACGACGCGCTCGATGATCTTGTTCGGACCGACGATGGCGACTTCCGGGTGGTTGATGATCGGGGTGTGAACCACCCCTCCCAGCGTGCCCAGCGAGGTGATGGTGATGGTCGAGCCCGACAGCTCCTCGCGCTTGGCCGAACCGTCCTTGGCCGCGCCCGAGACGCGGGCGATTTCGGCCGCCGTATCGTAGGGATCGCGCGCCTCGGCGTGACGGACCACCGGCACCATCAGGCCGTTCGGCGTCTGGGCGGCGATGCCCAGGTGCACGGCGGCGTGCCGGGTCAGAATACCATTCTCGTCATCGTACCAAGCGTTGATCTGCGGCTGGTCGCGCAGGGCCACCACGATGGCGCGGGCGATGAAGGGCAGGACGTTCAGCTTGGCCTTGCCGCTCTTCTTCGCCTCGGCGTTCAGGTGAGCGCGCAGCTCCTCCAGGGCCGTGACGTCGATCTCCTCGACATAGGTGATGTGCGGAATGCGACGGACGCTCTCGGCCATCTTCTCCGCGATCTTGCGGCGCAGGCCGATAATGCGGACCTCGGTCGTGCCTTCGGCCTTCGCATAGGTCGAGGCCGACGATCCGGAGACGGACGACTTCGAACCACCGGCGACATAGGCGTCGAGATCGGCGTGCTCGATGCGACCGGCGGGGCCGGAGCCCGGCACGAACTGCAGCTCGATCCCGAGGTCACGGGCGCGATTGCGAACGGCCGGCGAAGCCAGCGGGCGTTGGTTGCGGTCCGACAGGGTGCGCGGCTTGCTGTCGGCGGCGACCGGCGTCGGAGCGGGCGCAGGCTTCGGCGCGGCCTTGGCGACCGGAGCCGGAGCAGCCTCGGCCTTCGGCGCAGGTGCAGCGGCGGCCGGAGCAGCGGCCACATTGCCCTTGCCCTCGACCTGGAAGCTGACCAGCGGACCGCCGACGGCGGAGGCCTGACCGGGCTCGCCATGCAGGGCGATGACCACGCCGGAGACCGGCGAGGTGATCTCGACCGTGGCCTTGTCGGTCATGACGTCGGCGAGGATCTGGTCCTCGGACACCGTGTCGCCGACCTTCACATGCCAGCCGACCAGCTCGGCCTCGGCCGTGCCTTCGCCCACGTCGGGCAGTTTGAAGACGTAGTTGGCGCCGGCGGCGACCTGCGCGACCGGAGCCGGATCAGCAGCCTTCGGAGCTTCGACCGGAGCCGGAGCGGCTTCAGCCTTCAGCGCCGGAGCCGGTTCGTCGGACGCATTCCCCGCCCCCTCGACCTCGAACTCCACCAGCGGGCCGCGCACGGGGACCATCTGGCCGGGCTCGCCGTGGATGGCGATGACCTTGCCCGAGACCGGGGCGGTGATTTCGACGGTGGCCTTGTCGGTCATCACGTCGGCGACGATCTGGTCCTCGGCGACCACGTCGCCGACCTTCACGTGCCAGCCGACCAGTTCAGCCTCGGCGGTGCCTTCGCCCACGTCGGGCAGTTTGAAGACGAAACGACCCATCTCAGCGTCCCCCGCTCATGGTGGCTTTCAGGGCGTCGGCCACGCGTTGCGGGCCGGGGAAATATTCCCACTCGAAGGCGTGCGGATAGGGCGTGTCCCAGCCGCAGACGCGGGCGATGGGGGCTTCCAGATGATAGAAGCAGCGCTCCTGCACCAGGGCCGACAGCTCGGCGCCGTAGCCCGAGGTCTTGGGCGCCTCGTGCACGATCACGCAGCGGCCGGTCTTCTTCACCGAGGCCTCGATGGTCTCGATGTCCAGCGGCACGAGGGTGCGCAGGTCGATGACCTCGGCGTCCACGCCCGCGTGCTCGGCGCCCGCCAGCGACACCCAGACCATGGTGCCCCAGGCCAGGATGGTGACGTCATTGCCTTCGCGCATCACGCGGGCCTTGCCGATCGGCTCGACGTGTTTGCCGGTCGGGACCTGGGCGAACTCCTGCGTCTTCCACGGCGAGACCGGCTTCTCGTGCCAGCCGTCGAACGGGCCGTTGTAGAGGCGCTTGGGCTCGAAGAAGATGGTGGGGTCGTCGTCCTCGATGCAGGCCGTCAGCAGGCCCTTGGCGTCATACGGGTTGGACGGCACCACGACCTTCAGGCCGGCGATGTGGGTGAACAGGCTTTCCGGCGACTGGCTGTGCGTCTGGCCGCCGAAGATGCCGCCGCCGTAGGGGCTGCGGACCGTGATCGGAGACGTGAACTGACCGCCCGAGCGGTAGCGCAGCTTGGCCGCCTCGGAGACGATCTGGTCGTAGGCCGGATAGATGTAGTCGGCGAACTGGATCTCCACGACCGGACGCAGGCCGTAGGCGCCCATGCCGATGGCGGCGGCGACGATGCCGCATTCGCTGATCGGGGCGTCGAAGCTGCGGGTCAGGCCGTGCTTCTGCTGCAGGTGATCGGTGACGCGGAAGACGCCGCCGAAATAGCCGGCGTCCTCGCCGAACGACAGGACGTTGCCGTCCTCGGCCATCTTGACGTCCAGGGCCGAGTTCAAGGCCTGGATCATGTTCATCGGAGCGGTGGTCATGGTCAGACTCCGACCTCGCGACGTTGTTCCACAAGGCGCCAGTCCTCGGTGGCGAAGACTTCCTCGAACATGGTCTTCACGCTGGGGCGCGACTGGCCGAGCGTGCCGATGGCTTCGGACTCCTTGCCGGCGGCGCGGACCTGTTCGACGGCGTCGGCCTCGGCGGCCGTCTGCTGTTCGTCGGACCATTCGCCCAGCGCGATCAGGTGCTGCTTCAGGCGGTCGACCGGATCGCCCAGCGGCCATTTCTCATGCTCGTCGCCCGGGCGGTAGCGGCTGGGGTCGTCCGAGGTCGAGTGCGGGGCGCCGCGGTAGGTGAACAGTTCGATGACCGTCGCGCCCTGATTGGTGCGCGCCCGCTCCTCGGCCCACTTGGTCGCGGCCCAGACGGCGAGGAAGTCGTTGCCGTCGACGCGCAGGGCCGGAAGGCCGTAGCCGATGGCCTTGGACGCGAAGGTGGTCTCCAGACCGCCGGCGATGCCCATGAAGGACGAGATGGCCCACTGGTTGTTGACGACGTTCAGGATCACCGGCGCGCGATAGACGGCGGCGAAGGTCAGGGCGTTATGGAAGTCGCCTTCCGCCGTGGCGCCGTCGCCGATCCAGCTGATGGCGATCTTGTCGTCGCCCTTGTAGGCGCTGGCCATGGCCCAGCCGACGGCCTGCGGCACCTGGGTGCCCAGGTTCCCCGAGATGGTGAAGAAGCCGTACTCCTTGGACGAGTACATGATCGGCAGCTGGCGGCCTTTGATCGGGTCGGCGGCGTTCGAGTAGATCTGGTTCATCATCTCGACCAGCGGATAGCCGCGCGAGATCAGCAGGCCCTGCTGGCGATAGGTCGGGAAGCCCATGTCCTCACGGCGCAGGATCATGCCCTGGGCGACCGCGATGGCCTCCTCGCCGGTGCACTTCATATAGAAGCTGGTCTTCCCCTGACGGTGGGCGCGGTGCATCCGGTCGTCGAAGGCGCGGGTCAGGATCATGGCCTTCAGACCCTGGCGCAGGGTCTCGGGGTCCAGCTTGGGGTCCCACGGGCCGACGGCCTTGCCGTCGTCGTCCAGCACGCGCACCAGCTGGAAGGCGTGGTCGCGCATCTCATAGGGCGTCGACGCCACGTCGGGACGATCGACCGCCCCCGCCGCGTCAAAGCGCAGGTGGCTGAAATCAGGGGCGTCGCCCGGACGGCCCGAGGGCTCGGGCACGCGCAGCGACAATTGGGGCGTATTGGGCTTCTTCATTCCGTCCTGCCGTCCGGTTGATCCGTCCGCGTTTTCCTCGACCAGCCGTCTAGCACGACGTCGGCGCCAAGGCTCGCTCGATTTTGACCTTGCCTTGTGGTGATACCGGGTATTTTATTGCGCCATAATAATAAGTGGAGAAACGCATTGGCCGAAGAGCTGGATCCCGTCGACGCCCGGATTCTCGACATCCTCCAACAGGATGCGGGCCTGTCGGTTGCAGAGGTCGCCGACCGCGTGGGCCTGAGCGCCTCGCCGTGCTGGCGCCGGATCAAGAGGCTGGAGGACACCGGCTTCATTCGCAAGCGCGTCACCCTGCTGGACGCCGAGAAGCTGGGCCTGGACTTCGAGGTCTACGCCATCGTCAAGCTGAGCCTGCCGTCGAGCGAGAACCTGGACACCTTCGAGGCCGCCGTCGCCCACTGGCCCGAGGTGGTGCAGTGCGCCACCATCACCGGCCGCGAGGACTATGTGCTGCGGATCATCACCTCGGACATGCACGCCTTCGACAAGTTCCTGCGCGAGAAGCTGCTCAGCCTGAACATCGTCTCGGACTGCGAAAGCCACATCGTCACCCGGGGTGTGAAGAATGTGACCGCCCTCCCCCTTGGCATCGTGACCCCTCACGTCGGATAGTGCCGGTCGGCCCCGGGTCGGGCGGGCCGGGGGACATGTCATGATCGAACTGGTGATCGACGCGCGTCGCAAGGACCTTGGCGGGTTCGAGGTCGGCCGCGTGCTGCCGTTCCATTCGCGCCGGATGGTCGGCCCGTTCATCTTCCTGGACCAGATGGGCCCGGCCGAGTTCGCGCCGGGTTCGGAGGCCATCAATGTGCGGCCGCACCCGCACATCGGCCTGTCGACCCTGACCTATCTGTTCGAGGGCGAGATCATGCACCGGGACAACACCGGCGCGACCCAGGCGATCCGCCCGGGCGAGGTCAACTGGATGACCGCGGGCAGCGGCATCGTCCACTCCGAACGCACCGATCCACTGAAGAAGAGCCAGGGCGGGCCCATGCACGGCATGCAGGCCTGGGTCGCCCTGCCGACCGAGCTGGAAGAGACCGCGCCGTCGTTCCACCACCTCGGCGAGGACGGCCAGCCCGCCTATGAGAACGGCGGCCTGTTCGCCCGTCTGGTGGCCGGCGAAGCCTACGGCGCCAAGGCGCTGGCCCCGATCTCGTCCCCCCTGTTCTATGTGCACTGGGAACTGGCCGAGGGCGTCCGCACCGCCCCGCCCGCCGGCAAGGGCGGCGGCGGCTATTCCGAACGCGCCCTGTACGTCGTGAAGGGCGAGATCGAGGTCGGCGACCGCACCTTCCACGAAGGCCAGATGATCGTGCTGGAGCCGACGGCCGAGCCGACGGTGAAGGCGATCCGGCCCTCGTCGGTCATGGTCATGGGCGGCGAGCCGGTCGGCCCGCGCCTGATCTGGTGGAATTTCGTCTCGTCCTCGCAGGAGCGGATCGATCAGGCCAAGGCCGACTGGAAGGCCGGCCGCATGGCCCTGCCGACCGAGGACGACCTGGAGTTCATCCCCCTGCCCGACGTCCCCTCGACGCCCGAACCGGCGCCGAAGGAAGGGACCCACCCGGTCTAGTCCTCACTGCTATCGTCATCCTACGGCGACGCTCGCGAACGCGAGGGGAGACCGGAGGACCCAGCGGCGCCGCGACGGCGGCGAAACACTGAAGGTCGAAACCGAAGCGCCTGTGCTCCCGACAGGTTCGCGCTCACGCGCGCCGCTGGGTCCTCCGGTCGCGCCGCTGCGCGGCTTGCCGGAGGATGACGATAGCAGGGTTAGGGCGCGTTTAGCGCGCCGCCACCCAGTCCACGATCGTCTTCAGGGCCTCGGGATCTAGGGTGGTTTCAATCGTCCGGTACTCCGTCACCAGACCGGTCCCGGCGGGCTGCATCAGGTGGTTCAGGTTGGGCAGGACCACGACCTCGGCCGACGGCAGGACCGTGCGAAGGGCCGTCGCGTTCTGCTCGGCCGGGACCTGCACGTCCTTGCCGCCATAGATCGCCAGCACCGGGACGCGCAGAGCGGCCAGCGACGGCTGCGGGTCATGGGCGATGAACCAGCGGGTCCAGGGCGCGCCGAGCTGGGCGGCGCCCGCCTCAGCCTGGGCGACCGGCAGGCCGGCCTCGGTGAGGATGGGGGTGACGGCGGCGACCGTCGCCTCGGCGCTGTCGGCGTGTTCGGCCACGGCGCGCATGACGCGGGCCTGGGTCGCGACATTGCCCTCGATCACCGCGGGAGGCAGGCCCGAGGCCTGCTGGATGGCGCGGGACTGCTCGACCAGCAACGCCTCGCCCGACACCGCCGGACCGGCGATCATGACGATGAAGGCGACGCGGGGATCGGCGCCCGCGACCAGGGGCGCGATGGTCCCGCCTTCGCTGTGGCCGATCAGGCCGATGCGGCCTCGGGCGATCTCCGGACGACCGCCGAGGAAGGCGAACGCGGCCCCCGCGTCGACGGCGAAGTCGGCGCTGGTGGCGGTCGCGACGGGGCCGATCGAGCCGCCGACGCCCCGGTCATCAACCCGCAGCACGGCCACGCCGCGACGGGTCAGGGCGTCGGCCAGGACCCAAAACGGCTTGTGGTCGAAGACGGTCTCATCCCGGTCCTGCTGGCCCGACCCGGTGATCAGCAGGACCGCGGGAAAAGGGCCCGCGCCCTCCGGTACGGTCAGGGTTCCGGCCAGCTGGACGCCCGGCGTGGGGGTCGGGATGACCACATCCTCGCTGCGATAGGGGAAGGGCGCCTGCGGGGTCTGGGGGCGATGAACGGTCGGCTGGGCCTCGACGGGAGGCGGGGCCGAGGGCGCGATCTCCATGACCCGGGTCAGGACCAGCGGCAGGGTGGCGCCGCCCTGCGACAGCGTCCCGTTCAGCGTACGCCCGCCGTCGGCGAGGGAGCCCTCGAAACTGCCGTTCGCGGCGGGGATGGAGAAGCGGACCACGCCGCCCTGCACGGTCAGGCCACTGACGGCCAGACCTGTGACGCCCTGATCCGGACTGTCGATCGTGGCGCCGCCGACGGCGTCGACATGAAGCACCACCCGCAGGCTCTGGCCACTGAATGAGATACGCCCCTCCCAGCGTCCGGCCAGCTCCCCGGCGGGGGTCTGGGCGCCCGCGAAGGCGACAGCGGCGGCGACGGTCAGCGAGAGCAGGGTCATGGGGTCCTCCGTGCCGATGAGCCTATGCGCCCGCCCCCGGGAGGCCAAGGTGTCGGCTCGCCGCAATCCGTAACCGGACAGGACTTGAATGCCCGGCGGCAGACCCGATCTGTCGGCCATGACCGTTTTTTCCGTGCTCGACCTGTCGCCCATCGTGGAGGGCGGCGACGCCCGCCGCGCCCTTCTGGAAACCGCCGAGCTGGCGAAGACGGCCGAACGGACCGGCTTCAACCGCTTCTGGCTGGCCGAACACCACAACATGCCCGGCATCGCCAGCGCCGCCACGGCGGTGGCCCTCGGCTTCGTCGCCGGCCAGACGGAGACCATCCGCGTCGGCTCGGGCGGCATCATGCTGCCCAACCATGCGCCTCTGGTGGTGGCCGAGCAGTTCGGGACGCTGGCCGCCCTCTATCCGGACCGGATCGACCTGGGCCTGGGCCGGGCGCCCGGGACCGATGGCGAGACCGCCCGGGCGCTCCGCCGCTATTTCGACGCCGCCGACCAGTTCCCGCGCGATGTGATCGAGCTGCAGCGCTTCCTCGACGATCCGGCCGAGGGCCAGCGCGTCACCGCCTGGCCGGGCGCGGGCTCGAAGGTGCCGGTCTGGCTGCTGGGCTCCAGCCTGTTCAGCGCCGAACTGGCCGCCCACCTGGGCCTGCCCTTCGCCTTCGCGAGCCATTTCGCGCCCGAACTGCTGCTGCAGGCCCTGCATAGCTATCGCGCCGGCTTCCGCCCGTCGAAGCAGCTGGCCGAGCCCTACGCCATGGCCGCCATCAACGTCTTCGCCGCCGACAGCGACGCGGAAGCGCAACGCCTGTCGACCTCCATGCAGCAGTCGTTCGCAGCGGTGGTCACCGGCAAGCCCGGCAAGCTGAAACCGCCCGTGGACGACATCACCACCGTGCTGGACGCCCGCCAGATCGCCGCGGTCGAAAGCCGCCTGACCTATGCCGCCATCGGCGGGGTGGAGACGGTGCGCGCCAAACTGGCCGAGTTCATCGCCCTGACCGGGGTCAACGAGGTGATGGTCACCGGCATGATCCACGACCTTGAACCGCGCCTGCACAGCCTCGAGGTGACGGCGGAGGCGGTGAAGGGACTGTGATTCTGTTCCGCTCATCCCCGCGAAGGCGGGGACCCAGTGTTTTGGGTGATCTAGCGGACGTCCGGGGCCTCAGCAGATCGTCCTGAAGCACAGGCGCCAAGCTGGACAGAACTGGGTCCCCGCCTTCGCGGGGATGAGCGGGATTTTATAATCCGCGCACAAACTCCAGCAGCCACCCGTTCACAACCCCGGGCCGCTCCTGCTGGATCCAGTGCCCCGCGCCCGGCACGACGACCTGCGGGCGCAGATCCGGCACAAGGGCCTTCAGCCCCGCCTCATGCTGGCCGGAATAGTGCCGGACCGGATCGCGGTCGCCGACCATGAAGGCGCTGGGCACGCGCACCTGCGCATCCTGCAGGAAGGCGGTCAGCGACCAGTTCAGGTCGATGCAGCGATACCAGTCCAGCGGCGCGCGGAAGCCGCCCGCCTCGAACGCCGCGACGTATTCCGCAAAATGCTCGGCGCTCATCCACGGCGGCAGGGGCGCATCGTCGGGGACGGTGGAGATGAAATTCTCTCCCGGCCGGATGAAGCCGGTCGACTGGAGCTCGGGCGGGGTGGCGCCGTCATAGGCCCAGAAGCCCTTGCGCAAGCCTGCGGCCACATCGACCTCGAACACCTCATGGGCGTCCGGCGCCTGGAACTGGTTGATGTAGAGCTCGCCCAGACCGGCGCGCTTCGAGATCGCCGCCATGGCCACGGTCGGCGGCCCCTTGGCCCGGCGCGGCTGCAGGGGCACCGACAGGCAGGCGACGGCGGTGAAGACCTCCGGCCGCATCAGGGCGCAGTGCCAGGCCACCGGCGCGCCCCAGTCATGGCCGACGACGGTGCAGGTCGAATGCCCCAGCGCCCGCACCAGATCGACCATGTCCCCGACCAGATGCAGGACCGAATAGGCCTCCTTCTGCTCCGGCTTGTCGGTCCCGCCATACCCCCGCATGTCCGGCGCGACGGCGTGATAGCCGGCCTCGGCCAGCGCCTCGACCTGCGCGCGCCAGCTGATCCCCAGCTCGGGGAAGCCATGGATGAACAGCACCAGCGGCCCGGAGCCGGCCTCGAGGATCTGCTGGCGGAGCGTGTCCGTCTGGATGTGGCGTTGCTGCATGGGCGCACCGGATCACTTGCCGACCGATCGGGCAAGCGTCTCCTCCCCGTCGCGGTCCGCGATGGGGAGGTGGCTCGGCCGCATCGCGGGCGAGACGGAGGGGGCGGCATGAGCGGAAAGGGATTGGCGGGCGGCTTCCGGAAGCCTGAGCCGCCCCCTCCGTCACGCTTCGTATCCGAAGCGCGACACCTCCCCCTTCGCGACGCGAACGGGGAGGAGAGGCGTCAGAGCACCACGCCCGTCGTGCGCATGATCTCGGCGCGGAGTTCCGGCAGGCCCTCGCCCTTTTCGGACGAGGTCAGGGCCACCGCCGGGAAGGCGGCGGGGCGTTTGGAGATGGCCTTCAGGGTCGCGGCCTGAACCTTCTCGCCCTCGCCCTTCTTCAGCTTGTCGGCCTTGGTCAGGACGATCTGGTAGCTGACGGCGGCCAGGTCGAGGGCGTCCAGCGCCTCGGTGTCCACCGACTTCAGCCCGTGGCGGGCGTCGATCAGCAGATAGACCCGCTTCAGCGTCACCCGGCCGCGCAGGTAGTCGCGACCCAGGTCCTGGAACTTCTTGACGGTCGACTTGGACGCCTTGGCCCAGCCGTAGCCGGGCAGGTCGACCAGACGCATCTTGCCGTCGAGGTCGAAGAAATTGACCTCGCGCGTGCGGCCCGGCTCGTTCGACGCCCGGGCCAGCTTGTGCATGCCGACCAGCCCGTTGATCAGGCTGGACTTGCCGACGTTCGACCGGCCCGCGAAGGCGATCTCGGGCAGGTCCGGATCGGGCAGTTGCTCGATCTTGGCGCAGCCCATGACGAAGGTCGCCTGACGCGCAAAGAGGATGCGCGCCTGCTCCAGCTCCTCAGGGGTGAACTCGTCGGTCATCAGGCCTTCTTGAACCGGGCCAGGAAGGTGTCGATCGGGTTCTCGGCCTTCAGGCGGTGCATGATGATGTACTGCTGGATGATGGTCAGCACGTTCGACCACGCCCAGTAGATCAGCAGGCCGGCCGGGAAGGTGGCCATGATGAAGGTGAACACCACCGGCATGAACTGGAAGATGCGACGCTGGACGGGGTCCGGCGCGGGCGGGCTCATGGCCATCTGCAGCCACATGGTCGCGCCGTAGATGATCGCCAGGATGCTGAGCGCGAAGGTGCCGGCCAGGTACTGCCCCAGGAAGGGCACGCTCGCCGGATCCCACGGGATGAGGCCCCACAGGTTCCAGATGGCCGTCGGGTCCTTGGCCGAGAGGTCCTGGATCCAGCCGACGAACGGCTGGTGACGCATCTCGATGGTCACGAACAGCATCTTGTACACGGCGTAGAAGACCGGGATCTGGAGCAGCAGCGGAAGACAGCCGGCCAGAGGGTTGATCTTCTCCTTCTGGTACAGGGCCATCAGCTCCTGCTGCTGCTTGGCCGCGTCGTCCGGATGCTTCTTCTTGATCTCCTCCATCTTGGGCTGGAGGTTCCGCATCTTGGACATGCTCTCGTAGCTCTTGTTGGCGAGCGGGAACATGAACAGGCGGACCGTCAGGGTCAGCAGCAGGATGGCGACGCCGAAGTTGCCGACCAGGCCGTAGAACTGCTCGACAAGCCAGAAGATCGGGCGGGTCAGGAAGAACAGGAAGCCCCAGTCGATCGCATAGACGAAGCGCGGCAGCCCGAGGTCCTTCTCGTAGTTCGAGAGGATTTCGTTGCGCTTGGCGCCGGCGAACAGGCGGGTGGTCTCGGTGATGGTGGCGTTCGGCTGGATCGTCCGCGCCTCGCCGACCATGTTGGCGTGGTGGATGTCGGCGTGGGCCTGATCATCGACGCGGAAGGCGCCCTCGATCTTCTCGTTCTGGCTCGGGATCAGGGCGGCCAGCCAGTATTTGTCGGTGATGCCCATCCAGCCGCCGGTCGAGGAATGCTCCTCGTTCGGCTTCTTGGCCCAGGCGCCGTACTTCAGCTGCTCGGTCTTGTACTTCTCGCCGTCGCCGAAGGTGCCGATGGCGCCTTCGTGCAGGACCTGGTTGCGGCCCAGATCGTCCGGAATGCCCTGACGCTGGATGCCCGAGACCGCGCTCAGGGTCACCGGACGCGGGCTGAAGTTGGCGACCGTGTCGGTCACCGTGAACATGTACTGGTCGTCGACCGAGACCCGGCGGGTGAAGCGCAGGCCCTGGCCGTTGTCCCACACCAGGGTGACCGGGGTCGTCGGGGTCAGGACCGAGCCCTGGGTCAGACGCCAGGGAGTGGCCGAGTTCGGCACGCCGCCCGGGATATTCGGGCCGCCCCAGGCGAACTGGGCGAAGAAGGCGTGACGCATGCCCTCGGGACGGAACAGCTCCACCGCCGGCGAGTCCTTCTTGATGGTCTCGCGGTAGCGGGTCAGGAACAGGTCATCGATGCGCGAGCCGGTCAGGGCCAGAGAACCGGTCATGGTCGGCGTCTGGATGCGGACGCGCGGGCCGGCGCCCAGGGCGCGGGTCCGGTCGGTGATGAAGGTCACCGGCGCCGGGCCGCCGTTCAGCGTTTCAGTCGCCGAGCCCGCGGGGGCGGCGGCGGTCGCGGCGGCGCGCTTCTCGGCCTCGGCCTTGCGCTGCGGGCCGACGACGAAGACCGAATAGAGGGTCACCATGATCGCCGCGAGCACGAAGAAGATGATCGTGTTGCGGCTGTTGTTCTGAGGGGGCATGGAAGTCAGGAATCCTGGCCGGCTGGCGCGGGCGTCGAGGGCGCGTGCTTGGGCGCCGACCGCGGGGTCGCCAGCCTTGTAAGCGCCGATTTCACATCGTCAAGCAAACGGTCCCAGTCACGGTCGACCGTGCCCATGCGGGCGATGAAGACATAGTCACTGCCGGCGACGCCGAACTGCGGCGCAAGCGCGCGGGCGGCCTCGCGCAGACGGCGTTTGGCGCGGTTGCGGATCACCGCCCCGCCGACCTTGCGGGTGGCGGTGAAGCCGAGGCGGATCGAGGCGTCGCCGTCGGCGCGGTCCAGTCGCTGCACGACCACCGCCCCGCGGGCCTCTGAAACGCCTTTCGCGGCCGCCAGAAACTGGGGCCGCGACGTCAGGCGACAAATTTTGACGTTAT
The DNA here is from genome assembly GCF_036400995.1 of Brevundimonas sp. Taxonomy (GTDB): domain Bacteria; phylum Pseudomonadota; class Alphaproteobacteria; order Caulobacterales; family Caulobacteraceae; genus Brevundimonas. The sequence goes on from NZ_DASWWG010000059.1 coordinate 46,408, forward strand.
CGCCCATGCGCTCGCGCAGAGCGCTGACGACTTAGGCCGTCAGGCGCTTGCGGCCCTTGGCGCGGCGGCGCGCAACGATCTTCTGACCGTTCTTGGTGGCCATCCGCGAACGGAAGCCGTGACGGCGCTTGCGCACGAGTCGCGACGGCTGATAGGTCCGCTTCACGGTCGGGCTCCTTGGAAAGAGTAACTGGGACGCGCCGGAACACGTCCGCCGCAGGAAGGGCGGGCGTATAAGGGGACGATCCGACGGAGTCAACGCCGTAGCGCCCATCTGATCGCGGCTGTACGGAGAGAAAATGGCCCGCCTGAAGCGCTTCCTGCCCCTGATCGTGCTCGCGGCCGTGATCGCCCTGATCTTCGGCATGGGCTGGAACCGGTATCTGTCGCTGGACACCATCCGCGATCACGGGGCCGAGTTCCGGGCCTTCACCGCCCAGCACTATATAGTCAGCCTGCTGATCCTGATGGCCGTCTTCGCCGTCCTGACCGCCAGCGTGGTGCCCGGCGTCTTCTTCGTGACCATCACCGCCGGCTATCTGTTCGGGCCGTGGGTCGGCGGAATCTCGACCTCCATCGCCGCCACCATCGGCGCCCTGATGGTCTATGGCGTGGCCACCTCGGCCCTCGGCCGCAGCCTGCGGGAGCGGGCCGAAAAGAATCAGGGGCTGATGCAGAAAGTCTGCGTCGCCATCGACAAGGACACCTTCTGGTACGTGCTGGCCAGCCGGCTGGCCGTGGTCGTGCCCTTCCACATGATCAACATCGCCGCCGGGATGATGACCGTGCGGCTGGCGCCCTACACCCTCGCCACGGTGATCGGCCTGCTGCCCGCCCACACCATCTATTGCTGGATCGGCGCGCGGTTGAACACGCTTCTGGCCGAGAACCCCAACCCGGACTTCCAGGCCCTGTTCGCCCAGTTCTGGGCCCCGATGACCGGGGTCTTCCTTCTGGCGGTGGTGCTTCCGTTCGCATTGAAGGGCATACAGGCCGCTCTGGGCCGGAAGGCCGCGACGTGAGACAAGCAGCCGACATGCAGCGCCTTGCGTTAGGGGGAGAATGACGCCGCCGCGCGCCTTTCTGAGTGAAGTCCGCAAGCGACTGCGGGTGCCCGCCGACTGGCGCGAGCGCGTGCGCTTTCATGCGCCGGATGCGCTGTCCTGGCGGCTGCTGGCCCTGACCTTCATCTTCGCCGCCTCGGTCGAGGTGCTGATCGTCGCCCCCAGCGCCGCCGGCTTCCATGAGCGCTGGCTGCTGGACCGCCTGCAGTCGGCGGAGCTGGCCTCCGTGGGGGTCGAGGCCCTGCCCTATTCGGCGGTCGAGGACGACACCGCCGAACAGCTGCTGGCCATCGGGGGCGTGCAGGCGGTGGTCGTCGGCGACCAGGGCGTGCGCCGCCTGTTGCTGCAGGCGCCCAACCTGCCCCGGACCCCGGACCTGATCGACCTGCGCAAGCGTCGCCCGCTGGCCCGCCTGATGGACCCCTGGCAGACCCTGTTCGGCCACCCCGACCGCTCGATCCGCGTGCAGGCGCGGCCGCGCTACCGCTCGGGCGACTTCATCGAAATCCTGGCGCCCGCCCAGCCGCTGAAGACCGAGCTGAAGACCTTCCTGCGCAACAGCCTGCTGACCTCGCTGTTCGTATCGCTGGTGGCCGGGGCCCTGCTCTACGCCGGCCTGGCCTTCCTGGTGCTGCAGCCCCTGCGCCGGGTGACCCGCTCGATCGAGCATTTCGCCCGCGATCCCGAGGTCGAGGGCGACCCGCCCAGCCGGCGCCAGGACGAAATCGGCCGGGTCGAGCGCGAACTGGCCCGGATGCAGGAAGAAGTCCGCCAGTCCCTGCGCTCGCGCGCCCGTCTGGTGGCGCTCGGCGAGGCGGTGGCCAAGATCAACCACGACCTTCGCAACATGCTGACCTCGGCCCAGATGGCGTCGGAGCGGCTGGCCGATTCGCCGGACCCCGCCGTCGCCAAGGCCCTGCCCCGGCTGGAGCGGGCGCTGGGCCGCGCCGCCGCCCTGTCGCGCAATGTGCTGGAGTACGGCCGCAGCGAGGAGCCGCCGCCGCAGAAGGTCCGCGCGCCGCTGTCCGCCGCCCTGACCGTGGCGGCCGAGGATGCGGGGCTGTCGCCGGACGGGGTGAAGCTGGTGAAGGCCCTGCCCGCCCGCTTCAACGTCCACGCCGATCCCGACCAGCTGTACCGCATCCTGGTCAACCTGCTGCGCAACGCCCGGCAGGCGATCGAGAGCGACCCCACCCGGGCCGACAAGCACGGCGCCGTGCGCGTCTCGGGCTCCACCGCCGACGGCGACTGCGTGATCCTGATCAGCGACGACGGCCCGGGCATTCCGCCTCGCGTGTCGGACCGCCTGTTCGAGGCCTTCGTCAGCGGGCGCGCCTCGGGCGGCAGCGGTCTGGGCCTGACCATCTCGCGCGAACTGGCCGCCAACAACGGCGGGACCCTGACCCTGATCGAGACCGGCCCGACCGGCACCACCTTCGAACTGCGTTTTCCGAACTGAGCCAAATCGCCGACCGACTTCGCTCAACTTTCAAGCGCAGCGGTTTTCCGGCTTCTGGTCGTTCCGACCTGAAGCGAAATCGCACGGGCGGCGTTTAGGCTCGCGGAAGGCCTGAAAACGGTCCAGCTTGTTGACCACGTTTCTCTGCAGGAGACCTGACATGACCCGCACGCTCGTCGGCCTCGCGGCCCTGACCCTTCTCGTCGCCGCCCCCGCCGTGGCGCAGCAGTCGACTCCGGCCGCCGCCGCGCCGCGCCCGGCCGATCCCGCCGTCGGGTCCGAGGAATGGCTGCGCCAGCGCGGGGAGACCTATCATTCGGCCCCGGAGTCCGAGCAGGATCCGGCCGAGGTCGCGGCCACCGCCAAGCTGAACGAGGGCATCAGCGCCCGCAACACCGCCGCCGCCGAGACCGAGGCCGCCGATCAGGCCCGCTATGACATCGAGAACCAGCGCTGGCGCGAGGACACCGCCCGCGCCGACACGGCCCGGGTGCAGTGGGAGGCCGACGTCGCCGCCGCCGCCGCGGCCCAGGCCCAGTGGGAGCGTGACCGCGCCGCCTATGACGCCCGGGTCGCCGCCTGCCGGGCCACCGGCCGCCAGTGCATCGTGACGCCGCAGTAGGACGGACCACGGGGCGGGGGGCGAGGTGGCGAACGGACTGACCCGACGCGGACTGGCGCTGGCCGCCGGAGCCACGCTGATCGCGCGGCCCGCCCTGGCGCGCACCCGGCGGCCGGTGGACGTCGTCACCCGTTCCGGCGGCGTGCGGATGCAGTCCGACGGCCTCGTCCTGTCCGCCAAGGGCGTCCCCTACGGCCGCGCCGCGCGGTTCGAACGCCCGCGCCCGCCCGAGCCCTGGACCGGCATCCTCTCCGCCGCGGCCTTCGGCCCGGCCTCGCCCCAGCGCGGCAATGAGCCGGACCAGTCCGAGGACTGCCTGCGCCTGAACGTCTGGACGCCGGAAGTTCATCGCGGACGCAGGCCGGTGATCGTCTACATCCACGGCGGCGGCTATTCGACCGGCTCGGGCTCCAGCCCCCTGACCCACGGCGCCCGTCTTTCAGCGCGGGGCGATGTGGTGGTGGTCACCGTCAACCACCGGCTCGGCGCGCTGGGGTACGCCCCCCTCGCCCGTCTCGCGCCCGGGTTCGAGGATAGCGGCAACCTGGGCCAGCTGGACCTGATCCTCGCGCTGGAGTGGGTGCGGGACAACATTGCGAGCTTCGGCGGCGACCCCGGCTGCGTGACCGTGGTGGGCCAGTCGGGCGGCGGGGCCAAGATCGCCACCCTGATGGCCATGCCCGCCGCCGCCGGCCTGTTCCACCGCGCTGTGACCATGAGCGGCCAGCAGGTGACGGCGTCCGGCCCCCTGAACGCCACGAAGCGCGGGCAGGTCTGGCTGGAGGCGCTGGGCCTGGCGCCCGACCGCGCCGACGCGGTCCGCACCCTGCCCGTCGCCCGCCTGCTTGAGGCGGCGGGGGCGACCGATCCGATCCTCGGCGGCTCCCTCTATTTCGGTCCGGTGCTGGACGGGCGCAGCCTGTCGCGACACCCCTTCTGGCCCGACGCCCCGGCCCAGTCCGCGCACATCCCGATGATGATCGGCAACTGCCGCGAGGAGACCCTGGCCTTCCTCGGCGACGATCCCGGCAACGCCGGACTGACCTGGGAGACCCTGCCCGCGAAGCTGACCCCCTCCCAGATGCGCATCGACGTCGCGCCGGAAGAGGTCGTCGACTGGTACCGCCGCGAACATCCGGAGATGACGCCCGATCAGGTGCTGATCCGCGCCACCACGGCCGCGCGGTCCTGGCGGGCGGCCGTGATCGAGGCCGAGGCGCGGGCGGCGCAGGGATCGCCCGCCTTTGTCTATCAGCTGGACTTCGCCAGCCGCCGGACCAACGGGCGGACGGGGGCCTATCACACCTCCGACATCCCGCTGATGCTGGACAATGTCGAGGCCGAGGGATCGGGCGCATCAGGCCCCGATGGACAGGCGATGAGCAACCGCATGGCCGACGCCCTTCTGGCCTTCGCCCGCACCGGCGACCCGAACCACCCGGGCCTGCCGCGCTGGACGCCCTATTCGCTGGAGCGGCGCGAGACCATGGTGCTGGATCACGCGTCCCGCATGGAGGACGATCCGCGCGGGGATGAACGGCGCTTCTTCGGGCGAATCCCTTACATCCAGCCGGGGACCTAGGAGAGCAGCACCTCGGCCCCGGTCCGGTCGCTCTCGATCCCCGCCTCCAGCACCGCCATGACCGCCAGCGCCTGCTCCGGCGGCACGGGGTTCGCGCCTCGACCGGTCAGGGCGGCGGCGACGGCGGCGTAATAGGCAGGATAGTCGCCCGGCGGACAGTCGACCTCGGTCCGCGCGCCCGTCGCGCCGTCGACCACGGTGGCCGGGCGCGGATCGACCGCCCAGCCGTCGCCGCCGACCGGCGCCCCGGCCTTTAGCTGGTCTTCCTGGACATCCAGTCCGCCCTTCAGCCAGGACGCCTCCGTCCCGTGCACGGCGAAGCGGATATCCGGGGCCGGCGTGGTCATGTCGGCGTGCAGGATCACCCGCTTGTCAGCGTAGCGCAGGATCGCGTGGGCCCAGTCGGTCGCCTGACCGCCGTCCCGCAGCACCGCCAGCTCGCACAGGATGGCCAGCGGACGGCCGAACAGGACCAGCGCCTGGTCGATCAGATGCGGGCCGAGGTCGTTCCAGATGCCCCCGCCGGGCCCGTCCCTTTCCCGCCAGCGGTCGCGCACCTCGGGACGGAAGCGGTCGAAATGGCTTTCGAACGTCCGGATGTCGCCGAGCGCGCCCGAGGCGATCTTCGCCTGCAGGCCCAGGAAGTCCGCATCCCAGCGCCGGTTGTGGAAGACGGACAGGAACAGGCCGCGATCCCGCGCCAGTTCGCTCACGCCCCGCGCCTCGGTCAGGGACAGGGCGAACGGCTTGTCGATGACCACCGCCTTGCCCGCCTCCAGCGCCGCCCGGGCCTGCGGCGCGTGCAGGGCGTTGGGGGTGGCCAGAACCACCAGATCGATCTCCGGGTCCGCAAGGACAGCGGCCATGTCCGGCGTCACCCGGACGTCCGGCCAGACGGGGCGGACCTCGTCCGGCCGGCTGGAGACGATGCTGTGCAGACGCAGATCCGGGCAGGTGCCGATCAGGGGGGCGTGGAAGGTCCGGCCGGCGTAGCCGAAGCCGACCAGGGCGACGTTGGGGCGGATGCGGGTCGTCATGCGTCCCTTCTAAAGCAATCCGTCGCACCCGGCGGTCACGTTCGGCGCCACGGAGCGACTTGCCAGAGCGCCGCTATCGACGCGATAAGACTCGGACCGGACAACCTGAAGGGGGTCGGTCCGGCAGGGGGATTTTTCATGTTGAATCGTAAGCTTGCGGGCGCGACCGCGCTCGCCGCGGCCGCCGTCGCCCTTGGCTCGTGCGAAAAGGGACCCGAGGTCGTTCCCGCCACCTTCACCGCCCGGCCGTCGGTCTCCGATATCGCCGAGGTCTACCCGACCTTCGCCCGCATGGCCCGCATCCCCGGCAAGGTGAAGATGCGCTGCGAGTACACCATCTCCGGCAGCCTGCAGCGCTGCCGCCAGCTCGCGGTCGCGCCCGAGGGCCTGAATTTCGAGAAGGGCGTGTCGCGTCTGCTGGGCAAGTACACCGTCTCGCCCCAGACCTATGACGGCCGTCCGGCTCCGGCGCCGATCACCTTCGTGATCAGCTTCGACCCGCCCGCGGCCCCGGCGCCCTACAGCGGCGAGCCGGTGCGCGATTCCGACGTCGCCCTGGTGCGCCGTCACCTGTCCTACATCGGCGAGGCCGAGGGCCAGTCGGCCGCCTACCGCGCCTCCCGCACCGTGGAACTGGACAGGATGACCGCCGTCAGCGGGATCGTGGACCGCGCCTACGACGCCGAGGGCGCCCAGCGCCGCGCCACCATGCCCCTGGCCGTGGTCCAGGCCCTGTCGCCGGAGGATCGCAGCCGTCTGTCGCGCTCGGGCGGCTATGTGATGCTGCCGATGCTGTGGGACATCGAGGCGGTCAGCCCCGAGTTCTTCTCGGCCAACGAACGGCTGGCCGCGCACATGCGCAACGCCTACTGCGCCCAGTACGCGTGCAGCACCGAACTGCCGGCGGCCGCGCCGGCCAAGTAAGGACCGGCCAGGCGTGGAAACGGATGCGGAGGCTCAGGCCTCCGTATCCTCCTTGCGCTTCTTCATCAGGGCGTCGAACGAGCCCCAGACGCCGTCGGCGCCGTGCCAAGAGCCCTTGGTCGCGGCCTTCGAGTACTCGGTGGCGCGCGCTTCGAAGAAGTTGGCGTGCTCCACGCCCGACAGCAGGGCCTGCAGCCACGGCAGCGGATTGTCCTTCACGCCGCCGTACAGCTCCGGCAGTTGCAGCTGGCGCAGGCGCCAGTCGGCGATGAAGCGGATGTAGGCCTTGATGTCGTCGGGCGTCATGCCCTTCACCGGCCCCTGCTCGAAGGCCAGGTCGATGAACTTGTCTTCCATGTTCACGACCGTGCGGCAGCATTCGACGATGTCGTCGGCGACCGACTTGGTGACCGCGCCGGTCTCCTTGTTGAAGGCGTGGTACAGCTTGATGATGCCCTCGCAGTGCAGGCTCTCGTCCCGCACCGACCAGGACACGATCTGGCCCATGCCCTTCATCTTGTTCTGGCGCGGGAAGTTCATCAGCATCGCGAACGAGGCGAACAGCTGAAGCCCCTCGGCGAAGCCGCCGAACATCGCCAGGGTCCGGCAGATGTCGGCGTCGGTCTCGACCCCGAACTGGCCCATGTAGTCGTGCTTGTCGCGCAGGGCCTCGTATTCCATGAAGGCGCCGAACTCGGCCTCGGGCATGCCGATGGTCTCGAGCAGCAGGGCGTAGGCCGCGATGTGGATGGTCTCCATGTTGGCGAAGCTCGCCAGCATCATCTTGACCTCGGTCGGTTTGAACACCCGACCGTAGCGCTCCATGTAGTTGTCCTGGACCTCGATGTCCGCCTGGGTGAAGAAGCGGAAGATCTGGGTCAGCAGGTTGCGCTCGCCGTCATCCAGGGCGACGGCCCAGTCCTTGACGTCCTCGCCCAGCGGCACCTCTTCGGGCATCCAGTGGACCTGCTGCTGCTTCTTCCACATGTCGAACGCCCACGGATACCGGAACGGCTTGTAGGCGGCCGAGGGGGTCAGCAGACCCGGCGTGATCAGACCAGTGGGCGAGACATGCGCGTTCATCGGGAGAGCTCTGACGGCGAATCCGGTGGAAGTGGATTTTCACCATGCGGGCGAGCGGCTCCGGCGCCAAGCCGAAACAAGGCTATTTTGCGATCACTTTTTTCATGACCGCTAGATGTAGTAGCTGAGCCATACTCTCTTGGGGACGAAGCGGGGGATGATCCCAAGCCGGACTTATACCGTCCGGCCAAGGACTTGGGTGCGGAGCCGTCATCGGCGGCGCACGTTCGGGCCCGAGGAGGACAGCGCATGACCTACACCCTCTACGGCGCCGCCGGCTCGGGCTCGGTCCCGGTGGAGGCGGCCCTGACCCTGATCGGCGCCCCCTATGAGGTGATCGAGGCGGTCACCTGGGAAGGCGACGCCGAGCGCGACAAGGTCGCCCCGGTCAATCCGATGCGCCAGATACCGGCCCTGATCACCCCCGACGGCGAAACCCTCACCGAGAGCGCGGCCATCCTGATCTGGCTGGCCGAACAGCACCCGGAGGCGGCCCTCGCGCCCGAGCCCTGCGACCCGCGCAGGGCGCAGTTCCTGCGCTGGATGAGCTTCATCCCCGCCTCGATCTATTCGATGTTCTGGGTCCGCGACGCGCCCTCCCGGCTGGGCGGCGACGACCCGGCGGCGCAGGCGCGCATCGAGGCCCTGACGCTGGACCGCATCGCCGAATGCTGGAGCGTGATGGACAGCCAGATCACGCCGGGTCGCTGGCTGCTGGGCGACGAACTGACCGTGCTGGACCTCTATGTCGCCACCGTCAGCCGCTGGCGTCCGCGCCGCGAACGGTTCGCCGAGGTCGCGCCGAGGATGACGCCCGTGGTCAGGCGGGTCGACGCCCTGCCGGAACTGCAGGCCTTCTGGGCCGCGCGGTTCCCGTTCGCGGAAGACTAGGCCGCCTGCCCCATCTGCGGGTCCGGGAGTTCGCCGGACAGGGCGCGGCTGACCGCGTCGAACAGGCCCGCCTGACTGACCGGCTTGGCCATGTGGGCGTTCATGCCGGAGGCGAGGCAGCGCACGACGTCCTCGGGCATGGCGTCGGCGGTCATGGCCACGATAGCCACCGCGCCGGCGTCGCCGGACAGCTTGCGAATGCGGCGGGTGGCTTCCAGCCCGTCCATTCGCGGCATGCGGACGTCCATCAGGATCAGGTCGAAGACCTCGGCGCCGGCGGTCTCGACCGCCTCGACGCCGTCGCACACCTCGACCACGTCGCAGCCGAAGGCCTGCAGCATGATCCGGGCGACCTCGCGATTCACCGGATGGTCGTCGACGACCAGCACCCGCGGCGCGCGTTCCGTCGCTTCAGGCTCGGCGACGACCTCGACCACCGGTTCCGGCGCCGGCGTGGGCGCAGGCTCGGGCGCGGCGTCCGCCAGTCGCTCCAGCGGCAGGTGCAGGGTGAAGGTCGAGCCTTCGCCGACACGGCTCTCGACCTCGATACGGCCGCCCATGCGCGTCACATGACGCGCCACCAGGGCCAGGCCAAGGCCCGCGCCGGAGTGACGGCGGCGGATCGAGGCGTCGACCTGTTCGAAGGCCTCGAACAGATCCGGCATCGCTTCCGGCGGAATGCCGATCCCGGTGTCGGACACGCGGATGACCACGCCGCCCGAATGCCAGTCCAGCCGCACGGACACCTCGCCCGCCTCGGTGAATTTGACGGCGTTGGCGACCAGCGGATGCAGGGTCTGGCGCAGGGCGCGGCGGTCGCAGGCGAAGCGGGCGCCGCGCGGCAGGCGGTCATCGACGGTCAGGGACAGCCCCCGCGCGTCGGCGGCGGCGCGACTCGGCGACAGGGCCTCGCAGGCCACAGCCGCCAGGTTCAGCGGCTCGGGGGCCAGGGCGTCGTCGCCGTGGGCGAAGTCGAGGATGTCCTCGACCAGCATCAGCAGGCCGTCCCCGGACTCGCGGATCTGGCGCACCTGACGCAGGGCCTCCGGATGCAGGTCCGGGCGGGCGGCCAGCAGGTCGGCGAAACCGGCGACCCCGTTCAGCGGAGTGCGCATCTCGTGGCTCATCACCGCCAGGAAGCGCGACCGGGCTGCGGCGGCGTCCTCGGCCTGGCGGCGGGCGTCCTGGGCGGCCAGGGTGCGGGTGCGCAGCCGCGACTCCAGCCGGCGGCGCTCGCTCATCACCGTCGACAACGGCAACACCGTCGCCACCATGGCCAGCATGTAGATGTTGTAGACACTCAGACGGCGCACAATGGTGGGGACGGCCTCAAGACCCGCGACGTGGGCAGGATCGAACAGATTGACCGGCCCGTATCCCGTCAGGGTGGCGGCGCCGCTCAGTGCCGCCTGGATGAGTAGCGCCAATCCCGCCATCCGGGGCGACAGGCGCAGGGTGATGACCAGCATCGGCAGGAAGGCGAGGAACATCACCGGCGCGCGGTTCTGCAAGAAAATCGCGGCGGTGACGACAATCATCAGCGTCATCAGCAGGCCGGCTTCGAGCCGGCTGGCCGAGCTCATGGTCCGGAAGCGGTGCGTCCGCGCGAACAGGAGCAGCACCGGCGTCACTAATAGCAATCCCATCAGCTCCACGCTGACCAAGGAGGTGAAGCTGAAAAGCAGCAGGGGCGTCGGCGGCTGCCGGATCGCCCAAAGGATCGAGACCCCGATCGACGCCACCACCACCACCGAGCCGGCGCAGATCAGGGCGAACCGCAACAGACGGCGCGGACGACGCATGTCCAGCGCGGCGCCGCAGAAACGTCGGGCCTGAACGGAGACCAGCCAGGCGAGGGCCATGTTCATCAGGGCGTTGACCCACAGCAGGATGCCGGGGTCGCCGCGCAGCACATTGGAGAACAGGTTGATGGCGAAGCAGGCGGTGATCACCATCATGGCCGGACGGCGATGCAGTTGCAGCAGCGCCGCGACCATGATGCCGTTCGACAGCCAGACCGTCACCGCTGAGAAGCTTGCGGCGCTCCAGTGTCCGACGATCTGCGAGAGGGCGAAGAGCAGGACGTAAACCCAGGGCGCCGGACCGGCGACCCGACCCGCTTCATGCCTGAACAGACGCCAACGACCCTGCAACTGGAGGCCCTCCCGGCTCCAACCCCATTCCTCATTGTTAGAATCCAATCCGTAAACAAACTGACTTCCACGCGAATGAGGGATTTCACCTAACGCCGGTGTCGGCCTGCCGACGGAACCGGCGCGACGGCGGAGCCGTTTTTTGCCCCGCGCCGCCTCCCGCCGCGTCGCGGAGGACCGCCATGTCAGACCTGATCGCCGAGCCGACCTTCCATCCGCCCGAGGAGGCCTTGGCCTTCTATGAGGAATCCCTCCGCCTGCTGAAGGAGAGCGGCATCCCCTTCCTGCTGTCGGGCACCTATGCGGTCACCGCCTACACGGGCATCAGCCGGCCGACCAAGGACCTGGACGTGTTCTGCAAGCCGGGGGACTATCCGCGCATCCTCGCCTTCTTCCAGGCGCGCGGGTACCGCACCGACGTCGAGGACGAGCGCTGGATCGCCAAGGTCTGGAAGGACGACAAGCATTTCTTCGACGTGATCTTCGCCATGTCGAACGGCACCATCGCGGTGAACGACAGCTGGTTCGGCGGCGACACGATCCACGTCTATGGCCACGAGGTCGGCATCACCCCGCCGACGGCCCTGATCCTGTCCAAGGTCTTCATCCAGGACCGCTACCGTTACGACGGGGCTGACGTGAACCACGTCATCCTGAAGCAGTCGGACGCCATCGACTGGAAGAGTCTGCTGGACCAGATGGACCTCTACTGGGAGGTCCTGTTCGCCCACATCCTGAACTTCCGCTTCGCCTATCCGACCGAGCGGGATCGCGTGCCGGGCTGGCTTATCGTCGAACTGAACGAGCGCCTGCGCGCCCAGGTCGACCTGCCCGCCCCCCGGGTGAAGGTCTGCCGCGGCCGCCTGTTCAGCCCGCGCGACTATATCGCCGACATCACCGAATGGGGCTTCGGCGACGTGGTGGGCAAGGGGCTGGAGGAACGTCATGACCCCATCCACTGACCCTCAAACTCCTCAGCCGGGTCTCGACGCCGGTCCAAAGAAGAAGCTGCGCGTGGCCGCCGTCGGCGACCTGCACGTCGGCGAGACCCACGACCGCCCGCACCGCGAGCTGTTCGAGCGCGTGGCCGATGACGCCGACGTCCTGTGCCTGTGCGGCGACCTGACGAATTTCGGCAAGACGCGCGAGGTCGAGATCCTTCTGGAGGACATCCGGTCCTGCAGGATTCCCATGGTCGGGGTGCTGGGCAATCACGAGCACGAATGCGGCCAGCCGGAGCACGTCACGAAGATGCTCTGCGATGCGGGCGTGAAGATGCTGACCGGGCAGGCCTATGAGATCGAGGGCGTCGGCTTCGCGGGCGGAAAGGGCTTCGTCGGCGGGTTCGGCCGCTACATGCTCAGCCCCTTCGGCGAGGCGACCATCAAGACCTTCGTCCAGGAGGCGGTCGAGGACGCCAACCAGATCGAGAACTCGATCCGCATGCTGCGCACCGAGCGTTCGGTCGTCCTCCTGCATTACTCCCCGGTGGTCGACACCGTGATGGGCGAGCCGCCCGAGATTCACGCCTTCCTCGGCTCATCGCGTCTGGGCGAGACCATCGATCGCTACGACAACGTCAGCCTGGTGGTCCACGGGCACGCCCATCGCGGCGCCCCCGAGGGCAGGACCCACAAGGGCGTCCCCGTCTACAACGTCGCCTTGCCGGTTCTGCGGACGCTCGGCGACCAGCCGTACCGGGTGTTCGAGGTTTGATGCCGTCTCCTCCCCGTTGCATTGCAATGGGGAGGTGGCTCGGCCGCATCGCGGGCGAGACGGAGGGGGCGGCGCAGACAGAAAGGGATTGGCGGACGGCTTCCGGAAGCCTCAGCCGCCCCCTCCGTCACGCTTCGTATCCGAAGCGCGACACCTCCCCATTCGCAACGCGAACGGGGAGGACATCATCCCGGATCCTCGTCCTGCAGCGGCGCGTGGTGCACCACCTGCCGCCGCTCGATCGCGTAGGCGACCAGCCACAGGGCCATGGCCCAGGCGGCGCCCGCGCACCAGCCCGCGATGACGTCCGAGGCCCAGTGAGCCCCCAGGTACACGCGGGTCAGGCCGATCAGGACCGCGATCAGGATGGCGCTGCCCAGCACGAAGGCCTTCAGGCGCTTCTTCGGGAAGGCGCGCGTCAGCATGACCCCCAGGGTCAGGTAGAAGACGGTCGACAACAGGGCGTGGCCGGAGGGGAAGCTGGCGTTTATCGTCTCCACCGCCTGATAGGCGGCGGGCGGACGTTCCCGTTCGAACAGGGCCTTCAGCCCTTCGCTCAGGATCACCCCGCCGATCAGGCCGACCACCAGCAGGGCGGCCGACAGGCGCTTCCTCTGGATCAGCAGGAAGCTGAAGGCGATCACGGCGAACAGGGTCAGCACCGAGATGCCGCCCAACGAGGTCAGGTCGGCCATCGCTTCGTGCAGCCACCACGGCCCGCGCGGCTCGCCCGGCTGCGGCTGCAGCCAGTGCAGGACCTCGAGGTCGAACCTCTGGCCATCGGTCTCGGTTACGTCATCCGCCACCTCCACGAAGGTCATCACCCCCAGGGCGATGATCAGTAGAGCGGTCACGGCGGCGATTTCGGTGCGGGCGACACGCAGTGCGCGACGCCAGAAAACAACTTGCTGGTCCCCGGTCATGGCCAAGCTAACGGTCCCGTTTGTGGGACGTTCCAATCACGCGTTCGTGATCAAATGCGGCAAGACCGTGTCATGCCCGTGTCGCGGCCAATCCACAGGCTAATCCCCCGCCGATTGCTCGATTCGCCCAGAAAGTGATCGTCAAGCCCGTTGACGGTTGGTTAGCCATCTGGCTCCCATATGTTGGCTCGGGGAGCGCTTCAGCCACTAGGTATTGTGGTCGGGGCGCTGGGATACCCCTCTCAAATTTGTTCAGGGCGGCGATCGAAATGGCTGGCGGCGAAGCGTTGAAGTCGATGGAATTCCAGACGGTTGCAGGCGCCGGGGACGAGGCTCGACCCCACCTGTCGCTCGTCCCCTCGATCCAGATCGACCGTTCGCGGGATGATCTGCTCACGGACTTCGGCAAGAAGACCCTCGAGGATCGCTACCTGCTGCCGGGCGAGAGCTACCAGGACATGTTCGCCCGCGTGGCGACCGCCTTCTCGGACGACGCCGACCACGCCCAGCGCGTCTATGACTACATGTCGAAGCTGTGGTTCATGCCGGCGACCCCGGTGCTGTCCAACGGCGGCGCCGACCGCGGCCTGCCGATCAGCTGCTTCCTCAACGCCGTGGGCGACTCGCTGGACGGCATCCAGAACGTCTGGAACGAGAACGTCGCCCTGGCCTCGAACGGCGGCGGCATCGGCACCTACTGGGGCGGCGTCCGCTCCATCGGCGAGAAGGTCAAGGGCGCGGGCCAGACCTCGGGCATCATCCCCTTCATCCGCGTGATGGACTCGCTGACCCTGGCGATCTCGCAGGGTTCGCTGCGTCGCGGCTCGGCCGCCGTCTACCTCGACATCCACCACCCGGAGATCGAGGAGTTCCTCGAAATCCGGAAGCCCTCGGGCGACTTCAACCGCAAGTCCCTGAACCTTCACCACGGCATCAACATCACCGACGCCTTCATGGAGGCGGTCCGCGACGGCAAGACCTTCGACCTGGTCTCGCCCAAGAACAAGGAAGTGATGAAGACGGTCGACGCGCGCGCCCTGTGGCAAAAGATCCTCGAGATCCGCCTGCAGACCGGCGAGCCCTACCTGATCTTCTCGGACACGGTGAACCGCCAGCTGGCGCCGCACCAGAAGGAGCTGGGCCTGTCGGTCAAGCAGTCCAACCTGTGCGCCGAGATCATGCTGCACACCGGCCGCGACCACCTGGGCGTCGACCGCACCGCGGTCTGCTGCCTGTCGTCGGTGAACGCCGAGACCTTCCTGGAATGGCGTGAGGAGCCGAAGTTCGTCGAGGACGTGATGCGCTTCCTCGACAACGTTCTGGAGGACTTCATCCGCCGCGCCCCGCCGGCCATGTCGCAGGCCGTCTATTCGGCCAAGCGCGAGCGCTCGGTGGGTCTGGGCCTGATGGGCTTCCACTCCTTCCTGCAGTCGCAGGGCGTGGCCTTCGAAAGCGCCATGGCCAAGTCGTGGAACATGCGCCTGTTCAAGCACCTGCGTCGCGAGGCCGACAAGGCCAGCCGCCTGCTGGCCGAAGAGAAGGGCCCGTGCGAGGACGCCGCCGAACTGGGCGTCATGGAGCGCTTCAGCCACAAGATGGCGATCGCCCCGACCGCCTCGATCTCGATCATCTGCGGCGGCACCTCGGCCGGCATCGAGCCGATCCCGGCCAACATCTACACGCACAAGACCCTGTCGGGCTCGTTCGCGGTCAAGAACCCCTACCTGCAGAAGCTGCTGGGCGAGAAGGGCATCGACACCGAGGCGGTGTGGAACTCGATCCTCGAGCACGAGGGCTCGGTGCAGCACCTCGACCAGCTGAACGAGGAAGAGAAGGGCGTCTTCAAGACCGCCTTCGAACTGGACCAGCGCTGGGTCGTCGAACTGTCGGCCGACCGCGCCCCGGAAATCTGCCAGGCCCAGTCGATCAACCTCTTCATCCCCGGCGACGTGGATAAGTGGGACCTGCACATGCTGCACTGGCGCGCGTGGGAGACCGGCGTGAAGTCGCTCTACTACCTGCGCTCCAAGTCTGTGCAGCGCGCCGCCTTCGCCGGCTCGGAAGACAAGGCCGAGGCCGAGGTCGATCCGAACCAGCCGGACCTCTTCTCGGCGGCCCGCACCGACTACGACGAGTGCCTGGCCTGCCAGTAAGGCCTCGCCGGAACTGACATCGCGAAGGGGCGGAGGCTTCGGCTTCCGCCCTTTTTGCTGCGCCTAGTCGACCGCGCGAACCGTCAGCACGGCCTCCGCGACGACACCGGCCTCCAGCGGACCGGCCAGCACCGAGTACCGGCCCGCTATCGGGCTCTCCAACAGCACCAGCGGGTTCAGGTCGCCGCCTTCATCGTCGCTGCAAGCCGCCGGTCCCCCGCTGCTGTCGAACCGCTCGCCGGGAACCAGCACCGCCAGCACGGTGTCCGTGGCGGACACCATCCGGACCTCTATGCCGCGAGGCGGGGCGTCGCCGGGGTCGTAGTCGAACACCAGCGCGGGACGGCGTCCCACCGAGCCCACGCAGTCGTTCTCCATCGTGCCCAGGGGCTGCTCGCCCCGCAGCCGCAGCGTGACCACAAGGGTATCGAACCGGCCGGTCAACCGCTCCGGTCCGACCTGCGCCGACGCCTCGGGGGCGAGAGCCAGGGCGACCAGCAGCGTCAGGAACATCCTCATCGCAGCACCTTCCCACGAAGGCCGGGAAACCGCCGCTGACGAAGACTGACAGGCCTGCACCGGCCCCGAAAGCTTGGCCATACGGAACCGGCCCCCGGTCTGTCCGTAATCGGGGCGAGGAAGTGACATGAAAATGTCAGTTGGCGGGATGGCCCGGATCGTGCAGGGTCGATTCCGTTAACGGACTGAGGGGACCGTTGATGCGTTTTACGGCAATCATGGCCGGAGTTCTGGTGTGGGGAGCCTGCGCGGCGGCTGCCGACGCGGGCGAAGCCGCTTCAAAACAGGTCGCCATGCCTGATCCGTGGACCGTGGCCCGCGAACGGCCGACCAATGTCTCCGACCTGCTCACCGAAATCGACCGCGACGCCCGCTTCGCCGAAGCCAGTGCGCGCGGCTTCGAGGAAATCACCGACCGCGAAGGCTTCGTCCCGTCCGAACGGGGCGCCTGGGCGACGACCAACCGGGACGTCTGGTTCGAAGGCGGCGCCTACAACGACCGCCTGCGACTGCGCACCGAGGGCCGCATCCGCCGCGAGGACGGCGCGCCCCTGCCCCCGGGACCGCTGGACGCTGCGGCGCTCGACGCCGAACACTATGACGTCAGCTATACCCGCGGCTGGACCGAGACCCTGGGCCGGACCCAGTCGGGCCTGGACGTCACCCTGACCCCGCACATCGGCGTCGGCGTCGGCAGCCGGGGCAGCTCCACCGAGGCCGGGGCCACCCTGCGCATCGGGCCGGACCTCGACCGCATGGTGCCCGACGGCAGCGAAGCCTTCGGCGAGCGCCAGCGCTGGTACATCTACGCCGCCGGCTCGGGCCGCGCGGTCGGCTACAACTTCGCCCGCACCCGCGACGGCGACTACGCCCGCTCGGGCGTCAGCCACGACAGCGGCAACTTCATGGGCGACGCCTCGATCGGCGTGGCGATGCGCCGGGGCGCGATCCAGAGCTCGATCGGTCTGGTCTATCGCGAGATCGAGACCGAAGGCCTGCGCGCGGGCCACGGCGTCGACACCGACGTCTCCGAAGGCCTGATCGCCTTCCAGCTGAGCATCAAGCCCGAGTGAGGGGCTAGGTTCCAGAGGTCAGGTTCTGGGGGAAGTCTCCAACCTGCCCCCTGAAACCTGGAACCTATTCAGTCCGCGCCACGCCCTCGCGCCGGTCGTCCGCGCCGCCGTCCCAGGCCCAGACGCCGTCGGGACGCTGCCGCCAGATGCCGCCGTGCAGGCCGGAGTTCTCGCTGGCGTTCGGACGCAGGGTGATGCCCCGCGCCGCCATCCCCTCGCGCACAGTCTCCGGGAAACGATCCGTGTCCGCGCCGAAGCCGTCGCCGCGCGCCACCAGATTCGGCAGGGCGAATGCCTGCTGCACCGGCAGGCCCCACTCCAGCACCCCGATCAGCGCCTTGGTGTTGTAGGCCAGGATCGACGGACCGCCGGGCGAGCCGAAGGCGCCGACCAGACGGCCCTCGCGGTCCAGCACGATGATCGGCGACATGGACGAGCGCGGACGCTTGCCCGCCGCCACCGCATTGGCCGCCGGTCCGCCGTCCGCCCGCGTCGGCGAGAAGGAGAAGTCGGTCAGCTGGTTGTTCAGGAAGAAGCCCGCCGCCATCCGGCCCGAGCCGAAGACGCTCTCGACCGTCGTGGTCATGCTGACCGCATTGCCCGCCGCGTCAACGATGACGAAGTGGGTCGTGCCCGAGGGCTCATGCGTCGCGTCGGGTCCCGCCAATACACCCCCGGGCGGCGTGCCCGGCTGGGCGGCGCCGGTCAGGCCGGGGGCCAGGGCCGCGCGCTCGGCGACGTAGGTCGGATCCAGCAATCCCTGCACCGGCACCCCGACGAAGCCGGGATCGCCGACATAGCGGTCCCGGTCGGCGTACATCAGCCGCTGAAGCTGGGCGAAGGCGGTCCAGGCGGCGGCGCTGTCCGGCCCCTCGGCGAGGTCGGGCGCATGCTCGGCCATGGCCATCAGTTGCAGGACGGCGACGCCCGACGACGGGGGCGGCGGCACGCAGATCACATAGATCCGCCAGGGTCGGCACAGGGCGCCGCGCTCGATCGGCCGGTAGGCCGCGATGTCCTCGACCGTCAGGGCGCCCGGCCGGGGCTCCTGCGCCACCGTGGCGGCGATCTCCTGCGCGATGCGGCCGCGGTAGAAGACGTCCGGCCCCTGCGCGGCCAGATCGGCGACGGTCCGGGCGTACTCCGGGTTCCGCAGCACGTCGCCGGCCACATAGCGGGTCCCGTCCGGCTTGGTGAAATAGGCGTCGGCCCAGCGCGTGCGGGCCTGTCCGCGCGTGGCGGCGATCATTCCGGCCAGGCGCGGGCTGACGGTGAAGCCGTCGCGGGCCAGCCGCTCGGCGTCGCTGAACAGGGCGCTCCACGGCAGTTTGCCGTGTTCCTGCTGGGCCATCGCCAGCATGGCGACCGCGCCCGGCGCCCCGGTCGACCGGCCGCTGAGCACCGCCGATGGGAAGTCCAGCGGCTTGCCGTCCTCATAAAACAGTTCCGGGGTGGCCGCGGCGGGCGCGGTCTCGCGACCGTCGTAGCTGGTCACCTCGCCGCTGGCCGCGTCATAGACCATCATGAAGGAGCCGCCGCCCAGGCCGGACGACTGCGGCTCGACCAGCCCCAGCACCGCCTGCACGGCCACCGCCGCATCCACCGCCGAACCGCCGTCGCGCAGGACCCGAAGGCCCGCCTCGACCGCCAGCGGATTGGCCGCCGCGACGAACGGCCCGCGCGCCGGCGGCGCCTCGGCCGCGACCGGCGCGGGGGTCACAACCGACGACGGCGCCCCGGTCCAGCCCGAACACCCCGAAAGCGCCAGTCCGGCTGCGGTCAGCAAGGCGACGAACGGGCGGGTCAGGGCCGAGGGGGCTGCGATCATCTCGATCTCCGAAGGGAAAACTGACTTCCTATCTGGACCGTACGGGCGCCGGGCGAAACCCTCGTCGGGCCGGAAAAGCCCTGAAACCGCCTGATCATGCGCCTTCCCGGCCCGGCGCGGCCGTGGCGGAGCGATGATCGATCAAGGATTGCGCGGAAAAGCGCGCAAACGGGCTTGCCCCCCCGGCGAGCCTGCGCTAGAGACCCGCCCTCGCCGAGAGGCATGCGCACCCGTAGCTCAGCTGGATAGAGCATCAGACTACGAATCTGAGGGTCAGGAGTTCGAATCTCTTCGGGTGCGCCACTCTTTTCAATGACTTAGCGACAACCCGCACCTAGCCTCGACAGGCTGTGGTGCCGTCATGGTGCACAGCGCCGGATTTTCGTCGCCTGCGTCGCTCTCCCCCTTTCTAAAAAAGTAGGCCCGCCACGCAGCGAGCCACCCGACCACCCCCACGGGGGGAGTGGCCGGGCGTCCGCGCTCAAATATGGGCCTTCGGATAGGTGACCCTAAAACGCCCGGACAGGACCCTCACGCGACAAGGGCTCGCGCTCGCGCGGTATGAGGGGCCGAGCGAGACGTCACCCAGGCATCCAGGTCGCTCCGGCGATACCGGACCACATTGCGAGACAGGGCGACGAAGACCGGGCCGCCGCCCTTTCGCCGGTAAGCCTCCAACGTTCGAGGAGACAGAGCGAGACAGGTCGCCGCCTCGACTGTGCTCAGAAGCGGCTCGCGAGTCGCGCTGTCGAGCATTCTTACGGGCGATGTGCGCCGATGCCTTGCAGCTGGAGCGACGAACGGGACGGACAGGCTGAAGGCCGGCTGAGTCAGAAAGCTAAAGCTCAAGCGGCGTCTCCGAGCCTGCGCAGGTTCGGCGCCTGTCCCCGAGCCCCGCCGCGCTCGATGCAGAGGTTTGCGCGGCGAAGGTCCGTAACTTGGCCGTTCAGATAGCGGACACGCTGCCGCCTTCCTGCGCCGGCGATCCGGCGGGACAGCGTCGTCAGTTCGCCGGCGACTGTGGGATCGGCGAAGCTGACGTAGCCGTAGCGCTTCGAACCGTCCCAGCTGACGAACAAGGAAGGGTCACCCTGAGCGGCGAGAAAGGCTTCGCCGACAGGGCAGAGCTTGACGGTGCGCGGGTCGTTCGAGAGCCGGCGCGTGGTGGTCGTGGTCATGGATGGACTCCAGATGCACGAAAGGCCCGCCGGGGTTCCGGTCGGGCCTTTCAAGAGGGGTGATGTACTAGGGCCGACGGGCCGCCGGCGGCTTCATGAAGCCAAGCGCGCGGGCTGGCGCTTCAGGGCAGTGGTGGCGGCGATTTCAGGATTTCAGGGCTCTAAGGAAGAGGGTGAGATATGAGATCACCTGTGGAGCGAGGCTCGCACCCTCGATCCACGTCCAGGCGACCAGCGGGGCGATCTCAGAGATCATCATGCAGGTCGCCCTCCGTGGCCTCACGAGCGGCTCCGAGGATGTTGTCGACCTCGACCTTGCCGATGATCCCCTTCGCGCCAGCCATGCGGAACTGCCCGGAAATCCAGCCGGCCGACGGGGGTGACCCAAGGGTAGGCCAGAGGTGTTCCGGCAGGGCCGCCCCTACGGCCGCCCGGGTCGTGAACCGGCCGGTTCGGGTCAGCGCCGCCAGCGCGTTCAGGACCTCGTCCTGCGGCATCTCCGAGGACCACCGAAGGACCCCTGCGGTCTCCTTGAGGTGAACCAGCCGGTCCCCGACGGACGCATCGCGACGGCCCCGGAACTTGGACCACTCGATGTTGAACCGGGCCGTCCCGCTGGCGTCGAGGGCGTCCGCTCCCGGCTCCTTGGTCAGGCCGATGATCGCCTCGAAGGTGGTGGCCAGCATCGAACTGCCCCGATAAGCGCGACCGGACTTGCCCGAGTGGTGCACCACGACCGTGGCGATCCGCGCCTGTTTGAGCCGGGTCAGCAGCCGGACGACCCGCTGAGTCTCGGCCGCCCCGTTCTCGTCGTCCATGGTCGCCAGGGTCGAGAGGTTGTCGAGGATGACGAGGTCGGGCTGATAGCTGCGGATCAGGGACAGGACCTGATCCTGCTGGTTCTCCGCGCCGAAGTCGGGGAACGGGGTGTCGGGGCACTGGTGGTGCCGCGCGAGGATCATGAGGTTGGCTCGGGCGGCCGCAAGGTCGATGCCCTCGACGGACGCCGCAAGGGACCCGAGACGGGCCTTGAGGTCATCCAAGGGCATCTCGCCGTCAATGAAGAGGACGCGGGCGGGGCGCGGCGCGGTCCAGCCAAGAAGCGAGCCGCCGCCAGCGATGGCGAGCGCGAGGGACAGGGTCAGCATGGTCTTGCCCACGCCGGGCGCGGCCCAGACGAGGACGGACTCCTGTTCACGCAGCCAGGGCGACAAAAGCCAACGCCGCTCGGGCATAGGGGTGTCCAGCAGGACACCAAGGTCGATGCTGAGAAGGGTGGGTGGGTTGGTTTCAGGCATAGGGTCTCCAGCCCGTGGCGGATTGGCCTACGGGAGATCAGAAAGCAGGGGTGAGAGGGGGGGGGAGACGGCGAGCGAGCGCTGCGGCTCCTATAGGGCAACCTATTTCGCTGCGAGGACGCTGACGTGTCCAAGGGTGGCGGAAAAAGATGGCCTCTCTCAAGGATGAGGCCAAAACGGCGCAACGTTATCCAAGGGTGCGTGAAAAAGATTCCGGGCCCAAGGGTGGGATAAAAACGCCCTTCCCCACACGACCGATTCCGACGCACCCGTCTTGCACCACGTCGCGCTTGCCCGTGGGTGCGCCCCGCGTGCTATTCGGGATGTTCGGGAGGAAGCGCATGAACCACCAGTCTTTGTCGGCCTTTATCTGGTCGGTCGCCGACCTGCTGCGCGGCGACTACAAGCAGTCCGACTACGGCAAGGTGATCCTGCCCTTCACGGTGCTGCGCCGCCTGGACTGCGTGCTGGAGGCGACGAAGCCGGCCGTGCTAGCGGAGCTGGAGAAGCGCGAGGCTGAAGGCGTCACGGCCGAGCCGTTCCTGCGCCGGGCCGCGAAGCAGAGCTTCTACAACACGTCCAAGCTGGACATGACCAAGCTGGTCGGGGACGCCGACCACATCTCCCAGAACCTGTACGCCTACATCCAGGCCTTCTCGCCGGAAGTGCGCGACATCTTCGAGCGGTTCGAGTTCGCCACCCAGGTCGACCGGCTGGCCAAGGCCGGACTGCTGTACCAGGTGACCGAACGGTTCGCCCGGGTCGATCTGCACCCCGAGGCCGTCGATAACCACCAGATGGGCCTGGCGTTCGAGGAGCTGATCCGGCGCTTCGCCGAGCTGTCGAACGAGACGGCCGGGGAACACTTCACCCCGCGCGAGGTCATCAAGCTGATGGTGTCCCTGCTGTTCGTCGAGGACGACGACGCCCTGTCGAAACCCGGCGTGGTGCGGACCATCTACGATCCCACGGCGGGCACCGGGGGGATGCTGTCCGTCGCCGAGGAACAGCTGACCGGCCTCAATCCCGGCGCGCGTCTGACCATGTTCGGCCAGGAGCTGAACGATGAGTCCTACGCCATCTGCAAGGCAGACATGCTCATCAAGGGCCAGGACGTCGCCAACATCATGCCGGGCAACACCCTGTCCGACGACGGCCATCCGACCCGCAAATTCGACTACATGCTGTCCAACCCGCCGTTCGGCGTGGAATGGAAGAAGGTCGAGAAGGTCGTCCGCCAGGAGCACGAGCAACAGGGCTTCAACGGCCGGTTCGGCCCGGGCCTCCCCCGGGTGTCCGACGGGTCCCTGCTGTTCCTGATGCACCTGCTGTCGAAGATGCGGCCCGCGTCCGAGGGCGGCTGCCGCTTCGGCATCGTCCTGAACGGCTCGCCCCTGTTCACGGGCGGGGCGGGCTCGGGCGAGAGCGAGATCCGGCGTTACCTGCTGGAGAGCGACCTGGTCGAGGCCATCGTCGCCCTGCCGACCGACATGTTCTACAACACCGGCATCGCCACCTATGTCTGGATCGTCTCGAACCGGAAGCCCGCGCACCGCAAGGGCCAACTCCAGCTGATCGACGCCAGCGCCTTCTGGAAGAAGATGCGGAAGTCTCTCGGCTCCAAGCGGCGCGAGATGTCCGACGACGACATCACCACCGTGACCCGCCTGTTCGGCGATTTCCAGGCGGCCCAATTGGCGACCGTCACGGACGCCGGTGGTAAGGAGGTCACCCGCGAGGTGGTGATCAACGGGGAGGCCCCGCCCGCCGCGCCCGAGGGCGGCAAGGTGAAGTTGCAGCCCCTGTCGCGCGTCTTCGACAATGAAGCCTTCGGCTACCGCACCATCACCGTCGAACGCCCGCTGCTGGACGACCAGGAGCGGCCGGTGGTCGGCCTGAAGGGCAAGGCCAAGGGCAAGCCGATGCCTGACAGCGCCCTGCGCGACACCGAGAACGTGCCGCTGGCGGAGAGCGTCGACTCCTACTTCAAGCGCGAGGTCCTGCCCCATGCGCCCGAAGCCTGGATCGACGAGAGCAAGACCAAGATCGGCTACGAAATCCCGTTCAACCGACACTTCTATGTGTTCGAGCCGCCGCGCGATCTGGCCGAGATTGACGCTGACCTGCTGACCGTCACCGACCAGATCAAGGCGATGATCGAGGGGCTGGTGGCGTGAGCACAAGCCCATACCCGGCCTACCGCGCGGCGCGTTCTGAGTGGCTGGATTTCATTCCTGCTCACTGGAGCGAGGGCACGCTCCGTTGGCTTTCAAAGCGCTACGCCGGGGGCACTCCGGACAAGACGCGGGAAGACTACTGGACCGACGGCACTATCCCGTGGCTCAACTCCGGCAGCGTAAACCAAGGGCTCATCCGGGTGCCTTCCGCGTTCATCACCGAGGATGCCTTCGCCAACAGTAGCGCCCGCTGGGTTCCCGCCGGAGCCTTGGTCATGGCGCTTGCTGGTCAAGGAAAGACAAAAGGGATGGTGGCGCAGTTGGGGCTGCCGTCGACTTGTAACCAGTCAATGGCGGCAATCGTACCGAGTGCCGAACTCGAAGCCCGATTTCTCTTCTGGTGGCTGAACTCGAACTATCAAAACCTGCGAAACATGGCTGGCGGTGACAACCGAGACGGCCTCAACCTTGAACTCCTAGGTAACGTGGGCTGCCCGATCCCTCCGCTTGAAGAACAAGCAGCTATCGCCGCCTTCCTCGACCGGGAGACCAGCAAGATCGATGCGCTGGTGGAGGCGCAGCGGCGGCTGATCGAACTGCTGAAGGAGAAGCGGCAGGCTGTCATCTCCCACGCCGTTACCAAGGGCCTCGACCCCGCCGCACCGATGAAGGACTCCGGCGTCGAATGGCTGGGCCAGGTTCCGGCGCATTGGGAGGTGAAGGCACTCAAACACGTTGGCGAGTTCAACGCCGGAGCGGGCTTCCCTGACGCGGAGCAGGGTCTCCAGTTTGAGGAACTCCCGTTCTACAAGGTCAATGCACTCGCCCTCGCTGACCCGGACGATTTTCTCACAACCGGCGAAAATACTGTTTCGCGCGAGACCGCCAAGCGACTCGGCGCGTACGTGTTCCCCGCAGACTCCATCGTTTTCGCCAAGATCGGCGCCGCACTCTTGCTCGGTCGGTTGAGGCGATTGCCGGCTCCCGCCTGCCTCGACAACAACATGATGGGCCTGACAGTACACGCCGGCAATGACCTAGAGTTCGTCCGAAGCGCTATGAGCTTGGTGAAATTCGACCTGATCTCAAACCCCGGAACGGTGCCCTCGCTAAACAAGGGGCAGATCGCAAACGCTGTCATCGCTGTTCCGCCACTCATAGAGCAGGAGGCGATCTCCATTCACCTTCAACAGACGGCGTTCCGATACCGGGAGCTCAGCACCCAGGCCGACGCTGCTATCAGCCTTCTCCAAGAGCGCCGCGCCGCCCTGATCTCCGCCGCCGTCACAGGCAAGATCGACGTGCGCGGCATTGCGCCCGAACAGGCGGAAGCGGCATGAGCGCGGGCGTTCTGGGTCGGTCTCTCGAACTCTACTTCATCGACGGCCGCCCGGATGGGATGCTGACCGCCGAGGTATTCAACTGGACCGGCCACGTCCTGGTCACGCCGCGCACCCGGCTGAAGGAGGCGCTGGCGCGGACGCAGTCGTCTTTCACCGGCGTCTATCTGCTGCTTGGCGAGAGGGACGGAAAGCCCCTAGCCTATATCGGCGAGGGCGAGGACATCGCCGCACGGATGCGGAGCCACGAGGCGGGCAAGGACTGGTGGACGACCGCCGTGCTGGTGACGTCGGCCGCGAACAACCTGCACAAGGCCCACGCGAAGTTCCTGGAGTCCCGCCTTGTTGAGGAGGCCCGCAAGGTCGGCGTCATGCCGCTCGACAACGGAAACACGCCGCCGCGCCCCGGACTGTCGGAGTCGGCGCGGGCGAATATGGAAGCCTTCCTCGACTACCTGTTCATGGTCCTGCCTGCCGTGCGGATCGACATGTTTGTCCAGAACGTGCGCCCGACGGGTCCAGTGGTTGTCGAGGCGACCGGGCGAGCGCCAGCAGCTCAAGGCCTGATTGTCTCGGACGCCACTGGTTTCCAACTCGAAAGCCGCAAGCACGGCCTGCGTGCCGACGCGCTGCTAATCGACGGAGAGTTCGTCGTGCAGGCCGGCTCGCTCGCCCAAGGTAAGGAAAACGTCGGGTCAGGCGTAGGATCATACTCCGAGCTCATCAAGGAGCTGGTGGCGACGGGAGTCCTCCTGCGACAGGGCGAGCATTACGTCTTCACCAGCAGCTACGCCTTCAGATCACCGAGCGCGGCTGGAGCCGTTGTGCTGGGCTACAACGTAAACGGGACAACCGTCTGGCGAACATCTACAGGCCTAACCTACAAGGACTGGGAAGCGGCGCAGTTGGCGAGCTGAGGGCAAGCCGAGGGGGGGGGAACGTGAGCGTCCACAAAGAGATCAGCTTCGAGGACGAAGTCTGCGCGCATCTGGCCGCCCACGGCTGGCTGTACGCGCCCGGCGACGCGGCCGGGCACGACCGCGGCCGCGCCCTGTTTCCCGCCGATCTGACCGCCTGGGTGCAGGCGACCCATCCGGCGGCCTGGGAGGCCCTGTCGAAGAGCCACGGGGCCGCTGCGGGGACGGTGTTGGCCGACAGGCTGCGCAAGTCGCTGGACGAGCGCGGGGTGCTGGACGTTCTGCGCAACGGCCTGGACATCGTCGGGGCCAAGGGGCGGCTGGCGATGGCGCAGTTTAAGCCCGCCATGGGCATGAACCCGGACATCACGGCGCGCTATGAGGCCAACCGCCTGCGCGTGGTTCGTCAGGTCCGGTATTCGACGGCCAAC
Organism: Brevundimonas sp.; assembly: GCF_036400995.1. GTDB lineage: Bacteria > Pseudomonadota > Alphaproteobacteria > Caulobacterales > Caulobacteraceae > Brevundimonas. Next base: position 72,776 of record NZ_DASWWG010000059.1, read on the forward strand.
GAGAACAGCATCGACCTGGTCCTGTACCTGAACGGCATCCCGGTCGCGACGGCCGAGCTGAAGACCGACTTCACCCAGAGCCTTCAGGACGCCATCGACCAATACCGGTTCGACCGGAACCCCAAGCCCAAAGGCCAAGCCGCCGAACCGCTACTCTCCTTTCCCGGGGGCGCGCTGGTCCACTTCGCGGTCAGCAACAGGGAAGTCGCGATGACGACCCGGCTGGAAGGCCCCGCCACGCGCTTCCTGCCTTTCAACCAGGGCAACCATGGCGGCAAGGGCAACCCCTCGGGCACTGGCGGGCACCCCACGGCCTACCTGTGGGAGCAGGTCTGGCAGCGCGACAGCTGGCTGGAGATCCTCGGGCGCTTCATGGTGACCCGAAAAGACGCCAAGAAGGCCATCACGGCGGTGATCTTCCCCCGCTATCACCAGTTGGACGCCACGCGGAAGCTGGCGGCCCAGGTGCTGAAGGAAGGCCCAGGCGGGCGGTTCCTGATCCAGCATTCGGCCGGGTCGGGGAAGACCAACTCCATCGCCTGGTCGGCCCATTTCCTGTCCGAGCTCCACGACGCCGACGACAAGAAGCTGTTCAGCAGCGTCATCGTGGTGTCGGACCGGAACGTCATCGACAGCCAGCTCCAGGAAGCCCTGTTCGACTTCCAGCGGACCACCGGCGTGGTCGAGACGATCAAGAGCGAGGGCGGGTCGAAGAGCAACCAGCTGGCCAAGGCCCTGGCGGACGGCAAGAAGATCATCGTCTGCACCATCCAGACCTTCCCCTTCGCCCTGGAAGCCGTGCAGCAGTTGGCGGCGACCGAGGGCAAGGCCTTCGCCGTCATCGCCGACGAGGCCCATTCCAGCCAGACCGGCGAGGCTGCGTCCAAGCTGAAGGAGATGCTGTCCGCCGCCGAGGCCGCCGAACTGGCGGACGGGGGCGAGGTGTCGAACGAGGACATCCTGGCCGCCAAGATGGCCGGACGCGCCGACGACAAGGGCATCACCTACGTCGCCTTTACCGCCACCCCGAAGGCCAAGACGATGGAGCTGTTCGGGCGCAAGGGCGACGACGGCCTGCCGACGCCGTTCCACGTCTATTCGATGCGCCAGGCTATCGAGGAAGGCTTCATCCTCGACGTCCTGAAGAACTACACCCCCTACAAGCTGGCCTTCCGCCTGGCCCACGACGGGCAGGACTGGGACGAGAAGGAGGTCGAGAAGTCGGCCGCCAACAAGGCCATCATGAAGTGGGTCCAGCTGCACCCCTGGAACATCAGCCAGAAGGTCCAGATCGTCGTCGAGCACTACCGCGAGAACGTCCAGCCGCTTCTGGACGGCAAGGCGAAGGCGATGGTCGTGCTGGGCAGCCGCATCGAGGCGGTGCGCTGGCAGCTGGCGATCCAGAAATACATCAAGGAGAAGGGTTACTCACTGGGGACCCTGGTCGCCTTCTCCGGCGAGGTGAACGACAAGGAGTCCGGGGGCGAGCCCTTCACCGAGGCCAGCAAGGAGCTGAACGCCGGACTGAAGGGTCGGGACATCCGCGACGCTTTCGACGGCCCCGAGTTCCACCTGCTGCTGGTCGCCAACAAGTTCCAGACCGGGTTCGACCAGCCCAAGCTGTGTGGCATGTACGTTGACCGGCGACTGGCGGGCATCCAGGCGGTGCAGACCCTGTCGCGCCTGAACCGCGCCTACCCGAACAAGGACACGACCTACATCCTGGACTTCGTGAACAGCTCCGAAGAAGTCCTGACCGCCTTCAAGACCTACTACGAGACGGCCGAGCTGGAGAGCGCGACCGACCCGAACCTGATCTTCGACCTGCGCGCCAAGCTGGACGCCGTGGGCCACTATGACGACCACGAGGTCGAGCGTGTGGTCAAGGTCGAGCTGGACCCCAAGGCGACCCAGGGGCAGCTCATCTCGGCCCTGGAGCCGGTCGCCGACCGCATCCTGAAGGCTTACAACGGCGCCAAGCAGGCCCTGACCACCGCCCTGGCGACAGAAAACGAACAGGGCGCGGCCGACGCTCGGGACCACATGTCCGCCCTGGAGCTGTTCAAGGGCGACATGGGCGCGTTCATGCGCCTCTACAGCTTCCTCAGCCAGATCATCGACTACGGGAACACCGACGTCGAAAAGCGGGCGATCTTCTATCGCCGTCTGCTGCCGCTGCTGGTGTTCGGCCGCGAGCGCGAGGGCGTTGACCTCAGCGGGGTGAAGCTGACCCACCATGCGCTGAAGAATGAAGGCAAGCGCGACCTGACCTATGCGGCAGGCGAAGCCCCCAAGCTCCCCGGGGTGTCCGAGGTCGGGTCCGGCGGCATCCACGAGAAGGAGAAAGCCCTTCTCGACGAGATCATCGCCCGGGTGAACGACCTGTTCGAGGGCGAGATCACAGACGACGACAAGCTCGTCTACGTGAACAACGTCATCAAGGGGAAGCTGCTGGAGTCGGACGAGCTGGTGCTCCAGGCGACCAACAACTCGAAGGCCCAGTTCTCCAACTCCCCGACCCTGACCACCGAGATCATGAACGCGGTGATGGACGCCCTGGCCGCGCACCACGCCATGAGCAAGCAGGCGCTCGACTCCGCCAAGGTCCGCGAGGACATGAAGGACGTCCTGTTGGGACCAGGCCAACTCTGGGAGGCGCTGAGGGCGCGCGGAGGACGGCCCGAGGACTGACGGTTACCCCTTGAGGGCGACCACGTTGTCAGTCTTCGGCTTGCCCTTCATCGCCTCGCGGATGCCCTTGCGGTTGGCGTCCTGAAGCTCCCGAAGCCGCGCGTTCTCGGCCGCGTGCACATACTTCATCGACGTGGCGATGTCCGCGTGGCCGCCCGTATTGCGGATATCGATGGCCGACGCGCCTGCCTCCGCCATGCGGGTCAGGAAGGTGTGCCGGAAGGAGTGCAGAACCCCCCGGGTGACACCGGCGGCTTCCTTGATCCGCGCCCAAGGCTTCTGCAGCTTGTCCTTCGGGCCGCTGCCCTTGGCGTTCGGGAACACCCATCGCGTCGAGATGAACGGAGCGTCGTGCCGCCATACAGACAGGAGCGCCACCGTATCCGGGTCGAGCGTATAGGTATGGGGCTTTCCACCCTTCATCCGCGCCGCCGGAATACGCCAGGCGGGGCTGTCCTCGTTGAAGTCGAACTCGGACCATTCCGCCGCGAGAACTTCCCCGACCCGCGCGCCGGTGACCATCAAAAGCGTTAGCGCCGTCCGCGCCCAGACCTCCCGTTCTTTGCCGATGGCCCCCGCGATCCTGGCGAGTTCGTCATCGGTGAAGGCCACGTCACGCGCGTTCTCACGGTACTTCCTGATCCCCGCGACGGGGTTATCGGCGCGCAACTCGTTCTCGACGGCGAAGGAGAACATGACCGACAACAGCGCCGTGACCCGGTTGGCGGTGGTGCGCTTCGCCCCCATCGCGCCGATGACCGTGTTGATGTCCCGGCGCATCACCTCGGACACCTTCATCCGGCCCAGGTGCGGCTTGGCGTGGCTGTTCCAGTTGCGACGATACTCCGCCACCGTTCGAGGGCGGTTCTTGATCTTGAGCCGGTCGCGTTCGTACCGCTCCCAGAGATCGTCCATAGTGGGAGCGGCCGCCCAATCCAGCCGCGCCTTCCGAGGATCAGCCCCACCGCTGACCGCAACGAAATGATCGTTCGCTAGCTTTCGCGCCTGATCCGCAGTCAACTCGCTCGTCTTGCCGAGGGTGACGACGGGACGGGTCCCGTCCGCACGCCGATACTGGAAGCGATAGACCGCCTCGCCTCGCTTCGTAACCCGAACGTGGAAGCCGCGCAGATCGCTGTCCCGGACGTCGAAGTCGGTCCCGTTCGGCCGGATGGCGTTCACCGTCCGGGCTGAAAGTCTGACCGTGTAGCTGCCCGCCATCGGCTGTCCTGTGGTGCTGTTGTGGTGCACTGTGGTGCAGTATGGCAGCGTAACTAGGAGCGCCCAGAGTCGGCGTCAATCCAGCAGATGTCCGTTTTTACTGACCTTTTCGTAGATCGCCGTAACCGCTCGCATCTTCAAACCCTAACTACGAATCTGAGGGTCAGGAGTTCGAATCTCTTCGGGTGCGCCACTCTCTCCTCTTCCTTCCGGAAGACGGAGCCTTCCCTGAAAATCTGAAGTCGCCGCCCTGGACCGGGGCCGCTTTCGCGCATCCGCTCCCCTGCGACCGGACGCGCGAGAAAAGTCGCGCGCGCGTCACTTGCAAAGACGGACTGATCACGGCAGGTTCGGTTACGCAAGTGACGGAGGAAATGATGACGGTCGTACCGTTGCACCACAGGGCGTCCACCAGTCCGGCCCACCGGCCGGCGATCAGCATCCGCGAACTGTCCGCCCGCACCGGGGCGACCCTGCGGGCGCTGCGCCACTATGAGGACATCGGCCTGCTGACCGCCGGGCGTCGTCCGTCGGGCGCCCGCTGCTATGACGTCGACCAGCGCGAGCGGGCGGCCCTGATCGCCCGGCTGCGCCGCCTGGGCATGCCGACGCCCGACATTCACGCCGCCCTCTCCGCCGCCGACGACGGTCAGGGCGTGGCCCGCTTCCTCGACGCCGAGCTCGCCGCCGCCGCGGCCCGCATGGAGGACCTTCGCGCCGCCCTGGCCGAACTGGAGACCGACGGGCTGGACGGGCTGGGCTCCGGCAGCTCCCCCGTTTCGGTCGCCACCGTCGATCGCTCGGCCCGGCTGCGCCATGTCCGCTGAAGGCAAGCTTTCCCGACGCCTTGAGGGGCGTCACGTCCTGATCACCGGCGCCTCGTCCGGGATCGGCGAGCATCTGGCCCGGGTCGCCGCGCGCGAGGGCGCGAAGGTCACCGTCGCCGCCCGCCGCACCGACCGTCTGGCCAGTCTGGTCGGGGGCATCCGCGCCGACGGCGGCGAGGCCTTCGCCGTCGCCATGGACGTCGCCGACGAAACCAGCGTCATCGCCGGCGTCGCCGCCGCCGAACAGGCGCTGGGCCCGCTGCACACCGCCTACGCCAACGCCGGGATCGGCCTGCCGGGCCTCGCGCTCGACGCGCCGGTGGCCGAGTTCGACCAGATGTTCACCGTCAATGTGCGCGGCGCCTTCCTGACCGCGCGCGAGGCGGCGCGGGCCTTCAGGGCCAACGGGACGGCCGACGCCGGGCGCGGCCGCATCGTCCTGATCGCCTCCATCGGCGCCCAGCTGCAATTGCCCGGCCTGACCGGCTACTGCGCCTCCAAGGCGGCGGTCGTGTCGCTGGCCAAGGGGCTGGCGCGCGAGTGGGCGCGCGAGGGGATCAACGTCAACGCCGTCTGCCCGGGCTATCTGGAGACGGAGATGAATTCCGACTGGTTCTCCAGCCCCGGCGGCGAGAAGCAGATCAGGGGCTTCCCCCGCCGCCGCCTGATGCCGGGCGACGGGCTGGACCCGACCCTGATCCTGCTGGGGTCCGACGAGGCCGCGCCGATCACCGGCGGCGTCTTCGTCATCGACGACGGCCAGTCTCTCTGAGTGATGTGTCCATGAGTGAAGATGCAGGCGTGCGCGCCGGGTTCGAGCTGGACGCCGGAGCGCTGGAAGCGTGGATGCAGGCGCGGATGAAGGTCCCGCCCGGCCCGCTGACGATCAGCCAGTTCTCGGGCGGCCAGTCCAATCCGACCTATGGGGTGACCGTAGGCGGCCTGAGCCTGGTGCTGCGCCGCAAGCCGCCGGGGCCGCTGCTCAAGGGCGCCCATGACGTGCTGCGCGAGGCGCGGGTCATGGGGGCGCTGGGCGAGGCGGGCTTCCCCGTCCCGCGCATCCTCGGCGTCTGCGAGGACCCGGAGGTGATCGGCACCGCCTTCTATCTGATGGCCCATGTGGAGGGCCGGATCGTCTGGGACCCGGCGACCGACATCGCCGATCCGGGCGAGCGCGCCGCGACCTTCGACGCCATGAACGCGACCCTGGCGCGGCTGCACAGCCTCGACATCGATGCGCTGGGCCTGTCGGACTACGGCCGTCGCGGCGGCTTCGTCCAGCGCCAGACCGCCCTGTGGACCCGGCAGTATCGCGAGGATGTCGACGCCGGGCGCGACCAGCACATGGACCGGCTGGCCGACTGGCTAGGGGAGCGGGACCTGCCCGACGAGACCTCGGTCATCCACGGCGACTTCCGCATCGACAACCTGATCCTCCACCCCGGCCGGCCCGAGGTCGCGGCGGTCATCGATTGGGAGCTGTCGACCCTCGGCCACCCGCTGGCCGACTTCGCCTATCACCTGATGATGTACCGGATGCCCGCGCATCTGGGCGGTCTGGCGGGGCGTGATCTTCAGGCGCTCGGCATCCCCGCGGAAGCGGACTACGTCGCCGCCTATGCGGAACGGACCGGGCGGAGCGCCCTGCCCGACCTCGACGTCTTCGTGGCCTTCAACATGTTCCGCTTCGCCGCCATCATCCACGGCATCCGGGGCCGGGTGATCCGCGGCAACGCCGTCTCGCCCAAGGCCCGCAAGCGCGCCGACGAATTCCCGGAACTGGCCCGGCTGGCTTGGGAGCAGGCGGTGAAGGCGGGAGCCCGCTAGGGCAGGATCACCCCGTCCCCACCCGCATACAGCCGCGCCACCTCCCCGGCCCGGCGACGCAGGACCATGGCCCGGTTGATCGAGCCCTTGTCCGACACCTCATGCCCCTCGACGTCCGGCGGCGTATCGAGGAACAACAGGCCCGCCAGCCGTTCACTCTGGCCGGTGTGGGTCGCGTTGTAGCGGCGCAGCCCCTCGGCCACGGCGGCGCCCATCCCGTCGCCCAGCCGCCGTTCCGCCTCCGGATCGGCCCAGGCCAGCACCCGCAGGTCCGCCTGCCCCTCGCCGCAGATGACCACGTCGCGGAACATCCCCGGCAGGGCCTCCAGCAGATCGGCGCGCAACCGTCCGGCGGCGACGAAGGTGCCGTTGGCCAGCTTGAACTGCTCCACCCGGCGCCCGGCGAAGAACAGGCCCAGCAGCGGCTGGTCCGGATCATGGAAGTCGGCCAGGTCGTCCATGCGCAGGAAACCGTCCTCGTCGAACGCCTCCTTCGTCCGCGCCTCGTCGCCGAAATAGCCGGGCGTCACGCTGGCCGCCCTGACCCTCACCTCGTAGGCGCCGTCCGCCGGGACCAGCTTCAACGCCGCGCCCGGCACCGGCAGACCGATGCCGACGCGCGTGCTCTCCCACCAGGTGTAGCTGATCGCCGACCCGGTCTCGGTCGAGCCGTAGCCGGACACGAACATGAACCTCTGCCCCGTCGTCGCCACCGCCAGCCGCTGCAGCCGGTCGTGCAGGGGCTGGGGCAGGCCCGCGCCGCCGAACAGCATGACGCGCAGCTCGCTGAAGAAGGTCCGGCGCAACTCTTCATCCGCCTCCAGCGCGTCGGCCAGCATGGCGTAGCCGCTCGGCATGGTGCCGTAGAAGCGGACCGGGACCTCCTTCAAATTCCGCAGGGTGGCGGCGAAGCCCGTCGCGGTGGGACGCCCGTCGTCGATGTGCAGGGTCCCGCCCAGCCAGGTGATGTTGGTCAGCAGGGAAGATCCCGCGATGTGGCTCCACGGCAGCCAGTCCAGCATGGTCCCGCCCCAGTCGAAGGCGTCGCCCATCGCCTGCGATCCGCTGGCGGTGTTGCCGGTCATCATGGCCTGGGTGTGGATCACCGCCTTGGGCCGCCCGGTCGAGCCCGAGGTCAGCAGGTAGCGGGCGGGCGCGGTCGGATCGAGCGCCTCGACCGCCCGGCCGATCCCCTCCACATCGGGGCGCGACAGCACCTCGGCCATCGCCACCGTCCCGGCGGGGAAGGCCTCCGCCTCGGCGCTGGCGATCACCGCGTCGGCGGGCGCCACGGCCTGCGCCGCCCGCGCGAAGTCAGCCGTCTCGGCGAAGATCACCGCGGGCTTCACCAGATCGACCACGTGGCGCAGCCGCTCGAAGTCGGTGCTCAGCAGCGAATAGTTCACGCTGACCGAGCAGATCGGCACGCCCGCCGCCATCGCCCCGAACATCCACAGCGCATGGGTCGGGGTATTGCCGGACAGGACGAGGATCGACCGGTCGGCCGGAACGCCCCGGGCCTTCAGCCAGTTCGCGACCGCCGAGACATCACGCCGGGCCGCGCCGTAGGTCAGCCGCCGCCAGCCGTCCCCGTCACGCTCCGCGATCCAGGTCCTGTCGCCCTGCGTCTGCCCCCAGGACCAGAAGCGGCGCAGCAGGTTCTGCTCATAGGGTTCCAGCGGCGCCCTCGCCGACAGGATCAGGGTCCCGTCCTCGCGGCGGTCGATCTCAAGCCCGACATCGCCGAAGCGGATCGGCCGACAGGGGGCCTGATGAAAGTCCTCGACCGTATCCAGCACGCGCAACTCCCATACCGTCCGGTTCTCCGGATCTCACCTTCACCCTACCCCTCCGGACTGACTTGCAAAACAGGATTTATCGCCGTTCGAGGGGTGCGGCGAAAAGTCCGTGGCGTGCGCGACGGAGCCGCCGGGCCCGCCCGTTTAGTCAGCACGATCCTCCACCGGCGGAGTTCCCCCCGAAGCCGGACCGGATGACCGTCGAGCCCTCGCCATCCCCCATGGCGAGGGCTTTCATCGTTTGGGAGCCGCCCGCCCTTGCGGTCGCGGCGAACGCACCCCAGACAGGGACCTGCCGCAAGACGCGGCGCTCCCGGCCCGGTGCGATTCATGCCAGAACGGTCCGGGGCAGGACGGAAACGAGGGCTCGTGGACCACATCTCCACCCGCGATCTGATCATGGGCAATCCCGTCGCGCGCGCGTTCGCGGTGACGGGCGACGCCTGGACGCAGTTGATCCTGCGCGAGGCCTTCTACGGCGCCCGTCGCTTCTCCCAGTGGCGTGATCGTCTGGGCATGCCGCGCAGCGTCCTGACCGACCGGCTGAACCGTCTGGTCGCCGCGGGTCTGCTGGAGCAGCGCCCGGCGAAGGAGTCCCCGACCCGGATGGAATACCGGCTGACCGAAATGGGCCTCGACATGTTCGGGGTCGCGGTCATGCAGGGGCAGTGGGAGCGCAAATGGGCGCGCTCACCGCTGCAGGAGCGCTACGCCCTGTCCTTCTTCGACCGCCAGACCGGCGAGCGGGTGACCCCCGCCATCTTCGACCACGAGCGCGGCCAGCCGATCGATCCGCATTTCATCCGCGGCGAGGCCGGCGAGGGACTGACCCCTATCGCTCCTCCGACCTCGCGTCGCCGCCGCACCCAGCCGATCGAGACAGACCGGGCGATCATCGACCGCTCGACCGACATCATGGGCGACTACTGGAGCTGGGCGGTGCTGGCCGCCGCCTTCTTCCGCCTGCGTCGCTTCGACGAGTTCCATGAGGCGCTGGGCGTCGCGACCAACATCCTCGCCGACCGGCTGAACCGCATGGTTCTGCACGGGGTGCTGGAGAAAAAGCTCTACCAGAAGGCGCCGCCGCGCTTCGAATACCGGCTGACCCAGGCGGGGCTGGACCTGTTCCCGATGATCATGGCCATGCACGGCTGGGCCGAGCGCTGGCTGTGCCCGGACGGTCCGCCGCTGAAACTGGTCGACACCCGCACCGGCGAGGCGATCCATCCGGTCGTCTGCGACCTGACCACGGGCCGCCTGCTGGACCCGCGCAATATCCGTTGGGAAGTCGAGGCGGCGCCCGTCGCTCCGGGCGCCGCCTGATCCTCAGAAGCTCTGGCTGACCGCCAGACCGAACGACCGCGGCGCCCCGAAGACGCTGAAGCCGATGCCCACGTTCTTGATGATGTGGGCCTGGTACTCGGTGTCCGTCAGGTTCTTGCCGTAGGCCGAGATCTTCAGGCCCGACGGCGACTCCCAGGACAGGAAGGCGCTGACCAGTTCGTGGGCCGGCGACAGGACCTCCGGGTTGTTCGACGGGTCGAAGTAGAAGTCGTCGGTCCACTGGTAGTCGGCCCGGGCGGCCAGGGTCCCGCCGAAGGCGTCCCACTCGCCGTCGACGTACAGGGTGTACTGGCTGTCCGGCGACCGCGGCAGGACATTGCCGTTGTACGGCAGGGTCAGGGGGCCCGAGATGGCGTTCGAGGTGAAGTGGGCGTCCAGGCTGGTGTAGGACCCGCCGATGGTCAGGTTGTTGTTCACCGCGAAGGCGGTCTCGATCTCGTAGCCGTCGACCTCGGCCTGGGCGTTGGACGTGACCAGGGTCAGGCCCAGCAGCTCATAGACCTGAAGGTCGTCGTACTCGAGACGGAACAGCGCCGCGTTGAAGCGCAGGCGGCCGTCCAGCAGCGTCGACTTCAGCCCCAGCTCGTAGTTGTCGAGGATTTCGGAGTTCAGCGGCAGCACCGCCTGCGCGCCCGACTGGGCCGCCGACGGGAAGGCGCCCGCCTTGTAGCCCCGGTCATAGCTCGCATAGAGCCGCACGTCCTCCCAGGGCTCGACCGCCAGCGCCAGCTTCCAGGTCGGCTCGTTGAAGTCGGCCTCGGCGCGGACGTTGTAGGGCGTGCCGCCCGGCCCCAGCGGAATGCCCGCCGGCGGGTTGGCCCCGCCTTCGTTGTCCAGCGCGATCTGGTGCACCTCGCGCTCGTCCCAGGTCCAGCGGGCGCCGACGGTCAGCTCCCAGATGTCCGCGAACGGCACGGTCGCCTGACCGAACAGGGCGTAGCTGGTGTTCACCGCATCCTGCAGGAAGGAGACGTCGCCGCCGAACGACGGCGGGGCGATCGGCAGGGCCGCGCGCACCACGAACCGCTCGCCGCGGCTGACTTCCTCGTTGAAATAGTAGGCCCCGGCCACCCAGTTGATCGCCGAGTCCGGCTTGGAGACCAGCCGGAACTCCTGGCTGAACTGCGACGCCCCCTCGGTCGCCTCGTCATCGACCGCCAGCGGGAAGCCCGGGAACGGCAGGCCGCCCAGATTGTCCCGCCACGAATAGTCATTGTCCCGGTACGAGGTCAGGGAGACGAAGTCGAAGGCGTCGCCTGAATGCTCGATCCGGCCGGTGAAGCCCCAGTTGGTCCGGTCCTGGTAGTTGTCCGGCGACGAGAAGCTCTGACGCCGGTCCAGTCCCGCGCGCAGGGTGTTGATCAGGGTCACGAAGGCCGGGGCCGTCGAGGCCGTCGTCACCGGAATCCGGGCGTGGCCGTCCATGTCGTCGCGCGAGAAGTCGAACGACCCGAGGAAGGTCCACGGCCCTTCGTCCTTCAGCAGCGAGGCGCGGGCGCCGAACGAGGTCCCGCCCTCCAGCCCTTCGCCGCTGGGCACGTTCTCGGCGTAGCCGTCATTGGTCGAATAACGGAAGGCCAGGCGGAAGGCGGCGTCCTCGGCGACCTGCCGGTTCACCACGCCCTCCAGCCCGTATTCGTCGAAGCTGCCGATGCGGGCCGTGATGCTGCCCGAGTCCTCGAACACCGGACGGCGGGTATAGATGTTCAGCGCCCCGCCCGAGGCGTTGCGGCCGTACAGGGTCCCCTGCGGCCCGCGCAGCACCTCGATGCGCTGGATGTCCAGGAAGGCCAGGGCGCTGGCGCCCGAGCGGCCGATCGAGACCTCGTCGATCGACACGCCGATGGACGGGTCGCTGGCCGCCGAGTCGCTCGTCGTGCCGACGCCCCGGATGTAGATCTGCGGCTCGCCGATGTTGAACTGGGTCAGGGTCACGCCCGGCGCCTTGGCCGCGACGTCCGAGATCCCGACGGCCGCCGTCCGCTCCAGCGTCTCCGCGGTGAAGGCGGTGACCGCGATCGGCACGTCCTGCAGGCTCTGTTCGCGCCGCTGGGCGGTCACGATGACCTCGTCCAGCGTGGCCGCGGCGGGCGCGTCCTGCGGCGCCGTCTGGGCCGCTGCGGGCGCCGCGAGCGCGGCTCCCACGATCAGAGCGACGGCGGACGCAGTTGTGGCGTGTGCGAACTTCATCAGCGTTTCCCTCCCCAGGGCAGCGGCTTCTCGTTGATCGGAAGCTCGACTGGAAGAGTAGCTTGCGCCAACGGACCAAGTTTGCAAGTCTTTTTACGCAAGTAGGGAGGAGCCGATGGAACAACGGTCACTGAAAGACCGGGTCATCGTGGTGACCGGGGCGGGGCGCGGGCTGGGACTGGCCTATGCGCTGGATCTGGCGTCACGGGGCGCGAAGGTGGTCGTGAACACCCGGCCGCGCGCGTCGGGCCAGCCGGCCTCGGCCGAGGCCGTGGTCGAGCGCATCCGGGACATGGGCGGCGAGGCCGTCGCCTGCCCACTGGCGGTGGAGCAGGACGACGCGGGCGAGCGCCTGCTGGACGCCGCCCTCAGCGCCTTCGGCCGCATCGACGGGCTGGTCAACAACGCCGGCGCTCCGGAAGCGAAGAGCCTGCACAAACAGACCCTGGCCGAGCTGCGCGCGGTCTTCGACATCAACTTCTTCGGCACCGTCAGCGCCACCCTGCCGATCTACCGGCGCATGCGCGAACAGGGCGCCGGGCGCATCGTCATCACCACCTCGGCGGCGGGCCTGCACGGCGTGCATGGGATGGCGGCCTACTCCTCATCCAAGGCGGCGCTGATCGGCCTGATGCGGGTGATCGCGCTGGAGGGCGCCGCGAAGGGCGTCCACGCCAACGCCGTCGCCCCCTACGCCCTGACCGGCATGACCGAGGCCTATGTCACTGACGAGGTCGGCTCGGCCATGCCGCCCGAATACGTCGCCCCCGTCGTCAGCTGGCTGATGAGCGAGGCCTGTCCGCTCAACGGCGAGACCCTGGTCGCGGGCGCCGGCAAGGTGCGGCGCGCCGTGCGGATCGAGGGCCCCGGCGTCCAGTTCCAGCCGCCCGGCGAGGTCTCGCCCGACGACCTGACCGCGGCCATGGGACCGCTGATGTCGCTGGAGGACTGGACCCTTCCGACAGATGGCAACCAGGCGTTCGAAGCCTTCCTCAGGGCGCGTCCCGCGACCGCCGTTCGATTGTCGTGACTTGCACAAACGGACCAGTAAGAGCAGATTGCAAATCAGGACTTTAGGAGCCGAGCCATGGCCGATGACGCGACCGCGACGCGCCGGATCGAAACCGGCGAACTGACCCCGTTGAACGAAATGAACCCCTACCTTCAGGGGCTCTACGAGCCTGTAGCCAGGGAGACGACGGCGCTCGACCTACCGGTCATCGGCGAGATTCCGAAGGACCTGTACGGCGCCTTCGTGCGCAACGGCCCGAACCCGGCCCATGCGCCCGCGGGCCTGCACCACTGGTTCGACGGCGACGGCATGGTCCACGCCATCCATTTCGAGAACGGCAAGGCCGAGTACCGCAACCGCTACGTCGGCACTGACGACTATCGCGCCGAACAGAAGGGGCTGGATATCCACGCCGGCGGCGTCCTGGCCCCCTCGGCCCGGACCAATCCGGCGTCGGGTCGCGGCGACCTCGTCTACAAGGACACCGCCAACACCGATCTGGTCTTCCACAACGGCGCGCTGATGGCCCTCTGGTACATCTCCGGCAAGCCGGTCCGGGTCAACGCCCGCACGCTCGAGACCATCGGCAACGAGACCTTCGGCGGCGCCCTGCGCCGCCACGTCTCGGCTCACGGCAAGGTCGACCCGAAGACCGGCGAGTTCTGCTTCTTCGACTATTCGCTCTACGAGCCGTGGATGACCTTCGGCGTCGTCGACGCGAACAACAATCTGACGAACTTCCAGAAGGTCGACCTGCCCGGGCCGCGCCTGCCGCACGACATGGGCCTGACCGAGAATTACATCATCCTGCACGACCTGCCCGTGGTCTTCACAGAGGCCGGACTGCGCAACTCGATGTGGCAGATCAAGGTCGCCGACCAGCCCGCCCGCTTCGGCGTCGTGCCGAAAAACGGGACCGGTGATCAGGTCCGCTGGTTCGAAACCGACACCTGCTACATCTACCACGTCGCCAACTGCTGGGAGGAGGGCGACGAGGTCGTCATGACCGCCTGCATGATGACGCCCAACGGCTTCCCGCCGAACCCGGCCTACGGCCCCTACGCCTCGATGGTGAACGTGCTGGCGCTCAACGCCGTGCCGGTCGAATGGCGGATGAACATGGTCACCGGTCAGGTGAGGAAGCGCCAGCTGGACGATCGCGTCGGCGAGTTCCCGGTCGTCAATCTCGACTACACCGGCCGCAAGACCAACTGGTCCTACCACGTCGCCATGGCCCCGCAGGAGCTCCAGCGCTTCTCGGGCCTGATCAAGTACGACCTCAACACCGGCGCATCGAAGACCCACGAGTTCGCCCCCGGCGTCGGCGGCTCCGAGCCCGCCTTCGCCCCTCGCGTCGGCGCGGTGGACGAGGACGACGGCTACGTCATCGTCTTCACCACCGATGAGGCCACCGGCCAGTCCGAGGTTCAGGTGCTGGCCGCCAAGGACTTCGAGGCCGGCCCCGTCGCCCGCATCCCCCTGCCCGCCCGCGTCCCCGCCGGCTTCCACGGGACTTGGGCTCCCGGCGGCCAGATCGCGGCCTGAGGACAGAACAGTATGACCGCCTACATCATCGACGCCGTCCGCACCCCCCGCGCCAAGGCCCGCCCCGACGGCGGCCTCGCCGCCCTGAAGCCGCATGAACTGGTCGCCGGTCTGATCGACGCCCTGGACCAGCGCAACGGCGGCGCCGCGCACAGGGCCGACGCCCTGATCCTCGGCGCCGTGGGGCAGGTCGGCGCCCAGGGCGCCAACGTCGCGCTGGTGACCAAGATGCACGCCGGACTGCCGGACGAGGCCTATGCCTTCAGCCTGAACAACTACTGCGTCTCGGGCCTGACCGCGATCGGACAGGCGGCCAACATGGTCGCCGCCGGGGACGCGAAGACCGCTCTGGCGGGCGGGGTCGAGATGATGAGCCGCGTCCCCTTCATGGGTGACAAGGCCGACTACTACGAGGACGCCAGCTTCCCGCGACGCACCCGCTACATCCCCGTCGTCGTCGCCGCCGACCGTCTGGCCGAGGACATCGGCGTCACCCGTCAGGAGATGGACGACGCCGCCCTGCGCTCGCAGCAGCGCACCGCCGCGGCCGAGGGCACGCCGCTGACGAAGTCGCGCATCCCGCTGAACGGCCTGACGACCGAGGAACCCGCCCGCGCCTCGACCACCGCCGAGAGCCTGGCCGCCATGCCCGCCGCCTTCGCGCCGCTGGGCGAGCAGTACGCAGACGCGCTGGGCGCCCGGAAGATCGACCACCGCCACACCGTCGCCCACGCCCCGCCCATGTGCGACGGCGCCGGGCTGGCCCTGGTCAGCGCCGCCGCCGACGGTGCCCGCGCGAAGATCGTCGCCTATGCCGAGGCCGGCGGCGATCCCGAGGCCTCCCTGACGGCGGGCTTCACCGCCATGGACCGCGCCCTCGCCAAGGCCGGGCTGACGCTCGGCGACATGGACCGGATCGAGTTCATGGAAGCCTTCGCCGTCACCATCGTGAAATTCCTGCGCGAGCGGGATGTCGATGCCGACAAGGTCAACGTCGGCGGCGGCCATCTGGCCAAGGGGCACCCGATGGGCGCCACCGGGGCCATCCTGCTGTCCTCCCTGCTCGACGCGCTGGACGCCGCCAAGGGTCGCTACGGCCTGGTCGTCGCCGCGGGGGCACAGGGCGTCGGCGCCGCCATGATCGTCGAGCGGATCGGCTGATCATGGACGGGGGGGCGCTGGATCGTCACGCCGAGCTGATCGCGCGCCACGCCGCGACGCTGGACGCCGCCATCGAGGCCGTCCGCACCCGCGAGGCGTGGAGCCCCTTCAGCGACTCGCCCTCGACGAAGATCCACGGTCCCGACAAGCCCGGCGCGGGCAAGGCCGCCTTCGAGGCGCGGCTGAACACGACCTTCGACCTGAACCAGCCGGGCGCCACCGGCGAGACCGTCGGCGAGGAGGTTTCGCCCTTCACGCAACAGCCCTT
Source organism: Brevundimonas sp. (assembly GCF_036400995.1). Taxonomy (GTDB): domain Bacteria; phylum Pseudomonadota; class Alphaproteobacteria; order Caulobacterales; family Caulobacteraceae; genus Brevundimonas. The sequence continues at coordinate 88,661 of NZ_DASWWG010000059.1, forward strand.
GGGCATCCGGTATCCGGTCAGCGATCCGGACATCCTCGTCGCCTCCGCCGTCGGCGCCATGACGGTGTGGCGCGAGGTCGATCCCGAGCTCCGCCTCGCCCTCTGCCTCGAGATGGCCCGACGGCTCTACGACCGCAATTTCGAGATGGCCCACGCCGTCATGCACGTGGCGGGACAGAGCTATGTGCAGGCCTTCAGCGGCTCCGGGCCCAATGCGCTGGATCGCGGCGTCGAGGCCCTCGCCTACGCCGCCAAGGCCATGCGCGATGTGACGCCGGAGGCCGAATACCACCGTCCCTTCGGCGCCGATCAGGTGGCGCTGAAGAAGACCTACACCCTCGTTCCGCGCGGCGTCGGTCTGGTCATCTGCTGCGCCTCCTTCCCGACCTGGAACGCCTGGCCCGCCATCTTCGCCAGCCTCGCCACCGGCAACCCGGTGATCGTGAAGCCCCACCCCATCGCCGTCCTGCCCATGGCGATCGGGGTCGAGACCTGCCGTCAGGTGCTGGTCGACTTCGGCTTCGATCCCAACCTCGTGACGCTGGCGGTGGACACCCTCGCTGCCCCCATCGCGGGCCGGTTCGTCGATCACCCCGACGTCCAGATCATCGACTTCACCGGCAGCCCCCGATACGGCGGCCATCTGGAGCGGACGGTCACGGGCAAGCTGCTGTTCACCGAGACGGCGGGCGTGAACACCGTCGTCATCGACAGCGTCGCCGACACCGAGGCCGTCGCCCGCGCCATCGCCCGCTCGTCCAGCCTGTTCTCGGCCCAGATGTGCACCAGCCCGCAGGTCATCTACATCGCCCCGGACCTGTTCCCGGCCATGTCGAAAGCCATCGTGGACCAGATCGACGCCCTCGCCGCCGACCCGGCTCAGGCCGCCGGGGTCATGGGCGCCATCCAGGGGCAGGTCAGCCTCGATGTCGTCGCCGAGGCCCGCCGCGCCGCCGGGACCGCACCGGCCGCCCGCATCCTGCGCGAGGCCGCGCCCTACGCCCATCCGGACTTCCCGGACGCCCGCACCCTGACCCCTCTGGTCATCGCCATCGAGGGCGACAGCGATCCCGAAATCTACGCCGAGGAGCGCTTCGGCCCGGTCCTGTTCCTCGTGTCCCGTCCCGCCGACGAAGCGGTGATGGAGGCGACCTGGCTGGCGAAGACGAAGGGCTCGATCTCGTCCTACCTCTACTCGACCGACGAGGCCTTCATCGATCGCGCGACGCCCGCCTATGAGGCCGCCGGGGCCAATCTCTCGATCAATCTGACCGGCGCGATGTGGATCAATTTCGCCGCCGCCTACAGCGACTATCACGTCACCGGGCTGAACCCCGCGGGCAACGCCTGCCTCGCCGATCTGGCCTTCGTCGCCTCGCGCTTCCGCATCGTCCAGCGACGGCGGCCGCTGGCATGAGCAGCGACGTTTTCCTCGCCGGCGTCTCCATGACCGCCTTCGGCAAGCGGCCCGGCGACAGCGTCAAGTCGCTGGCCGCCGAGGCCGTCACCGCCGCCCTGTCCGACGCGGGCGCGAGCGTGGCCGATATCGAGGCCGCGTGGTTCTCCAACACCCGCCAGCCCATGCTGGAGGGCCAGAACACCGTGCGCGGCCAGATCGCCCTGCGCCCGCTCGGCCTGACCGGCATCCCGGTCGTCAATGTCGAGAACGCCTGCGCCTCCGGCTCCACCGCCCTGCTGCAGGCCATCCACTGGCTGCGCGCCGGGGCGGGCGATATCGCCCTCGTCGTTGGGGTCGAGAAGATGGTCTTCCCCGACCGCCCCGAACAGGTCGCCGCCGCCTTCGCAGGCGGCACCGACGTCCACGACCGCGACGGCGTGCGGGACTACATCCGCCGGATGGGCGGCGGGCCGCCGACCGACGGCCGCAGCCTGTTCATGGACCTCTATGCGGCCCAGGCCCGCGCCCACATGGCCCGCTTCGGTTCGACCCCGCTCGACCTCGCCCTGCTGGCCGCCAAGAACCACACCGCCGCCGCGCACAATCCGCGCAGCCAGTACCGCACCCCGATGACGGCCTCGCAGGTGCTGGCCGACAAGCCCATCGTCTTCCCCTTCACCCGCGCCATGTGCGCCCCGGTCAGCGACGGCGCCGCCGCCGCCGTGGTCTGCTCGACCCGGGGGCTGAAGCGTCTGGGCGCAGAGGCCCGCGCCGTCCGCATCCGGGGCTGTGCGCTGGTCAGCGCCGGCGCCCGCGCGCCCGACGACTTCGCGAACCACATCGGCCGCCGCGCCGCCTCGGCCGCCTATGAGCAGGCCGGGATCGCCCCCGCCGACATCGACGTCGTCGAGGTCCATGACGCCACCAGCTACGCCGAGCTCCAGCAGATCGAAAACCTCGGCCTCGCCGAGCCCGGCACGGTCGGCGCCCGCGCCGCGACCGGCGATTTCGCGCTGGGCGGCAAGACACCCGTGAACCCCTCCGGCGGCCTCGTCGCCAAGGGCCATCCGGTCGGCGCCACCGGCCTCGCCCAGCTGTTCGAACTGACCAGCCAGCTGCGCGGCGAGGCGGGGCCGCGCCAGGTCGAGGGCGCCCGCATCGCCGTGGCCGAGAACGGCGGCGGCTTCCTCGGCGTCGAGGAGGCGGCCACTGTCGTCACTGTCCTGGAACGGTGGGCCGCATGACCCATCCGATCCGCGACCTCTACGACAACGCCGCCGCCAGGGCCGACCGCCCCGCCCTGTTCGACGGCGACCTCACCCTGACCCACGGCGAACTGATCACCCTGGTCGAACGCGCCGCGGCCGACCTGACCACGCGTGGCATCGGTCCCGGCGCCCGCGTCGGCCTGTGCGCCGCCAACAGCTGGCGCCATGTCGTCGCCTATCTCGCCATCCTGCGCGCCAACGCCGTCTGGACCCCGCTCAATCCGCGCAACGGCGCCGGGCTGAACAGCGACTTCCAGCGCCGCGCCGGTCTGGCCCTGACCCTGCACGACGCCGCCTCCATCTCCCAGATGGGCGCCACCGCCCACCCGCTCCGTCTGGGAGGCTGGCTGGCCGACCTGCCCGACGCCGCGCCGCCGCCGATCCTCGACGACCCCGCCGCCCCCTTCGCCCTGAAGTTCACCGGCGGCTCCACCGGCATTCCCAAGGGCGTGGTCCAGTCGCAGGCCAGCGGCCTCGCCGCCCTGCGCTCGCTCCAACAATTCTACGGCTTCACCGCCGAGGACGTGAACCTGGCCGTCGCCCCCCTGACCCACGGCGCGTCCCACTACATCCTGCCTGTGCTGGCCGCGGGCGGAGCCCACGTCCTGCTCGCCACGCCCGACCGCGCCGCCATCCTGAACGAGCTGAAGCGCCGGATCAGCGTCGTCTTCATGCCCCCGACCCTGATCGCCCTGCTGATGGGCGAGACGGACTTCGGCGCCGGCGACTTCCCCGCCCTTCGCCATCTCACCTGGTCGGCCGCCCCCATGTCGCCGGGCCGGGTCGCCCAGGCCGTCTGCCGGTTCGGCCCGGTCCTCTCCAGCCTCTACGGCCAGACCGAGGCCCCGATGGCCGTCACCGGCCTGACCGCCGCCGAGACCGCCGATCCCGAGCTCCGCGCCAGCGTCGGCCGCCCCTTCCCCGGCACGCCCGTCGGCGTCCTGACCCGCGACGGCGAAGTCGTCTTCCGGGGCGAGGGCGAAGTGGTGGTCGGCGGCGATCTGGCCCGCACCGAATATCTCGACGCCCCCAACCTGACCGCCGCCTCGCGTCACGAGGGCTGGCTGAAGACCGGCGACATCGGCCGCCTCGACGCCTCGGGTCGCCTGACCCTGATCGGCCGCTCGAAGGAGCTGATCATCACCGGCGGCTACAACGTCTATCCGGGCGAGGTGGAGGCGGCGCTGAACGCCCATCCCGCCGTGCGCGAGGCCTGCGCCTTCGGCCTGCCCGACGATGTCTGGGGCGAGCGTCTGGAGGCCGCCGTGGCCGTCGACGCCCGTTTCATCGACGACGCCGCCATCCGCGCCTTCGTGCGCGAGGCCATCGGTCCCGTGCGCACGCCCAAACGCCTGCACCTCCTGCCCGCCCTGCCCCGCAATCCGGTCGGCAAGGTAGTCCGCGGCGAGGTCCGCAGCCTGCTCTATCCCGACGCCGCCATCGCTGAGGAGGCCCGCCCATGATCGTCATTCCCGAGCACCGCATCCGCGAGATGAAGGCCCGCGGCTGGTGGGGTGACATCACCCTGGACGACCTGTTCCAGAAGCATGTGAAGGCCCATCCGGACACAGAAGCGCTGGTCGATCCGTTCAACGCCCCGGACATCGTCGGCGGCGTGGCCGAGCGCCTGACCTGGCGTCAGACCGCCGACGCGGTCGATCGCCTCTGCGCCGTCCTGACCGCCCACGGCATCGGCAAGGACGACGTGGTCGTGGTCCAGCTGCCCAACATCGCCGAGCTGACCATCAGCTACCTGGCCTGCCTGCGGCTGGGGATCATCGTCAGCCCCGCCCCGGTCCAGTACCGCGAACACGAGCTGTCCTACATCATCGGCAAGACCGACGCCGTCGCCGCCATCACCAACGACCGCATCGGCAAGCACCGGCACGGCGAGATGATCGTCGGCCTGAAGTCCGCCTGCCCGACCCTGCGCCACGTCTTCGTCCTGGGCGAGACTTGCCCCGAAGGCGGCCTCGACCTCGAGCCCCTGATGGACGGCGTCACGCCCGCCCGGCACAAGGCCGCCCAGAAGGCCGCGAAGGCCGCGCAGATCACCGCCGACGACATCGTCACCATCTGCTGGACCTCCGGCACCGAGGCCCAGCCCAAGGGCGTGCCGCGCAGCCACAATGAGTGGATCATCATGGGCCACGGCGTCATCGACGCCGCCGACCTCGAGCCCGGCGCCAGCCTGCTCAACCCGTTCCCGATGGTGAACATGGGCGGCATCTCGACCGCCTTCATCGGCTGGCTTCTGCTGGGCGGCGCCCTGATCCAGCACCACCCCTTCGACCTGCAGGTCCTGCTCAGGCAGATGCGGGACGAGAAGATCGACTACACCGTCGCCCCGCCCGCCGTGCTGAACCTCCTGCTCCAGAACGAGGCCATGCTGGAGGGCATCGACTTCAGGCGGCTGAAGTCCATCGGCTCGGGCTCCGCGCCCCTGTCCGAGTGGATGGTGCGCGGCTTCCACGAGAAATACGGCGTCCAGATCGTCAACTACTTCGGCTCCAACGAGGGGGCCTCCTTCCCCTCCGCCCTCAAGGACCTGCCCGAGGCCGCCGACCGCGCCAGCCTGTTCCCGCGTCTGGGCGAGGGCTTCAGATGGGCCTGCGTCCTGCACGACCGCATCTTCACCCGCCTGATCGATCCCGAGACCGAGGAAGAGATCACCACCGCCGGTCAGCCGGGCGAGCTGCGGGTCAAGGGCGCCACCATCTTCTCCGGCTACTGGCGCGCGCCCGAGATCAACGCCCGCGCCTTCGACGCCGACGGCTGGTTCCGCACCGGCGACCTGTTCGAACTGGCCGGCGACCGGCTGCAGTATCTGAAATTCGTCGGCCGCCTGAAGGACATCATCATCCGCGGCGGCATGAACATCTCGTCGGAGGAGATCGAGAGCCATCTCGTCGCCCATCCGGCCATCGCCGAGGCCGCCGTCGTCGGCGCGCCCGACCCCAATCTGGGCGAGCGCCTTCTGGCCTTCGTCGTCTTCCGTCCCGGTCAGAGCGCGAGCCTGGCCGAGATCAACGCCTTCCTGACCGGCGACCGCCACGTCGCCGTCTACAAGCAGATCGAACGCCTCGAGACGATCGAGGCCCTCCCCCGTAATCCCGTCGGCAAGATCCTGAAACGGGAGCTTCGCCAGAACGTCACCACCGAGATCCAGTCCGCATGACCTCCCCCTTCGACACCCTGCGCCTGCCCGTCTTCGCGGCGCCCATGTTCCTGATCAGCGGGCCGGAACTGGTCATCGCCGCCTGCAAGGCCGGCGTCGGCGGCGCCTTCCCGACGCCCAACTGCCGCACGGTCGAGGACCTGGATACGTGGATGGGAACGATCACCGATGCGCTGAAGCCGGGCGACGCCCCGTGGATCGCCAACATGATCACCCACTCGACCAACGCGAGGCTCCCCGAGGACCTGCGCCTGATCGCCGAGTACAAGCCGCCCGTGGTGATCACGGCGCTCGGTTCGCCGAAACCGGTCATGGAGACGGTGAAATCCTACGGCGGTCTGGTCTTCGCCGACGTCGTCTCGATGAAGCTGGCGAAGAAGGCCGCTGAAGCCGGGGTCGACGGTCTGGCCTGCGTCAGCGCGGGCGCCGGCGGCCACACCGGCCACCTGTCGCCCTTCGCCTTCATCTCGGCGGTGCGCGACTTCTTCGACGGCTATATCGCGGTCGGCGGCGGGGTCGGCGACGGCGCGGGCGTGGCGGGCGCGGTCGCGGCGGGCGCGGACTTCGTCTACATGGGCACCCGCTTCCTGGCCTCGGCCGAGAGCATGGCCCAGCCCGAGTACAAGCAGATGGTCGTGGACGCAGGGCCCGACGATCTGGTCGTCTCGGCCGCCGTCACCGGCACCCCGGCGTCCTGGCTGCGCCCCAGCCTGGTCGCCGCCGGTCAGGACCCCGACAACCTCGGCGCCGCCCCGGATCGCAACTACACCTCGGGCGGCTCGACCAAGCGCTGGCGCGACATCTGGGCCGCCGGTCAGGGGCTGGAGGCCGTGAAGGCCGTCGAACCCGTCGCCGACATCGTCGACCAGCTGGCGGGCGAGTACGACGCCGCCGTCGCCCGCTTTCAGTCGAAGACCGGAGGACGGACGGCGCGGGGCGCGGCGGCGTGAACGCCGTCGCGTCTCTCGTCTCGCCGGTCGATTTCGAGCTCGACCCGACCGCCACCGGCCTCGAGCTCCTGCGCCGCTGGGCGATGAAGGCCGACACCGTGGGCGGCTATCCGCAACGGCTGAACGCCCGCCCGGTGGAGTTCGAGGACGGCTTCGTCCGCATCGTCTGCGACCTTGACCCCGGCCACGCCAACTTCATGGGGCTGGTCCACGGCGGGGTGTCCGCCTCGCTGGTGGACGTGGCCGGCGGCAGCGCGGTCATGACCATCCTCGAGCCCGGCCAGAGCCTGCTGACCACCGACCTGTCGATGCGCTTCCTCAACGCCGCGCCGCTGGACTGCGCCCGGCTCGAGACCGTCGGCCGCATCGTCTTCCGCGACGCCCGCAAGGCCGTGGTCGAGGCCACGGTCTCGACGGCGGACGGGCTGGTCATCGCTCCGGGCACGGTCGGGGTGTCGATCCGTTCTCCCCGATAGCAAAGAAGGGGATGCGACCAATTTCGACGCAGGCGCGTGCCAGACTGCACTTGAACCGGTCCTCGAACCGACCCCTCAAGTGATAGACCATCACCCGGATGATATTCGCGGCCGTCCAGCGCCCTGAATCGTTCAAATGCCCGCCACGACAGGGTTTGGGATCGACAGCCCACGTAGACGACATAGACGACATAGACGGTGTATTTCACGCGTCTCGACCATCTGCGCGCCCCGCCTCACACCCCGATGACGAGGCTCACCGTCGTCGTGGTCGAGCCGCCGATGTTCAGCGTCTGCACGGTCTTCGCGCCCTCGACCTGGTAGTCGCCGGCGGTTCCGGTCGTCTGCTTGAAGGCGTCCAGCGCCATCCGCACCCCGGTCGCCCCGACCGGGTGGCCGCAGCCGATCAGGCCGCCCGAGGCGTTGATCGGCAGCTTGCCGCCCAGCTCGATGTCGCCCGCCTCGACGGCCTTCCAGCTCTCGCCCGGCGCCGTCAGCCCCAGATGGTCGATGGCCATGTATTCGGTCATCGAGAAGCAGTCGTGCGTCTCCACCGCGTCCACGCCGGACAGGTCGATCCCGGCCCTGGCGCGGGCGTCGTCGATGGCCCGCTTCACCTGCGGGAAGACCCAGGTCTGGCCCTCACTGGCGCGGATCTTCCGGCCGTAGTCGATGGGGGCGCAGCGGTGGCCCCAGCCCTTGATGCGCGGCAGGCTTTCCAGCGGGATGCCCCGCTTGCGCGCATACTCCGCCGCCCGCTCCGGCGAGGCCAGGACGATGGCCGAGGCCCCGTCCGTCACCTGCCCGCAGTCGGTCTTGCGGACCCGTCCCTCGATCACCGGATTGGCCTCGTCATCGTTCGAGAAGCTGGCGTCGGTGAACTGGTAGTTCCGGGTCTGGGCGTTCGGATTGCGTTTGGCGTTGGCGAAATTGATCTGGGCGATCCGGCGCAGGTGCTGCTCGTCAATGCCGTAGCGGCGGTCGTACTCCTCGGTCAGGTCGGAGAAGGCGCGCGGCCAGGGATAGGTGGCGTCCAGATACTCGTGCCCGGCCCAGGCGGCAGCGCCCAGATGCTCGGCGGCGGTCACGCCCGGCACGTTGCGCATCATCTCCAGACCCAGCACCAGCGAGGTGCCGTAGCGACCGGACTCGATGTCCGCCGCCGCCGCCAGAACCGCCAGACTGCCCGAGGCGCAGGCCGCCTCATGGCGCGAGGCCGGCATGCCGGTGAACCGTTCGTCCGCCATGGCGAAGAAGCCGCCCAGCATCCCCTGACCGGTGAACAGGTCGCCGACGAAGTTGCCGACATGGCCCACGTCGATGTCGTCCGGTTCCAGACCGGTATGGTCCAGCGCCCCGTGCACCGCCTCGGCGAAGCCGTCGCCGATCTCCAGCCCTTCCCGGGCATAGTTGCGCGCGAAGTCCGACTGCCAGCCGCCGAGGATGTAGGTCATACGCTTTCGTCCTTACGCCGCGGCCTGGGAGGCGCGGATGGTTTCGCCCTGCGCCCAGGTGGCGTGGGTGCCGCTGGACAGACGTCCCGGCAGGATGATCCGCGCCACCGGTCCGTCGCCCGGCTTCTGCGCATCATAGATCACGCACTCGGACCGGTTCTCGATCATGTCGGTGACATAGGTGATCAGATAGCCGTCGTCCTCGCTGGTCGCGCCGATGCGCGGGGCGAAGCCGGGCTCCGAGCCGTAGCGCTCCGGACCGAAGTCGACCGACCAGCTCTCGCCGGTGTCCATGTCGTGCTTGACCAGCCCGGTGAACAGGAACCAGCCGGGCTTGGACACGGCGCTGTAGGCATAGCGGTACTTCACCCCGCCGTACTGGTTGTTGATGATGCCGAACTCCAGCACCCGGTCATCCATCCGCTGCTCGGTCGTCTCGCCGGTCTTCAGGTTGAAGCGCCAGCGGTGCAGCTTCGGCTGCAGCATGTTCTGGTCGAGGAAGGTCATGATCCGCTCATGCCCCGGCCAGGCGTCCGGGCTGGTCTGGGGCACCGGATTGTCCTGGAAATAGCCGTCCATGACGATCTCGTCGCCCTCCTCCCACGCATTGAGGAAGTGCAGGACGTAGGTCGCGTCCGCCTCGAACCAGCGCACGTCCTCGGCCCTGCCGTAGCGCGGGATGATGCCGAACCGCGACTTCATCTCCGGATGGAAGCGCGCCGCATGGATGCCCTTGGGCAGCAGGTCTTCCTCCCAGAACAGCGGGAAGTCGTTCAGGATCGAGTAGTTCGTCGTGAACGCCATGTCGTGCGGCAGGCGCGCGCCCGGCAGCGGGATCGGCGTGAAATGCTTGAGTTTGTTATCCGGCCCAACGACGCCGTAGTGCATGTGCGGCGCGGCCTTGGAGTAGTTGAAGAACAGCAGGTCGCCGGTCTTCTCATCCACCTTCGGATGGGCCGAAATGCCCTCCGGCGGGCACCAGTCGGCGCTCTCGATCTGTTCCATGGTGTAGGGGTCGAGGCGATAGCCCTCCCCGCACTGGTAGAAGGTCGACAGGATGGCGCCCGCATGGACGATCACATCCGTCGAGGACGAGTCCTTCAGCCCGCCGTGCGCGCCCCAGCCCGGCTGTTGCGACAGCGACGGATGCTCGGCCAGACCGGCCCAGATCGCATGGCCCGCCGCCTGCTCGGCCAGGAAGCCCTTGGTGCGAACGAACCGGTTGCGATAGGCCGCCTTGCCGTCCCGGAAGCTGATCGTGTGGATCATGCCATCGCCGTCAAACGGGTGATAGCGACCGATCGGCTCGTGCACCGGGTTCTCGGTGTTGCGCACATAGACGCCGTCGATGTCGGTCGGGATCGTCCCGATGACCGGCATGTCCTCGGCCGTGAATTCCTCATGCTGCGGCGTCCAGGCGCCCGTCATGTAAGGGTGCTCGTTCGGCTTCAGCGTGACCTTGAACGGCTCCTGCGAAACCTTGCCCAGCTGGACGTCACGCGCGGCGCCGGTCGGTTCGAAACGCATCGAAAACTCCTTGCGGGCCAGTGGCCCGGAAATAGTAGCTTTCGTTAGAATACCATTCTTGCGGCGCTTGGCGAGGGCTTTTAGTATCAAATCGAAAGCGACGCCGAACACGGCGCGGTACAGGGAGAATTACAGATGGCGGACCACTCCGCTCCGGCGCTCGACTTCGACGGCCTGCGGCCGCCCAGCCCCTTCCTGACCGGACGGCACGACGCCTGGCGCGCCCAGCTGCGCGGCTTCGTCGATACGCACATCGCCCCCAACCTGAAGGACTGGGACGCCGCCTCCGACTTCCCCGACAGCCTCTACGTCGAGGCGGCCAGGGCCGGGATCCTCGGCATGGGCTTCCGCGAGGACCTCGGCGGCACGGGCGAGGACATCGACCTGTGGGACCGCATCATCTTCGCCGAGGAGTTCTTCCGCCTCGGCTCCGGGGTCGTCTTCGCCGACCTCGCCACCCCGTGGATCGCCCTGCCCCCGATCATCTCGGGCGGCACGCCGGAGATGCTGGAGCGCGTCGCCAAACCGGTGCTGGCGGGCCAGAAGAAGATCGCCTTCGCCGTCACCGAGCCCGGCGGCGGCTCCGACGTCTCGGCCTTCACCACCACCGCCGAACGCAAGGGCGACGTCTTCGTCGTCAACGGCGGCAAGACCCTGATCTCGGGCGCGATGAAGGCCGACTTCCTGCTGACCGCCGTGCGCACCGGCGGGCCCGGCATGGGCGGCCTGTCCATGCTGCTGATCGAGACCGACCGTCCCGGCGTCAGCCGCGGCCCGGTGCCCGGCCTCGAATGGTACAACCGCAACAACGGCTGGCTTCAGTTCGATAACGTCGAGGTGCCGGTCAGCAATCTGATCGGGGTCGAGAACCGCGGCTTCGCGGGCCTCGCCGGCCAGTTCAACATCGAGCGTTTCAGCGGCATCTCCGCCACCCTCGCCATGGCCCGCACCTGCATCGCTGAAGCGATTTCGTTTGCCCGCGAACGCCAGACCTTCGGCAAGCGCCTGATCGACCACCAGTCGATGCGCCACAAGATCGTCGAGATGATCCAGCGCCTGAAGGCCGCCTACGCCTTCCTCGACATTCTCGTCTGGCGCTTCCAGCGCGGCGAGACCCCGGTGGCCGATCTGGCCCTGCTGAAGGTGCAGGCGACCACCACGCTGGAGCACTGCGCCCGCGAGAGCCTGCAGGTCCTCGGCGGCCGCGCCTACACCGGCGACAACCGCGTCGAGCGCATCTACCGCGAGGCCCGCATCTTCGTCATCGGCGGCGGCTCCGAGGAGATCCTGCGCGACCTCGCCGCCAAGCAGATGGGGTTCTGACCCCACTCATACCCGAACAACAACGCCCTCCTCCGGTCCGCCGGGGGAGGGCTTTTCTTGGCCCAAAGAAGAAGGCCCCGGCGTCAGGAGAACGCCGGGGCCCCAAGGCTCAGGAAAACGCAGCCCTTAGAAGGTGCGGCGCAGGGTGATCCCGTAGGTGCGGGGATCGCCGAGGAAGGCCGAGTAGGAACCGGCCTGGAACGTGGCCGGGATTACGCGGCGGTAGTAGTCCTTGTCGAAGACGTTGCGGGCCCAGATGTCGACGGCCCAGCTCTCGTCCGGCCCGCGCAGCGAGAAGCGGGCGTTGGCGACCGAGAACGAAGGCTGGATCCGGTTCGGATCGAAGCCGCCGGTGAAGAACTCGGAGCTGTAGCGGTTGTCGATATAGGCCACGCCGGTCAGCTGCTCGCCGATCGGGAACTCATAGGTGACCGAGGTCACGTTCACCCAGTCCGGCGACTGTTCCATGTCGCGGCCCGAGTAGCCCAGGTTCCCAGCGTTGGTCGGGTAGTAGGCGTCGGTATAGGTCAGGCCGTTGGTGATGGTCAGGCCTTCCATCGGCCGCCAGGTCAGCTCCAGCTCCGCGCCTTCCGAAATGGCCTCGGACAGGCTGCGGACCACGAAGTTGATCCCGGTATATTCGATCAGCTGGAAGCCCGAGAACTTCTGGTGGAAGATCGCCAGGTTGGCCGTCAGCGAGCGGTCGAAGAACTCGCCCTTCAGCCCAAACTCATAGGCGTCCACCGTCTCTTCCGAGAAGGCCAGGTCGCGGGCGTTCGGGGTCGCCGGCGTGGTGAAGCCGGCGCGGTCGAAATTGTAGCCGCCCGACTTGTAGCCCCGCGAGTACGACAGGTAGCTCGTGAGCGTGGGCAGGAACTCGTAGGACACGTTGAAGGTGCCGGTGACCGCATCCTCGCTGCGCGAGTCCGAGTCGCCCGCCGGGTTCAGGCGGGTATCCCAGAAGGGGGCGCAGAAGCGGGTGATGCCCGGCGCGTCCCCTGTGGCCCGGGCGCTGTCACAGGCCGGGTTGAAGTTCTCGCCGCGGAAGTCGATCGACTTCTCGTTGTTGGTGTAGCGCAGACCGGCCGTGATGCTCAGCTGATCGGTGACATTGAAGATGTTGTGGGTGAAGAACGAGACGTCGCGTCCGTTCTGATTGCCGATGCCGCGCGCGCCGTCGCCCGGGGTGAAGGCGGCCAGGGTCGAGGCCTGGAAGGTCGCCGCGCCGCCATAGATCAGCGGATAGTCCGCCCCCATCCGGTAGGCGGAGTCATTCATGACGTCCTCGTCCGAATAGTAGGCCCCGACCAGCCAGTCGACGATGCCGGCGGTGCCCTGCAGACGCAGTTCCTGGGTGAAGACGTCGAAGCTCTGGTGCAGGCCGTCCGGGGCGAAGAAGCCCAGATCGGCGCCCGAGTGATCGAAGTCCTGCGATCGGTAGGCCTCCCAGCTGCGGTAGGCGGTGATCGAGGTCAGGGTGCCGAAGCCGAGATCCCAGTCCGCCTGGGCCGACACGCCCCAGTCGACGATGTCTTCCTGGTTCTGGCGGCCGCTGGACTTGGAGGCCTCGCGGTCGAACGGATCGGTGCTGGTGTAGCCGACGTCGCCGCGCGCGCCGGCCAGGGTGTTGACCAGGCCGTAAGTCGGACCGGCGATGGCCAGCACGGCCACGCAGCAGTTCTCATTGCGGTTGGTGTAGTCGGCGCTGAAGCGCCAGCTGAGGGTGTCGCTCGGCTCCCAGCGCAGCTTGGCGCGGACGAACTGGCGATCCAGATTGTCCAGGGTCTCGCTGCTGTTGGCGTCCTGGTAGAAGCCGTCCCGCGTCTCCGAGCTGGCCTCGATGCGGAAGGCCGCATTGTCCGACAGCGGGATGTTGACCGCCCCGGCCAGACGCATGTCCGAGTAGTTGCCGTAGGTGCCTTCAAGCCGCCCCTCGACGCCCGAGAAGCTCGGGTCACGGGTCACGATGTTGATCAGACCCGACGAGGTGTTGCGGCCGAACAGGGTGCCCTGCGGCCCGCGCAGGACCTCGATCCGCTGCAGGTCGCCCAGCTCCGACAGGGCCACGCCGGTGCGCGCCCGGGTCACGCCGTCGATGACCACGCCGACCGAGGACTCAAGGCCCGGGTTGGTCGAGGTGGTGCCGATGCCGCGGATGCGGATCGACGAGTCGGCGCCGCCGCCGGGGGTCTGGAACTGGACACTGGGGGCCAGGCCCGTCAGCTCGCGGATGTCGGAGACGCCCGAGTTCTGGAGCTGTTCGGCGCCGACCGCGGTGACGGCGACGGGCACGTCAATGAGCCGCTCCTCGCGCTTGGTCGCGGTGACGATCACCTCGTCCAGCTGGGTCGCATTCTCTTGCGGCGATGTCTGTTGCGCGGTCTGGGCCAACACCGGCGTCGCGCCGAGAGAAGCCGCCAGAACCAGTGCGGATACGCTGATCGAACCTCGAATGTTCACGCCCTATCCTCCCATGAGCCCTCGTTTAGCCAAGGTGCTTCGGCGCTAGATGTAACTTGCGTATTCAGACTGTCAAATAGCTTTTGTAATCAGACCAACTTCCGTGCTTGAGTGAGTGAAGGCCGCCACGGCGCCTTCGAGCCTCCCCGGAAAGGGGACGACCGAAGTCGCAGGCAGGACCTGAAAGACCGGAAAACCGGCGCAAGAACAGGGAGTTGAGGCGACGCCATGGAAACATCGGCCACACGTCACAGCGTTCAGGCCGGACCGCATGCGCGGCCCGCGACGAAATGCGTCACCCGCCCGCCTTGCGACGAAGCAGACTCCGGCAGTCACTTTCACCTTTAGATTGATCGCTTGAGTGGGCCTCGCCGAATGACCAGTACGACGTCCCCCGAAACGCCCGTCGCGGCATCGCCTCCGACGCCGAGGATCTGGCCCCATCCGGGATGGGGATGGTTCGCCGTCGGCGCCCTGATGATCGCCTACACCTCCAGCTTCATCGACCGGCAGATCCTGAGCCTTCTCGTCGAACCGATCCGGACCGACCTGAACATCAGCGACACCCAGTTCAGCCTGCTGGCGGGTCTGGCGTTCTCGCTGTTCTACACCCTGATGGGGGTGCCGCTGGCGCGACTGGCCGACCGGGGGAGCCGCCGCCTGATCATCGGCATCGGCATCGTCGTCTGGAGCGTGATGACCGTCTGTTGCGGTCTCGCCAACAGCTTCTGGGCCCTGTTCGCCGCGCGCGTGGGCGTCGGCATCGGCGAGGCGGCCCTGTCGCCGGCGGCCTATTCGATGATCTCGGACTACTTCCCGCCCCGCATGCGGGCGCGGGCGCTCGCCGTCTATTCGATGGGGCCGTACATCGGCGCCGGCCTGGCCCTGATGATCGGCGGCGGCGTGATCGACATGATCGCGCAGCACGGGACCCTGACCCTGCCCCTCGTCGGCGAGATGGCCCCCTGGCAGCAGACCTTCGTGCTGGTCGGCCTGCCCGGCCTGCTGATCGCGGCCCTGTTCCTGATCGTCCGCGAGCCGCCCCGCCACGGACTGGTCAAGGCCGACAGGAACGCCGGGGTGATGAAGTTCATGTGGTCGCGGAAGACAACCTTCTACGCCATGATCCTGGGCTTCTCGATCTTCGGCATCGCGGGCATTTCCTATCTGGCCTGGATCCCGGCCGTGCTGATCCGCCAGCATGAGTGGACCGCCTCGCAGGTCGGCTTCACCTACGGAGCCGTGCTGCTGCTGGCGGCGACGCCCGGCGTTCTGGTCGGCGGCTGGCTGAGCGACTGGCTGGCCGCGCGGGGCCGCAAGGATGCGCCGCTGTACGCCGCCATCATCGGTCTGGTGTGCAGCATCCCCTTCGCCATCGCCACGCCCCTGATGCCCGATGCGACCCTGACCGTCGCCTCGCTGGCCGGGTTCAGCTTCTTCGCCGGGGTGATGAACAGCCTGCCCGCGACCTCGCTGCAGTCGGTCGCCCCGAACCAATTCCGCGCGCAGGTGACCGCCATCTACTTCCTGATCGGCAACCTGATCTCGCTGGCCGGCGGTCCGACCATCGTGGCGGCGATCAGCGACGGCCTGCTGGGCGGACCGGAGAAGATCGGCCTGTCGCTGGCCATCGTCAGCGGCGTCTGCATCACCGTCGCCTCGCTCATCCTGATCCGGACCCTGCCTCACTTCCGCGCCAGCGTGGATGAGGCGCAGCAATGGCAGGGAGAGCACTGATGGGCGGCCTCAAGCTTCCGTGGTTCGACCCGACGCCGCCGACCGCGGACCAGTGCGTGATCCCGCGCCTGCTGGATCGCTATTCCGCCGAAACCCCGGACAAGGCCTTCATCCGCTACGAGACTGGCGAGGAATGGAGTTGGTCGGAGACGCGGCTGAAAGCCCTCCAGACCGCCGCCGCCCTGCAGGCGCGCGGGGTGAGGAAGGGTGACATCGTCGCCGCCTGGGCGCCGAACTCGGCGGCGCTGGTCCGGTCCTGGTTCGGCGCGAACTTCGCCGGCGCGGCCCTGGCGCCGATCAACACCAGCTTCCGCGGCAAGCTGCTGGAGCATGCGATCCGCAAGACCGGCGCGACACTCCTGATCGTCCATCCCGATCTGGTCGAGCGGCTTGAAGGCCTGTCGCTGGGCTCGGTCGAGCGCCTGATCCTGACCGGCGAGGCGAAGGGTCCGATCAATCTGGATGTGACGGTCGAGCCGGCGTCCGCCCTGTCCGGCGACGCCTCCGCCTACATCCCCGTGTCTTCCGATCCGTGGGACGTGCCCGTGGTCATCTTCACCTCGGGCACCACAGGTCCGTCGAAGGCGGTGCTGACCTCCTATGTGCAGGAGTGGACCACCGGCAAGGTCACCTACGGCTATATGCACGGCGGCGACCGGATGCTGGTCAACCTGCCGATGTTCCACGTCGGCGGCATCGCGGCGATCACGGCGGCGGTGTCCTGCGGCGGCTCAGTGGCCCTGTTCGAGGCCTTCGACACACGGCGCTTCTGGGACGTGATCCGCGAGACGGAATCGACCGTGTGCAGCGGCCTGATCGGCGCCCTGACCGCCTTCCTGATGAAGGAGCCGCCGAAGCCCGACGACCGGGACAATCCCCTGCGGATGGTGACCCTGGCCCCGATCACCGAGGACACCGTCGCCCTCGCTGACCGGTTCGGCTTCGATTACATCTCGGGCTTCAACATGACCGAGGTTTCGGGCCCGCTGATCTGCGCGGTGAACGAGACGGTGATGCGTTCCTGTGGCCGCGCCCGAGAAGGCATGGAATGCCGGATCGTCGATGCGTTCGACAATGAGGTCCCGCACGGCGAACCCGGCGAACTGGTCATCCGCGCCGACAATCCCTGGACCCTCAGCCACGGCTATCTGGGCGACCCGGAGGCGACGGCCGAGGCCTGGCGCAACGGCTGGTTCCACACCGGAGACCTGATGCGGCGGGACGAGGAAGGCTGCTTCTTCTTCATCGACCGCAAGAAGGATGCGATCCGACGCCGGGGGGAGAACATGTCCTCGCTGGAGATCGAGATCGAGGTCTGCGGCCACCCGGCGGTGCGCGAGGCGGCCGCCTATGGCGTCGACCTGCCGGGCGGCGAGCAGGAGGTGATGGTGGCCGTCGCCCCCGTGCCCGGCGCCACGATCGATCCGAGAGAACTGCTCGAATACCTGATCCCCCGCATGACCCATTTCATGGTGCCGCGCTATGTGCGGGTCGAGGCGGAGCTGCCCAAGACCCCGACCAACAAGATCCAGAAGACGGGACTGCGCGCCGAAGGGGTGACGGCGGAAACCTTCGACCGGGAAGCCGCCGGTCTGTCCGTCCGCCGACAGAAGCTCTCGACCGCTTGAATCCCGTTCGGCGAGACCGCTAAGACAGGCCATGGCATCCGCAGGCGCGCCGAAGACCCGGCTGGTTCCCAAGAGTTCCCTGAACCGGGCGCTGAATGCGCTCGGTGACCGTTGGAGCCTGCTGATCGTACAGGAGGCCTTCCTCGGCGCCACCCGGTTCGAGGAGTTCCACGAACGACTCGGCGGGGCGCGCAGCACCCTGTCCAGCCGCCTTCAGGCGCTGGAGCGCCACGGCATCCTCGAGAAGCGCCCGCACAAGGATGAGGGCGCGCGCATGGCCTATCACCTGACGCCGCGCGGTCTGGACCTGTTCGACAGCATGATCCTGATGTGGGGCTGGGGCGTGCGCTGGGGCGTGGCCGGCCGCCGCGCGCCGACGGTCTTCATCCACTCGGTCTGCGGCAAGCCGATGCTGCCCGAGGTGCGCTGCTCGTCTTGCGGCGAACTGATGACCCTGCACAGCTGCAGCTTCGTGCCCGGCCCGGGTCAGGGCATGGAGAAACTCCCGGTCCAGCGCATGCACCGCAAGCGCCAGCCGACCGACACGACGCCCGTGCTGGAGCTGGTCGACCTGCTGGGCGACCGGTGGACCGGTCTGGTCGTCAGCGTCCAGTATTTCGGTATCCACCGGTTCGACGAGATGCAGAACATGCTGGGCATCGCGTCCAACATCCTGACCGACCGGCTCCGCACGCTGGAGAACGCGGGCATCTTCGAGCGCCGTCTCTACGAGATCACCCCGCCCCGGTACGAGTACTGGATGACCAAGAAGGGGCTGGACCTGTATCCCCACGCCCTGACCATGCTGAACTGGGCCGAGACCTGGCTGAAGGACAAGGCCGGGCCGCCGGTTCGCATCCGCCACAACTGCGGCGCGGCCCTGGCCAGCGAGGTCGATTGCAGCTGCTGCAAGGGCCGGCTGAAGATGTCCGACGTCCTGCTAAAGCCGGGCAAGGGCCACACCATCGCCTGACCGAAGAGCCGCTCGCGCGGACGTGAAAGTCCGCGTTTGAAAGCGTCGATCATGTCGCTTGCATAAACAAACTTACCGTCCTAGCGTTTGCCCAACGACAAGAACGGGAGAGACGCCATGGGCGAGCATATGAAGGTGGTCGAGGCCATGATGGCCGCGTGGAAGAAGCGCGACGTCGAGGGCTTCATCGCCACCCTGTCCGACGACATCGAGTACCACTGGCACCCGACCAAGCGTCCGGCCATCGGCAAGGACAAGATGCGCAAATTCCTGTCGAACTACGAGCAGGGCTTTGACCAGCAGGAATGGAGGATCACCCATTCGGCCGAGGCCGGCGAGGTGCTGTTCGTCGAGGGCATGGAGGTCCTGGTCGACCGGTCGACGGGGGTGAAGATGGACAACCCCTTCGTCCAGGTCTTCGAGGTCCGCGACGGCCTGATCCGCCGGATGCGGGACTACTATGACACCTCGCAGGTGCACGCCCCGGCCAAGCCCGAGAAGGCCTCGGCGTGACGGCGCCCATCGAGCGCCTGCGGGCGCTGATGGTGGTCTCGGGACGTCGCGACAAGGCGGCGTTCCTGGCCGCCTTCGACCCGGCGATCGAGTATCACTACCACGTCGGCACCCGGCCCCTGATCGGGGTCGAGTGGGTGGATAAATTCATTACCCGCTACTGGGCCAATCACTCCGAAACGGAGTGGGTGCTGGTGAACTGGGCCGAGAACGGGAACAAGGTGCTGACCGAGGGCCGCGAGGACTACGTCAACGCCGACGGCGTGAAGGTGTCCCATCCCTATATGGGCATCATCGAGTTCAACGACGCCGGCAAGATCACCGCCTGGCGCGACTATTTCCAGATGAAGGACCCGGCGGCGACGGGTTGAGACTCACGCTTCAACCCGCCCCGCCCGAAGCTGGCTGCGCCGGACCTTGCCCGCATCGTCGCGCAGGCGTTCGGCGGTGGCCTCGAAGCTGCGTGGCTGCTTGTAGCGGGCGATGCGCTCGGCGAGGAAGGCGGCGAGAGCCGCCTGATCCAGCCGCCCATCCGCGGTCTCGACGATGGCGTGGACCCGCTGGCCCAGATCGGCGTCGGGCAGGCCGATGACGACGCTGCACTGGACGCCCGGGAAGGCGTCGATCGCCGCCTCCACCTCGGCCGGATAGACGTTGGCGCCGCCCGACAGGATCATGTCCACGCGCCGGTCTGCGAGGAACAGATAGCCGTCGGCGTCCAGCCGCCCCAGATCGCCCAGGGTCTCGAACTCGCCCACCGCCTTCGGCTCGGCGCCGAGATAGCGATAGGTGGTCCCCTGCCCCCGCAGCGGGCGGAAGAAGATTTCTCCGACCTCATCGACGTCGCAGGCCGAGCCGTCGGGACGCAGGACCTGCATCTCGTAGCCGGGCAGGATGCGGCCGACCGAGCCGGGCTTGTCCAGCCACTGCAGGCCGTTGATGCCGGTGCCGCCCATGGCCTCCGTACCCGTGTAGAGCTCCCACACCGTCTCGGCCCCGACCCAGTCGATCCACGCCTGTTTCAGCCAGGTCGGACAGGGGGCGGCGATGTGCATGACGGCGTCGAGCGAGCCGATGTCATACTTCGCCTTGGTCGCGTCCGGCAGGGCCCAGATGCGGTGCATCATGGTCGGGACCTGGAACAACCAGCGGACCCTGTGCGCCTCAATCAGGCGCAGGGCCTCCTCGGCGTCGAACCGGGGCATCAGGACCACGTGCAGGCCCCAGCCCATGGCGAAGCAGGTCATGCCGAAGGGGGCCGCATGATACAGCGGCCCCGGATTCATCAGCACGTCGCCTTGGGGCAGCATGCCGAGCAGGGGCTTGTCCGGATCGGCGACGCCCGGCGACATGTCGACGATGACCTTGGGCCGCCCGGTGCTGCCGCCCGAGGCGATGGCCTTCAGATGCGGCGCGACCTTCTCGGGCAGGGGGCCGTCATCGGCGGCCGCGTCGAAGGTGTCCGCCTCCGCATGGGCGGGCCAGTCCCCGGCCTTCGACGCGTCATTGATGACGACCAGCCGCGGCTTCAGCAGGTCGAGGATACCCGCCAGTTCGGCGGCGGGCAGCTTGTGCGACAGCGGCGCCGGGGTCGCTCCCACCGCCCAGACGGCGAAGGCCAGTTCGAGGAAGGCCGGGCTGTTGGGCAGGGCGATGGCGACGAAGTCCCCAGCCCGCACCCCCAGCCGCTCCAGCGTCCGCGCCCGGCGGTTGACCCGCGAGGCCAGCTGGCCGCGGGTCAGGGTCGTCCCTTCGAACGACAGGGCCGGGGCGTCCGGATCACGCGCCGCATGGATGTCCAGCAGGGCTCCCATCCCCCGGGGCGTCATCTCGCCGATCCCGGGGGTGGACATGACGCGGGGGGTGGCGGGCCTCTTCACGCGGCCTCCGACCCGGCCTTCTTCGGCGGCCAGGGGATCAGCGAACTGGTCCGCGCGATGTAGTCCGCATAGCCGGGGCGCTGGTAGGTCAGGCGTTTTTCATAGGACGGTCCGCCGCTGTACTTCACGAACATCAGCAGCAGCAGCAGCGGCCCTGCGATGGAGACGAGACCCGGCAGGCCGGTCTCGGCGGCGACCAGCCACAGGCCGAACCAGACGCACAGGTCGCCGAAATAGTTCGGGTGCCGCGTGTACTTCCACAGGCCACTGGCCAGCACCTTGCCCTCATTGGCCTTGTTCGCCTTGAAGCGGACCAGCTGGAAGTCCGCGGTGCTCTCGAACAGGATGCCGAAGACCACCAGACCGGCGCCGACCCAGCCCAGCGTGCCGACAGCGACGGGGGTGGTCGACAGCTGGCCCAGTTGCACCGGCAGGCTGACGGCCCACAGGATCGGGGCCTGGAACATGAAGACCAGACGCCAGGACGCGACCGGGAAGCTCCAGCCCTTGGCCTCCTGCGCGCGGGCCAGCATCTTCACATAGCGCCTGTCCGGCCCGTGCGAGCGCCAGCGCCAGAGGATGTAGAGCCCCAGCCGCAGCCCCCAGGCGCCGGCGAGGACCAGGATCAGTTGCATCCGCTCCGGCGAGCCGTTCGCCTGCAGGAACGTGGTCACGGCCATGAAGGCCAGGCCCAGCGCCCACCAGGCGTCGACGAAGGTGACGTCCTTCAGGGCGCATCCGATGGCCCAGAGGATGACGAAGGACGCGATACAGATCCCGAGGTTGACCCCCAGGATCGTGATGATCTCCTGAACTGGCGGCATTGGGCTCCCTCCCCTTGTTGTACGCGCCGGCTCAACGGCCGGTCGTCGGTTCCTTCACGTGCACGGCCTTGGCCATTTGTCGCTCCAGCCCCTTCGGATCACGGGCCATGGCGGCGCGCATTTCGATGGCGAAGCGGTCGGTGTCGATCTCGTCCGTCCCGCGGGTAATGCCGCGCATGGCGGCGCGGGCGATGTCCTCGGGCGCCTCCTTGGCGCCCTTCACATGCGAGGCCATGCGGGTGTCGACGGAGCCGACGATCAGCGAGGTGACCGTGGTGCCCTGCCCGGCCAGCTCGGCGCGGATACAGGTTCCGGCGGCGCGCATGGCGAATTTCGACGGGCTGTAGCCACCCATGTTCGGCGCCGCGAGAATGCCCCCGACCGACAGGACGTTCAGGATCGCGCCGCCACCGTTGGCCTTGAGCACGGGTGCGAACGCTCGCGACATGGCCAAGGGGCCGAAATAGTTGACCTCCATCTCCTGACGCGCGGCCGACATGTCGTCCGCCCCGATCAGCAGCTGGTTGTTGAAGGCCCCGGCGTTGTTGACCACGACCGAGACGTCCGGGCAGGCGGCCGCCGCGGCGGCGATCTGCCCGTGGTCCGTCACGTCCAGCGCGATCGCCCGGACCTTGCCGGGGAACTCCTCCTCGAGGTGTCTGGCCGACGCCGGATCACGGGCGCCGGCGTAAACCTTGGCCGCCCCCTCCTGCATCAACACCCGAACGAAAGCCTCGCCGATCCCGCGATTGGCGCCGGTGACGATGGCGACACAGCCCTGAACCTCCATGACCGGGCCTCAGGCGGCGGCGGTGTAGAGGATGTCGTCGGGCTTCTTGGCCCCGCGACGCAACTGGGTCGGATCGCTGGTGATCGCCCCGCGCGCCCAGGTCTCGCTGATTTCGTGTTCCTCGTTCCACTCCCAGCACATGGTGCGGCGAAGGATGCGCCACTCGTCGCCGCGCTTCTCCATCTGGTCCACGCAGCGGGCCAGGGTGCGGGTGTCGAACCATTCGCCCTTCACCTTCAGGCGCGAGGCGGTGAGGATGTAGCATTCGGCCAGAGCCGAGGTCGGGCCCTTCAGCTCGACGACCATGTTCATGGCCAGGTGGTTCATCAGGCCGGCCTTGGGCAGGCGCTCCTTGACCACGGCCACCCATTCGCTTGCCGGGCCGTTGAAGGTGCCGCCGTGATCCTCCCAGCCGTCCGGCCAGTAGGCGCGTTCGACCAGCGCCTCGTCGCCCCGATCACAACCCCGAAGGAAGAGCAGCAGCACCTCCTCGATCGCCTTCTTGTCCAGAAGCGCCTGCACCTCGGGATCGCGCTCAGCCATGGTCGTTTCCTCGGTTTGTCGTTTTTAGTCTTTGATTGAAAGTGACATGACTTTTGTTAGCGGGCAACCCGGTCAGGTCACAGGCGGAGCAGGCCCGGCGGCGCCGCGACCACCCGGGGGATGGCGTCCAGCACCATGGCGGCGACCGCGAACTGCTCGGGCTTGGTGCGCACGCCGTCGGGCGCGGTGTCGATCAGATCCATGGCGATGGTCAGGCCCGGCAGGCCATCGACCTCGATCTGCCAGTGCGGCTTTCCGGCGAAGGCCGGGTCGGTCGGATCCATGATCCAGGTGACCTCGTGGGTGATGCGCCGGACGCCGTCCGCGACCCCGTGCACCCGCCAGGTCGTGGCCGCGACCGAGCCTTGCGGTATCGTTCCGGCGGCGACCGTCAGATCGCGCGTCGCCTGTCTCAACTCGTGGTCGGATTCATAGCCGTCGAGCGTCAGCCCGATCCTCTGCGCCAGCCCCTCCACGCTCTGGGCGAACATCCGGTCGAAGGTGCGCGCCAGGGCCCCGTCCACCATATCGACCTCGGCCGGATCCGCGCCGAAGCCGAGGGCCCCGAACACATAGTCGGGGTTGGGAACTGTCGCACAGTCAATGATTTCGCGGGTCGCGACGTTGCGATGCGACAGACACAGGGCCACCGCGTTGGCCGCCATCCGCTCCGCCACCCAGCCCGGATTGACGCCGGTCCCCGCGAGCGTCGCCCCGCCCTTGCGGGCGCTCTCCTCCAGTGCGGTCGCATAGGCCGCCCCCAGGGCCCGGGGCTCGAAGTAGTTGTTGATCGAGATGACGTTCTTGCCTGACTCCAGAAGCCGGCGGACTTCGGCGTCATGCCCGTCGTATGGGTCGGACAGCATGGGACAGTGCAGGACCACATCCGCGTCCAGCGCCAGGACGTCGTCGATGCTGCGTGTCGCCAGCACGCCTGTCGGATCGCGTCGGGCGATCTCGCCGGCGTCCCGGCCCGCCTTGCCCGCGCCGTAGACGAACAGGCCGACCAATTCGAAGCTCGGATCGTCGATGACGGCCCTCAGGCAGGTCTTGCCCATCGAGCCGGTCGCCCACTGGATCACGCGGATCGGTCTGGTCATGGAAGCGGCGCCCGTCACTTTCGATATCGAACCGATACGCCGTTAGTCCAGAAACGCAAGCCGGTTGCCAACGCGCTTCGCTGATTTAGTATGTTTACGAAAGTAACGGCGACCGCGCCGGGGAGACTGATCGATGGCCGAACCGCCCTTCCTGCAAGCTCTTATGAAATCTGTGAATTTCTACGGACGCTTCGCCCCGTCCTTCACCCGCGTCGGCTATGTCGCCAGAGGTCTGCCGTTCCGGTCGGTGCGCGCGGACTACGCCGGACAGACCTGGCTGGTCACCGGAGCGACCGGAGGGCTGGGCCGCGCCGCGACGCTGCGCGGGGTGAAGAAGGGGGCCACCGTGTATGCGGTCGGCCGCAATGTGAAAGCGCTGGAGTCGCTGCAAACGGCCGCCGCGAACCTGCCCGGCCGGGTCGTGCCCGTGATCTGCGACCTGTCCTCCATGCGGGCGGTCTCCGACCTGACCCGGCGCCCCGAAATCGCCAACCAGACGTTTGACGTGCTGGTCAACAACGTGGGCCTGCTGATGCGGTCCTACGAGGCGACCGCGGAAGGGCTGGAGACCTCCTACGCGACCAACCTGCTGGGCCACTACATCCTGACCGAACAGCTGCACGCCGAGGGCCGACTGGCGCGGGGCGCGGCGGTCATCAATGTGGTGTCGGGCGGGCTGTACAATCTGCCCCTGACCAAATCGATGCTGAACATCCCCGAAGAGAAGTTCAACGGCTTCGCCGCCTATGCCGCGCACAAGCGGGCGCAGCTTGCGCTGGCCGAGCACTGGCGCGCGACCTTCGCGGATATCGGGGCGAAGACCTACGCCGTGCATCCCGGCTGGGCCGACACGGCGGGGGTGAAGACCTCCCTGCCGAAGTTCCGCAAGGTGCTGGCCCCCATCCTGCGCAATGACGACGAAGGGGCGGACACCATCGACTGGCTGGCGGCCACCCGGCCGACCGAGGTGGTCGACCAGATCTGGTTCGACCGAAAGCCGCGCACGGCCCACGCCTATCCGCATACCCGCAACCCGCGGACCACGATCGCCGATGTGGTCGCCTTCCTCGAACGGGACCGGCAGGCGCTGGCCGGCTGACCCATGGACCGGGCGCCGCCGAGCCTCCATGCTCGGCGGCGATGGTCGAATCGCCTTCCCTTCACGCCTATGAGTTCTTCGCTGGCGGCGGCATGCTGCGGGCCGGGCTGGGCGACGGCTGGACCTGCACCTTCGCCAACGACATCGACCCGCAGAAGGCCGCCTTCTATCGCGCCAACTGGGGCGGCGAGGAGCTGGCGGTCGGCGATATCGGCGCCCTGACGCCGCAGGACCTGCCGGGACAGGCGGACCTGATGTGGGGCTCCTTCCCCTGTCAGGACCTGTCGCTGGCGGGAAACGGCAAGGGGCTGGGCGGAGCCCGGTCGGGGACGTTCCACGCCTTCTGGGGCCTCGCCAACGGGCTGCTCCGGGAGGGGCGCGGTCCGAAGATCGTGGCCATCGAGAACGTCTGCGGGGCCCTGACCTCCCGCGGCGGGCGCGACTTCGAAATCCTGTGCCGGACCTGGGATGAGGCCGGCTACGCCTTCGGCGCGCTGGTGATCAACGCCGACCGATTCGTGCCGCAGTCACGGCCCCGGCTGTTCGTGGTGGGCGTGCGGGGCGATGTGAAGATCGACCCGGCCCTTCTGGCGAGCGGGCCGGAGGGGCCGTTCCATCCGGTCAACCTGAGGCGGGCGGTGGAGCGGCTGCCCGCGGACCTGCGCAGCCGGGCCCTGTGGTGGCGGCTGCCCGAGCCGGAGGCGGCTCCGCCCAGCCTCGCCGCCGTGACCGAGACCGACGGGCCGCATCTGGAGTGGCACAATCAGGCGCAGACGGCGCGGCTGCTGGAGCTGATGTCCCCGCTCAACCGGGCCAAGGTCGAGGCGGCGCAGGCCTCCGGGACGCGGCAGGTCGGGGCGCTGTACCGGCGGACGCGCAAGGACGCCGAGGGCTGCAAGGTGCAACGGGCCGAGGTGCGGTTCGACATGGCCGGCTGCCTGCGGACCCCGGGCGGCGGCTCCAGCCGCCAGACGCTGGTGGTGGTCGAGCACGGCCGCGTCCGGTCGCGACTGATGACGGCGCGGGAGACAGCCCGGCTGATGGGGCTGTCCGACGACTACCGCCTGCCGGGATCGTACAGCGCTGCCTGCAAGCTGACCGGCGACGGGGTGGCGGCGCCGGTGGTGGGGCACCTGTCCCGCTGGCTGTTCGAACCGCTGGCGAAAGCGGCGACCGGGACCGCGAAGGCCGCCTGAAACGCGGCGGACGCTTGCCAAACGCCGCGTCTGGAGCATCATGGATAATGATGATCCTGGGGAGGTAATCAGATGAAATTCGCACTGACGGTCGCCGCGCTTCTGGCTACGGCGGCGACGCCCGTTCTGGCCGAGGAATGGCACGCCTATTCGAGGACGGGCACGCGGGCCTATCTGGCCGATGTGCAGAGCATCGCCGCGGCCGGCGGGAGCGTCGTGTCGATCACCGCCGCCTCTGTGCCGCTGGCGTCGCCACCGGGGGATCTGACCCACGGCGAGGAGACCTACCAGTTTGACTGCGCCAGCGGGAAATGGCGGACGGCCGGAGCCAGGGACTATGCCGCCGACGGCAGCCTGGACGGTGACTACCCCGAGGCGGACGCCGCGTGGGAAGACCTGCGCCCCAACACGGTGCCGGACTATCTGAAGCAGATCGCCTGCGACGGATCGCGGTCCGAGGGCCAGACCTACGCCAGCATCCGGGCCTTCGTGGAGGCGGGGCGGCCGTAGCCGCCCCTCCCCTGAAGATCAGGCGTCGACGGCGGCGTCGAGCGCGTTTTCCTGGATGAACTCGCGGCGCGGTTCGACCACGTCGCCCATCAGCTTGGCGAACAGGTCGTCGGCGTCATCGGCGTGCTCGACCTTCACCTGCAGCAGGGTGCGGGCGTTGACGTCCAGCGTCGTCTCCCACAGCTGCTCGGGGTTCATCTCGCCCAGACCCTTGTAGCGCTGGATGGCGATGCCCTTCTTGCCCGCGTCGAGGACGGCCTCGAGCAGGTCGAGCGGCCCGCGGATGGTCGTCGACTTCTCCTTTCGGCGGAAGACGGCGGGCTGATCGAACAGGCCATCGAAAGCGGCGGCGCGCTCTGCCAGACGACGGGCGTCCTGCGAACGGATCAGGGTCTCTTCCAGCACGATGCGCTCGGACACCGCGCGACGGACGCGCTCGAAGGCGACCGCCCCTTGCGCGCCCGGACCGCCGGTCCAGGCCCCGTCGCCTTCCTCGGCGAAGAGGTTCAGGCGCGCGGCGGCCTTGTCCAGATCGCCGCCGGCTTCATTGAACACGCCGGCCAGGGCCGCCTGTTCGATGGCAAAGGCGGGGGCCCGCTGCGACAGGCGATCGACGCCCGCCTTGAAGGCCTTGGCCTCGCGGACCAGCGCCTGCAGGTCCAGGCCGGTCCGGCGCTCGCCCGACGGCAGGTCCAGCTCGGCCTCGGACGAACCCTCCTCAATCAGATAGGCGTCCATGTCCGCCTGATCCTTCAGGTAGCGCGACTGCTTGCCCTTGGAGACTTTGTAGAGCGGCGGCTGGGCGATGTAGACGTGCCCGCGCTCGATCAGCTCCGGCATCTGACGATAGAAGAAGGTCAGCAGCAGGGTGCGGATGTGGGCGCCGTCGACGTCGGCGTCGGCCATCAGAATGATCTTGTGGTAGCGCAGCTTGTCCGCGTTGAAGTCGTCACGGCCGATGCCGGTGCCGAGCGCCAGGATCAGGGTGCCGATCAGGTCCGATGACAGCATCCGGTCGAAGCGCGCGCGCTCGACGTTCAGGATCTTGCCGCGCAGGGGCAGGACGGCCTGGTTCTCGCGGTTGCGCGCCTGCTTGGCCGAGCCGCCGGCCGAGTCACCCTCGACGATGAACAGTTCGGACTTGGCCGGATCGCGTTCCTGACAGTCGGCCAGCTTGCCCGGCAGGGAGCTGATCTCCATCGCGGTCTTGCGGCGGGTCAGGTCGCGGGCCTTGCGCGCGGCCTCACGGGCGGCGGCGGCCTCGATGATCTTGGAGACGATCAGCTTGGCCTCGGCCGGATGCTCCTCGAACCAGGTGGCGAGACCTTCCTGGCAGAGGTTCTCGACCGCCGGGCGGACTTCGGACGAGACCAGCTTGTCCTTGGTCTGCGAGCTGAATTTGGGGTCCGGAACCTTGACCGAGAGGACGCAGGTCAGGCCTTCGCGGGCATCCTCGCCCGAGACGGAGACCTTCTCCTTCTTGGCGGCGCCGGCGGCCTCGATATAGCCGCTCATGACGCGGGTCAGGGCGGCGCGGAAGGCCGACAGGTGCGTGCCCCCATCCCGCTGCGGGATGTTGTTGGTGAAGCACAGCATGGTCTCGTGGTAGCTGTCGTTCCACCACAGGGCCAGGTCCAGCTCGATGCCGTCCTTGCGGCCGCGGACGGTGATGACGTCCTTCAGCAGCGGGGATTTCGACTTGTCGAGGTGGCGCACGAAGGCCTCGACCCCGCCCTCGTAGTGGAGGATTTCCTCGAACGGCTCGGCGTGGCGGTCGTCGCGCAGCTTGATGACCACGCCCGAGTTCAGGAAGGCCAGCTCGCGCAGGCGATGCTCGAGGGTCTTCAGGTCGAAGTCGATGTGGCTGAAGGTGGTCAGCGAGGGGAAGAAGGTGACCTGGGTGCCGGTCAGCAGTTCGCCCTTCTTCGACCCTTCGGTGCGG
Organism: Brevundimonas sp.; assembly: GCF_036400995.1. Classification (GTDB taxonomy): domain Bacteria; phylum Pseudomonadota; class Alphaproteobacteria; order Caulobacterales; family Caulobacteraceae; genus Brevundimonas. The sequence continues at coordinate 117,431 of NZ_DASWWG010000059.1, forward strand.
ATCGGGGCGTCGCCGGTGACCTTGAGGCTTTCGGCGGTGTCGCCGCGCTCGAAGCGCATCTCATGGCGTTTGCCGTCGCGGAAGATGACCAGTTTCAGCCAGTCCGACAGGGCGTTCACGACCGAGACGCCCACGCCGTGCAGGCCACCGGAGACCTTGTAGGAGTTCTGGTCGAACTTACCGCCCGCGTGCAGCTGGGTCATGATGACCTCGGCCGCCGAGACGCCTTCCTCGGCATGGATGGCGGTGGGGATGCCGCGCCCGTTGTCGGTCACGGTGACCGAGCCGTCGGCGTTCAGGATCACCTCGACCAGGTCGGCGTGACCGGCCAGGGCCTCGTCGATCGCGTTGTCGACGACTTCGTAGACCATGTGGTGCAGGCCCGAGCCGTCGTCGGTGTCGCCAATGTACATGCCGGGACGTTTGCGGACGGCATCCAGGCCCTTGAGAACCTTGATGGAGTCGGCGCCGTATTCGGCCGGGGCGACAGCGTCGTCGGGGGTCTGATCGGTCATCAAATCGGTCGGTGAAACGGCCCCGCGAAGGGCCCGGAAGACGGCGCGAATCTGTGTCCCGCCGGAAGGGTCAGAATATAGGAAATATCGCGGGAATTGCGAGGTTTTCGGGGCGATTGCGCTCACCTCCCCATCGCCCGTTGAAGGCGATGGGGCGGACAGATCGCGCAGCGATCAGGAGGGGGCGGCGCACGGGGCGGCGGTCGGCCCGCAGACACCGGTGCTTGCGCCCCATCCGGCCCCGACGGAGCCGCCCTCACCTGATCGGCGAAGACGCCGATCTGTCCTCTCCATTCGCCTTCGCGAACGGAGAGGTGAGTTCGCGCTCGACCTTCAGCCGAACCCGCCGTCCGCCACCTTCACGAACTGGGCCCGTCCGGCCAGCGGCGCGAAGAGGTCGGATTCGGTGCCGGTCATGAAGGCCTGAAGCCCCAGGGCCTCGATCTCATCGAAGAGGGCGGCGCGGCGGGCCGTGTCGAGATGGGCCGGGGCCTCGTCGAGGAGAAGGACGGGGGCCGCCGCCTGGCCGGACAGGCGGGTGATCTGGGCGAGGATCAGGTTGAGGACGAGGGCCTTCTGCTCGCCCGAGGAGCCCTCGGCGGCGGGGCGGTTCTTCTCGCGATGCAGGGCGGTCAGGTCGGAGCGATGCGGTCCGAACAGGGAGCGGCCGGCGGCGGCGTCGCGGGCGCGGGAGCGGGCCATGCCCTCGCGGATGGCCGCGGCGACGGCCTCCAGGTCGGCGCCCGAAGCGGCCATGGCCTCAGCCTCGCCGGTCAGGCCGAGGTCGGCCTGGGGGAAGGGACGGTCGTTGCGTGCGTCGATAGCCGCCTGGAGCACCGTCAGCGCGCCGGCGCGCGCGGCGGCGGCAGCGGCCCCGGCCTCGCCCAACCGAACCTCGAGCGCATCGAGCCAGAGCGGATCGGCGGGGCGGCCTTCGGCGCCATCGGTCAGCAGGCGCAGACGCTCGCGCAGGGCCTTCTCATAGGCGGAGACGGCGGCGGCATGGTCGGGCCGATCGGCGAAGACCAGGCGGTCGAAGAATTTCAGCCGGGCGGCGCGGGCGTCAGAGAAGAGCCGGTCCTGTTCGGGCGTGGCCCAGACCGGGCGGAGGTGATCGAGCAGGCGGCCCGGCTGGGCGGTCTCGCCGTCGATACGGACGATGCGGCGGGCGGCGCCGGGCGTCTGGACGCCGGTGCCGAGTTTCGTCTCGTCGCCGTCGTGCGTGAGAACGGCGGCGACGGCCCAGGCGCGGCCCGTGGCCTCCCCCGGCTCGCGACGGCCCATCTCGGGGGCCGTGGCGCCACGCAGGCCCTTGCCGGGGGTGAAGAGGCTGAGCGCCTCCAGCAGATTGGTCTTCCCCGCCCCGTTCGGTCCATGCAGCACCACCGCCCCCGCCGCGATGGGCAGGGTGGCGCTCGCATAGGAGCGGAAGTCGGTGAGGGTGAGGGCGGTGATCAAGCTGGATATATGGATCCGCTCATCCCGGCGAACGCCGGGACCCAGTCCTGTCCAGCGGGTCTCAGCCGGGCAGCCCCCAGTTCGCCGAAAGATCGGCCCACTCGGGATTGGATTTCTCGATCAGCTCGAGTTTCCAGACGCGTTTCCATTCCTTGATCTGACGCTCACGCACAAAGGCCGCATGACGGCTGCCATGCACCTCATACCAGACCAGAATCGCCACGCCATGCCGGGCGGTGAATCCACCGAAGCGCCCATTGCGATGCTGGTGAACCCGCGCTTCCAGATTGTCGGTCGAGCCGGTGTAGAGCGTCCCGTTTCGACGGCTGGCGACGATGTAGGTGAAGAACGCCAACCGCAACCTCCGTACGTAACGAAAGCACTGGGTCCCGGCTTTCGCCGGGATGAGCGGATTTACTTACCGCGCTTACACCCGCGGTGGCATCAGCACGTAGTGGACGCCAGCGCCGAGGCGCACCGCGTCTCGCTCAATCTTCGCGTGGCTGGAAATCATACACTTGCACGAACCGTCCAACGCCCGCTTCGCGCTCGAACGCGGAGCCGATGGGCGCGTCCAGAAACTGGGTGATCTGGGGATCATAGTTGGCGACGGTGTTGATATCGTAGACGCCGGTGTTGTCGGGGTCGTCGAGATACTCATCGGATTCTCCGCCTGCGAAGAACCGCCACCCACTATCGATCTCGTTATCGGGCTTTTCACGATAGCAGAAAGCCACCTTCGCCCCATCGACTATGATCATATTGGTCGCAAGACAGGCGCCGAACCCCACGGCCAACGGCTTGAAGGTCGTGGGGTGCAGCGCAAAGTCTTGGGGAAGCACCGGCAAGCCGCTACACCCGCAGCGGCATCAGCACGTACTGGACGCCCGGATCGCCCGGATCGAGGACCAGAGTCGGCGAGGCCGGGTCGGCGAATTTGAAGGCGGCGGTCTCGCCGGTGATTTGGCCGGCGACGTCCAGCAGGTAGCGGGCGTTGAAACCGATCTCGAACGGTTCGTCGGAATAGCCGATCTCGACCTCCTCGACGCCCTGGCCGGCTTCCATGTTGCGGACGGTCAGGGTGACGCGGTCCAGCTCGAAGGCCAGCTTCACCGAACGGCTCTTCTCGGCCGAGATGGTGGCGACGCGGTCGACGGCCTTGGAGAACAGGCCGTTGTCGATATCGGCCTGCTTGTCGTTCCCCTTGGGAATGACGCGCATGTAGTCAGGGAAGGCGCCGTCGATGACCTTTGAGGTCAGGCTGGCGTCGCCGAACTCGAAGCGGATCTTCTGCGGGCTGACCTGGACCTCGACCGGACCGGCGCCGTCATCCAGCAGGCGACGGACCTGATCGACGGTCTTGCGCGGGACGATGACGCCCGGGCCGCCGGCGGCGCCCTCGGGGGCCGGGGTCTCGGCCAGGGCCAGACGGTGGCCGTCGGTGGCCACGGCGCGGAGCAGCGGAATGCCGCCCTCGGCCACCGTGTGCAGGTACAGGCCGTTCAGATAGTAGCGGGTCTCTTCGGTCGAGACGGCGAAGCGGGTCTTGTCGATCAGCCGGGCCAGGTCTTCCTTGGCCAGGGTGAAGCGGGCGCCCGTGGTCTCGGTCGACATGACCGGGAAGTCGCCGGCCGGCAGGACCGGCAGGTTGAACTTCGACCGGCCGGCCTGGACCAGCAGGCGGGGGTCGTCGCCCGAATAGGACAGGGACACCTCGGCGCCGTCCGGCAGCTTGCGGACGATCTCGTACAGGGTGTGGGCCGGGGCGGTGATCTGGCCCTCGACGTTCACCGTGGCGTCGGCTTCGTCAACCATCTCCATGTCGAGGTCGGTGGCGGCGAAGCTGAGCTTGTCGCGGCCCGCCGACAGCAGGACGTTGGACAGGATCGGAATGGTGTTGCGACGCTCAACGACGCTCTGGACGTGCCCGAGGGCCTTCAGAAGCGCGGAACGTTCGATGGTCAGTTGCATGTCGTCTCGCCCGGCGTGCGGCGACTCGGAAGCGTCGCCGCGAATAGTGGGCCTTGGACACTAGCGGATTGGCCGCAGGGGGCAAGGAAGGGTCGAGGGTCGAGGGTCGGGGGGCGAGGGATGAAGGCTCAGGCGAATGTGGATAACCCGCCTCGAGCCTCGCCCCTCAGCCCTCACCCCTAGCCGCGCAGCTTCCGCGTCAGGGCCTCGACGTCGCGGGCGATCTGTTCGTCCTGGGCGATCAGCTCCTCGATCTTGCGGACGCCGTGCAGGACCGTGGTGTGGTCCCGACCGCCGAAACGACGCCCGATGTCCGGGTAGGAGCGGGTCGTGTGCTGCTTGCACAGATACATGGCGATCTGGCGCGGGCGGGCGACCGAACGGGTGCGGCGCTCCGACAGCAGGTCCGCCTGTTTCAGGGTGAAGTGTTCGGCGACGGTCTTCTGGATCTCGTCGACGGTAATCCGGCGTTCCGGCCCGCCGCGCAGGGCCGAGCCGAGCAGGCCTTGCGCCTCGTCGACGGTCAGGGCCGACAGGCGGGTGGCGGCGACGGCGGCCAGGGTGTTCACGGCGCCTTCCAGCTCACGCATGGAGCCGGGGGTGCGATCAACCAGGTGCTCGAGCACGTCGGGACGGACCTCGCCCGAGACGACGCCCAGCTTCGACAGGGCCTCGATGCGGTTGCGGGCCACGGCCAGTTTCAGCGAACGATCGGCCGGCTCGACCGGGCAGGTCAGGCCCGAGGCCAGGTGGCTGCGCAGGCGCGGCTCGACGTCGGTCAGCGCCATCGGCGGCTTGTCGGCCGAGAGGATGATCTTCTTGCCGTCCTCGATCAGGGCGGTCAGCGTCGACAGCAGCTCTTCCTGGGTCGAGGCCTTGCCGCCGACGAACTGGACGTCGTCGATCAGCAGCATGTCGGCCGAGCGCAGGCTGTCCTTGAACGCCGCGGTCGAGCGGTCCTGCATGGCGCGCACGAAGGTCGACAGGAAGCGCTCGGCGGTCAGGTAGACCACCTTGGCGTCCGGACGCAGGCGCTGGGCCTCCCAGGCGATGGCGTTCAGCAGGTGCGTCTTGCCGTAGCCGTAGGGGCCGCAGAAGAAGATCGGGTTGAAGTGGCCGTCGGCCCAGGCGGCGGCCTGGCGGGCGATGGCCAGGGCGAAGGCGTTGCCCTGCCCTTCCACGAAGCTGTCGAAGGTCAGGCGGTCCTGCAGGCCGGCGGCGCGCACGGCGCGGGCGCCGTCGGCGACCGGGGCGACCGTGGCCATCGGCATGGCGGCGTGGGGCATGGCGACGACGTTGCCCGACAGGGCGGACGGCGCGGCGCGGCCGGCGGCGACCTGCGAGGCCGGGGCGACCGAGCCCATCTCGGCGCGGCAGCGGACGTCCAGACGACGGGCCTGGGCGTCCAGCCCCAGCCACAGCTCGTTCATGCGGCGCAGGGCGTTCTTGCGCACCCAGTCGCGGGCATAGGCGGTCGGGGTGACGAGGATCAGCTGGCCGGCGCCGTCCACGCGCACGGCCGACGGCGCGATATAGGAGCTGAACGCCCCTTCGCCGATCTCACCACGCAGCCGACCGGCCGCCTCGGTCCAGATACGATCCGGATCCGTCATCCCCGCCATCCTTGCGCTCCCCATCATCGGTCAGCCACCCGCCGCAAATTCCATCACGCGACGCCCTTCTGAGACCGGCTGACGCAGGGACGACTTCTCCGGCCCGGTGCAGCTATGCCGCCGCCCGGATGGGGTCGTTCTCTCGATCAGACGGCTCACGCCGGAGCAGAACAGCGTTCCGCGCCGTCTTCATCCGTGTGGGGATGGAAGTGCGTCAGCCCCCCGAACTTACGCCCGGCGAAGGGGCCGTCAACGCTGATTCGAGAGTCGATTTGCAGTTAAAATTGTTGACTCCGCCAAGTCCCGCCTGCGCCTGCGAAAATCCGGATTTCGCCACAGAGGCGAGCCTCAATTCGCGTGACAACGGTTACCGCCACACACGCAAACGGCGAGGGAGCTTGCGCGCCCTCGCCGTTGAAATCACTCGGATTTACTATGACAGCCCGTTAAAAGGCCGTCCGGAGCCCGAAAATCAGGCGGCCGACATCTTCTTCAGTTGCGCGGCCAGGCGCGAGACCTTGCGCGAGCCGGTGTTCTTGTGAACGACGCCCTTCGAGACGGCGCGCATCAGCTCCGACTGGGCTTCCACGAAGGCGCCCTTGGCGACAGCGACGTCACCACCGGTGACGGCTTCCTGGAACTTGCGCAGGAAGGTGCGGACGCGGGTGCGGCGCGCCTTGTTCACTTCGGTGCGGGCCGCGATCTTGCGGATCGCTTTCTTGGCGCCGGGATTGTTGGCCATCAGTCAAACCTTCGAACGGAAAACGCCGCGGAGCTCACGTCCACGGCGTGCGGAAATCTCAAGAGCGCGCGGCTATAGCGGAAAGGGCGGAGGGGTTCAAGCGGAGTCTGGGATTGAGAAGGGACGAGGGTCGAGGGGCGAGGGCCGAGGCCGGAAACCTCAACCCGGATCGCCCGGTCGCGCGCCGTCCGGGCCCCTTCCCTCGCCGCCGCCCTACTTGCCCGTGAAGCTCGGCTTCCGCTTCTCGACGAAGGCGGCCATGCCTTCCTTCTGGTCGTCGAAGGCGAAGAGGCTGTGGAACAGGCGGCGCTCGAACTGGACGCCCTGGGTCAGGGTCGTTTCCAGGGCGGCGTTGACCATTTCCTTGTTGGCCATGACGGCGAGCGGGCTCTGGCTCGCGATCTTCGCGGCGATCTTGCGGGTTTCCTCCAGCAGGGTCTCGTGCGGGAAGACGCGGCTGGCGAGGCCGGCGCGTTCGGCCTCGGCGGCGTCCATCATGCGGGCGGTCAGGACCATGTCCATGGCCTTGGACTTGCCGACCAGACGGGTCAGGCGCTGGGAGCCGCCGATGCCGGGGGCGACGCCGAGATTGATCTCGGGCTGGCCGAACTTCGCCTTCTCGCTGGCGACGATGAAGTCGCACAGCATGGCCAGCTCGCAGCCGCCGCCCAGGGCGAAGCCGTTGACCGCGGCGATGATCGGCTTGCGGAAGCGGGTGATGCGGTCATGGCCGAGGGCGAAGTAGTTGCCCGTGTACATCTGGGCGTAGGACTGGTCCGCCATCTCCTTGATGTCGGCGCCGGCGGCGAAGGCCTTGTCGCCCGAACCGGTCAGGATCAGGCAGCGGACGCTGTCGTCATGCTCGACGCTGTCGAGGAAGGCGGCGAGATCGGCGAACAGGGCCGAGTTCAGCGCGTTCAGCGCCTCGGGCCGGTTCAGGGTGACCACCGCATAGCCGTCGTCGTGACGCTCGATCAGGAGGTTGGCGTAGGTGTCCATCGGTGGCGCTCCGGCGGCGGGCAGGGGTGGCTGAAAGTGGTTAGTGGCTAGTGGTTAGTGGATGACCGCGCAACGGTCGATGAGCCCGGCCAATCACTAACCACTCGCCACTAGCCACTTGCCCGGCGCTACCGTCTCGGGAGAAGCGCCAGCGTCAGGGCCGCCCGAAGGAGCTCGGCGATCACCACCATGGCCAGAAGGGCGTTGGCGGCGATGACCTGACCGCGGGCGCCGGAGAGGTCGAAGGTCCAGCCGAACTGCGAGCCGAGGGCCAGGACGGCGGCGGCGACCAGCACCATCAGGATCAGCAGCATCAGGGCGACGTGGCCGGCCTTGAGCGCGGCCTGCAGGGTCGGGCCGTCATCGAGGGCGCGGGCGCGGCGGCGGAACAGCCAGCCGATCAGGCCGGTGGCGACCGTCTCGGCCACGACGGTGACAGCGAGCGCGCCGAGGAACCACCAGACCAGCCCTCCGGTCGCCTCGCCGCGCAGGGACTGGATGAAGTGGGCGAAATAGGCGCCCCAGACGAGCACGCCGACGATCAGGCTGATCCAGAGGTGGGTCTTGCGCATGGGCGGCCTTTGGGCGTGGCTAGTGGCTAGTGGCTAGTGGCTAGTGGCTAGTGGCTAGTGGCTAGTGGCTAGTGGCTAGTGGCTAGTGGCTAGTGGACCGGTAAGGCGAGCGGAGCGCAAGCATGGTGGGCATCGAAGCATGCAGCGGCCCTCTGCTTCACTAGCCACTAGCCACTCACTTCTCCCCCGCCATTTCCGCCAGCTTCAGCACCGTGTTCCAGTTCCGGCCCGTACCCATGCCGAGCATTTTCGGGGTGGCCTTCCTGAAAATCTCGGACCCGCCCTGGCCGTTGGGGAACCAGAAGTACAGAACGCCGTCGATGGCCTCGACCGCTTCGCCGTCGCGGCAGAGGGCCTGGACCGCGTCGAGGGCGCCGGCCTTGATCCCGTCCTTCATGACCATGGCCACGACCTTGGCCGGATGGGCGGCGGCCTCCTTCGGGAAGGGATTGACGGCGATCAGTTTGGACCACTGGTCGGGGGTGCGGGCCATGGCGACGATCTTCAGGCCGAAGGTCCTGTCCATGGCGGCCTCGATGTCGGCCTCGAGCCGGTCGGTGGCGAGGGCGCTTTCGACCACCAGATTGCCGCTGGCCTGAAGGGTGCGGGGGTTCTTCAGCCCCATGGCCTCGGCCATGGCCCGCTGCTCGCCGACCGGCGCGCGGACGCCGCCGGTGTTCATGCCTCGAAAGAGGATGATGCGGTGGGGCACCCGGGACCTAGGGCCCTTCGACCGCGTAGCCCGCCTGCCGCAGCAGGGTCGGCAGGCCGTCCTCGCCGACCATGTGGGCGGCCCCTGCGATGACGACGACACGGCCTTCCGTTTCCATCATCCGCTTCAGCGCGGGCATCCAGCCGTGATTCCGATCAACCAGGATGACCTGATACAGGTGCGGAGCCTCGGCCTTCATCTCGGCCATGTCGTCCAGGATCGGCTGGAGATCGCCCCGGACCCAGGCGTTCTCGATCTCCATATCGAGGCCGCCTTCCTCATCGAGGATGTCCAGCACCTCGATCAGCATTTGCTCGCCCTCGGCCTCTCCGGTTTCGGCGAGGGCCTGCATGGAGGCCAGCAAAAGCGCGTCGGTGTCCAAAGCCTCGGTGCGCTGGTCAGGTCTCAGGCCGGTCTCGATCAGGGTGTCGACGCCCAGATCACCCGAACGGCCCTTGGCTTCCTCGGCCCCGATGTCCAGCATCATCGCCGCCGCCCACGGACGGAGCATGTTGAACATGAACGGCTCGAACCCCTGCGCCTCGGCGCGGGCGAGCGCGCGGGCGTAGGTCTCCGCACTGACGACGGTCTGCAGGGGCTCCGGGCTGACCAGATAGGTCAGCATGGGCAGGAAGGCCGCCTGCTCCTCTTCCTCGGAGGCCGGCGTGAGGATCTCGAAAACGACCAGATCGGCCTGGGCCAGGGCCTCGTCGAGCGCCGCGCTACGCCAGTCGACCCCTTCCGGCAGGGCGTGGATGGAGCCGAACAGGACCATCTCCGTATCCGCGTCGCTGACCCGCCAGAGCGGCGGGTCGGCCCGCGCCACAGCCGGCGAGGCCGCGCACAGCGCAAGGGCCGCGAGGCCGGATATCCACCACTGACGCATGCACACTCTCCTGACCCGTCAGTCGTGCCGGAAAAGCCGGAGAGGAGCTAGCGCTTCTGGCAGGACGGACAGAAGAAGGTGGAGCGGCCGGACTGGACGATGCGCCTGACCACCCCGGAGCAATCCTCGGCCCGGCAGGGCTCGCCCTCGCGGCCGTAGACGTCGAAGCGGTGCTGGAAATAGCCCTGCCCGCCCTCGGCGTTGGCGAAGTCGCGCAGGGTCGAGCCGCCGGCCTCGATGGCGTCGTTGAGGACGTCGCGGATCCTGGCAGCCAGGATCTCGAGGCGTGGCTTCGAGACCTTGCCCGCGGCGACCAGGGGCGAGATGCGGGCGCGGTACAGGGCCTCGCAGACGTAGATGTTGCCCAGACCGGCGACGAGCCGCTGGTCCAGCAGGCTGACCTTGATGTTCTGCTTGCGGCCCGCGAACACCTCGGACAGGTGGGCGCCGGAGAAGGCGTTGCCGAGCGGCTCGGGCCCCATGCCCGCGAACCACGGATGGGCCTCGACCTGATCGGTGGGGATCAGGCCCATGAAGCCGAAGCGGCGGGCGTCGGCGAAGCCCACGCGGTGGGTGGCCCCGTTCAGGGTGGCGCAGAAACTCATGTGTTCGTGCTTGCCGGCGATGGGGGCGGGCTCCTCGAACTCGCCCAGCTGGCGGCCGTCGAGGGTGAAGCGGCCGGTCATGCCGAGGTGGGTGACCCAGGTCTCGCCGGTCGAGAGCCGCATCAGCAGGTATTTGGCCCGCCGGTCGATCCGCTCGACCACGGCGCCGTCCAGCCGTTCGGGAAAGCGGTCGGGGAAGGGGAAGCGCAGGTCGGGGCGGTTCTGCCTCGTCCGGTCCAGCCGCGCTCCCTCCATCACCGGCTGCAGGCCGCGACGGACGGTTTCGACTTCGGGGAGTTCGGGCATTTCTGAGGGACTAGGGATTAGGGACCAGGGATTAGGGATTAGGGAGGTAGCGTATCCGGGCGCACCCGCACAGGACAGGCACAGCAAACCTAATCCCTAATCCCTAGTCCCTAATCCCTCCCCTCTCGACGCCTGTGCCATTTCGGGCTTAGGTCCGCGCAACATCGGGAGAGGGCCGCATGACGGACGCCACCAACACGCCTGCAACGACGGGCGGAAAACGCATCGAGCTGACGCTGAGGGCCGTGGTCCTGGGCTGTCTGCTGGCGGTGATCTTCACCGCCGCCAACACCTATCTGGGCCTGAAGGTCGGTCTGACCTTCGCCTCGGCGATCCCCGCGGCGGTGATCTCGATGGCGATCCTGCGGGCGTTCCGCAGCTCGACCATCTGGGAGAACATGACCGTCCAGACCGTCGCCTCGGTCGGCGGCGCGATGAGCTCGATCATCTTCGTCCTGCCCGGCCTGGTCATGGTCGGCTGGTGGCTGGAGTTCCCGTTCTGGGAGTCGGTGCTGATCTGCATCTTCGGCGGCGTGCTGGGTGTGACCTTCTCGATCCCCCTGCGCCGCGCGCTGGTGGTCGAGGCGGGCCTGCCCTACCCCGAGGGCGTGGCGGCGGCCGAGGTTCTGACCGTCGGTTCGCGCGGCGCCGATGAGGACGAAAGCGCGGTGCGTGAGAACGCCGCCGGCCTGTGGGTCGTGGTCACCGGCGCGATCGTGTCGGCGGCCTATTCCCTGCTGGTCGCGGGCCGGGTGTTCGCCGGCGAGGCGGCCAAATTCATCAAGCTTCCCGCGGCGCTGGGCGGCGGGGCGACGGGCATCGGCTTCGGCATGCAGTTCGCCCTTCTGGGCGCCGGCCACCTGATCGGCCTGGCGGTGGGTCTGGCCCAGCTGTTCGGCCTGATCCTGGCCTGGTGCATCGCCGTGCCGCTGCTGACCAATCCGGACGTCATCGCCTGGCTGACGGCGCACAATATTCCGTCCATCGCCACCACCCTGCCCGCCGGCGCGGGCGCCGAGGAACTGGCCGGGACCGTCTGGGCCCGCGAAGTGCGCTTCATGGGCGCCGGGGTCATCGGTGTCGCCGCGATCTGGACCCTGATCAAGCTGGCCGGTCCGCTGATCGGCGGCCTGACCTCGGCCCTGGCCGCCAATGCCCGCCGCAAGCACGGCGAGGTGCTGGACCGCACCGAGCAGGACATTCCGATCAACATCGTGGCCGGTCTGTCGGTCGTCTGCCTGGTCGGCATCGCGGCCATCCTGGCGGTGTTCGCGCAAGGCAATCCGACGCTGGCGAGCTCGACCGTCCTTCTGGTCGGCGGCGGTCTGGTCTATGTGATCGTCATCGGCTTCGCGGTCGCCGCCATCTGCGGCTACATGGCCGGCCTGATCGGCTCGTCGAACAGCCCGGTGTCGGGCGTCGGCATCCTGGCCATCGTCGTCGCCTCGGTGCTGATGCTGGGCGTGCTGGCGCTGGCGGGCGTGCCCGCCGATCCGTCGGTCGTGGCCTTCGCCCTGATCGTGACCGCCGTGGTCTTCGCCGTGGCCGTCATCGCCAACGACAACCTGCAGGACCTGAAGACCGGCCAGCTGGTCGGCGCGACGCCCTGGCGTCAGCAGGTGGCCCTGATCATCGGCGTCGTCGCGGGCGCCATCATCATCCCGATCATCCTGAACCTGCTGAACAAGGCCGTGGGCTTCGCCGGAGGGCCTCCGGGCATCGCCAACGATCCCCTGCCTGCCCCGCAGGCGACCCTGATCTCGGCCCTCGCCAAGGGCGTGATCGAGGGCGGCCTGCGCTGGGACCTGATCGGTCTGGGCGCCGCCATCGGCGTGGTGGTCATCATTCTGGACGTGGTGCTGAACCGGTCGACGGGCGGCAAGATGAAGCTGCCGCCGCTGGCCGTCGGCATCGGCTTCTACCTGCCCGCCGCCGTGACCACGATGCTGGTGGTCGGCGCGGTCGCCGGCTGGATCTACGAGAAGGGCATCAAGGGCACCCGCTTCGCCGACGTCGGCCGCCGGATGGGCGTGCTGCTGGCCTCGGGCCTGATCGTGGGCGAGAGCCTGTTCCTGGTGATGACCGCCGGGGTGATCGTGTGGACCGGCAAGGAGGCGCCGTTCGCCATGCTGCCGGAAGGCTCGACCTGGCCAGCCATGGCCGCCGGGATCGCCGCCTTCGCCGTGCTGGCGATCGGACTCTACGCCTGGGTTCGCGGTCGGTCGGCCAAGGTTTGAGACAGGGCGGAGGCGAAGGCTTCCGCCGCCCGGCCGGGCCGCCGTTCGCGGTGGCGCAGCAGGTGAAACGGTCGCTCGGGCAGATCGAGCGACAGACGGACAAGCCGCCCGGCCTCGATCAGGGGCTGGGCGGCCAGTTCCGAGATGGCGGTGACCAGTCCGTCCGCCATCACCGCCGACAGGATGGCCTCGTTTGACGGCAGGGTGAGCACCGTCCTCAGGTCCGCCGCCGTCACCCCGGACGGAAGGGCCGCCTCGAACTCGCTGCGGGTGCCCGAGCCGCTCTCCCGCAGCACCCAGTCCAGCCCCGCCATCTCCGGTCCGGTCAGGGCCGCGTCCCGGCCCGCCAGCGGATGGCCCGGCGCCGCCACCACCGCCAGCCGGTCGGCGTCGACGCGCAGCTTGTCGATCCGCGCCGACTCGATGGCTCCCTCGACCAGACCCAGCTCGGCCTCGCCCGCCAGCATGGCTTCCGTCACCCGATGGGTGTTGCCGATGGACAGGTGCAGGTCGATGCCCGGATGCGCCCGGGCGAAGGCCGCCATGCGCGGCGGCAACCAGTAGGCCGCGATGGTCTGGCTGGCGAAGACCCGGACCGCGCCGCGCTTCAGGCCCGCGAGATCATCGAGCGCCTGGCTGGCGGCGGCCGCCGCCGTCAGGACCGCCCGCGCCTCGGGCAGGAAGGCCTGGCCGGCGGCGTTCAGGGCCAGGCCCCGCCCGACCCGGTCGAACAGGGGCGTGCCGTGCCGGGCCTCCAGCGCCGCCACCGCCGCGCTGACCGCCGACTGGGTCAGGTTCAGGCTCTCGGCCGCCCGGGTCATGTGCTGCCGCTCGGCGACGGCGACGAAGATGCGGAGCTGCTCGAGGGTCATGGCGATCCATTGATCGCTTTTGTCGATCATTAAATCCAGAACAATCCGTTGGAATGATCGACCGCTCCGGGCGGAGAAAGGGGGCGTCATGACGACCGCCGCCGATCCGGTTTCAAGCCCCCTGCCCCGCCGCGCACCGCTGCGCGGTCCGGGGCGACTGCTGCCCGGCGTCCTGCTGAGCGCCACGGTCGCGGCGGCGGCGTTCGGCCTGCAGCACATCGAGGCGGCCTTGTTCGGACGGGCCTGGGTCGAGGGGCTGGTGCTGGCCATCATGGGCGGCGCGGCCCTGCGTCTGGTGTGGACGCCGTCGGCGGTCTGGACCCCGGGCATCGCCTTCAGCGGCAAGACCCTGCTGGAGACCGCCGTGGCCCTGCTGGGCGCGACGGTGTCCGGCGCGGCGGTGATGGCGCTCGGTCCGGTGATGCTGCTGATGGTGGCCGGTCTGGTGGTGCTGGCCATTCTCGGCGGCTACGCCTTGGGCCGCGCCTTCGGCCTGCCGCCCGCGATGGCCCTGCTGGTCGCCTGCGGCAACGCCATCTGCGGCAACTCTGCCATTGCCGCCGTGGCCCCGGTGATCGAGGCCGAGGGCGAGGACGTGGCCGCCGCCATCGGCTTCACCGCCGTGCTGGGCATCGCCGTGGTCCTGCTGGTCCCGGCCGTCGGCGCGCTGATGGGCTATGACGCCGTGAAGGTGGGCGTGCTGGCGGGCCTGACCGTCTATGCGGTGCCGCAGGTGCTGGCCGCCGCCGCCCCGGCCGGACTGGCCGCGATCCAGACCGGCGCGGTGATCAAGCTGGTCCGCGTCCTGATGCTGGGGCCGGTCTGTCTGGCGCTGGGCCTGCTGAAGTCACGCTCGAGCGCGGAGGGGGGAGCGCGCGGGAACGGGCCGAAGCTGCGTCACATGGCGCCGTGGTTCATCCTGGTCTTCCTGGCCCTGCTGGGCCTGCGCTCGGCCGGACTGATCCCCGAGGCGGTCCTGCCCCCGCTGCAGCACGGGGTGATGGCCATGACCCTGATCGCCATGGCCGCGCTGGGCCTGACGGTCGATCCGCGCGCCGTGGTGCGGGCCGGTCCCCGGGTCGCCGCGGTCGCCGCCCTGTCAGCCCTGATGATCGGCGCGCTGGCCCTGTTCGCCATCGCGGCGCTGCCGACCGGCTGATCCACACGACGGCCTGCTCTGGCGTTTCGGCGCGCACCCCTGTATGAGGCGCCCCGAACCCTTCCCCATTCTGCAATCTCCTTGCAGCGGCGCGGACCTTCCGTGACCGAACACAGTCCGCCCGAGCCCGATATGAACCTGCGCAACGTCGCCATCATCGCCCACGTTGACCACGGCAAGACGACCCTGGTTGACCAGCTTCTGGCCCAGTCGGGCGTGTTCCGGGCCAACGAGGCCACCGTAGAACGCGCCATGGACTCGAACGACCAGGAGAAGGAACGCGGCATCACCATCCTGGCCAAGTGCACCTCGGTGCTCTGGAACGGCAAGGCCGGCGAGACGCGCATCAACATCATCGACACCCCCGGCCACGCCGACTTCGGCGGCGAGGTCGAGCGCATCCTGGGCATGGTCGACGGCTGCGTCATCCTGGTCGACGCCGAGGAAGGCGTCATGCCGCAGACCAAGTTCGTGCTGACCAAGGCGCTGAAGATGGGCCTGCGTCCCATCCTCTGCATCAACAAGGTCGACCGCGCCCACGCCGACCCGGACCGCGTGCACCTGGAGACCATCGAGCTGTTCGAGGCGATCGGCGCCTCGCCGGAGCAGCTGGACTTCCCGCACATCTACGCCTCGGGCCGTAACGGCTGGGCGACCCTGGACCTGAACGAGAAGTCCGACACCCTGGCCCCGCTGTTCGACCTGATCGTCGAGCACGTGCCGGCCCCGGCCGTGCAGGCCAACAAGGACAAGCCGTTCCGCATCCTGAACGTGCTGATCGAGTCCGATCCGTTCCTGGGCCGCATCCTGACCGGCCGCATCGAGAGCGGCAAAGCCGTTCCGGGCATGGCCATCAAGGCGCTGGACCGCGACGGCAAGCAGATCGAACAGGGCCGCATCACCAAGGTGCTGGCCTTCCGCGGCCTGAAACGCCAGCCGCTGGACGAGGGTTCGGAAGCGGGCGACATCGTCGCCATCGCCGGCATGTCCAAGGCGACCGTGGCCGACACCCTGTGCGCCCTGGAAGTTCTGGAGCCGCTGGACGCCCAGCCGATCGATCCGCCGACCATCTCGATGACCGTGGGCGTGAACGACAGCCCCCTGGCCGGTCGCGAAGGCGACAAGGTCCAGTCGCGCGTCATCCGTGACCGCCTGCTGAAGGAAGCCGAGGCCAACGTCGCCATCCGCGTGACCGAGACCCCGGGCGCCGACGCCTATGAAGTCGCCGGTCGCGGCGAACTGCAGCTGGGTGTTCTGGTCGAGAACATGCGCCGCGAAGGCTTCGAGCTGTCGATCTCGCGCCCGCGCGTGGTCTATCAGACCGGCGAGAACGGCGAGCGTCTGGAGCCGATCGAGGACGTGGTCATCGACGTGGACGACGAGTTCACCGGCGTGGTCATCGAGAAGCTGAGCCAGCGCAAGGCCGAGATGACCGACATGGGTCCGTCGGGCGCCGGCAAGACCCGCATCCAGCTGAAATGCCCGTCGCGCGCGCTGATCGGCTATCAGGGCGAGTTCCTGACCGACACCCGCGGTTCGGGCGTGCTGAACCGCGTGTTCAGCCACTATGAGCCGCACAAGGGCGCCATCGAAGGCCGCCTGAAGGGCGTGCTGGTGTCGAACTCGGACGGCGACACGGCGTCCTACGCCCTGTGGAACCTGGAAGAGCGCGGCGTGATGTTCGTCGGCGCCGGCGAGAAGACCTACCAGGGCATGATCATCGGCGAGAACTCGCGTTCGGACGACCTCGACGTCAACCCGATCAAGGGCAAGCAACTGACCAACGTCCGCGCCTCGGGCAAGGACGAGGCCGTGCGCCTGACCCCGCCGCGCCGTCCGTCGCTGGAACAGGCCATCGCCTACATCGAGAGCGACGAACTGGTGGAAGTGACGCCGAAGTCGATCCGCCTGCGCAAGTCGGTGCTGAACCCCAGCTTCCGCAAGCGCCGCGTGAAGGAAGACTAAGCCTCCAGGGCGACAGCCGGAGCTTCAGAAGGGCGGGCCTGACGGCTCGCCCTTTTTGCATCCAGCCCCAGCATGCCGGTCCAGCCGCCGCTGGTCAGAAGGGCCACGTCCAGCAGGGCGAGGGCCAGCGGGGTCGAGGTCGGGGCGGCGATGAAACAGGGCCGCCACTCGGGGGCGAACTTGGCCTTCCACGCCCGCAGGCCCGCGAACCCGTACAGCGCGCCGCCCTCCTCGAACACCAGCGCGCCGACACGGGCGAAGACCGGGGCCAGGCGGCGGTTCTCCAGCCCGGCCAGCGGCGCGCGCCCGAGGTCCAGCCAGCGGTAGCCGTTGTCCTTCGCCCAGGTGATGGCGTGGATGAACAGATAGTCCATCACCCCCGGAGGCGCGTCGGGGGTGAACCGCATCAGGTCCACGGCCAGCCGGTCGCCGCCCGGCATCAGATTGGCGAAGGCCACGATGCGCTCGCCCTGCCGGACGACAGCGACGGGGGTCAGGGCCAGATAGTCCGGATCGAACCGGCCGAGGGAAAACCCCTTCTCGACCCCGATGTGGTGGGTCAGCCAGACGTCGGACACGGCGCGCAGGGCGTCGGCGACGTCGAGGGCGGCGCCGGGCGGCAGCATCTCGAAGGTCGCACCCTCGCGCTCGCAGCGGTTGACCGCCGTGCGCAGGTTCTGGCGCGAGCGTCCCTGCAGGGTGAAGGCCTCGATGTCGACCAGGGCCTCCTCGCCGATCTTGCGCACGGCCAGGCCGAGGGTGGCCAGATCGGCCAGGGCCGTCTCCTCCACCGCATAGAAGACCGGAGCGCCGCCGTAGCTGTCGGCCATTTCGGCGAAGGCCCAGAGCAGGGGCAGATGTTCCTCGGCCGGCCCGATCGGCTCGCCCATGGTGATCCAGCGCCGCCCGCGGACCCGATAGGCCAGGAAGGATCGCCCCGACGGACTGAACATCAGGGCCTTGTCCCTGAGCATGGCCAGCCAGCCGTCGGGCAGGACGCCGTCGCCGGCCTGCAAGACGGCCAGGGCGCGCTGGATCTCGGCCTCGCTCGCCGGGCCGTGGCTGCGGGCGCCGGGCGCGGAGATCAGGGACCGCCCCGCCACGATCACCCCCAGCAGGGCCAGCACGGCGCCGACGCGCAGGAAGCCCGACACCTCGCGGTCGATCAGCAGGCTCCACCACAGGTCATCGGTGTAGGCGACGTCCCGATAGGCGAAGAAGCCCAGCCAGAGCATGCCCGCCACGACCGTGAGCACCAGCATCACCCAGGTCGGCGACAGGGCCTCGAACATCCGTGAGCGGCGATCGAAGGCGGCGCGGCACGGCGCCAGCACCGCCGCCAGCACCAGCAGCTCCGCCGCCTCCTCCCAGTCCAGTCCCTTGAGCAGGGAGAAGAGGGCCGCGACCACCAGTACGACGACGGCCGCCAGCCAGGCGCCGCGTCGACGCCGCCACAGCCCCGCCGACAGCAGCAGCAGCAGGAAGCCGGAGATACTGGCCCCGAAGTGCGACAGCTCGATCAGGATCGGCGGCAGGACCGCGCGGATGTGATCCAGCCGGTCCTCGTAGGCCGGGGTGACCCCGGAGGTCAGCAGCAGGGTGCCCGCGCCCACGCAGAGCGCGGCGAAGATGTGCGGCGACACCTCGAACAGCAGGGCGGCGGCCCTGACGATCAATCTGTTCGCCCGCGCGGCGTTTACCTTCATCATGACGCTGGTAGACCCGAAATCGGCCAATCACGGCAAGCCCAAGGTCATTTCGCGGCGCCTGAAACAAACAGAAACATCGCTTGTTTGCCTTGTGAGCGGGCGCCTGTGCCCGCGTAACCAAGGCTGACATCATGCGTAAGACCGCGCTCCTCACTGGCGTCGCCGGCCTGTTCCTCATGACCGCTCCGGCGTTCGCGCAGGACAGCACGGCCCCGCAAACCCCGGCGCCCGCCTCGCCGCCCGCCGCCGAACAATCCCGCACGCTGCAGCTCCAGCCCGGATCGCCCGTGACCGGTTCGGACGGTGCGACCCTCGGCACGCTGGAAGGCGTGCGCAGCGGCCCCTCGGGCCAGGAACTGACCGTGCGCGGCCCGGACGGCGTGCTGCGCGGCGTCCCGACTTCGGGCGGCGTCGAACAGGAAGGGACCGGCGTGAAGGTCGGCTGGACCGCCGGCCAGTTCTCGTCGGCTCCGGCTATCGGCGCCCCGGCCGAGCCCGCGACGCCCGCCCAGCCGGCGGAACCGGCCGCGCCGGGTGAACCGGGCGAACCCGCCACCCCGGCCGAACCGGCCACCCCCGCTGAACCCGCGACCCCGCCGGAAGCCTCGCCGCCGGTCGCCGCGCCGGAACCGCCGACCCCGGCTGAACCGACCCCGCCGCCGGCCCCGGAACCGGCTCCGGGCGAGGGCCAGACCCCGCCGGACGCGCCGACCGCCTGATCGGGCGCTGACGCAAACAGAAAGGGCGGCTCCCGAGTGAGCCGCCCTTTTTCATGGCCGTCGAAGACCGGATCAGGTCTTGCGCTTGACCAGGCCGACCAGGAACAGCAGCAGGCAGGCGCCGAGGAAGGCGACCAACAGGGTCATCAGGTTGAAGCCGCCGACCGGAATGTCCAGCAGGTTGCCCGCGATGAAGCCGCCGAGCAGGGCGCCGACGACGCCAACGATCAGATTGGTCAGCAGGCCGTGATTGCGGCCCATAACCTGTTCGGCCAGCCAGCCGGCGACGATGCCGATGACGATCCAGCCAAGAATACCCAAGCCCATGGTTCTCTCCTTCCACAAAGCAACGCTCGGCGGGCAAACGCCCGTCCCGCCCGTCCGGTTGCCTCGAACAGGTCGAACCGCGGTTTTCCGTAATCCCCCGGCGGGCGAGCGCGGCATGTCCCTTGCCGCGTGAAGGGCGAGCCGTCCCGCTTCGGGACAGGCGGATCATCAGGGAACCCGGGCCATGGCTTCGGATATCGATCTTCACCTCGGACGCCGGCTGCGCCGCCGTCGTCGCCTGCTGGGTCTGACCCAGCAGCAGCTGGCCATGCAGGTCGGCATCCGCTTCCAGCAGATCCAGAAGTACGAGTGCGGCGCCAACCGCATCTCGGCCGCCCGCCTGTGGCAACTGGCCGAGGCGCTGGAATCCCCGGTCAGCTATTTCTACGACGGGCTGGAGGAAGCCATCGAGCGCCGGGAGGCCGCCAGCCAGGGCGGCGAGATGTTTTCCCGCAAGGAAACGCTCGACCTGATCCAGGCCTACTATCAGCTCGACGAGAAGCCGCGCCGCCGTCTGCTGGATCTGGCCAAGTCGCTGCACGTGGACGGCACCGCGGCCTGAGGGGGCATAGCCTTCGCCCTATCGCACGCGACGCGGTCGCGCGCTGCCTAAGGGCGGGGTTCCCGGACGCGCGTTGCACCGTGCATCCGATCGGCGGCCCATCGGCGCATTGCACGGCGTCGGAGGGTGACATGACGGCGGGGCGTGAGTATCCCGCCTGTCATGACCGAACATGAGCGCTTCATCGTCGAGCTGGCGAACGCGGCCGCGGCCGTCACCCTGCCCTTCTTCCGTTCGGATCTCGGGCATGAGGACAAGGGCGGCAAGGCAGGCTTCGACCCGGTCACCGAGGCCGACAAACAGGCCGAGGCGGCGATCCGCAAGCTGATCGCCGAGCGCTATCCGGACCACGGCGTTATCGGCGAGGAGTACGGCGAGGACCGGCCCGACGCCGAGTTCGTCTGGGTGCTGGACCCCATCGACGGGACCCGCGCCTTCATCTCCGGCCTGCCCCTGTGGACCACGCTGATCGCCCTGCGGGTGGACGGCAAGCCGAATACGGGCGTGATCGCCCAGCCCTATCTGGATGAAATCTTCCTGGGCGGCCCGTCCGGCGCCCGCCTGATCCGCGGCGGCGGCGAGACCCCGCTGAAGACCCGGTCGTGCGCGAAGCTGACCGAGGCGACGATCTCGACCACCGATCCGAACATCTTCAACGGCGCCGAACTCGGCGCCTGGACCCAGGTGCGGGCGGCGGCGCGACTGGCACGGCTGGGCTGCGACGCCTACGCCTATGCGATGGTCGCGGCGGGCAGGATGGATCTGGTCGCCGAAACCAGCCTGAAGCCATGGGACTGGTCGGCCCTCGTCCCGGTCATCGAGGCGGCGGGCGGCAAGGTGGTCAACTGGCGCGGCGGAGCCCCGGACGACAACGGCCAGGTGCTGGCCGTCGGCGATGAACGCCTGATCGATCAGGCGCTGGTGACGCTGAAGCGGGCGGCGGTCTAGGCCGATGGCCCTCGGCGGGGGCGGCGCCCGGAAGGGTGGTTGGTGATTGGTGGTTCGATGGGACCGACGATCACGCCAGGGCGAAGATCACCAGCCCCTGACGCCGGCAATCACCAATCACCAGCCACCAATCACCCGCCTGCTCAGGCCGCCGTCGGTTCCGGCTCGGTCGACGGGGGAAAACCGGCGTCGACGGCCGGTTCCGACGCGGCGGCGGGGCTCAGGTCCTCCACCGGCGAGACATAGGCGGCCATGGAGTCGAACTCCTCCAGGAAGACCGCGCGCTTGTCGTCGGTCTCCATGATGATCTCGTGCTTCGCGGCCGGCACCTCGACATAGCGGCCACGGCCGAGACGGCGGGCGGCCCACTTGTTGGTCTGCTTCCAGACGCGGTCATCCTCGCCCGACTGGACCACGGCGACCGGGATGCGAACGCTCTTCAGCGCCTTGGGCTTGAGCGACCGCTCGCCGACGTCGAGCCCGAAGGCCAGCCAGCCCCAGGTCGGACCGCCGACGGCCAGATGCGGGCAGGCGTACAACTGCTGCCGCCACTGTTCATAGCGGGTCTCGTCGGACGTCAGGGCGTCCTTCTCGAAGGTGTGGTCGAAGGGATCGTCCGGATCATCCAGCACATAGTCGCCCGCCTTGCCGTGACGCAGGTTCCAGCGGACGGCCAGCTTGACCGACCACATCGACCGCTTGCCGGTCCGGATGCGCAGCATGGGGCTGGAGAGGATCGCGCCGGAGAAGCGCGTCTCGCCGTTCTCGAGCGTCATGAGATTCAGGGCGCCGCCCATCGAGTGGCCGACCATCACCCAGGGCTTGGGCGCGCGGGCCTCGAAGGCGTCGAGCAGGCGGGCGTAGTCGTCGAGGAACTCCTCGACCGCGCGGGCGTGACCCTTCAGACGATCCGGCAGCAGGCGGGCCGACAGGCCCTGACCGCGCCAGTCATGGGCCAGCACGCACCAGCCGCGGGCGAGGAAGTTGCCGATGACCTCGAAGTATTTCTCGATCGGCTCGGTGCGGCCGGGGCTGAGCACCACGGTGCCGCGCGGCTTGCGGGCCACCAGGGCAGAGGGCGTCCAGAAGGCGGCGCGCAAACGCAGGCCGCCGGCGCCGCGGAACCACTCCCCTTCGCCACCGGGAGGCGAGGAGGCGCCCGGAACCCCCATCAGGGGCGCATTGGCGGCGTAGGCGGCGGCTCGGTTCACTCAGGCTTCCTGAACTTCAAGGTCATGCGATCGCTTTCCCCGATCTCTTCATACTTCGAACGATCGAAGGTCGGGTCCGGCGGTGATCCGCGCGGCGCGGTCAGGCGCTGCGGCGGCAAGGTGTCCACTCCGAAGGGATGATCCTTGGTATCCCTTTCATTCGCGTTGATTTCCGCGGCGGCGACGAAGGCGAAGCCCGCTTCGGCGGCCAGTTGTCTGACGAACGCTTCCTGGACGTATCCGTTCGCCGCGACCGGATCCTGATCCTCCTCGGGCCCGAGGCGATGCTGCTCGACGCCGAGGATGCCGCCCGGGCGCAGGGCGGCCCAGGCGTCGGCGAAGGCCTTCTCGGCGATGCCAGCCGCCATCCACGCATGGATGGTGCGCATGAACAGCACCAGATCCACCGTCCCCGCCTCGGCTACCGGGCCGGAGGTCGGGCCGAAGCTGGACAGGCCGATCTCGCCGTACAGTTTGCGGTCGTTGGTGAAACGCTGCTGGAAGGCGCCGGTCAGCTGGACCTGGGCCGGATCGGCGCCGGGGCCGGTCTGGTAGCCGGCGGCGATGTAGTGCCCCTCGCCCTCGGCGAGATAGGGGGCGAGAATCTCCGTGTACCAACCGCTGCCCGGCCAGAACTCCACTACCGTCATGCGCGGCTGAAGACCGAAGAAGCGGAGGGTTTCCATCGGATGGCGGGCGGCGTCACGCCAGCGATCCTGGGCGCGCCAGGGACCGGCCACGGCCCACTCCAGCGAGCCCTTGGGCGGACCGTCGGCGGTCTCGGGCGGCTCGGCGGTCGGCTCCTTCTTCCCGCAGGCCGCAAGACCGACGAGGGCCGAGGCCGCCACGCCGGACAGTATGCCCCGGCGTGACAGAAACGGTCGCCTACCCTCGGTCAGATCAGTCATGCACGGCCCCCGCGGCGCGGTCGGACATCGCAGTCCTCCGCCACCGGAAGGGAGGGCTTAACCTTGTTCCCCCGCAGGGTCAAAACCCGCATCGCCTTACTCCGGCTTGCGGAATCGCAGGGTCATGCGGTCGCTTTCGCCGACGGCGTCGAAGGCCGCGCGTTCCTCCGGGGTGAGGGGCGTCGGGCGGTCGTTGGCGTTGCCCTGACGCGGGGCGCTGACCCGGGTCGGCGGCAGGGTCCAGACGCCGTACGGATGGTCATGATCGTCCGCCGGGTTGGCGTTCAGCTCGCTGCGGGCCTCCAGAACGAAGCCGGCGGCCTGGGCGGCGTGAATGACGTAGCTTTCGGAGACATAACCCGTCGGCGCGGTCTCGTCGGCGTTCAGCCCCTCGGCGCCGCGGTGCTGTTCGATCGCCAGAATACCGCCCGGTTTGAGGGCGCGGAAGAAGGCCTCCATGTAGGGGCCCGTGCGGCCGCTGCCGTGCCAGTTGTGCAGGGCGCGGGCGACCACGATCAGATCGGCGCTGCCGTCCTCGACCCCCATGCCTTCCAGCGGGCGGTTGACGCCGACGTAGCGACCGCCGGTGGCCGCGGCGTAGGGCTCGAGGATGTTGCGCCACCAGCCCGCGCGGCCCGGCTCGATCTCCACCACCGTCAGGTTCGGGCGCAGCCCCCAGAAGGTCAGGGTCTCGAACGGATGGCGGGCGCCGTCACGGGCGCGATCCGCCTCGGGCCGGGTCGTCGAGGCGACGGCGGCCTGCAGGGCGGCGTCTTCCTGCAGGACCGGCGGCTCCATGGCGGCGCGGCGGGCCGAGCGCTGGGCAGGGCTCTCATCCAGCGCGGGCATGGCCGGCAGGCTCTGCGCCAGGGCGACGACGGGGAACAGCAGGGCGGCGGTCGCGGTCAGGGCGGTGAGGCGCATCATGAATCCCGGAAGCGTTCGAAGGAGGCGCGACCCTGAAGGGGCCGGGCGGCAGGGGCAAGGCGCATCGCGTTCGACGCGACACGATCACGCGGTCTTGACGTCGAAACGCGGCTTCCCATCTGAACTCTCGAGGCCGCCGATCCCGGGGCCTCCGGAGCGCGCGGGGCCGATCACGGGCCGCACGAGCCGAACTCCCATCGCCGGTCCGGGCATAAACCGCGGGACCGGCCAACCTTGCTGATCCTCAGGAGGATGACCCATGCGTACCTATGATTTCTCGCCCCTGTACCGTTCGGCCGTCGGCTTCGACCGTCTGGCCAATCTGCTGGAGAGCGCCGCGCGCACCAGCCAGGAGAACGGGTGGCCCCCCTACAACATCGAGACGACCGGCGAGAACGCCTATCGCATCGAGATCGCCGTCGCCGGGTTCAAGCCCGACGAGCTGAACATCGAGGTGAAGGAGAACCTGCTCACCGTGACCGGTCGCAAGACCGCCAACGATGACGCGACCGCCGAGCGCAATTTCCTGCACCGCGGCCTCGCCGAGCGGGACTTCGAGCGTCGCTTCCAGCTGGCCGACTATGTCGTGGTGAAGACCGCCGACCTGTCGAACGGCCTGCTGTCGATCGAACTGGCCCGCGAACTGCCGGAAGCCCTGAAGCCCCGCCGCATCGAGATCGGCGGCGGCTCCAAGCTGATCGAAGGCAAGAAGGCCAAGGCGGCCTAATCGCCATCAGGCCGGAAGCTGAAACCTGGAGGTTGGCCGTTTCCGGCCTCAAGTAGCCGACAGGCGATAGGCCAAACAAAAGAGAAGGGGCGGCGCGAAGGCGTCGCCCCTTTTTCTATGCCCGCAACGCGGCTTCCAGCCCGCGGGCCCCGAAGGTGGTCGCCCCGCGAACCTCGGCCTGTCGCAGACAGGCGCCGTGCAGGACGGCGCGGTTCAGGGCCGCCTCGGTCAGGTTGGCGCGCTTCAGATCGGCGCCGGTCAGGTCCGCGCCCTTCAGGCTGGCGCCGGTCAGGTCCGCCGGCAACAGACGGTCGGCGGCGATCATCAACGGCCCCAGCTGGGCCTCGCGGAGGTCGGCCCCGTCCAGACGCGCCCGCGCCAGGCGCGCGCCGCGCAGGTCCGCGCCGCGCAGATTGACCGAGCGCAGGTCCGCTTCTTCCAGATGGGCGCCCTGCAACTGCACCCCGCCCATATCGAGTCCGTAGAAGACGGCCCGCTTGGCCGACAGGGCGGTCAGGTTGTAGCCGCGGATGGACTTCAGGGCCCGCAGGTCGACGCCGTCGAACACCGAGGGCTGGCCCGAAGCGCCGCCGGTCTCGCACCACTGGGCGTGCTCGGACAGCATTTCCGCGGCGGGCATCTTGCCGACCGGCTCGCCCGCCGAGCGGTCATCGGTGAGGGCGCCGGACATGTCGGCCCCGTCCGTACGCCACATGGCCGCCTTGACCCCCACCAGCACGGCGTCGCGCAGGTCGGCGCCGGTCAGGTCCGCGCCGGACAGGTCCGCGCCCGCCAGGTTGGCGCCCTTGAAGCTGGCCTGCTTCAGATTGGCCCGGACCAGCTTGCAGTCCTTCATGATGGCGTCGGAGAAGTCGGCCGCGACGGCGACCACGCCGGTCAGCTTGGAGCGCTCGAGGTTGGCCCCCGCCAGACAGGCGCCCTGGGCCAGGGTGTCCCGACTCGCCCGCGCCTCCACCACCCGGAAGCCGAGGCGGGAGTCGGCGGCGGCAATGGTGCCTTCGCGCAGGTCGGCCTCGAACAGGTCGGCGCCGGTCAGGTCCGCGCCGCGCAGGCAGGCGCCGCGCAGGTCGGCCCGGCGAAGGCTGGCGTCCCGCAGCACCGCGTCCTGCATGTCCGCGCCGAAGAAGGTGGCGTTATCCAGCCGCGCGCCGCTGAGATCGCACTCGATCAGGCAGGCGGCGGCGAAATCGGCGTCGGCGAGGTTGCGCCCGGCCAGCGACAGGCCGCTGAGATCCATCCAGGCGAAGACCGCGCGCGCGCCGCCGGGCTTGGCTTGCCACAGGCGGTCGTGCCGGGCGCAGATGGCGTCCAGTTCCTGTTGGGTGATCCGTCTTCTGACGGCAGGGGTTTGCGCGTTAGGCCCCGACATTGATCCAGAATGGCACGGCGCGCTTAAAAAAACGTGTGTTTCAGCGCGCTTACGGCCAAGCTATCGGGTCAGCAGGCCCTGGTCCGCGAGCGCGTCGGCCAGTTCGCCGGGACCGACCCACAGACGGGTGTAGCCGGCCTCGCCCAGACGCTTCAGCTCGGTCGCCAGATCCGCGCGCGACGAGGCGGCGAAACGGGCGTCGAAGCCCTCGCCGGTGTCGTTGATCCGGACCATCGGACGGCCGGTCTCGACCCGGTGGAGATAGCCTTCGTAAAGCACCGCCGCCTCCTGCGAGAGCAGGCCGGTCTCGACCTGCAGGCCCGCCTTGCGGAGCCGTTCGACCCCCCGCCCCGAGGCGAAGGGGGACGGGTCGACGGCGGCGATGACGACGCGGCTGACGCCCGCATCCATCAGGAAGTGCGAACAGGAGGTCCGGCCCGACGACCGCGCGCCGCAGGGCTCCATGGTGACGTAGGCGGTGGCGCCCTTCGCCCGATCACCGGCGGCGGGCACGGCCTGCTCCTCGGCGTGGGGACGGCCGCCGGGCGCCGTCGCGGCCTCGGAGACCACTTCGCCTTCGCTGACGATCACGCAGCCGACCGCGGGATTGGGCCAGGTCTGGCCCATCCGCGCCTTGGCGAGCGCGATGGCCCGCCCCATGAAGCGGATATCGTCCGATTCCTGCTGCGCGCTGGTCATGGCTCAGGCTCCGGCGATCGGCGGCAGGGGCGTGGCGCGATCCGCATCCAGATAGCGGGCGGCGGTCGGGGTCAGCGAGGCGTCAAGATCGATCTCCAGCGGGTTGCCGGTGGGAATCTCGACGCCGACGATCTGATCGTCCGGCACGTTGAACAGGTGTTTGACGATGGCCCGCAGCGAGTTGCCGTGGGCGGCGATCAGCACGTCCTCGCCGGCCTTCAGGCGCGGGGCGATGTCGGCGTCCCAATAGGGCAGGACGCGGTCCAGCGTGGTCTTCAGGCTTTCGGTGTCCGGGATGTCCTTGCCGGCGTAGCGGGGATCGGTCGTGAAATCCCATTCGCCGCCCGGGGCCAGCGGGGGCGGCGGGATGTCGTAGCTGCGGCGCCAGATCTTGACCTGGTCCTCGCCATGCTTCGCCGCCGTCTCGGCCTTGTCCAGCCCGGTCAGGCCGCCGTAGTGGCGCTCGTTCAGACGCCAGTCCTCGACCACCGGCACATCCTTCAGGCCCGCCGAATCCAGCGCCAGCGCGCCGGTGCGCTTGGCCCGCTTCAGCACCGAGGTGAACATCACCGCCGGATGGAAGTCGGCGCCGGCGATCAGTTCGCCGCCCTTGCGCGCCTGGGCCTCGCCTTCCGCCGTCAGGTCGACGTCGACCCAGCCGGTGAAGCGATTCTCGAGGTTCCACTGGCTCTGGCCATGGCGCAGCAGGATCAGGCGGGGCATGCAGGTCTCCGGACTTATGTGTGTCGGGCGTAGGCCCGGGGTACCGAAGGGTCAAGCTTTCGACCGCCCACGGAGTTCCACCGCGCGCCAGCACCCATGACAGTGTTCGCGCGTTGTTGCGGCTCGCGAGCGCCCGGGTCTATCAAGGCGCACCTTTCGCCGCGACCGCTTCGGTCCGGCCAATCAGGACATTCCATGCTTAAGCCCCGCGCCGACCTTCGTCCCAACACCGCCGAGTACGAGACCATCCCTCTGGTGAAGGCGACCGGCTTCCGCGAGTACGACGCGCGCTGGGTGCTGGAGAAGGAAATCAACCTGCTGGGCATCCAGGCGCTGGGTCTGGGTCTGGCGACCTATATCCACGAGATCGGCCAGCGGCCCAGGATCGTCGTCGGCCACGACTTCCGCGGCTACTCCCTGTCGGTGAAACAGGCGCTGATCCTCGGCCTGCTGGAAGGCGGGATGGAGGTGCTGGACATCGGCCTGGCCCTGTCGCCGATGGCCTATTTCGCCCAGTTCGAACTGGATGCGCCCTGCGTGGCCATGGTCACCGCCAGCCATAACGAGAACGGCTGGACCGGGGTGAAGATGGGCGCCAACCCGCCCCTGACCTTCGGCCCCGACGAGATCGGCCGCCTGAAGGAGATCGTGCTGGAGAACCAGGGCGTGTCGCGCGAGGGCGGCAAGCTGGTGCACATCGACGGCTTCCGCGAGACCTACATCAACGAGGTCGCCTCGCGGGTGAAGCTGACCCGTCCGATCAAGGTGGTCGCCGCCTGCGGCAACGGCACGGCGGGCGCCTTCGCACCCGAGGCCCTGCGCCGGATGGGCGCCGAGGTGATCGAGATGGACACCGACCTCGACTACACCTTCCCCAAATACAACCCGAACCCCGAAGACCACGCCATGCTGGTGCAGATGGCCCAGCGGGTAAAGGAAACCGGGGCCGATCTGGCGCTGGGCTTCGACGGCGACGGTGATCGCTGCGGCGTGGTGGACAACACCGGCGAGGAAATCTTCGCCGACAAGATCGGCCTGATGCTGGGCCGCGACCTGTCGGCCCTGCACCCGAACGCGACCTTCGTCGTCGATGTGAAATCGACGGGCCTGTACAAGACCGACGAGGTGCTGAAGGCCAACGGGGCCGAGACCGTCTACTGGAAGACGGGGCACAGCTACATCAAGCGCAAGACGGCCGAGCTGGGCGCGCTGGCGGGCTTCGAGAAGTCAGGCCACTTCTTCTTCAACGCCCCGCTGGGCCACGGCTATGACGACGGCATCGTCGCCGCCGGCGCCGTGCTGGCCATGCTGGACCGCAACCCGGGCAAGAGCCTGAGCGAACTGAAGACGGCGCTGCCGGACGCGTGGACGTCGCTGACGATGAGCCCGCACTGCGACGACGAGCTGAAGTACGAGGTGCTTGAGCGCATCGTGGCCGAGTACAAGGCGCTGGCCGACGCGGGCGGCGAGATCCTTGGGCGGAAGATCGTGGAGGCCATCACCGTCAACGGCGTGCGGGTGCATCTGGAAGACGGCAGCTGGGTTCTGGTCCGCGCCTCTTCGAACAAGCCCGAACTGGTCGTGGTGGTCGAGAGCATGCGATCGGAAGACGACATGCGCGCCCTGTTCCGCGAGGAAGTGAAGCCGCGTCTCGCGAAGTACGACGAGATCGGCGCCTATAACCAGGAAATCTGAGGCCGGTCGCCGGGCCTCTTTCCGACACATTGGCGCGGGCACAGTAAGCTTCACCATAAAGGGAGAAGCCGACCATGCTCGCCGCCTTCGTGACCGCCCTCGCCCTGCAGACCGCGCCTGACGCCGTCGGCTGCGCCCTGACGCCGGAGCATCTGGCGAACAATCGCACCCTGAGCTTCGAGGCCTTCGATCAGGCGGGGTCGACGCCGTGGACGGCCCGCAAGCTGGGGGAGCGCGAGTGCTACGTCGAGGCGGCGCGGGCCAGCGAGGACTATCTGCTGCACGGTCCCGAGCTGACCGAGCGCCAACGGCAGGTGGTGAGCTGGCATCTGGGCCAGTACCTGGCCTCGTCCGGCGCCGAGCTGGAGGCGGCCCGGGTGATGGCGACGACGATCCGGCGCGAGGAGATGACGCCGGACAATTTCGACTGGAACACCTACGTCCTGGGCACCCACGCCTTCCTGACCAAGGACCGGGCGGCGATGGACGCCGCGGTCGCCGCCCTGTCGGCGCAGGAGGGGATGCGCAACCAGATCAACGCCCGCGCCCTGCGCCGACTGCAGGGCTGTTTCGACCGCCCCTATCGCGAGGCCTATGCCTGCCCGGCGGAGTGATCCGGGGTTGAACCCCATCCCTGCACAGTCCAGAACCCGGTCGAACGGGAGATGTCGTGGCCGGGACAATCCAGCATGTGGTGATCGTGGGCGGCGGCTTTTCCGGCGCCATGCTGGCCGCGCGGCTGGCCGAAAGCGGCGTGGCCTCGACGATCATCGACCGGACGGGCCGGTTCGGACCGGGCCTGGCCTACGCCACCCCCTTTGACGGCCACCTGCTGAACGTCCGGGCCAACCGCATGACGGCGGTGGAGGGGCGGCCCGACGACTTCGTCCGATGGTTGGCGGAGCACCACCCCGGTCAGGCCGATCCCGAAGGCTTCGCCCCCCGGCGGCTGTACGGCCTGTATGTGCAGGATCGGCTCGCGGCCGTGGAGGCCGCCCGTCCGGGCCGGATCACCCGGATTGCCGGAGAGGTCGCGACGATTGACGACGGCGCGGTCCAGCTGTCCGACGGACAGGTCGTCTCAGGGGACGCCGTGGTCCTGGCCACCGGTAATCCGGCGCCGAAGACGGCGGCCGATGCGACCGGAAGCCGGGTCCTGTCCGACGGCTGGGCCCCGGGGGCGCTGGACCGGATCGGCCCCACCGATGACGTGATCGTGGTCGGCACGGGCCTGACCATGGTCGACATGGTGCTGTGGCTGGAGGCCCGCGGCTGGCGCGGCGTCGCGAAGACCCTGTCCCGCCGGGGGCTGATCCCGCGCGCGCACGGCGCCCGGCCGGACGCCGCAGTTCCGCCGACGGACGCCCTGCTGCACGCGACGCCCTCACGGCGGCTGCGGGAGGCCCGGTGGCTGTCGGAGCAGGCGGGCTGGCGCGGGGTGATGGAGGGGCTGCGCCCGATCACCACCGGGCTCTGGCGCGAGGCCGACGTCGCCACGCGCGCCCGCTGGCTGCGCCATCTGCGACCGTGGTGGGACGTGCACCGCCACCGGATCGCCGACCGCATAGCCGCCGCCCTGGCCGCGCTGGAGACGGCGGGCCGCCTGACCGTCTCTGCCGGAAGGGTGTCGCGGATCGCGCAGGACGCCGACGGCGTGACCCTGACCTGGAAGCCTCGCGGCGGCGGCCCGGAGGCGACGCTGACCGCGCCTTGGCTGATCGATTGCACCGGACCGGGGCATGATCCGGCGCAGGGCGCGCTGACCGGGCCGCTGCTGGCCTCGGGCCGGGCGCGGCTTGATGAACTGGGACTGGGGCTGGATCTCGACGCGCAGGGCCGCTTGTTGGGCGCCGACGGAAGGCCGGACCCGCGCCTGCTGGTGCTGGGCCCGCCCGCCCGCGCCGCCTTCTGGGAAACCATCGCCGTGCCCGACATCCGCAAGCGGATCGAGGATGTGGTGAAGACGCTGACGGACACCCCCGCATGAAACGCCTGATCGCCCAAGCCACTGTCCTGGCGGCCCTGCCGGTCCTGTCCGGCTGCGACCTGCCGTTCATGACCGCGCCGGCGCCGACGACGGCCCCGACGGCGGTCGAAAGCTGCGTCCTGCCGACCAGCCTGCCCGCCCCGCACATGGAGGCGGTCAGCCCGGACGACGTGGTCGCCGACCGCCCCATCCTGTTCCACATGCTGGCGGTGACCTGGATGCCCGAGACCTGCCGCAACGGCGGCGACGGCCAGGGCGACATGGCCTGTTCGGGGCCGAACAAATTCGGCTGGACCCTGCACGGCCTGTGGCCGAACTCTGACGGACGGCCCTATCCGCGTTACTGCCGGGCGGCGACGCGGGTGTCGGACGCCACCATCCGCGCCGAGCTGTGCCGGACGCCCTCGGTCGATCTGGTCCAGCATGAGTGGGCGGCGCACGGCACCTGCGGCTGGGATACGCCGGAAGCCTATTTCGCCCAGTCGGCCCGGATGTACGACGGGCTGGCCCGGCCGGAGCCGCGCGAGGGGATGACCGCCGGACAGCTGCGCGACGCCTTCGCCGCCGCCAACCCGGGCCTGCCGCGCGACGGGGTCTATATCGCCACCACCGACCGGGTGCGGCTGCGCGAGGTGCGCATCTGCAATGACCTGTCCTTCAACCCGCGCCCCTGCCCCGGCGGCGACGTGGGCGCGCCGGACGCGACGGTGCTGACGGTGGAGCCGGTGCGGGACTGACTGGCCTCTCCGGCGGACCCCCGATAGGCTGGCCGCACACAGGGGAGACACCATGGCCAATCCGATCGTCCGCGGCTTCCGCAAGCTGACCCAGTTCTCGGGGCGCGACACGCGCGGGGAATTCTGGCCCTACGCCGGGGTGGTGTTCGCCCTGGTCATGGTCCTGGGCGGCGGGGCCGGCGGGGTGATGATGAGCCGGATCATGGGCGAATTCGCCCCCCATGTCGTCGCGCCCGCGACGACCGCCTCATCCCTCGCGCCGTCCGACACGGTGCGGGTCGAGGTCGTGGAGACCTACCCGTCCCCCCTCGCCGTCATGCCGGACTTCACCCCCTTCTTCTGGGTGCAGGGCGCGACCGTCCTCGTCTTCATCGGGCTGCTGGCGGCGGCCGTGGTGCGGCGGCTGCACGACCGGAACCTCCCCGGCTGGTGGGGACTGGCGCCCGTGCCATTCGTGACCTTCGGCATCTTCGGCTTCCTGCTGATGCTCAAGAGCGCCATGGACACCGGCATGCCGAACTTCGCCCTGGGCGGCCTGCTGTTCCTGAACAACCTGCTCTACATGGTCACGCTGATCGGCCTGATCATCGTGCTGGCGCAGAAGGGGACGCCGGGCCCGAACCGCTACGGCGCGGCGCGCGCGTCCGGCTCCGAGCCCGAACCGGTCAGCGACTGGACCCGGGGCGGCTGAGCCCTAGCCCGCCGCCTTCACCGCCGCGCTGACGTCCGCGACCACCTGCTTCACCAGCGCCTCGTCGTCGCCTTCGGCCATGACGCGGATCAGCTTCTCGGTGCCCGAGGGGCGGACCAGCAGGCGGCCCTGACCGTTGAGACGGGCCTCGGCGTCGGCGATGGCCGCCTTGACCGCGGCGTCCTCCAGCGGCTTGCCGCCGGTGAAGCGAACGTTCTCCAGCAGTTGCGGCACCGGCTCGAACTGACGCGCCAGTTCGCTCATCGGGCGGCCGCTCTCGACCAGCACGGCCAGCACCTGCAGGGCCGACATCAGGCCGTCGCCGGTGGTGGCGTAGTCGTGCAGGATGATGTGGCCCGACTGCTCGCCGCCGACATTGAAGCCGCCGCCGCGCATCCGTTCCATGACGTAGCGGTCGCCAACCTTGGTGCGCTCCAGCGTCAGGCCCTCGGCGTTCAGCGCGCGCTCGAGGCCGAGGTTGGACATGACCGTGGCCACCAGACCGCCGCCGGTCAGCAGGCCGCGACG
Organism: Brevundimonas sp.; assembly: GCF_036400995.1. GTDB lineage: Bacteria > Pseudomonadota > Alphaproteobacteria > Caulobacterales > Caulobacteraceae > Brevundimonas. Next base: position 150,531 of record NZ_DASWWG010000059.1, read on the forward strand.
AGCCCAGTCCAACGCGACCATGGCCATGATCTGGTCGCCGTCAACGATCTGGCCCTTCTCGTCACAGATGATGACCCGGTCGGCGTCACCGTCCAGGGCGATGCCGATGTCGGCGCCGTGGCGCTTCACCGCCTCGGCCAGGGTGGCCGGATGGGTGGAGCCGCAGTTCTCGTTGATGTTCAGGCCGTTCGGCTCGACCCCCACGGCGATCACGTCGGCGCCGAGTTCATAGAGGGTCGTGGGCGCGACCTTGTAGCCGGCGCCGTTGGCGCAATCGACGGCGATGCGCAGGCCCTGCAGGCTCAGTCCCTTGGGGAAGCTGGCCTTGGCGATCTCGACATAGCGGGCCTGGCTGTCGTCGATGCGCTTGACCCGGCCCAGCTTGTCGGCGGGCGCAAGACCCGAACCGAGGTCCTCGTCCATCATCGACTCGATCTTCAGCTCGACCTCGTCAGACAGCTTGTAGCCGTCCGGCCCGAACAGCTTGATGCCGTTGTCCAGATAGGCGTTGTGCGAGGCCGAGATCATCACCCCGATGTCGGCCCGCATCGAACGGGTCATCATGGCCACGCCGGGGGTCGGCAGGGGCCCGAAGGTGCGCACGTCCATGCCCGCGGCCGAGAAGCCCGCGACCAGCGCCGGTTCGATCATGTAGCCGGACAGTCGGGTGTCCTTGCCGATCACAACCAGGTGACGTCGGTCGTCCGACGACATGAACATCCGGCCCGCCGCCAGCCCGACGCGCAACGCCACTTCCGGCGTCATCGGGTGGGTATTGGCGCGTCCGCGGATGCCGTCGGTGCCGAAATAGCGTCGTTCAGCCAAGTCCAGTCTTCCTTGCTCGGCGGCGCGCGTAACCTTGCGAAACCGCTTTTCAGGTGCAAATCCACGTTGTCCTCGCCTACACCGGCACGGACAGTCAGGGTCGGCTTAGACCCTCCCGCGCCGAGGTGCAAAGCGCGGAATTTCGATTTTTCCGAGGGTTTCTCTCATGTGCGGCATCATTGGCGTGACCGGAACCGGTCCGGCGGTTCCCCGTCTGATCGACAGCCTGAAGCGGCTGGAATACCGCGGCTATGACTCCGCCGGCGTGGCCGCTCTGGTGGACGGCAAGATCGAGCGCCGCCGCGCCAAGGGCAAGATCCGCGAGCTGGAGGCCGTGCTGGCCGCCGAGCCGCTGAACGCCACCATCGGCATCGGCCACACCCGCTGGGCGACCCACGGCGCGCCGACGACGGCCAACGCCCACCCGCACAAGGCGGGCCGCGTGACGCTGGTTCACAACGGCATCATCGAGAATTTCGCCGAACTGAAAGCCGAGCTGGTTGCCGAGGGCCACGCCTTCGAAAGCCAGACCGACACCGAGGTCGTCGCCCACCTGCTGGACAGCGAACTGACCAAGACCAACGATCCGCTGGTAGCCTTCAAGCGCGTGCTGGACCGCCTGACCGGCGCCTATGCGCTGGCCGTCCTGCTGGAGGGCGAGGACGGCCTGATCCTGGGCGCGCGCCGCGGCAGCCCGCTGGTCGTCGGCTGGGGCGAAGGCGAGATGTACCTGGGTTCGGACGCCCTGGCCGTCGGCCCCTTCACCCAGAAGATCAGCTATCTGGAAGAGGGCGATTTCGTCGCCATCGACCGCGACGGCGCCCGCATGTTCGACGCCTCGGGCGCGCCGGTGGATCGCCCGATCGTGCAGGTCTCGGCCTCGTCGGCCCTCGTCGAGAAGGGCGAGTACCGGCACTTCATGGAGAAGGAAATCCACGAGCAGCCGGACAGCGTGCAGCACACGCTGTCGGAGTACCTCGACTTCGTGAACGGCAAGGCCAAGGCGGGCGAGATCGACTTCGCCGCCATCGACCGCGTCCAGATCGTCGCCTGCGGCACCGCCTTCTACGCCGGCCAGATCGGCCGTTATGCGTTCGAGAAGCTGGCGGGCCTGCCGTGCGACGTCGAGATCGCGTCGGAGTTCCGCTATCGCCACCCGGCCCTGACCAAGGGCACGCTGGCGGTGGCCGTCAGCCAGTCGGGCGAGACCGCCGACACCCTGGCCAGCCTGACCTGGTGCAAGGCGCAGGGGCTGAAGACGGCCGCCCTCGTCAATGTCCACTCGTCCTCGATGGCGCGCGAGGCCCAGACCCTGTGGCCGACCCATGCCGGGCCGGAAATCGGCGTCGCCTCGACCAAGGCCTTCACGGCGCAGGTCGCTGCCCTGCTGGCCCTCGCCGTGGCGGCGGGCGTCCAGCGCGGCCGCATCGACGCCGCCACCGAGGCCGAACTGGTCAAGGCGCTGTTCGAGGCCCCGCGCCTGATCGCCGAGGCGATGAGCATGGAAGGCGACCTGAAGGCCGTCGCCCTCGACCTGTCCAAGGCGACGGACGTGCTGTTCCTGGGCCGGGGCTCGATGTTCCCGCTGGCCATGGAAGGCGCGCTGAAGCTGAAGGAGATCAGCTACATCCACGCCGAGGGCTATGCCGCCGGCGAGCTGAAGCACGGCCCGATCGCCCTGGTCGACGAGAAGACCCCGATCGTGGCCCTCGCCCCGCTGGACGAGGTGTTCGAGAAGACCGCCTCGAACCTGCAGGAAGTCGCGGCGCGCGGCGGCCCGGTGATCATGATCGCGCCGAAGTCGGCCCCCGATCCGCACGGCGCGGGCATCCGCCGCGTCGACGCCCCGGACTGCCACTCCCTGATCGCGCCGCTGATCTATGCGATCCCGGTGCAGCTGCTGGCCTATTACACCGCCGTGCAGAAGGGCACCGACGTGGACCAGCCGCGCAATCTGGCGAAGTCCGTCACCGTTGAATGATCGCTTCCTGACGCAAATACGTTAGGCTGCCCGACCCTTCTGATCAGGACTGTTCATGACCACCCAGACCCGCCGCCTGCGCAAGGCCGTGCTGCCCGTCGCTGGCCTCGGCACCCGCGTTCTGCCCGGCACCAAGACCACGCCCAAGGAACTGCTGAACGTCGTCGACCGGCCGATCCTGAGCTACATCGTCGAGGAGGCCCGTGAGGCGGGCATCGAGCACATCGTTTTCGTCACCGGCCGCTCGAAGGGCGCCATCGAGGACTATTTCGATCACCAGATCGAGCTGGAGGCCCAGCTGGCGGCCAAGGGCAAGACCGACATCCTCGAGATGATGAACGCCGAACTGGCCCAGGCCGGCGAGATGAGCTTCACCCGCCAGATGCAGCCCAAGGGGCTGGGCCACGCCGTCTGGTGCGCCCGCGACATCATCGGCGACGAACCCTTCGCGGTGATCCTGCCGGACGTGATCGTCGATGGGCAGCCGGGCGCGCTGAAGCAGCTGGCCGACGTCTATGCCGAGGTCGGCGGCAACGTCATCGGCGTCGAGCAGGTGCCGGAGAGCGAGACCCACAAATACGGCATCGTTGACCCGGACGGCCGGGACGGAAACCGCATCCATATGCGGGGCATGGTCGAGAAGCCCGCCAAGGGCACGGCGCCGTCCAACCTGTCGATCTCGGGCCGCTACATCCTGCAGCCGGAAATCTTCGACATCCTCGAGACCCAGGAACGCGGCGCGGGCGGCGAGATCCAGCTGACCGACGGCATGGCGCGCCTGATGACGCAGCAGTCCTTCACGGCGGTCGAGTACGCGGGCGTGACCCACGACTGCGGCGACAAGATCGGCCTGCTGCGCGCCAACGTCGCGCTGGCGCTGAAGCGCGCCGACCTCGGTGAGGCGGCGCGGGCGGCGATCAGCGCCCTGCTCTAGGCCCTAGGGAATCCGCGAAGCGCCGCCGTTGATCTGGCAGGCGTTGTCCGTTTCCGGGCGGCCGGTCGAAGGTCGTCCGGTCGGCACCAGTATGCCGCCGCGCTCCCGGCATTTCGCCGCGAGTTCGGCGGTCGTGTCGGGCCCCGCCCGTTCTCCGGTCGAGGCGCAGGCGGACAGGGACGCGGCGAGCGCGGCCGTCAGGACAAGGGCGCGCATGGTCAGTTCGACGGGCTGGGCGCGCGGCCCGTGCCGCCGCGGATTTCACAGACGTTGTCCTGCTGCGGACGGCCCGACTGCTGTCCGGTCGGGGCCAGGATGCCGCCGCGGGCGCGGCAGTCGTCGGCCAGACGTTGCAGCTCGGTTCCGTAACGGTCCGTGCCGGGCGTGGTCGAACAGGCGGTCAGGGCCAGTCCCAGCACGACGGGGGTGAAGGCGATCAGGGTGCGCATGGCGTTCTCCTCGGATCAGGACAATGTCGTGATCTGACCACGGTTCCGCTCAACCGCCTCGACCAGACGATCAAGGTCGGCGGGCGTGGACAGACGATGATCTCCCTCGGCCACCAGGTCCAGCGTGATGTCGCCGCCCCGGAGGCGTTCGATGAGCTCCACCTGATGACGCCACGGGACCACATCGTCCTTACGTCCCTGAAGAATGTGCACCGGCGCGGCGATCTCGATGACCCCGTCCAGCAGCAGCCAGTCGCGGGCCTCCTCGAACATCCGGCGGGTCAGGACGTACTCGCCCAGCCCCTCCTCGACGATCAGGGCCTCGCCGTCGCGCAGGATGGTCTGGCGGACATGATCCGGCAGGTCCGGCCACATCAGGCGTTCGGTGAAGTCCTGGGCCGGATTGACCAACACCAGCCCCGCCACCCGCTCCGGCCGCGCGACGGCGGCCAGCAGGGCGACCCAGCCCCCCATGGACGAGCCGACCGGAATGACCGGGCCCTCGAGGCTGTCGATCAGGGCGACGGCGTCCTCGCGCCAGCGGCCGATCGTGGCCTGACGCCAGTCGCCGGACGAAACCCCGTGGGCGAAATGATCGTAGCGGACGTAGTTCCACCCCCGCTCGCGCGCCGCCGCATCCAGCGCCAGCGCCTTGGTCCCCTCCATGTCCGAACGGAAGCCGCCGATCCAGATCACCGTCGGACCCGTCCCGGTCACCCGCTTCAGGGCCAGGGTCTCGCCGTCGGGCCGGGTCAGGCGTTCCAGATCATCCATGGCGGTTCCTCTCGCGAAAACGTTCGGGGACTGATAGCGAACCCTGACTGTCCAAGCGAAGGCCGAAAAGCGTGTCCGACCCCAAGGTCCTGTTCGTCACCTCAAACCGCATCGGCGACTGCGTCATCTCGTCGGGCGTGATCCGCGAGATCGGCCGGCAGCTGCCCGGCGCCCGGATCACCGTCGCCTGCGGCCGGCCGCCCGCCCCCTTCTTCCGCAATGCGCCGGGCGTCGAGCGGACCATCATCCTCGACAAGAAGAAGATGGCCGGACACTGGGTCGATCTGTGGAAGCAGGTGGCCGGGATCCGCTGGGACATGGTCATCGACATCCGCGGCTCGGCCCTGTCGTACCTGATCCCGGCGAAGCGGCGGGTGGTCTACAACCGGTCGTGGGAGACCGGGCTGCGCAAGGTCGAGATGGTGTCGCGCCTGACGGGCTCGGAGACCCCGCTGGACCCTGAAATCTGGCTGGACGACCAGGCGCGCGCCGAAGCCGCCGCTGTTATCGACCCGCAACTGACCGGCGGCGCGGGCCCGGGGCCGATCATCGCCCTGGCCCCCATCGCGCACCAGCCGGGCAAGAGCTGGCCCGCCGACCGCTGGGGCGCCCTCGTAGAGAAGCTGAAGGCCGACCCTCGCTTCGACGGCTGGCGCTTCATGCCCGTGGGCGGGCCGGGCGACCGTCCGCCCGCGACCCCGGCGCTTGAAGCCGCGGGCGAACGCGGCATCGACTTCGTCGGCAAGGGCGACATCCTCGCCTCGGCCGCCGCCATCGACCGCGCCGACCTGTTCGTCGGCAATGATTCCGGTCTGATGCATGTGTCGGCGGCGCTGGGCGGGCCGACGCTGGGCCTGTTCGGCCCGACCGAATGGTGGCTGTACGGCCCGTGGGGCCCGAAGACCCGTACGGCGGCCTCGAATGAAACGCGCGGGCAGTTCGCCCCGATCGAGGACCTGACGGTCGAGCATGTGTACGCTGCGGTACTGGCGCTACACGCCGACTTCATCGCGGCGGGGAAGCCCGGCACGCCTTGAAAATACGGGGTTTGGGGCTCATATAGGCCCACCCGAGGGGAACGCCGCGATTTATCGCGCGCTTCGTCTTGTCAGATTATCGACCGCTTCGACCACATAAGGAAACGACGCCCATTCGCCGTCCGATGCAAACGCCGCCCGTGAAAGACGGGCCGCCCATCAACCAGGAAATCCGCGCCACGCGCGTTCTGCTCATCGATCAGAACGGTGAGAAGCAGGGCGTGATGCCGCTGTCGGCCGCGCTTGAGGCCGCCGAGGAAGCGGGTCTGGATCTGGTCCAGATCGTCGCCAGCGCCGACACCCCGGTCTGCAAGATCCTGGACTACGGCAAGCATCGCTTCCAGGAGCAGAAGAAGAAGGCGGAGGCGCGCAAGCGCCAGAAGATCGTCGAGCTGAAAGAGATCAAGCTCCGTCCGAACATCGACACCCACGACTATGAGGTGAAGGCCAAGGCCATGCACCGCTTCTTCGACGAAGGCGACAAGGTGAAGGTCACCCTGCGCTTCCGCGGTCGTGAGATGGCGCACCCGGAACTGGGCATGAAGCTGCTCAACAAGGTGCAGGCCGACTTCGAGGAAGTGGCCAAGGTCGAATACGCCCCGCGTATGGAAGGCCGCCAGATGATCATGATCCTGGCGCCGCGCTGAGCCGCCGGTCCTGATCCGAAAAACGAAACGCCCCGGTTCGCGCCGGGGCGTTTTGCTTTAGAGAACCCGGATCAGTTGCATCCAGTCAGGGCCGTCCCCCAGTGAACCGCACCGGTCGTTCCGTTCTCGCCGCCGCCGTCGGCCTGTCCCTCGCCTCCTCCGCCCTCGCCCAGACCGCCCCGGACCCGACGACGGTGCTGCCGGACGTGCAGGCCTCGAGCTTCCGGGCCCCGAACGGACCGACCTATCTGGTCGAGCGCGCCGAAATCTCGCCCGACGGCTCGACCATCGCCTATGTCGCGGCGCGGGCGAACTACCGCAGGGTGCGGGTCGAGCGGCTGGACGGCTCACTGAGCCGGACCGCCGATCTGGAAGACACCAATCTGCGCGACCTGATGTGGGCCGGGAACGGCCACATCCTGCTGACCCTGTCGACCCAGTCGATCGACACCCTCGACGTCGACAACGGCCTGATGAGCGTGATCGCCTACAACCCGGCCACCGACGGCTACGAGACCCTGCTGCGCAACCGGACCAGCATCAACACCCTGGGCAACATCACCCCGTCGCGCATCCGCACCAATCCGCGCGTCATGGCCATCGTGTTCGAACGCCCGTCGGTGCGTCTGCGCGACGGCCGGCTGGAGGCCGTGGTCGACACCATCAGCTTCGACGGCTCGTGCCGGTATGACCTGTACAGCGTGAACCTGGACACCGCCGAACCCGCGCGCGAGGTGAAGGGCGTCCAGCGCACCGAGGCCATGATCCTGGACGAGGCCGGCGAGCCGGCGGCGCTTCAGCAGGAGGGCCGGATCAAGCTGCGCCGGGGCGCCGGCTGGCGGATCATCCCGGCCTCGCGGTTCGGCGGCGAGCCGGTCGAACTGCTGGGCCTCGGCCGGCAGGGCACCGTGCTGGTGAAGATCGGCGACGACCCGACCGCCCGTCTGGTCGAGGTCGCGCGCGACACCGGCGAGGTGGTGTCGAACCTGAACCCCGAGGGCCTGACCGAGGTGCTTCCGATCCACGACGAGCAGACCGGCGTCCTGCTGGGCCTCGTCGGCCGGGACGACGATGACCGCCACGCCCACATCTTCTTCAACGAAGCCCTCGCCCGGGACTGGCCGTCGATCATCGCCGCCTTCCCCGGAGACGACGTGCAACTGGCGTCCTGGTCGGCCGACTTCCGCAAGCTGATCGTCTACGCCGAGCGCCCGGGCGGCTCGGACTTCCATCTGGTCGATCTGGACCGCGACGACTCCCGCCTGCTGGCCCCCAGCTGGCCGCAGACCGGCTCGGAGGTTCTGGACCGCACCGGCACGGGCGCCGCCATCGACATCCGCCGCGCCGCCGCCGCCCGCATCCAGGACCCCCGCCGCCTATGCACGGACGTTCGCAGCGAGGGTTGAGCCGGTTCAACCCTTGATCGGGCGCCGAACCGACCTTTAGGTTGGTCCGGCATTTCCGTGTTGGGGGACACACCCGTGATCAAGCATCGTTCGATCGTCGCCGCGGCCGTGGCGGCGGTGCTTCTCGGCGCAGGCGCCGCCTCGGCCCAGGAGGTCGCCGCCGACCCAGCGGCCGCCGCCGCGACGGACCGCGCGCCGCTGGAAGCCTACGGCGCCCTGCCCGCCTACGACTACATCGACCTGTCCCCCAGCGGCGACCGCATGGCCTACATCACGGTCGTCGGCGACGACCGCAGCCTGATCATCAACGACCTGAGCGACATGAGCCTGATCGGCGGCGTCCGGGCCGGCGACATCAAGGTCCGCGGCCTCGGCTGGGTCGGCGAGGACTATGTCTACATCTACAGCACGGCCACCCAGGTCGGCGCCTCGATCGGCCTGCGCCGGTCCGAGCTGGCGGACGCCCAGATCTATTCGATCCCGACCCGTCGGGTGTCGATGGCCCTGAACAACACCCCCGGGGTGATGGGCAAGATCATGAGCGGTCCGATCATCCGCACTGTGGACGGCCAGCCGACGATGTTCGTCTCGGGCGCCGGCTACAGCGGTCTGGGCCTCTACCGGATCAACCTGGACACCGGCGTGGGCCGCGAGGTCATCGCCCCCGACCGCCGGGGCTCCACCCCGCTGCTGGACGCCGCGGGCGCGCCGGTGGTGCGGATCCAGTACGACGGCGAGGAATGGGCCCTGCAGGCGATGCGCGGCGGCTTCTGGCGCACCGTCTGGCGCACCGACGCCCGCATCGACACCCCCGGACTGGCGGGCTTCGGCCAGACCACCGACAGCGTCATCCTGTACGGTACGATCGACGGCCGCCCCGAAGGCTACTACGCCGTCGAACTGGCCACCGGGACCATCTCGGACCTGCCGTTCGAGGGCAAGCCGACCAATCTGATGCACCATCCGGAAACCGGGCTGCTGATCGGCGCGCGGACGCTGGCCGACGACGATTCCGAGCGCTGGCAGTTCCTCGATCCCGTGGCGGAACGCACCTGGCGGACGATCCAGAGCACCTTCCGCGGCAAGCAGATCCGTCTGACCGCCTGGTCGAACGACATGCGCCAGATCGTCGTCCACACCCAGGGCCCGGGCGACTCGGGCACCTACCAGCTGGTCGACCTGGATCGCCGCACGGCGGAGATCATCGGCGAGGAATACCCCTCGATCACCGGCGCCCGCGTCGGCGAGGTGCGGGCGGTCAGCTATCCGGCCGCCGACGGCATGGTCATCCCCGGCTACATGACCCTCCCGCCCGGCGTCACCGAGCCCCGCAACCTGCCGCTGGTGGTCCTGCCGCACGGCGGACCGGCGTCGCGCGACTACATGGGCTTCGACTGGTGGGCGCAGGCGCTGGCCTCGCGCGGCTATGTCGTCCTGCAGCCGAACTTCCGCGGCTCGGACGGTCTGGGCACGGCCCACCTCGAGGCCGGCTACGGCCAGTGGGGCCGCAAGATGCAGACCGACCTGTCGGACGGCGTCCGCTATCTGGCGAGCGAAGGCATCATCGATCCGGCGCGCGTCTGCATCGTGGGCGCCAGCTACGGCGGCTACGCGGCCATGGCCGGCCCGACCCTGGACCCGGGCGTCTACCGCTGCGCCGTCTCGGTGGCCGGGGTGTCGGACCTGCGCCGCATGGTGCTGTGGGAAGCCGAGCAGGGCGGCCGACGCGACTCGCCGGTCGTCCGCTACTGGAACCGCTTCATGGGCGCGGACCGGCTGGGCGACAGCGACCTGAACCCGATCTCTCCGGCCTGGCAGGCGGCCCGCGCCGACGCCCCGATCCTGCTGCTGCACGGCCGGGACGACACCGTGGTGCCGTTCGAGCAGAGCCAGATCTTCGCCGACGCCCTGCGCCGGGCGGGCAAGCCCTATGAGCTGATCGAACTGTCAGGCGAGGACCACTGGCTGTCGCGGCCGGAAACCCGTCACCGGATGCTGGCCGAGATGGTCCGCTTCCTGGAGACCCACAACCCGCCGCAATAGGCTCCGGAGTCAGACTCTGCTTGCGTTTGCGCCCCGCTTCGCCTAGAAGCCGCGCCTTCGCGTACCGAACCGCCGGGCGAACAGGCATGCCTGGGCGGTTCTTAATCAGGGCGATCACCTTCGGGCTCAAGTAGCTCGAAGAGCGGTAGCCCACTCAAAAGAGAGAGTGAAAATGCCGAAGCTGAAGACGAAGTCGGGCGCCAAGAAGCGCTTCAAATTCACCGCCACGGGCAAGGTCAAGGCCGGCGTCGCCGGTAAGCGCCACCGCCTGATCAGCCACAACTCGAAGTACATCCGCCAGAACCGCGGCACTTCGGTCATGGCCGACGCCGACGCCAAGAAGATCAAGTCCTACATGCCGTACGCCTGATCGGCGCACGCAGCAGACTGATCCAACCGCAACGAATTTGAACGACAGTCCCTCAAGCAGCGAGACCCCGCGGGTCGAGCGGTAGGGACTTCCCGATAAAGAGAAAACATCATGGCTCGCGTTACCCGGGGCGTTACGTCCCACGCCAAGCACAAGAAGGTTCTGAAGCAGGCCAAGGGCTTCTACGGCCGCCGCAAGAACACCATCCGCACCGCCAAGGCCGCCGTTGATCGCGCCGGCCAGTACGCCTACCGCGACCGTCGCACCAAGAAGCGCAACTTCCGCGCCCTGTGGATCCAGCGCATCAACGCCGCGGCCCGCATCGAAGGCTTCACCTACTCGCAGTTCATCAACGGCCTGAACAAGGCCGGCATCGAACTGGACCGCAAGGTTCTGGCCGCCATGGCCGCCGACGAAGCCGGCTTCAAGGCGATCGCCGACAAGGTCCGCGCCGCCCTCGCCTAATCGGCTCAGGCAAGCGATCTGAAACACGCCCGCTCCGGCTCGCCGGGGCGGGCGTTTTCGTATCTGCTGGCCGTCGGGCGTGACGAAAGCGTCCGCGCCCGCTAGACGACTGCCCACAATGACCGATCTCGCCCAACTCGAACTCGACCTGATCAACGCCATCGGCTCGGCGGAGACCGCCGCCGCCGTCGAGGACATCCGCGTCGCCGCCCTCGGCAAGTCCGGCTCCATCTCCGGCCTGCTGAAAGGCATGGGCGCGATGAGCCCCGACGAGCGCCGCGAACAGGGTCCGAAGATCAACGGCCTGCGCGACCGCGTGCAGTCCGCCCTGACCGCCCGCAAGGCCGATCTGGAAGCCGCCGAGCTGGACGCCCGGCTGAAGGCCGAGCACGTCGACCTGACCCTGCCGCCGCGCCCGCGCCGGACCGGCAGCGTGCACCCGACCATGCAGGTCATGGACGAGATGGTCGCCATCTTCGCCGACATGGGCTTCGCGGTCGCCGAGGGTCCGGACGTCGAGGACGACTTCCACAACTTCACCGCCCTGAACTTCCCGCCCAAGCATCCGGCGCGGGAGATGCACGACACCTTCTTCCTGAAGCCCGACCCGGAAACGGGCGAGCGCAAGGTCCTGCGCACCCACACCAGCCCGGTGCAGGTGCGGACCATGATGAGCCAGACGCCGCCGATCCGGATCATCGCGCCGGGCCGGACCTTCCGGAAGGACAGTGACGCCACCCACACCCCGATGTTCCATCAGGTCGAGGGTCTGGTGATCGACAAGGGCATCCACATGGGCCACCTGAAGTGGACGCTGGAGACCTTCGTCGCCCGCTTCTTCGAGCTGGACGGCGTCGACGCCCGCTTCCGTCCGCACCACTTCCCCTTCACCGAGCCGTCGGCCGAAATGGACATCCGCTGCGACCGCTCGGGCGGCGAGCTGAAGCTGAACACCGGCGACAGCTGGATGGAGATCCTGGGCTGCGGGATGGTGCATCCCAATGTCCTGCGCGCCTGCGGCATCGACCCGGACGAATACCAGGGCTTCGCCTTCGGCATGGGCGTGGATCGTCTGGCGATGCTGAAATACGGCATCTCGGACCTGCGCCCCATGTTCGAGGCCGACACCCGGTGGCTGGCCCACTACGGCTTCTCCGCCTTCGCCGCGCCGAACCCGGCCAGCGGCCTGAGCTGAACCCCATTTTCGAGAACGAGACGACAGTCATGACCGATACCGCCCCCACCCTGAAGATCGACCCGTCCGTCGCCGAGCGCACCACGTTCGAGAAGGAAGCCGTTTGGCTGCCGCTGTTCGCCATGAGCAACATCCAGGCGGGCAAGACGCTGATCGACGGCAAGACCTTCACCGACTGCCTGATCGAGGGCCCGGCGGTTCTGTTCGCCACCGACAACGTCCACTTCGAAGGCTGCAACCTGGGCATCACCGACAACGGCAAGAACCTGCTGCTGCAGACCGTCGGCGAGAAGGTCACCGGCGTGGTGCCGTTCGCCAACACCCGCTTCGTGCGCTGCCGCTTCGTCGGCATCGGCTTCACCGGCCACCCCGACTTCCTGTCGCAGATCGCTGACAACCTGAAGATCACCAGCGAGGACGCGTGAAGTTCACCCTTTCCTGGCTGACGGACCACCTGGACACCGGGGCTGACGTCTCGGCGGTGGCCGACGCCATGACCATGGCCGGGCTGGAGGTCGAGGACGTCCACGATCCGGTCGCGGCCCTCGCCCCGTTCAGCGTGGCGAAGATCATCTCGGCCGAACGCCACCCCAACGCCGACCGCCTGCAGGTCTGCCAGGTGGAGACCGTCGACGGCCTGAAGGAAATCGTCTGCGGCGCCCCGAACGCGCGCGCGGGCCTGACCACCATCTACGCCCCCATCGGCGCCTATGTGCCGGGACTGGGCGTGACCCTGGTCGAGAAGCCGGTCCGCGGCGTGGTCTCGAACGGCATGCTGTGCTCGGCCGCCGAGCTGGAGCAGCCGGGCGAGAGCGACGGCATCCTGGAGCTGGGCGACGACCTGCAGGTCGGCACGCCCGCCGCCGGCGTCTTCGGCGCCGAGCCGGTCATCGACTTTGAAGTGACCCCGAACCGCCCCGACTGGCTGGGCGTGGCGGGCATCGCCCGTGACCTGGCCGCCGCCGGTCTGGGCGTGCTGAAGACCCCCGCCATCGAACCGGTCGCCGGAAGCTTCGCCTCGCCGGTCACGGTGCGCATCGATGCGCCGGAGCTGTGCCCAGTCTTCGCCGGCCGCACGATCCGCGGTGTGAAGAACGGCCCCTCGCCCGAGTGGCTGAAGCGCCGTCTGGAGGCCATCGGCCTGCGCTCGATCAACCGGCTGGTGGATATCACCAACCTGATCTCCTACGACCGCGCCCGCCCGCTGCACGTCTATGACATCGCCAAGCTGTCGGGCGACCAGATCGTGGTCCGCGCCGGACAGGTCGCGAAGGACACGGGCGAGCACGAGCACCTGATCGCGCTGGACGGCAAGACCTACACCGTCGACCCGTCGATGTGCGTCATCTCCGACGCCGCCGGCGAACGCCCCATCGGCCTTGGCGGCGTCATGGGCGGCGAGAGCACGGGCTGTTCGGACGAGACCGTCGACGTCTTTGTCGAGAGCGCCTGGTTCGACCCCATCGTCATCGCCCAGACGGGCCGCACCCTGGCCCTGACCTCGGACGCCCAGTACCGGTTCGCGCGCGGCGTGGACACGGCGTCGGTCGTGCCGGGCGTCGAGCTGGCCACGAAGCTGATCCTCGAGCTCTGCGGCGGCGAGCCGTCCGAAGTGACTGTCGCCGGTCAGGCGCCGGCCGTACCGACCGCCTTCGCCTTCGACCCCGCCCGCGTCGGCTCGCTGACCGGCCTGTCGCTGACGGACGACCGCATCGCCGACATCCTGATCGCCCTCGGCTTCACCGTGGACCGCGCCTCGCCGTGGTCGGTGACCCCGCCGTCGTGGCGCCGGGACGTGGAAGGCCCCGCCGATCTGGTGGAAGAGGTCGCCCGCATCGAGGGCTTCGACAAGCTGCCGACCACCCCGCTGCCCGATCAGGGCGCCCCGTCGAAGGGCGTGCTGAACCCGCGTCAGGCGCGCGTGCGTCTGGCCCGCCGGGCGCTGGCCGCCATGGGCTATGCCGAGGCCGTCACCTGGTCCTTCACCAAACAGTCGATCGCGGCCCTGTTCGGCGGCGGCGATGAGAAGCTGGTGCTGGAGAACCCCATCGCGGCCGATCTGGACTGCATGCGGCCCTCGGCCCTGCCGAACCTGATCCAGGCGGCGGCGCGCAACGCCGCGCGCGGCCACGCCGACGCGGCCCTGTTCGAGATCGGTCCGATCTATCTGGACGACCAGCCGAACGGCCAGCGGACCGTCATCGCCGGTCTGGTCGCCCCGCGCGCGGCCCGTCACTGGGGCGGCGCGCCGGAAGACGCGCTGTTCGCGCTGAAGGGCGACCTGATCGCCCTGCTGGACCAGTTGGGCGCCCCGACGGCGTCGCTGCAGCTGGTTCAGGGCCAGAACCGCGACTGGTGGCACCCGGGCCGCTCGGCCCGTCTGCAGCTGGGTCCGAAGAACGTCATGGTCGAGTTCGGCGCCCTGCACCCGCGCGTGCTCAAGGCGCTGGACGCCGACGCGCCCATGCTGGCCTTCGAGATCGTGCTGGACGCGGTCCCCGAGCCGCGCGGCGCGAAGTCCAAGGCGCGCGGCAAGGCCGGTCTGTCGACCCTGATGCCGCTGACCCGCGACTTCGCCTTCGTGGTCGAGGAAGCCAAGGCCACCGGCGATCTGGTGCGCGCCGTGGCCGGGGTCGACAAGGCCCTGATCTCGGACGTCCGGGTCTTCGACGTCTATCGCGGCAAGGGCGTGGACGAGGGCTTCAAGTCGGTGGCGCTGGAGGTCGAACTCCAGCCCGTCGAGGCGACGCTGACCGACGCGGAGATCGAGGCGCTGACCGCCAGGGTCGTCGCCGCGGCGACCAAGCTGGGCGCGACGCTGCGGAGCTGACGGGGTGGTGCACGGGGGGCTAGTGGCTAGTGGCTAGTGGCTAATGTTCGGGGGTTCGATCGATGCGGAAGGGCGGCGCTCACGGCGCCGTCGCACGCTGGTGGCCAGCCACTCGTCACTAGCCACTTCCCATCCGCAAATGCCCGAAGACTGCCTCCGCCCTCAACGGAGCCCACCAGCAATCTCCCGTTAACTTTACGGCCCCAAGGCTGACGCAAAGCCCGGCGACGCTGGGTTCAGCGCCCGCGATAGTCGGGTGAACCGATCCCGGAGCCAGACCATGCACCGCCGCCACCTGATCCAGTCCGGCCTCGCGCTCGGCGCGACCTCCGCCCTCGGCGCCTGCGCCACCGCCGGCCCGAGCAATCCGAACTATCCGATCCGCTCGGACGAGACGGCTCCCGCCTACACCTCGGACGAACTGATCGCCGCCGGCTCGCGTGAGCTGGGCATCGCCGCCGAAGCCATCGGCGGCGCCATCGAGCGCATCTTCGCCGACCAGGGCGACGCCCCCACCGCCTATATCGCGGGCGAGGAAGCCTCCGGCGCCGCCGGCGTCGGCCTGCGCTACGGCCGCGGCGCCCTGCACATGAAGGACCTGTCGGCCTCGCAGGAAGTGTTCTGGCAGGGCATCTCGATCGGCTGGGACGTCGGCGGCAACGGCAGCCGGGTCTTCACCCTGGTCTACGGCCTGTACCACCCCGACATGATCTACCGCCGCTACCCCGGCGTGGAAGGTTCGGCCTATCTGATCGGCGGTCTGGGCGTGAACTACCAGCGCGCCGACGGCATCGTCCTGGCCCCCATCCGCACGGGCGTCGGCCTGCGCCTCGGCGCCAACGTCGGCACCATGGCCTACAGCCGCCAGCGCAACATCCTTCCTTTCTAAGGAAGGGCGCTACCGCTCGCGACGCGGTCGCTCACTGCTTGAGCGCAATTCAGATCACTGCCTGACGATCAGCCTGCGCGAAGCGCCAGGCCGCGTCGGGTCGGGAGGTCCCGGAGGGCCGACGACCGCGGCCCAACAAAAATGCGCTCATCCACGCTCGTGGATGAGCGCCTCGAGCCCTTCGCGCCAGCCCGGATATTTCGGCCTCCAGCCCAGCTCCGCCTTGGCCCTGGCGTTCGAGAGGCGTTTGGAGTCGCGGTAGAAGCGGCGCATGGCGTCCGACACCGACGGATCGTCCAGATCGACCTCGGGCGGCAGAGGCAGGCCCAGCCGTTTCGCCGCCCCCTCGATGACCACGTCCGCCGCAGAAGGCTCGTCGTCGCACAGGGTGTAGGCGGCGCCGGGGTGTGGGCGCGCCATGGAGGCGAACAGGCCCGACACCGCGTCGTCCACATGCACACGGTTGAAGATCTGCCCCGGCTTGCGGACGATCCGCGCCGTGCCGTCGCGCAGGCGGTCCAGCGGCGAGCGGCCAGGGCCGTAGAGGGCGGGCAGGCGGAACAGCTGGACCGTCAGCCCCATGCCCCGCCCGGCGTCCAGCCAGTCCCGCTCGGCCCGGACGCGGCGCGCGCCCTCCAGGCTGGCGGCGTTCAGCTCGTCATCCTCGAAGGCCCAACCGCCCGCGCGGTCGCCGAAGACGGCGGTCGAGGAGACATAGCCTATCCAGTCGGGCCAGGCGCCCGAGGCGGTGATGGCCGGGATCAGGGCCTTGAGCCCCGGGCAGCCGTGGGCATCCGGCGGCGCGGTGACCAGCAGGGCCGAGGCGCCGGCCACGGCGTTCGCCAGCGCGGCCTCGTCCGCCGGATCGACGGCGCCGATCCCGTCGGCCTCAAGCGCGCCGCGAGTGTCGGGATCGCGCGAGGTGGCGACGGCCCGGCCGCCGCGACGGATGGCCTCGAGCGCCGCCGCGCGGCCCAGCCAGCCGCCGCCGAAGACCAGCAGCGAAACGGGCGGGGCGGCGTCGGACATCAGACCTCAGGCGGAACGGACGTGGTTCTCGACGCCGCCCGTCGAAACGGTGACGCTTTCGCTCTTCAGCGCTTCGGCGCGCTTCCCGTTCCAGCTGGAGACGCAGGGAATCTTCGTCAGATCGGCCCGGTCGGCATAGCGGCGGGCGATTTCGGTCACGTCCTGCATCAGCCCCTCGGCGAGGGTGATCGGCTTCAGGCCCAGTTCCCTGAACTGGTCATTGGCCACGACCAGCTCGTTCTCGTCGGCTTCCTGACGCGGATTGGGGACGTTGTGGACCTCGGCGCCGGTCATGCCCGCCACCATGGCCGCCAGATCGCGCACGCGGCGGCTCTCGGTCATCTGGTTCAGGATCTTCACCCGCTCGCCCGACTTCGGCGGGTTCTTCAGGGCCAGCTCGACGCAGCGCACGGTGTCCTGGATGTGGATGAAGGCCCGCGTCTGCCCGCCCGAGCCGTGGACGGTCAGCGGATAGCCGACCGCCTCCTGCATCAGGAAGCGGTTCAGCACCGTGCCGTAGTCGCCGTCATAGTCGAAGCGGTTGATCAGCCGCTCGTCCTTGCGGGTCTCCTCGGTCTGGGCGCCCCAGACGATGCCCTGGTGCAGGTCGGTGATCCGGACGCCGT
>NZ_DASWWG010000060.1:0-20221 GCF_036400995.1 Brevundimonas sp.
GCCTCGTCGATCTGGATCAGCTTCGCACCCGCCCTTTCGAGATCCAGGACCTCGTCGCGGATGGCGAGCGCAATCTGCCGGCAAACCGTGCTGCGCGCAACGTCGTCCCGCACGAAGGACCAGTTGAGGATCGTCACCGGCCCCGTCAGCATGCCCTTCACCGGCTTTTCGGTGAGCGACTGGGCGTGCCGCCACGACCGTACCGTCATCGGGTTGGGGCGGGAGACGTCGCCGAAAATGATCGGCGGGCGCACATAGCGCGATCCGTAGCTCTGTACCCAGGCGCACTGCGTGAAGGCGAAACCGGAGAGCTGCTCGCCGAAATATTGCACCATGTCGTTGCGCTCGAACTCGCCGTGGACCAGCACGTCCAGACCGAGGTCCTCCTGCCACTTCACCGTCCGCGCGGTTTCTTCCTGCAGGAAGCGGTCATAGGCGGCGTCATCCAGCACGCCCTTGCCGTGGTCCGCGCGCGCCTTGCGCACCTCCGGCGTCTGCGGGAACGAGCCGATGGTCGTCGTCGGGAAGGCGGGCAGGCCCAGCCGGGCGACCTGCGCCGGGCGCCGGATCTCATAGCCGTTCGCCCGCCGCACCAGCGACGGGTCCGTCTCCGCCGCCCGCGTCTTCACCGCCGGATCGTGGATCAGGACCGATGTCCGGCGTGACGCGACCGCTGCATCCGCCGCCGCCAGCTCCGCCCGGACCGCGTCCCGGCCCTCGTTCAGCGCCCGCGCCAGCACCTTCAGTTCCGCGACCTTCTGCACGGCGAAGGCCAGCCAGTTGCGGACCTCCGGCGCCAGCGCCGTCTCCCGCTCCAGATCGATCGGCGTATGCAGCAGGGAGCAGGACGGGGCGATGATCACCGACCGCCCGGTCGCCACCATCGGCTCGATCCGGTCCAGAACGGCGCCCAGGTCCGCCTTCCAGACATTGCGCCCGTCGATGACGCCCAGCGACAGCACCTGATCGGGTCGCGCCCCGGCGACCACCGCCTCCAGCTGCTCCGGCGCGCGCACCAGATCGACGTGCAGTCCGTGCGCGGGCAACGACAGGGCCAGGTCGAGGTTGTCCTCCAGCCCGCCGAAATAGGTCGTCAGCATCAGCCGGATCGGCGGCGTCACGTCGCACAGCACCCGGTAGGCGAGGGCGTAGGCCTCGGCCGCGCCCTCGGGCAGGTCGGTCACCAGACAGGGCTCGTCAACCTGCACCCAGGTCGCCCCCGCCCGCGCCAGCGACCGCAGCACCTCGGCATAGACCGGCAGCAGTTTCGGCAGCAGCGTCAGGACGTCGAAGTCGCCGCCTTTCGCCTTGCCCAGCAGCAGATAGCTGACCGGCCCCAGCAGCACCGGCCGGGTCTCGATCCCCTGTTCCTTGGCCTCCAGATACTCGTGCAGCGCCTTGGTCGAGGCGAGGCGGAAGGTCTGGTCCGCCGTGAACTCCGGCACGATGAAGTGGTAGTTGGTGTCGAACCACTTGGTCATCTCGGCCGCCGGCACGTCCTGCGCGCCATGCCCGGAGACTTGCGCGTGGCCGTGCTCGCACCGGTCCCCCTGGGCGCCGCGCGCTATGGCGAAATAGGTGTCCAGACCGACCCGGTCCTCCGCCCAGCCGTAGATCGCCGGCACCGCCCCGACCATGGCGGTGGTGTCCAGCACATGGTCGTACAGCGAGAAGTCGTTGGACGGGATCAGGTCGGCGCCCAGATCACGCTGGCGGACCCAGGCCTGTCCGCGCAGGTCGGAGGCGGCGGCGAGCAATTCCTTGGCGTCGATCTTGCCGGCCCAGTGGGCTTCCAGCGCGGTCTTCAACTCGCGCTTCGGGCCGATGCGGGGAAAGCCGAGGGTGGCGACCTGGACGGGGAGGCGGGCGGTCATGGGGCGAAGCCTTTGCTGATGGCAGGGCTTCGGGCAGGGACGCGCGAACGCTCACGCGGGGATCGGGTCCGGCGGCGCACTTGCGGCCTGACCGGACACCCCGCCGGAGGACGTTATCTGTCGGGGCAGGTCTCCTGGCTCGCGGGTCACGGCTTCGGGCCCGGCCTTCCCGGGGCGAACCCCAGTGACACGAGATGGACCCTCGGCTCGCCGCTTACAGTTGCGGGGGCAGCGCCGGTGTTCCACCGGCTTCCCTCTTAGCTCCGCGCCGTCCGGAGACGACGCGCAGACCACGACCCCCGCATAGAAGCGGGTCTGCGCGCGAAGTCAAGAAACATATAAGGACATGCTTATATGTTTATGTGACCCGGAGTTCAGCCCTGACCGGTGTTCTCGTAGGTCGCCGTGATCGTGGCCTTGGCCAGCGTATGGAAATGCAGGTTGAAGCCGAACACGGCGCCCGAGTTGTCGGGCGTTACGTCCAGCTTTTCGACGTCCACGGCGAAGACGGTGAAGATGTAGCGGTGCGGGCCGTGGCCGGGGGGCGGGGCGGCGCCGCCGAAGCCCGCGGGACCGTAGTCGGTGCGCCCTTCGACCGCCCCGGCGGGCAGGTCGGCGGACGAGGCGCCGGTCTTCAGTTCGGTCACATCGGCCGGGAGGTTGGCCACCGTCCAGTGCCAGAAGCCCGAGCCCGTCGGCGCGTCCGGATCGTAGCAGGTGACGGCGTAGCTCTTCGTGCCCTCGGGCGCGCCCGACCACGACAGATGCGGCGAGGTATTGCCCCTGGCGAACACCTGCGCGTCCGGCAGCACGCCGCCGTCGGTGATGTCGTTGGAGGTCAGGGTGAAGGTCATGGGCGTCTCCCGCGATTGGCGCGGGAGACTTAACGCATCAGGCGGCGGGCCGTCACCCGCATCGCCGTAATCAGTGGGCCGCATCCTTGGCGGCCTGGGTGAAGGCGCTGTCGTCCATCAGTCCCCCGGCCAAGGCCGAGGCGAACACGATGCATCCCGCCAGGATGAACAGGACGACCAGCAGCTTCAGGACGCGCTTCACGCGACCTCGATGCGGTAGCTTTCGATGACCGTGTTGGCGAGCAGGGTCTCGCACATCTTCTTGGCCTCGACGGCCGGATCGCCTTCGCCGGCGAAGTCGAACTCGATCAGCTTGCCGACGCGGGCGCCCGAGACGCCGCCCCAGCCCAGACCGTTCAGCGCGCCTTCAACGGCCTTGCCCTGAACGTCGAGGACGCCCGGCTTAAGGAAGACGTGAACCTTGACCTTGGCCATCAGTGCAGCCCTCCCTGAATGACCGTGGGCATGCCCTTCATGATGCCAAGGCGACGCGCGACTTCGGTGTAGCTTTCGATGACATTGCCCAGGTCGCGGCGGAACCGGTCCTTGTCCAGCTTCTCGCCGGTGGTGGTGTCCCACAGGCGGCAGCTGTCCGGGCTGATCTCGTCGGCCAGGATCACGCGGGCGAAGTCATTTTCCCAGATGCGGCCGAACTCGATCTTGAAGTCCACCAGCTGGATGCCGACGGCGCCGAACATGCCCGACAGATAGTCGTTCACGCGCACGGTCATGGCCAGGATATCGTCCAGCTCCTGGGTCGAGGCCCAGTTGAAGGCGGTGATGTGCTCTTCGGTCACCATCGGATCGTTGAGCTCGTCCTTCTTCAGGTAGAACTCGATGATCGACCGGGGCAGGGGCGTGCCTTCCTCGATGCCGAGGCGCTTGCTCATCGAACCGGCCACGACGTTGCGGCACACGACTTCCAGCGGGATGATCTCGACTTCGCGGATCAGCTGCTCGCGCAGGTTCAGGCGCTTGATGAAGTGGTTGGTCACGCCGATGCCGTTCAGGCGCGACATGATGAATTCGCTGATCTGGTTGTTGATGACGCCCTTGCCTTCCAGCTGGGCCTTCTTCTCGCCGTTGAAGGCGGTGGCGTCGTCCTTGAAGTACTGGATCAGGGTGCCGGGCTCGGGTCCTTCGTACAGGATCTTGGCCTTGCCCTCGTAGAGCTTCTTGCGCTTGACGTTCATGGGGTCTCGTCCAGGCGGGGCCTCGCCGGAAACAAAAAACGCGCGGCCAGCGCGTAGGTCTGGTCAGCGCGATCCGGAATCGGGCGGGCGGGTAAAATCGTCGCGGTCTCCTTAGCGGAACCCGTCCGGGGACACAAACGGTGTGGGGGCTTAAGCACGCCGATCGGGACACGCCGCCGCAACCCGTCGGGTTCAGGTTGCGTTCCACCCCCTCGCGGCTATAGAGCAGCGCGACGCGGCCACCCTCGGCCGCCTGAAGGAGCCTGCGGACGCCCATGACCACCTTTGACGATCGGGAAAAGGGCTTCGAGGCCAAGTTCGCCCTCGATCAGGAGCAGGAATTCAAGGCGGTCGCCCGGCGCAACAAGCTGCTGGGCCTGTGGGCTGCCGAGAAGATGGGGCTGAACGCCGAGAGCGCCGAACAGTACGCCGCCGCCGTCGTCCGCGCCGACTTCGAGCAGCCGGGCGAGGAGGACGTGTTCCGCAAGATCGCCCAGGACTTCGAAGGCTCGGGCCTCGTCGTCTCGGAAGGCGAGATCCGCCGCAAGATGGACGAGCTGTCGTCGGTCGCCCGCGAGCAGATCCGCTCGGGCGAGTAAGCCCGGCCCTCACGGGCTCACAGAATCAGGGGCCGCTCCGTCGCCGGGGCGGCCCTTTTTCGTGCGTCTCAGTCGGCGAACACCACCGTCTTTGATCCGTTCAGCAGCACCCGGTCTTCCAGATGGTGCGCGACCGCCCGGGCCAGAACCCGCCGCTCGATGTCCCGCCCCTTGCGGATCAGGTCCTCCGGCGTGTCCCGGTGGCTGATCGGTTCGACGTCCTGTTCGATGATCGGACCCTCATCCAGATCGGCGGTGACGTAGTGGGCCGTCGCCCCGATCACCTTCACCCCGCGCGCATGGGCCTGATGGTAGGGCTTGGCGCCCTTGAACCCGGGCAGGAAGGAGTGGTGGATGTTGATGCACCGCCCCGCCAGCCGTCCCGCCAGATCGTCGGACAGGATCTGCATGTAGCGGGCCAGCACCACCAGCTCGGTCCCGGTCTCCTCGATCAGGCCCAGCAGGGTCCGCTCCTGCGCCGCCTTGTCTGCGGCGTTCACCGGCAGGTGGTGGAAGGGCAGGTCCCCCAGATCGACGTGGCCGATCTGGTCGCGCGGATGGTTCGAGACGATGCCGGTGATGGTCATCGGCAGTTCCTCGCCCCGCCAGCGGTACAGCAGGTCCGCCAGACAGTGATCGAACCGGGAGGTCAGGATCATCACCCGGCGCGGCGCGCGGCCTCTCAGCGTCCAGTCCATGCCGAACCGCTCCGCCAGCGGCGCGAAGGCGGCGCGCACGGCGTCCGTGTCCAGCGTCTCCGGACGCTCGAACACCACCCGCATGAAGAAGGTCCCGGTGGACCGGTCGCCGAACTGCTGGGCGTCGGAAATATTGCAGCCGCAGTCGGACAGCAGGCCGGACACGGCGGCGACGATCCCGGAGCGGTCCGGGCAGGAGAGGGTCAGGATCATGAAGTCCGGGGAGGAGGAACGCTGAATTCCCCGATGATGGCCCAATATTCCGCCTTCCAGGCAAGCGGTTTCGCCAGCGCCGGGCTTGAGGACGGCAGGGCCAGCCGCCGGAACGCCCCCGTATCGGGTCCCAGAACCCGGTCGCCCTCCTTCGCCGCCTTGCCGCCGTTGAAGGCGACGGCCTGCAGCCGGGGCAGGGAGGCGATCAGTGTCTTCAGGTCCGCATGGACCGGCAGGCGGATGGCCGTGTCCAGGCTTCCGACCCGCACGGCCTCGGCGATGACGTCCCACAGGCCGACGCCATGCGCCCGCAACACATCCAGTCGCGCCTCATAGGCCAGGTCGGCGAGGTCGGGACGCCCGACGGCGCCGCCGACCAGCCGCCAGAAGGCGTTGCGCGGGTGTCCGTAGTACTGGCCTGTCGCCAGCGAGGCTTCGCCCGGCAGGCTGCCGAGGATCAGCAGCCGCGTGTTGGCGTCCACGACGGGGGCGAACCCCCTTTTCCGGTGGTCGGCCTCAGAAGGCCTCACGAACCTGCACGTTCAGGGCGATCGGGATGGTCACCGGGCCGCCGTTGACCGGCTGGCCGGTCGTCGCGTCGGCGAAGCGATATTCGCGCGCCAGGCACCGGGCGGCGGTGCGGTGACGCACCGGGTTGTCCTGCCCGGTTTCCAGGCGGCACTGGTCCGGCGCGCCGTTGCGCACCACGGCGCAGACGATGGTGATGTTGCTCGAGGCCGAGCGATCGGTGGCCAGCGGGCGGATGCAGGTGTCGAACGCGCGCTGCGACGGCGGCGTCACGGTCATGCCCGGCGCCACCACCGGGCCCGCGCCCTGTTGCATCACCAGAAGAAGCAGAAGGTTCAGCAGCATCCAATCAACCCCCGAAGACGCGCGCGAACACCGTGTCCACGTGCTTGGTGTGGTAGCCGAGGTCGAACAGCGCTTCCAGTTCGGCGTCCGACAGGGTCACCCGCTCGTCGGTCTTCAGGAAGTCGATGAAGCGACCCTCGCCGCGCCACACCTTCATGGCGTTCTCCTGCACGGCGGCATAGGCGCTCTCGCGGCTCACGCCCGCCTGCGTCAGGGCCAGCATCACGCGCTGCGAGTGCACCAGACCGCCCAGCAGGTCGAGGTTCTTCTGCATGTTCTCCGGATAGATGTTCATCCGCTCGACCACGCCCGCCAGACGATGCAGGGCGAAGTCCAGATGGATGGTCGCATCCGGGCCGATGCCGCGTTCGACCGAAGAGTGGCTGATGTCGCGCTCGTGCCAGAGGGCGACGTTCTCCATCGCCGGGACCACCGACGAGCGGACCAGACGGGCCAGGCCGGTCAGGTTCTCGGTCAGGATCGGGTTGCGCTTGTGCGGCATGGCCGACGAGCCCTTCTGGCCCTTGTCGAAGAACTCCTCGGCCTCGAGAACTTCCGTGCGCTGCAGGTGGCGGATTTCGGTGGCCAGACGCTCGATCGAGCTGGCGACCACGCCCAGGGCCGCGAAGAAGGCGGCGTGGCGGTCGCGCGGGATCACCTGGGTCGAGACCGGCTCGACCTGCAGGCCCATCTGGTCGGCGACGTACTGCTCGACGGCCGGATCGACGTTGGCGAAGGTGCCCACGGCGCCCGAGATGGCGCAGGTGGCGATCTCTTCCTTGGCCGTGATCAGACGGCGCTTCGCCCGCTGGAACTCGGCGTGATAGCCGGCCAGCTTCAGGCCGAAGGTGATCGGCTCGGCGTGGATGCCGTGGCTGCGGCCGACCTGCGGGGTGAATTTGTGCTCCCGGGCGCGGGTCTCCAGCGCCGCCAGCACCCGGTCGACCCCGTCGATCAGCAGGTCGGACGAGCGGGCCAGTTGGACCGCGAAACAGGTGTCCAGCACGTCCGACGAGGTCATGCCCTGGTGCAGGAAGCGGGCTTCCTCGCCGACGATCTCGGCCACGTGGGTCAGGAAGGCGATGACGTCGTGCTTGGTGGTGCGCTCGATCTCGTCGATCCGGTCGGCGTCGAAGGTCGCGTCCTTGCCCTTGGCCCAGATGGCTTCGGCGGCGTCCGTCGGGATCACCCCCAGCTCGGCCATCTTGGTGGCGGCGTGGGCCTCGATCTCGAACCAGATCTTGTACTTGGTCTCTTGCGACCAGATGGCGACGGCGTCGGGGCGGGAATAGCGCGTGATCATGGACGGGCCGTGTCGGTCGAGGGGGCTCCTGAGTCAAGCGCCGCTTGTGTTTCGTGCGATCAAACTCGGTCGCATGTCGCCGCCGGCCGGCCTATGATGATGACAGAGGGAAGGGCATCACATGGAACTCATCGTCGCGCCGCGGCTGTATTCGACCTGGTCGCTGCGGCCGTGGTTGGTCCTCAGGCGCTGTGGGGCGGATTTCACCACCACCGAGATCGATGTCTATTCCGAGGCTGGCCAGGCCGAGATCGCGCGGCTTTCCCCGTCTCGCCTCGCGCCCCTGCTCAGGGTCGAAGGTGAGACCATCTGGGACTCCATGGCCATCTGCGTCTGGGCCGCCGAACGCTACCCTGAAGCCCGGCTCTGGCCCGCGGACGCCCACGCCCGCTGGCTGGCCCGCTCGGCGGTCTGCGAAATGCATTCCGGATTCAACGCCCTTCGGACCCACTGCGCCATGGGGCCGGACCACTCGATGGTCGGTCCGGACCGTTCGGACCTGCCGGGTGACGCGGGCGTGGCGCAAGATATTCGCCGGCTGGTCGCCCTGTTCATGGAGATGCGCGCCCGCTTCGGCGCCGGCGGTCCCTGGCTGTTCGGGGAATGGTCGATCCCGGATGCGTTCTTCACCCCCGTGGCGACCCGCTTCCGTCACTATCAGGTGGACCTGTCCGACTTCGGCGACGACGGCGCGGCCCAGGCCTATTGCGACGCCCTGCTGGCCCAGCCGGATTTCCTGGAATGGTCGGCGTCAGCGTTGCGTTAACCGCACACTCCAACCCGACTTTAAGACAACGGCGGTATCAACGGAGCCGAAGGAACGCAGAAGCGTTCGAGGTCCGTCATGTCGATGCAAGCGCCCCCGCCCGTCGCCGCCCGCCGTCCCAGCCTGCTGGTGTACGGGCTGCTGATCGTCGTGGCCTGCTGCCTCCCGGCCCTGCTTCTGGCGGGGATCTAGCCCCCGGTCGGCTGGACCGCCGCCACTTCCACCGGCTGCACCGGCGCCGGAGGCGGCGGCACATAGTCCAGGCTCAGCGGGATCAGGGTCGCGCCCGAGGCGACCGCGTCCAGCGTATGCAGCGGCCGACCGTTCATGCGCTGGTAGATCCAGTAGGCGGCGACCACCTTCTCCACATAGTCCCGCGCCTGCGGCACATCGATGGTCTCGATCAGCAGCAGCGGGTCTGCGTCCGGCCCCAGCTTGCGCACCGCCGCCATCATCGGGCCCGGCCCGGCGTTGTAGGAGGCCGCCACGCGCAGCAGGTCGCCGTTGATCTCCGGCATGGCCAGCACCCGGTTCACATAGGCCTGCCCGAGGCCCGCGTTGACCGCCGGGTCGAACAGCCGGTCCGGGGTGGTGACGAAGCCGCGGTCGCCCGACAGCTCGGCCGCCGTCGTCGGCATCACCTGCATCAGGCCGTAGGCCCCGGCGCCGGAACGGGCCCGGGCGTTGAAGCCGGTCTCCTTGCGCGCGATCGCATAGACCAGCGAGCGTTCGATGGTGAAGCCGCCGACCGGCTCGATCACCGGCTGGGCGTAGTTGTTGGCGTCCACGCGGCGGACGTCGGCGTCCGAACCCATGACGCGGGGCCCGAGGGCGCGGCCCAGCGCGGCCCACAGCCGGCGCGCGCGGTCAGTGACCGCCGAGCGCATGCCGGTGCGCAGTTCGTCACGGGCGTCCGAGCGGCGGCCGATCTCGAAGAAGGCCACGGTGCGCCGGGCCCGCGGTTCCGACAGCACGAACTCTTCCAGCTCGCGCGGATCGACGCCGAGCGGCTCGTCCGGGACATAGGCGGCGCGCTGCAGCGTCGGGGCGCCGTCATAGGGGCGCGGCCCCATGTTTTCGATGGTCAGGTCCTCGCCCAGCTGACGCAGGGCGATCTGGCCGTAGAAGGTCGCGGGCCAGGCGGTCGCGCGGCGCAGCAGCGGCTGCACGCGATCCTGCTGGCTGGACCGGGCGGCCGAGCGGGCGGCCCAGAAGGCGGCCCCGGCGCGCACCCAGCCGTCCTCGGTCGGGTCGTCAAGCACGCGCTCGAACGCGGCTGTGGCCGCGCCGAAGTCGCCCAGCCGGTAGTTGGCCAGTCCGACGCTCCACCAGTCGCCGATTTCCTGACCGATGATCACGGCTCCCGCCAGATCGTCGCGGTTCAGGGCGACGCGGGCGGCCTTCAGGGGATCGCCCTCGGTGTTCTGTCCCGCGGCCGAGGCGGCGGCCCAGCTGCGGTTCGAGAACCGGCCCGGCCGACGCGGCTCGGGCGCGCCGTCAGGACGGCGGCGCATGGCCAGGTTGTAGGCCCGGTCGGCGCACGGGAGGTCGTAGTATTCCTCCAGCCAGGCCGCGAGCTCCTCGTAGGTGGCGCTGTAGTCGGCGTGGAACAGGCGTTCGAACTCGACCTGGCCCAGCAGCACATGGTCCTGGGCGGCGCGGGCCGAGGCGCGGGCGGCCTCAAGGTCGCCGCGGCGCAGGGCGTCGAAGGCGGTGGTGTAGCTCAGGCGGTCGGCAGGGCTCAGCGCCGTCGGCGCGCGGCGGTCGTCGTCAGCGGCATGAGCGGCGGCGCCGAAGGCGGCGAGCGCGATAGCCAGCGTCGGCGCGAGGATCGCGCGGCGGAAGGATACAGGCACTGAGGCGGCCCCCCTGAGAGCGAAAACCGGCCGTCTCGATTCGGTCCAGTTGATCGCTGTTCGTTCGGTCGTCAGGCCAAAAAGGCGCCACGCCCTCGACCCATGTCAAGTTTTGCGGAGTTTTGGGGCGCTTTTGCGTCGGTCAGGTTAACGGCGGTCGGTCAGTTTTCGGGTGCGTCCAGCCGGGCCGCCAGCGCCAGAACATCAGCCCAGGCGGCCTTCTTGGCCATCGGCGTCCGCAGCAGGAAGGCCGGGTGGAAGGTGGGCATCACCGGCGCCGACACATTGCCTTCGGCCAGCCGCCATTCCTTCCAGTTTCCGCGCAGTCGCATGATGCCTTCATCGACGGACAGCACCGACTTCGCCGCGGCGGCGCCCAGCAGGAGCACCGCCTTGGGCTTCAGCAGGAAGAAGGCGCGGTCCAGGAACGGGGCGCAGGCCGCCTGTTCCGCCGGGCTCGGCGTCCGGTTGCCCGGCGGGCGCCAGAAGACGGTGTTGGTGATGAAGACCTGATCCTTCAGCCCGGCCTCGGCCAGCATCCGGTCCAGCAGCTGCCCGGCCTTGCCGACGAAGGGCTGGCCGCGCTCGTCCTCCTCCGCGCCCGGGCCTTCACCGATGATCATGACCGACGCCTGCGGATTCCCGCGCGCGAACACCGCCTGTTTCGCGCCCATGTCCCGCAGCGGGCAACCGGTGAAGCCCGAGATGGCCTCGCCCAGCGCCTCCAGCGTATCGGCGCCCGCGGCCAGCCTGCGGGCCTCCACCGCCGCATCCCCCGTGGCGGGCAGGGCGATCACGGACGCCGTCGCCTTGGTCACGGCCTTCACCGCGGGCGGCGGAGCCACATGGGTGCGGTCGACCGGGGCGTCCTCGAAGCAGGCGTCGACCCCCGCGTCCCGCCAGAAGGCGAGCAGGCTTTCGGCGGCGGCGGTGTCGAGGGCTTGGGCGTTCATGTCGTTCCGCACAGGGATAGTCCTTGACCGCCCCCGCGTCACCTTCCGATAAGCGGGAACAGGGAAGACGACACAGGATATCAGGGCCATGGCCGAGGAAGCGATTGAGGGCGGGGCGAAGAACGCCTGGCAGGAAGCCGTCATCGACAAGCTGCCGCCGGTCGAGGCGCTGGCGGGCGTCGAGCGCGAGATCATGGAATACGACGTCGTCATCGTCGGCGGCGGCCCCGCCGGCCTGTCGGCGGCCATCCGCCTGAAGCAGCGCGCGGAAAAGGACGGCAAGGACATCTCCGTCGCCGTGCTCGAGAAGTCGGCCGAGATCGGCGGCCACATCCTGTCCGGAGCGGTCATTGATCCCAAGGCGCTGAACGAGCTGTTCCCGGACTGGAAGGAACGCGGCGCGCCGCTGGAGACCCCGGTCACCAAGGATCGCTTCCTGCTGCTGGGCGAGCAGGGCGTCCTGCCCCTGCCGATGTTCGCCTTCCCGCCGCTGATGCACAATCACGGCTGCTACATCGCCTCGCTGGGCAATGTCGCCCGCTGGCTGGGCGAGCAGGCCGAGGCGCTGGGCGTCGAGGTCTATCCCGGCATGGCCGCCAGCCACGTCGTCTGGGACGAGCCGACCGGCCGGGTGAAGGGCGTCGTCGCCGGCGTCTTCGGCATCGACCGTGAAGGCAAGCCGACCGGCGAGTTCCAGCCCGGCATCGAGCT
Organism: Brevundimonas sp.; assembly: GCF_036400995.1. GTDB lineage: Bacteria > Pseudomonadota > Alphaproteobacteria > Caulobacterales > Caulobacteraceae > Brevundimonas. Next base: position 11,894 of record NZ_DASWWG010000060.1, read on the forward strand.
GCACGGCAAATACGTCTTCATCGCCGAGGGCGTGCGCGGCTCGCTGGCCAAGACCATCATGGCCCGCCACAACCTGTGCGACACGGCCGAGCCCCAGAAGTTCGGCATTGGCATCAAGGAGCTGTGGCAGATCCCGGCCGAGAAGCACCAGCCCGGCCTGGCCCAGCACTCGACCGGCTGGCCGCTGGACGAGTTCACCGGCGGCGGCAGCTTCCTCTACCATTTCGGCGATCGCTACGTGACCGTCGGCTATGTGGTTCACCTGAACTACAAGAACCCGCACCTCTCGCCCTTCGACGAGTTCCAGCGCTTCAAGCACCACCCCTCGATCGCCGAACATCTGGAGGGCGGCACGCGCGTCTCCTACGGCGCCCGCGCCATCACCGAGGGCGGCTTCCAGTCGGTGCCCAAGCTGGCCTTCCCGGGCGGCGCCCTGATCGGCTGCTCGGCGGGCTTCGTGAACGTGCCCCGCATCAAGGGCAGCCACAACGCCATGAAGACCGGCATGCTGGCCGCCGACGCCGCCTATGACGCGGTCATGGCCGGGCGCTCGGGTGACGAGCTGGTCGAGTACCAGGCCGCCTATGAGAAGAGCTGGGTCTACAAGGAGCTCAAGCTCGTCCGGAACGCCAAGCCGCTCCTGTCCAAGGTCGGCACTTCGCTCGGCGGCGCGCTGGGCCTGTTCGACATGTGGTTCCAGACGATCTTCGGCGGTTTCTCCCTGTTCGGCACGCTCAAGCACGGCAAGACCGATGCCGCCTCGACCGAGCCCGCCGCGAAGCACAAGCCGATCGCCTATCCGAAGCCGGACGGGAAGCTGTCGTTCGACAAGCTGTCGTCGGTCTTCATCTCCAACACCAACCACGCCGAGGACCAGCCCGCTCACCTGAAGCTGCTGGACCCGTCCGTGCCGATCCGCGTGAACCTGCCGAAGTACGGCGAGCCGGCGCGTCTGTACTGTCCGGCGGGCGTGTACGAGGTGCTGACCCCGGAAGGCGGCGGCGAGCCGCGGTTCCAGATCAACGCCCAGAACTGCGTCCACTGCAAAACCTGCGACATCAAGGATCCGTCGCAGAACATCGTCTGGACCACGCCGGAAGGCGGCGGCGGCCCGAACTATCCGAATATGTAATCCTCCCCGGCGCATGGCGCAGGGGAGGGGGACCATCCTTCGACACCGTCGGAGGATGGTGGAGGGGGTCCAAAATCAGCGCCTGACCGCCGGCGGGTCTTGTCGCCGCCGCATAAAGCGGGAAGGGTCGCCGCCATGCGCTTTTCCTCGCTTCGCCTTCTCCTGACCGGTTGCGCCCTCGTGGCCCTGGCGTCTCCCGCCCTTGCGCAGGAGGCCCCGCCGGTGGTCGTGCCCGTGCCCCCCGCCGCCGAGCCCGAGCGCGCGCCGGACCTCCACCCGCCCGCCGTCGTGCCGACCGAAGAGCCGGTCGTCGAGGCCGAACCGGCCGCGCCGGCCATCCCGGAGGTCTGGGCCCCGGTTCCGGTCGATGAGCAGGGCCAGTCCGCCTACGGCCTCTATCTGGCCGGCCGGATCGCAGGCTTCCGGGGCGAGGGCGCCGAGTCCGCGCGCCTGCTGGCCGAGAGCCAGGTCCTGACGCCCGAGCAGCCGCTGCTCTGGAACGAAGCCTTCCTGTCCAGCCTGTTCAACGGCGACCTCGACACCGTGGTCCGCCTGACGCCGTCCGTGGAGGGCACCCCCGAACTGGCCGAGGCCGGGCGTCTGGTGTCGGTGGTCAGCGCCCTGCGCAACGGCGACGCCCGGGGCGGTTACGCCATCCTTCGCGAACGTCCGCTGGCCCAGCCCTTCACCGCCATCGGCCTGTATGTCGCGCCGTCCTTCGCCGCCGCCGCGGGCGACTGGGACGCCGCCCTGCAGCCCGTGACCGCCGGAGCGCAGGACCCGGCCGCCCTGATCCTGCGTCTGCAACGCGCCCGGGCGCTGGAGATGCGTCGCCGCTTTGACGAGGCCGACGCCGAGTATCAGGCGTTGCTGGCCATGCCGAACGGCGCACGCCTGTTCACCGTCCACTATGGCGAGTTCCTCGAGCGGCGAGGCCGCCGGGACGAGGCGATGGTCCAGTATCGCGCCTCCCTGACCGGTCCGGCGCCCGATCCGGCCGCCCTCGACGGGCTGGAGCGCGCGGCGTCGCGCGGCCGTCCGCCCGCCGCGCCGACCCCGCAGTCCGGCGTCGCCGAGGCGCTGGAGTTCGCCTCCCTGATCGCGAGCGAGCGCGAGGATCACAAGCTCACGGCCATCCTGCTGCGCCTGTCCGAAAGCCTGCAGCCGTCCGACATGACAATCCTGCGCCTCGGTCTGGCGCTCGCCGCCGACGAGCAGGAGGAGCCCGCGCGTCAGGCCTTCGCCCGTGTCGGCCGGTCCAACGCCATCGTCTACGGCGGCGCCCAGTACAATCTGGGCCTCAGCTACCAGCGCGCCGAGGATGACGACGCGGCCCTCGCCGCCTTCACCCGCGCCCGTGACGCCGCGCCCGGCCAGACCCGCATCGCCCTGGCCCTGGTCGGTCAGTTGCTGAACATGCAGCGCAACGAGGAGGCCCTGGCCGTCCTCAACGGGCCCGAGTTGAACACCGCCGACCAGACCGCCGACGTCCGCTTCTTCCGGGGACAGGCGCTGGAGGCGCTGGGCCGGATCGAGGAGGCCGAGACCGAGCTGTGGACCGCCCTGCAGGCCCATCCGGACAATCCGGTCCTGCTGAACTACCTCGGCTATCTGTGGGTCGACAGCGGCCGCCGCGTCGATCAGGGCGCCGAGATGCTGGCCCGCGCCCACGCCGCCGATCCCGAGGACGGCAACATCCAGGACTCCCTCGGCTGGGCCCAGTACCGTCAGGGGCAGTACGAAACCGCCGTCACGACGCTGGAGGCCGCGGTGGCCAAGGAGCCGGCCAACGCCGAGATCAACGACCACCTCGGCGACGCCTACTGGCAGGTCGGGCGCCGTCGCGAGGCGGGCTGGCAATGGAACCGCGTCCTGACGCTCGAGCCTGACGCCGAACGCCGGGCCGAGGTCGAACGCAAGCTGGTGTCGGGCCTGTCCGAACCGGAGCCGGTCTCCGGGACCCAGCCCTGAGCCATGGCTGACGCCCCGGCGCTCGCGCCCGCCAAGGTCAATCTGTTCCTGCACGTCGGGCCGCTGGACGCGGACGGCTACCATCCACTCGCCAGCCTCGTCGCCTTCGCCGACGTCGGCGACCGGATCAGCGTCGCCCCCGCGGAGGTGCTGTCCCTGACCGTCACCGGCCCCTTCGCCGCCGGTCTGGACGGGGAGGGGGACAATCTGGTGCTGCGCGCGGTGCGGGCGCTGGCCGTCGCCGCCGGAACGCCCCGCCCGGGGCTGGCCTTCACCCTCGACAAGCGCCTGCCCATCGCCGCCGGTCTGGGCGGCGGCTCGTCCGACGCTGGCGCGGCGCTGAAGCTGGCCCGCGACGCCCTGGGCCTGTCGCTGGATGATGAGGTGCTCGCCGCCGTCGCGGCCACGGTCGGCGCCGACGGCCCCATGTGCCTGCACGCCCGCGCCGCCTGGGCCGAGGGCCGGGGAGACGTCCTGTCGTTCGAGCCCGCCCTGCCGCCGTTGCCCGCGGTTCTGGTCAATCCCGGCGTGCCGTCGCCGACCGGCGCGGTCTATCGCGGCTACGACTCCGGACCGCAGGCGACGGCCGACCGTCCCGCTCCGCCGTCGGACTGGAGTCTGCCGACGGTGCTCGACTGGCTGGCGCATCAGCGCAACGACCTTCAGGCGCCCGCCGTGGCGCTGCAGCCCGCCATCGCGGAGGCCCTGGACGCCGTCGCCGCCCTGCCGGGCGCGCGTCTGACCCGGATGTCCGGTTCGGGGGCCACCGTCTTCGCCCTGTTCGACACCGTCGAGGCGGCGGATCGCGCCGCTGCGATCCTTTCAGGACAACGTCAGGGCTGGTGGGTACAGTCGACCGTCCTGTCCTGATTATCGGAAGAGATTCCGGTTTCTGACCATATGGCGCCGGTAATATGCCGGGCGCCCGGAAATGGCCAAGACAATACCTTGGCTGTTCGGATGAATAGTCGCAGCCCTCATCCCATATGGAACTCAAGGCCATCCTTGGGTCTTGAACGCTGCAGTCCAGCGTACTGACGACCGTTCTCATTCTCCCCGACGGTCGTCCCTATTCACTGCAAGGGATACTGTCATGCTTCGTACCAAACTTCTGACCGCCGCCGCCGCGACCGCCCTGCTGGCGGCTCCCGCCGCGTTCGCGCAGGAGGCTCAGCCGCAGCCCGCCCCGGCGCCGCAGGAGCAGCCCGCGGCCGCCCCGGCTCCGGCCGCCACGCCGGCTCCGGCCGCCGCCGCGACCCCGGCCCAATCCAGCAACGTCATCGAGGTGCTGCGCGCCAAGGGCGAGTTCTCGACCCTGCTGTCGGCCCTTGATCAGGCCCAGCTGACCGAGACGCTCGCCAGCCGCCCGGCCATCACCATCTTCGCCCCGACCGACGCGGCCTTCGCCGCCCTGCCGGAAGCGGACCGCACCCGCCTGCTCGACCCGGCCAACGCCCAGGAGCTGCGCACCCTGCTGCTCTACCACGTCATCGTTTCGGACGTGGAAGCGGGCATGATCACCGGCGCCCGCGGCGGCGTGCAGACCGCGGCCAACAACAGCCAGGTCCTGCTGGACGGCACCGGTGACGCGATCAAGGTCGACGGCGCCACCGTCACCCAGGCGGACCTCGACGCCTCCAACGGCTCGGTCTTCGTGATCGACCAGGTCCTGAACCCGGCGACCTCGCAGGCCTCGATGGGCGATGAGGAAGCCATGGCTCCGGCCGCCGAGGCCGCCCCGGCCCCGGCCGCGACCGAGACCGCCGCTCCGGCCAGCGAGACGGTCCGTCCGTCGCAACCGGGCGAGACCGCGCCGAACGGCCAGCAGCCGGCGACCACGACCACGGTCCAGTCGCCGCCGGTCCAGAACCCGACCGACGGTCAGGTCGACGATCAGGAAGACCCGGCCAATCCGGCGCCGACCCCGACGCCGAACTGATCCGGTTCACAGACTGAATGAAGGCGGCGGGCTCCGGTCCGCCGCCTTTCTGTTGTGCGCTTAACCGTCGGCAAACCGGTGGTGGTGCAGGATGCGGGCATGGAAACGCTCACGCCCGCTCATATCGCCGCGTTCGAGGCTGTTCTGAACCGTGTCCCGTCCGAGGACCGCGCTCGCCTCCACGCGCTCAAGGCCGCCGCCGCCGACGCCGCGGCCGCCTCCGCCCCGCACTGGGATTTCGACCAGCCGGGCCATCGCGCCGAGGAGGCCCTGCAGGCCGCCTTCGGTCCGGCCCTGACCGACGACCACCGCCGCGCGCTGGTGGCCATCTGGGCGCTGGAGATGCCGGCGCGCGTCCCCGCCGCCGACCTGCCGCTGGCGTCGCTGGAGCTCTATCCCCAGTGGATCGACCGGCTCGCCGCCTTCCTGACCGAGGGCGCCAACCCCTACGACCGCGACTTCTGGGCCAAGGACGTGCGCATCTCGCTGGTTCTCAGCGTGCCCGGCGCCCGCACCCAGATGATCGACCTCTCCTCGCCCATGGGGCCGGGCCAGATCCTGCGGCACGCCCGCGAGGGTTGGGGCTGGTCGGTGATCCCGGCCTACGCCGCCGCCCAGTCGTGGAAGCCCTGGCTGGAGGTCCATACCGAAAGCCGCGAACTGTCCGACTTCAACGAGGCCGGCTGGGATCGCGCCTGGGCCACCGCCGCCGAAATCCTCAAGCGCCGCCCGGACATGGCGGGCATGCTGGGCTCGTCGTGGTTCTATGATCCGCCGCTGGAGCAGATCAGCCCGCGCCTGGCCTATCTGCGGGTCAATCCGCTGAAGCACGGCGCCTTCATGATCCATCAGGGGCCGGGCGAGATTCACACCCAGCGCGCGGCGACCAGCTCGCCGACCCGCGCCGCCCTGATCGAGAAGGGCGAATACACCGCCCGCTCATGGATCGTCGCCTGGCCCCGCGCCGCCCTTATCAAATGGGCTGATGCGCGGAAGCAGTTGGCGGAAGCCGCGTAATTTCCTTCTCCCCTTGAGGGAGAAGGTGGCCCGGAGGGCCGGATGAGGGGTAAGCCTGCGGCGACCTCCCTCTATCCGGCGGCGCGCTGACATCCCCCTCATCCGACCGGCTTCGCCGGCCACCTTCTCCTTCAAGGGGACAAGGAAGCCGATACGTCCAATTCTGACGCACCGGCCTGCTAGAGTGCGCCCTGACGCCTACACTCCAACTGATACACCATTACCCGGATAATATTCTGACCCGCCGAGCCGCCCGGATCCTCTCAAAGGCCCGCCACGACAGGGTTTGAGCCTGAAGGGATGACATGGACGGGATAGACGACATAGACGACATAGACGGTATAATTCACCCGTCTCCGCCGCCTCGACCGCTCATTCTACCCGGATATAAACTCGCGCCAGGCCTCGCCGACCGGCAGGACCTCCAGCCCTGCCGCCTTGGCCAGCCGGATCACCCGGTCCAGGTCGTCGGGGGTGCAGCCGTAGTCGGTCGGGTCATCCGACACGTCATGGGCATAGGCCGTCAGCCAGCCCTTCGACGCCGCCGCCTCGGCCATCAGGCCCTCAAGGTCGTAGTGGGGCAGGCGGCGGCTCTCCAGACCGATGGACTTGATCAGCCCCCGGTCCTCGCGCCCCGCATTGACCCCGTCGCGCACGCCCCGGCCCAGATCGAACCGGCCCCGCACATACCGCTTGGCCGCCAGCGTCGCGTCCCCGAACGGATAGGCGAAGGTGGTCATCTCATAGCCGCCCAGCCGCTCGCTCACCCAGGCCGCATTGGCGTCCAGGCTCAGTTTCAGCGCCTCGGCGTCCATCCGCAGTACGCTGGTGTGGCCGTACGTATGGCACCCGACCTCATGCCCGGCGGCATGCAGTTCCTGCAGGTGCCGCACCTGGAACTGGTCCCGGTCCATGTTCCGCCCGCCGGCCAGCCCGCCGCAGACATAGTAGGTCGCCCTGATCCCGTGCTCGGCCAGGATCGGCCCCGCCTCCGTCCAGGCCGTCGCCGGAATGTCGTCGAAGCTCAGCGAGAACACGCCCCCCGCCGGGGCGATGTTCACCGCCTCCACATCGAGATACCGCGCGGCCCGCCGACGCATCTGGTCGATCTGCTTCATGGGGCAGGATTGAAGCAGGTCGCCGTTAAATTTCCTTCTCCCGCAAGGGGAGAAGGACGCTCCCCGCCTTGCCCCGCAAAGGCCCGTTGTCTGAACGAAATCGGTCGAGTTGGACGTCGTCCAACTCGGGTCAGATTTCGTTCCAGTTTGATGCTGGGCCATTTTTTGACTTCAGGTCGTTCCGACCTGAAGCAAAAATGGTCTAGGGTCCGCGGCCTTCTTCCCCGGATGAAATAACCCGCCGTGACGACCGAACCGCTCGCCTTCCAGGACCTCATCCTGACGCTCCACAAATACTGGGGCGATCAGGGCTGCGCGATCCTCCAGCCCTATGACATCGAGGTCGGCGCGGGCACCCTGCACCCGGCCACCGTCCTGCGCGCGCTCGGTCCCAAGCCGTGGAAGGCCGCCTACGTCCAGCCCAGCCGCCGTCCGGGCGACGGCCGCTATGGCGAGAACCCCAACCGGCTCCAACATTATTATCAATATCAAGTACTTCTGAAGCCGAACCCGGACAACCTTCAGGAGCTCTACCTCGGCTCGCTGCGCGCCATCGGCATCGATCCCAGCCTGCACGACATCCGCTTCGTCGAGGACGACTGGGAGAACCCCACCGTCGGCGCCTGGGGGCTCGGCTGGGAGGTCTGGTGCGACGGCATGGAGGTGACCCAGTTCACCTACTTCCAGGGCGTCGGCGGCATCGAGGTCGACGTCGTCTCGGGCGAGCTGACCTACGGTCTGGAGCGCCTGGCCATGTACGTCCAGGGCGTCGACAACGTCTATGACCTCAAGTTCAACAAGGACGGCCTGACCTACGGCGAGGTCTTCCTCGAGAACGAGCGCCAGCAGTCCGAGGCCAATTTCCACGGCTATGACGTCGATGGCCTCAAGCGCCGCTTCGAGGACATGGTCGCCGAGGTCGAGCGCTTCCTCGCCATGAAGGGCCCGCAAGGCCAGGCGCTGGTCCTGCCGGCCTACGACCAGGTCCTCAAGGCCTCGCACCTCTTCAACCTGATGGACGCCCGCGGCGCCATCGCCGTCGCCGAACGCCAGAGCTACATCGGCCGCATCCGCGAGCTGTGTAAGGCCTGCGCCACCGCCTACGTCGAACGCGAGAGGGCCGAGGCGTGAGCCGTCGCCTGATCACCGCG
>NZ_DASWWG010000061.1:0-9714 GCF_036400995.1 Brevundimonas sp.
CCGCCTGGTTGACCTGGTGGCTATGTCGGAGGTTCCCCACCCGATCCCATTCCGAACTCGGTCGTTAAGCCCTCCAGAGCCGATGGTACTTCGTCTTAAGGCGCGGGAGAGTAGGTCGCCGCCGGGTCTGCCAGTCGGTCAGCGGATTTGAAAAAAACCTCGAACATCTTCCTTCATTCCTACCGTTTGCCGCGGGATGGAGCAGCCCGGTAGCTCGTCAGGCTCATAACCTGAAGGTCGCAGGTTCAAATCCTGCTCCCGCACCCAAACCTCAAAAAGCCCCGCCCGGAAAACCGGCGGGGCTTTTTGACGTCCGGGGCCTCACTCGCGCAGGAAGGCCTCGAAGCGCGCGGCCCAGGCCGGGTGCCAGCGCGACAGGGGCGGCCGGTTTTCAATGACATCGCCGATGGCCCAGGCCATGCGCTTCTCGTCCGTCGCCCGGTCCACGTCGTTGTCGGGGCACAGGATGTAGAAGTCCCCGGCCTCCAGCCGCGCCAGCATGAAGTCGACGGTCTCGGCCGCGGTCCAGGCCCCGGCCGGCTTGTCGGTCCGCGCACCGGCGGCCAGCGGCGTCCAGACGAAGCCCGGGATCAGCAGATGGGCGTTCACGCTGCAGCCGTCCGTGTTGCGCAACTGGTGCTGCAGCGCCTCGGTGTAGGTCTTCACTCCGGATTTCGAGACGTTGTAGGCCGGATTGCCGGGCGGGGTGGTGATGCCCTGTTTCGAACCGGTGTTGATGATCAGGCCGGGGCGGCCGCGGTCGATCATGCGCGGGGCGAACACCTGGCTGCCGTCGATCACGCCCCAGAGGTTCACGCCGAGCAGGCGGCGCCAGTCGGCCTCCGGTCCGACGGCGTCCGTCGGGATCTGGATGGCGGCGTTGTTCATCAGGACGTCGGTCCCGCCGAAGCGGTCGGCCACGGCGGCTTCGAGCGCGGCCAGGGCCGAACGGTCCGACACATCGACCTCGAAGCCGGCGATCTCGACCCCGTCCGGCGCGCCGGCGCGCAGGTCCGCGACCGCCCCGGCGATACGGTCCGCCCCGAGATCGACGACGCAGACATGCAGGCCGAGCGCCGCGAAACGCCGGGCGGCGGCCAGTCCGATGCCGGAGGCTCCGCCCGTGACGACGGCCACGGCTCCGGGGACAAGGGCGGGATGCGACATGCTCACTCCTCCGTCTGGCGATGTGAGCGGCATCCTAGACCCGTTCGGGGCCAGTCCGAACGAAAACGGCCCGTCGCCGGGCGACGGGCCGTTCGGGCGCGCAGGGATGGGGGAGGAGTCAGCCCCGCGCGGCCAGTCCGTTGAGCAGGGCGTAGCTGCGGATCACCTGGCTGTCGTCCGCCCGGCCATCGCCCCGTCCGGAGGTGGAGACGAACAGCTGATGCGCCGCCGCCGCCAGCGGCAGGGCGGCCTGGCAGTCGCGGCCGGCGGCGAGGACAATGCCCAGATCCTTGACGAAGATGTCGATGGCGCTGGTGACCTCGGGGTCCGCCTCAAGCATGCGCGGCCCGCGGTCATTGAGCATCCAGCTGGCGGCCGCCGAGCCGCCGGTGATCTCGAGCGCCACCTTCGGATCGACGCCCATCTTTTCGGCCAGCGACAGGGCTTCGGCCGCGACGGCGATATGGGCGCCGCACAGCAACTGGTTGACGGTCTTGACCATCTGGCCCTGCCCGGCGGCCTCGCCGACGTGGAACAGCTTTCCGCCGAAGCCCTCGAACAGGGGCTTCAGTTCGTTGAACAGGGGCGTCGGACAGCCCGCCATGATCGACAGGCTGCCCGCCTTCGCCCCCGCGGTGCCGCCGGAGACCGGGGCGTCGACGAAACGACGGCCCTCGGCCGCGACCCGGGCGGCCATGGCGGCGGCCTCCCCGGGCAGGCAGGTCGCGGTCAGGACCACGGTTCCGCCTTCGGGAAGGGCCTGCAGCGCGCCCGCCTCGAACAGCACCTGTTCCGCCTGGAGGGCGTTGACCACCATCAGCATCAGGACGTCGGCCCCGGCAGCGGCCTCCGTCGCCGAGGCGACCGCCTTGCCGCCGGCCGCGGCCAGGGCCTGCCCCGGTTCGGGGCGCAGGTCGAAGCCCTGGACCGCGTGGCCGTTGGCGATCAGGTTCTGGGCCATCGGCAGGCCCATGGCTCCAAGGCCGACGAAACCGACGATCATGATGCTACTCCGGTACTTTCAGGGGGTCAGCGATTGACGCTCTTGGGCACGCGGAACACGAGCAGCATGCCGAGGAGGACGATCGCGGTGATGGTGTAGAGGCCCCAGCTCAGCTTGCCCGTGGCGTCGACGACGGCGCCGATGACATAGGGCGAGGCGAAGCCGGCGACGTTGCCGATGGCGTTGATCGCCCCGATGCCGGCGGCGGCCCAGACACCGCCGAGGAAGGCGGGCGGCAGGCTCCAGAACATCGGCGTCGACGACAGCAGGCCGGCGGCGGCGAAGGACAGGCAGATCACCGACAGCAGCAGGTTGTCGGAGAAGGCCGGGGCCAGGGCCAGGGCGATCGCCCCCATCGACATCGGGATGATCAGGTGGAAGCGGCGCTCGCGGCGTTTGTCGGCGCTGATGCTGAACGAGATCATGGCGACGGCCGCGGCCATGAAGGGAATGGCGCTGATCAGGCCGTTGGCCAGCGGGCTTTCGACCCCGGCGTTCTTGACGATGCTCGGCAGCCAGAACGAGATCGCATACTGGCCCATGACGATGCAGAAGTAGATCGCGGTCAGCAGCCACAGGCGGCGGTCGGCGAGGAACTGCTTCAGCGACATATGGGCGGTGCGGGCGTTGTCATCGGCGTCGAGGTCGGCCTGGACGGCGGCCTTTTCCTCGTCCGTCAGCCATTTCACATCGGCCGGGCGGTTGGGCAGGAAGATGAAGACGAGGAAGCCGGCGATGACCGCGGGGGCGGCCTCGATGGCGAACATCCAGCGCCAGCCTTCCCAGCCGCCGACCCCGGCCATGCCTTCCATGATCCAGCCGGACAGGGGGGCGCCGACGATGCCGGCGGTCGGAATGCCGACCAGCAGCAGGGCGTTGGCGCGCGAGCGGCGGGCGGCCGGGAACCAGTAGGTCAGGAACAGCAGGGCGCCGGGGGCGAAGCCCGCCTCGGCCACGCCGAGCAGGAAGCGCAGGGCGTAGAACTGCCATTCGGTGTGCACGAAGGCGAAGCCGCAGGAGACGATGCCCCAGCTGATCATGATCCGCGCGATCCATTTCTGGGCGCCGACCTTGTGCAGGATCATGTTCGAGGGGACCTCGAACACCGAATAGCCGATGAAGAAGATGCCGGCGCCGAGGCCGTAGACCAGGTCCGAGAACCCGAGGTCCGACTGCATCTGCAGCTTGGCGAAACCGATGTTGATCCGGTCGATATAGGCGACCAGGAAGCAGAGAAGCAGGAACGGCAGCAGCCGCCACATGATCTTCTTGTAGGTGGCGTTCGACGCGATGGTCGGCGGCGGCGTCTGGATGGTGGTGTCAGTCACGGTAGTCCTCCCCGTTTCATCCCGGTTTTCCGGGTCTGATGCGGCTGACGGTCCTTATTCGGACAGCCAGCCCTTGATGCTCGTGGTGATGGCCTTGGTCGAGATGCCGTAGCGATCGTGCAGCGTCGGCAGGGCGCCGGCGTCCAGGAAGGCGTCGGGCAGGGCGACCTGCCTGAACGGCGCGAACACGCCCGCGCGCAGCAGGGCGGCGGCCACGCCTTCGCCCAGCCCGCCGATCACCGAGTGGTTCTCGGCCACGACGACCAGACGGCCCGGCTTCGCTTTCACCGCGGCGATGATGGTCGCCTCGTCCAGCGGCTTGATGGTCGGGACGTGCAGGACGCCCGCCTCGATCCTGTCGGCCTTCAGCGCGTCGGCGGTCTCCAGCGCGCGCATGGTCATCAGGCCCGACGAGATGATCAGCACGTCGGCGCCGTCACGGATCGTCTTGGCCTTGCCCATCTCGAATTTGTAGCCGTACTCGTCCAGCACCGCCGGGACCTTGCCGCGCAGCAGGCGCATGTAGGCCGGGCCGCGATGGTCGGCGAGGGCGGCGGTCGCCTGCTCGATCTCGACGGCGTCGCACGGATCGATGATGGTCAGGTTCGGCATGCCCCGGAAGATCGCGAGATCTTCCGTGGCCTGGTGGCTGGGGCCATAGCCCGTGGTCAGGCCGGGCAGGGCGCAGACGACCTTCACATTCAGGTCTTCCTCGGCGATGGCCAGGCACAGGAAGTCATAGGCGCGGCGCGCGGCGAAGACGGCGTAGGTCGTCACGAACGGGTGGAAGCCCTCGCGCGCCATGCCGGCGGCCGACATCATCAGCAGCTGCTCGGCCATGCCCATCTGGTAGAACCGGTCGGGATGGGCCTGCTGGAAGATATGCAGGTCGGTGTACTTGCCCAGGTCGGCGGTCATGCCGACGATCTCGGGGCGGGTTTCGGCGGCCTTGGCCAGGGCGTGGCCGAAGGGGGCGGAAATGGTGCGCTGACCTTCGGCGGCGATCGAGGCGATCATGGCCGAGGTCTTCAGGCGGGGTGCGGACACGGTCTTCAAATCCTGATTTGTCGGCTTCAGATGTCGGCGTTCACGACGCCGCCACGGGCGGCCCAGCCGTCATCGACAGCCTTGAGGGCCAGATCCCATTCCTCCTCATCGACGCGGATGAAGTGGGTCTTCTCGCGCTGCTCGAGGAAGGGCACGCCCTTACCCATCAGGGTGTCGAAGATGATGATGCGGGGCTTGGCGTCCTTCAGGTCGCGGGCGGCGTCGAAAGCGGCGATCACGGCCTCGATGTCATTGCCGTCCACGCGCTGGGCGAACCAGCCGAAGGCGTCGAACTTGGCCTGCAGGTCCGGCGCGCTGAGCACCTCTTGCGAGGGGCCGTCGGCCTGCTGGTTGTTGAAGTCGACCAGGGCGATCAGGTTGTCCAGCTTCCAGTGCGGGGCCGAGAGGGCGGCCTCCCAGGTGGAACCTTCGCCCAGTTCGCCGTCCGACAGCAGGTTGTAGACGAAGCGGTCCGAGCCCTTGCGCTTCAGGCCCAGCGCCATGCCGACGGCGATGCCGAGGCCCTGGCCAAGCGAACCGCCCGAGATCTCCATGCCCGGCGTGTAGGAGGCCATGCCCGACATCGGCAGGCGGCTATCGTCCGAGCCGTAGGTGTCGCGCTCCTCGAAGGGGATGATCTCCGCCTCGATCAGGGCCGCGTACAGGGCGATGGCATAGTGGCCGATCGACAGCAGGAAGCGGTCGCGGCCTTCCCATTCCGGCTCGTTCGGGCGGTAGGTCAGGGCGCGGAAATAGGCCACGGCCAGCACGTCGGCGACGCCCAGCGCCTGGCCGACATAGCCCTGGCCCTGAACGGCGCCCATGCGCAGGGCGTGCTTGCGGATGTGATAGGCGCGCCGGGCCAGTTCGGCGGACGGCATATTGCCGGCAATGGGGTCGCTCACGCGGAATCCTTCGGTGCGCGCGGCGGGAAGGGTGACGTGCGCGGAAGGGCGGCCGAACGGCCGCGGATCGACGCCTGTTTCCTCCCCGGTTCGCGGGTGTCTTCGTTGCGCCGGATAAGGGGCGAAGGTTCCTTGGGTGACAAATGCTATGTTTACACGGACAGATGAATCTTGTTCATTCGTCGTATGAACATTGCTTTTGGATCCCTTCGCGCCTTCGACGCCGCCGCGCGGCACGGCTCTTTCCGTCTGGCGGCGGAGGAGCTGAACCTGTCCCCCAGCGCGGTCAGTCACGCGATCTCCAAGCTGGAGAAGTCGCTGGGCGCCCTGCTGTTTGATCGGAACGGGCGGTCATTGAGCCTGACCCAGAACGGCCAGACCCTGCACAAGCATGTAGAGGAGGCGTTCAGCCATATCCGGGTCGGGGTGACGGCGGTGTCCGCCCGTCAGGCGCAGCTGCTGCGCCTTCACACCGCCCCCAGCTTTGCGGCCCAGTGGCTGACGCCCCGGCTGGCGGACTTCCTTGAGAAACACCCCGGCATGGAGGTGCGGATCGCCGCCAGCACGGACTACAGCCGGTTCGCCGCGGACGAGTTCGACGCGGACATCGTCTACGGCAAGCCGGACAACGACAGCCTCGTCGTGCACTCGCTGGGCCGCGAGGTGGTCAAGCCGATGTGCAGCCCGAAGATGGCCGAGAAGATCCGGACGCCGGAGGACCTGTACGGCCTGACCCTGATCCGCAGTTCGCTGAAGGCCGTGACCTGGGAGGACTGGTTCAAGGCCAACCGGATGAAGGCGCCCGAGGCGGTCGGCATGCGTTTCGACCGCAGCTTCATGTCGGTTCAGGCGGCAGCCGACGGTCTGGGCGTCTGCCTGGACTCCACCCGTCTGGCCGAGCGGGAGCTGGCCAGCGGGCGGCTGGTCGCGCCGCTCGACGGCCGGTGTGACAACCTCGTCTACGCCCCCCACTACCTGGTCTATCCGAAGCGGAACGCCCAGCGCCCGATCGTCGCCGCCTTCGCGCGCTGGCTGATCGGTGAACTGGCGAAGGACCCGGCCGCCGATCTCGAACCTCTGGTTAGAGGTGAGCAGGATTCACCTGTCGGATAAATCTTCGCGTTTGTCATCTGACGGCGCTCGCCGAACTTTCCCCGCCGACGACCCGAAGAGGTCCGGAGGGAACACATGCATTTCAATCAACCGGTCCGGCGTCTCGCCGGCGTGGCGCTGCTCACCCTGATCGGGGGAGCGCCCGCCTTCGGGCAAACGGCTGCGCCGACGGCGGCGCCGTCCGCCTTCTCCGGCACGTTGACCGGTGACTGGGGTGGCCTGCGTGACCGATTGAAGGACGGCGGCCTGACCCTGACGGCGGGCGAGATCACCGAGACGGCCTGGAACATCGATGGGGACACGCCGCAGTTCGTGCGCACCTCGGGCCAGCTCAGTCTCGGCGCCACGATCGACGCCGACCGGATGTTCGGGATCGAGGGCGGCAAGTTCCAGATCACCATCAGCAATCGCCACGGCAACGCGCTGACCAATGACTCGCCGCTGGGCGTGATCCAGCAGGTGCAGCCGGTCTACGGGCGCGGTCAGGTCTGGCGGTTGAGCCAGTTCTGGTACGAGCAGAGCTTCCCGGGCGGTTCGGTCAAACTGGGCCGGATGAGCTCCGCGGAAGATTTCGGCAGCTCGGCCTGCGATTTCCAGAACCTGACCCTGTGCGGTTCCGCGCCGGGGCACATCGCCCACGACGTCCTCTACAACTTCCCCGTCAGCCAGTGGGGCGCCCGCCTGAAGCTGAACGTGGCGCGGGAGCATACGGTGTCGGTCGGCGTCTATGAGTCCAACCCCGAGAACCTGCGGCCCAGCCAAGGCTTCAATTTCGAGTTCGACGTGGACGACGGCTTCCTGACCATGGTCGAGACGGCCTGGACGCCCAGCTTCGGGGAAGGGCTGACGGGCAGCTACAAGATCGGCGGCTGGTACGACACGGCGGACGTGCCCGATGTGGCCACCGACGTGAACGGCGACTGGCGCGCCCTGACCGGCCTGCCCGGCCAGGAGCGGAGCGGCCGCTACGGCTTCTACGCCAATGCGGTGCAGACCCTGCGCGCGCCCGAGGCGGACGGCAGCGGCGCGATCAAAGTCTATATGAACGCCATCGTCACCGATCCGCGCACCAACACCCTGCAGGGCAAGCTGGCCGTCGGCGCGGCCTGGACCGGCCCGCTCGCCGGGCGGCCGAAGGACGAGATCGGCTTCGCGGTCGGCGCCAGCGGCTACAATCCGCGCATCACCGACAGCCAGCAGGCCCAGATCGAGGCCGGGACCCGCACGCTTCCGGCGGCCGGCCGCGAGTATGTGGCGGAGGTCTACTACGGCTTCCGCGCCACGCCCTGGCTGACGCTGCGGCCCAATCTGCAACTCATCCACCATCCCGGCGGGCGCGAGGATCGCCCCGATATGCTGGTTGGCGGACTCAAGACCGTCTGGACGTTCTGATCGCGTTGGTCTGTTCGGACTGTTCATGACGTGAAGGCCCTGCCCACCCACCCCGGGCAGGGCCTTCTGCCGTTTCCGGCGCCTTTCAGAGAGTTCATCCGGCCGCCCCGATCTCGCCCCAATTCGCTACAAATGTAGCGCTACATATGTAGTGACGGGGTTGCCGCCATGATCGAGACTCTGCCCAGACGGGAGCGGGAGGTGTTTGAAACCCTCTGTCGGCTTGAACAGGGCACGACGGGCGCGGTGCGCGCTTCGCTTGCCGATCCGCTCAGCGATTCCGCGGTCCGCACCCTGCTGGCCCGGCTCGAGGCCAAGGGACTGGTCGCGCGGGAGCCGGGAGAGGGCGGGGTCGTCTATCGCCCCGCTCCGGCGCCCGAAACCCTCGCCACGGGCGCGCTTCGCCGGATGGTGGACACCTTCTTCGCCGGGTCGGCCGCAAGCGCGGCGACCGCGCTGCTGGGGCTGACCCGGTCGCTCAATCCCGAGGAGATCGCGGCCCTGCGACGGGCCATCGACGACGCCGGGGAGCGCGAGAAATGACCGTCGCACTGTTCATCGAGCTGTTGTTCAAGTCCGGCCTGATCGCCGGCGCCGGGTTGGGGCTGTCGGTTCTGCTGAGGGCGCGCCCCGTGACGGAAGGCGTCGACGTCCTGCGCGCCGCGGTCCTGCTGCTGCTGGCGCTGCCACTGCTGATGCTGCTTCTGCCGGCCCTTGCCCTGCCGCTGTTGCCGACGGCGGAGCCGGTCGTCGCCATCCCGCCGGCGCCGGTCTGGGCGGGGGATCTGGGCGAGGTCGGCGGCGTCGCCGTCTCGGCCTCCGTCTTCCAGCCGTCGCCCGCCCTCATCGCGGCCTGCGTCTGGGGGCTGGGCGTGCTGATGGTGCTCGGCCGCCTTGTGATCGGCCTGCTGACCCTGCTGCACTGGACCCGCACGGGCCGCCCGGTGACCGCACAGCGCTGGACCGCCCCGCTGGAAACGCTGTCAGGCCGCCGCAAGCCGCAACTGGTCGCGTCGTCGGCGATCCCGGCTCCGCTGAGCTGGGGCCTGCCGCCGGGCGTGGTGCTGATCAGCGAGGAGCTGGTCTCGCGCCCGGACTGCGCCCGCGCGGTGCTGGCGCACGAGCTGGCCCATATCCGCCGCCGGGACTGGCTGTTCCTGCTGCTGTCCCGGATGACCGTGGCCCTGTTCTGGTTCAACCCGCTGGTCTGGGCCCTGCACCTGCGCCTGGCCGCCCT
Source organism: Brevundimonas sp. (assembly GCF_036400995.1). GTDB lineage: Bacteria > Pseudomonadota > Alphaproteobacteria > Caulobacterales > Caulobacteraceae > Brevundimonas. The sequence goes on from NZ_DASWWG010000061.1 coordinate 9,193, forward strand.
GACGGAGGAGGCCGCCGACGCCTCCGCCCTTCGACACCTCGACCCCGCCGCCTACGCCCGCACCCTCGTCGGCCTCGCCGCCGAGGTCGGACATCCCGCCGGCCGGTCCGCCGCTCTCGGACTGACAGGCTCCGCCCGCTCCCTCTCGAAAAGGATCGCCCGCATCATGAAGACGCCTCGCTCCCTGCCGTCCCGCCCGCTCTTCCTGGCCCTGACCGTCGGTGGTCTGGTCGCTGTCGCCACGCCGATGGCCGCGATCGAACTCACCGCCCGCCCCGCGGAAGCCCCCGAAGCCACCGTCGCCGCTCCGACCGCCGAGGCTTCGCAGACGCCGGCCCTGGTGCTCGCCGTCCGTGAGGTCGCCCAGACCTTGCGGCTGGCCCCGCCCGCGCCTCCGCCGCCGCCCGCCGTTCCGGCCCTGTCCGCGCCGCCTGCTCCGCCTGCACCGCCGCCGCCGCCGGTCATGCTCAACCTCGCCGTTCCGCCGGTCCCGCCTGCTCCCCCGGCCCCTCCGGCTCCGCC
>NZ_DASWWG010000062.1:0-9444 GCF_036400995.1 Brevundimonas sp.
CAGGGACGCCAAGGCCCGCGTCACGGCGCTGGAGAAGGACGCGACCACCACCGCCGCCAAACTCAAGCAGGCGTCGGATGCGCCCGACCAGCTGGCCGCCCAGCGCTCGACCCTGCTGGACGCCCTGACCACCGCCGAGACCCGCCGCAAGGCCGCCGCCGACGCCCTGTCGGTGGCCGAGACCGCCGCCGGCGAGGCCGACCGCGCCGCCCGCGCCGCCGAGACCGCCGCCAGCCAGGCGCGCGAGGCCCGCGCCGGTCTGGCCGCCCGCGCCGAGGCCGCCGCCGAGAAGCTGGCCGACGCCACGAAGACGGTCGAGGAGACGGCCCAGATGTCCCCGGAGGAGCTGGGCCAGAAGCTGACCGACGACGCCGTCGCCCGCCCGCCCGACGCCGCCGGCGCCGAAAGCCTGCTGTTCGGTCTCGAGCGCGAGCGCGAGGCGCTGGGCGCGGTCAACCTGCTGGCCGAGGAAGAGGCCAACGACTACGGCGACCGCCTGCAGACGATGAAGGTCGAACGCTCGGACCTGACCAGCGCCATCGCCAAGCTGCGCGACGGCATCGACGAGCTGAACGCCGAGGGTCGCGAGCGCCTGATCGCCGCCTTCGACATCATCAACGAGAATTTCCGCACCCTGTTCGAGGCCCTGTTCGGCGGCGGCCAGGCCGAGCTGAAACTGGTCGAGAGCGACGACCCGCTGGAGGCCGGTCTGGAAATCTACGCCTGCCCGCCCGGCAAGCGGCTGTCGGTCATGAGCCTGATGTCCGGCGGCGAGCAGGCCCTGACGGCGGCGGCCCTGATCTTCGCCGTCTTCCTGGCCAACCCCGCCCCCGTCTGCGTGCTGGACGAGGTGGACGCCCCGCTGGATGACGCCAACGTCGACCGTTACTGCCGCATGCTCCACGAGATGCGCACCCGCACCGAGACCCGCTTCATCGTCATCACCCACAACCCGGTGACCATGAGCCGCATGGACCGCCTCTACGGCGTGACCATGCCGGACCGCGGGGTCAGCCAGCTGGTCAGCGTGGACCTGAAGCAGGCGGAAGAGATCGTGGCGGCATAGTTCCTCCCCTTCAGGGGAGGGGGACCATGCGAAGCATGGTGGAGGGGTGCCAGACACCGTCGCTGAAGTTCCTCCCCTTCAGGGGAGGGGGACCGCCGAAGGCGGTGGAGGGGCGCCAGACACGAACTCAGGCCCTACCGCCCCGCCGATCTCCGGATGAACCCCAGCGCTGCATCCAGATCATCCAGCACATCGCGCGCCGCAATCCGGATCACCCGGATGCCCTGCTGGTTCAGCCAGTCCGTCCGACGCTGATCGTGCGCCAGACGGTCCGGGTGCTCGTGGACCTGCCCATCGACCTCGACCGCCAGCTTCAGTTCGTGACAGTAGAAGTCGAGGATGTAGGGCCCGATTGGATGTTGTCTGCGGAAGCGCAGGTCCGCCAGCGCCCTGCCCCGCAAGGCGCGCCACATCAGCCCCTCCGGCAGCGTCAGCCGCCGCCTGAGACGTCGGGCACGAAGGGTCGTTTCCGTGATGGCGACCATTCGCGCAACTTAACATGGAATTGAGGGTGCGTCAGGCGCCCCTCCACCACGCTACGCGCGGTCCCCCTCCCCTGAAGGGGAGGAACTGCGCAGAACTTCGTGCTTCAGGAACCACCCGAAGATCGCCGGCCCCTCGATCACATAGCGGCGGAACATCCGCTTCGGCTGGCTCAGCAGGCGGTGCAGCCATTCCAGCGACAGCTGCTGGAAGACGACCGGCGCGCGGTGCTGGCGGCCGGTCAGGAAGTCCACCGACGCCCCCACGCACAGGGTCACGCCGAACGGACGCCCGGCGGCGCGCAGGGCGTGGGCGAAACGCTCCTGCTTGGGGAAGGAGACGCAGGCCAGCAGCACGTCCCACTCGGCCTCGCAGGCGGCCTTCACCGTGGCGTCCCATTCGGGCGTGCCCGGCGTCAGCATCGGCGCCTCGATGAAGGTGAAGCGGCGCCCCGGATAGAGGGCGGTCAGGTCGTTGAAGGCGGCCCGGTCCGGGCCGAACACGCCGAAGGTCAGGTCATGGTCCGAGGCCAGCAGGTCCGCCGTCATGTCCGAACCCGGATAGACCGACAGCCGCTTGCCCCTCAGCTTCGCCAGATGCGCCAGGATGCGGCTGTCGCAGGTCATCAGCGCCGCGCCGCGATAGACGTCGCCGGGCACCCGCCCGTCCATCAGCTTGATCACATGATCGACGTTCGGCGTGACCACATAGCCGTAAGGACCGCGCGCCATCGCGGCCACCTGCGCCAGCAGGGCCGGGCGGTCTCCGTCGACGAAATCCAGCGTCATGAAGCGCGTCATGGACGGAAGCCTACTCGAAGCGCGGTCAACGTCCGGTTACGATGAGGGATGAAACGCGCCCTCCCGCTCCTGCTCCTCTGCGCCCTGTTCGCCGCCCCCGCGACGGCCCGACCCCAGGATGAGCACGCGAGCGAGCACCGGCTGGTCCTGACCGGCGTGGGCCGGTTCGCGGTCTTCGCAGACATGGTCTCGATCGAGCGGGACGGCGACGGCCTGAAGATGCGCGCCTTCCAGGTCACCGAAAGCGACTTCGAGATTGCCGGACAGGCCTATTGGGGCGGCTGGTCCTGGTGGCGCTTCGACTGCGCCGCCCGCACCGCCGACCGGCTGGACTTCGCCGCCGTGAAAGCCGGCGGCGCCGAAGGCCCCGCCACGCCCGATCCCGCCCCCGCCTATGAGGCGGTCGAGGGCGGAGACGCCGCCGAACTGCTGGCCGCGGCCTGTGATCCGGCGTCAGTCGGCGAACGCGGCGTCAGCACGCTGGGAGACGCGGTGCGGGTCGGGCGCGAGGCATTGGCGACCTGACTGCCTTCTCCCCTTGGGGGAGAAGGTGGCTCGCGGAGCGAGACGGATGAGGGGTAGGCCGGCGACAGGCTGGCTGCCGGCCAGTCAGCCGCGAATAACCCCCTCATCCGGACCGCTGCGCGGCCCACCTTCTCCCCCGAGGGGAGAAGGCTCTCCGAAGCCGGAATTAAGCTGCCTCTGCCTCGGCAGGGCTTCCGGGCATTGGTCCCGCATGAAGGCCAGCATCTTCTCGCGGATCTCGCAGCGCAGGTCGAAGGCCGTGGGCGCATTCCGCGCGCTGGCCAGACAGCGGATCTGGGCGACGCGGTCGCTGATGTCCGTGACCTGCAGATTGACCACGTCCCCGTCCCACAGGGGGCTGGCCCGGCAGATGCGTTCCAGCTCGGCCCGCAGGCGATCAATCGGCGCCTCATAGTCCACGTACAGGAAGGCCGTGCCGATCAGGCGCGCCGTCTCCCGCGTCCAGTTCTGGAACGGCGTGGTGATGAAATAGCTCAGCGGCAGGATCATCCGCCGCCAGTCCCACAGCTTCACGACGACATAGGTCGAGGTGATCTCCTCCACCTGCCCCCATTCGCCCTCGACGATGACGGCGTCGTCCAGCCGGATCGGCTGGGCGGTGGCGATCTGCACCCCCGCGATCATATTGGTCAGCAGGGGCTGCAGGGCCAGACCGGCGATGATGCCGACCACCCCCGCCGAGGCCAGCAGGCTCATGCCCCACTGGCGCACCGCGCCTATGGTCATCAGCGCCAGACCGAGGGTCACCACCGCGATCAGCAGGGCCGCGACCCGCTGCAGGATGCGTGTCTGGGTCACGTGCTTGCGGGCGATGAGGTTGTCTTCCTCCGCCAGGTTGAAGCGCCGCATGTAGACGATGGCCCACATGTCGCTGACGCCGATCAGCATCCAGCCGACGGTCAGGATGAAGGCGAAGAACAGCCCCTGCCGCACGGCCGCCGAGGGCCCGGGGTCCATGGGCGACACCGTCACCGCCAGCGCCAGGGCGACAATCATCACCAGCACGCGGACCTTCAACCGAGCCCGGCCGACCAGCCCCCGCCAGAACAGGTCGCGCTTGCGCACGGCCAGTTGCAGCAGCCAGAACACCAGCTGGTTCGCGGCCCAGCCGATCAGGACGAAGACGCCCACGATCAGGGCGATGACCGCCCATTCCGGCAGCCATGACGCCTCCCGCCACAGGGTGGAGATGTCGCCGGTCAGATCGCTGATGAACTCCTGCATGGCCAAGCTAACGCATGACCCGGCGATCGGAGCCCCGGAAACCCCCGGTGCGTCAGCGCGCCGCCGCTTCGACCATATCGGCCAGCCGCGCCGTGGCGTCCGGCAGGGCCGCCGCGCGGGCGCCGGCGCTCATGGCCGACAGGCGCGCGGGATCGGACAGGATGGCGGCCAGCGACGCGGTCATCGCCTCGACCGTCACCGCGTCCTCCAGCATCACCTCGGCCCCGCCGGCGTCCGCCAGGCTGGCGGCGTTGAAGCGCTGGTGGTCGTCCATGGCGATCTTCAGCGGGATCAGCAGCGACGGCACGGCGGCCACCGCCAGCTCCGAACAGGTCGAGGCCCCGGCGCGGCCGATCACCAGATGCGCCGCCGACAGCCGGGCCGCCATGTCGCGGAAGAAGGGCGCCACCTCGGCGTCGATCCCGGCCTCCAGATAGATCTGGCGCGCGCTCTCCAGCGTCTCGGGCCGCGACTGCTGCTGCACCTTCAGGCGGCTGCGGATCGCATCAGGCAGGGCCGCCAGCGCGCGCGGCGCGGTCTCGGACAGGATGCGGGCGCCCTGGCTGCCGCCGGTCACCAGCACATGGATCGGCCCGCCGTCGACCGGCGCGGCGAAGGGGCGGTCGTACAGGGCGCGGATGTCGGGGCGGACCGGATTGCCGACCAGGGTCACGCGTCCCTGAACCGTCTCAGGGACCTTCTGCAGGTTCGGGAAGGACGAGGCGATGGCTCCGACATACGGCGCCAGCCAGCGGTTGGTCCGGCCCAGCACCGCATTCTGTTCATGCACCAGCGTCGGACGCTTCTGGCTCAGCGCCGCCAGCAGGGCGGGCGCCGACGGATAGCCGCCGAAGCCGACCACCACCGCCGCATCCAGCCGCGTCAGGGCCGCCCGCGCCTGCCCGACGCCCTTCAGGATCGCCACGCCCGCCTTGGCCATGCCGACCGGACCGCTGCCGGTGGCGGCGTCCAGCGCCAGCCGTTCCTCGGCGGGGAAGCTGTGGGCGTACTGCTCGCCCCGGTGATCGGTGGCCAGCACGATGCGCCAGCCGCGCGCGGCCAGTTCCCGCGACAGGGCCTCGGCGGGGAACATATGGCCGCCGGTGCCCCCGGCGGCGACGACGCAGACTTTGGAACTCATGGCGCGGCTTCTTACGGCAGGATGCGGCGGCGTTGGCCGAACGACGCGCCGGGCTCATAGGCGCCCGGACGGCGGCGGGTCAGGCTGAGGGCGAAGCCCATGGTCAGGCCCATCGCCAGCATCGACGAACCGCCGTAGCTGATGAAGGGCAGGGTCATCCCCTTGGTCGGGATCAGGTTCAGGTTCACCGCGATGTTGATGCAGGCCTGCAGGCCGATCAGCATGAACAGCCCCGCCGCCGCGACCTGTTCGAACGGATCGGTCAGCTTCATCGCCCGGCGCATGCCGCGGATCACGATGAAGGCGTACAGGGCGATCATCGTCAGGCTCAGGACGAGGCCGAACTCCTCGGCCCCGACCGAGTAGATGAAGTCGGTGTGCAGGTCGGGCACGGAGCGCTTCATCACGCCCTCGCCCACGCCCCGGCCGACCAGCCCCCCCGCGCGGATGGCCTCGGACGCCCGGTCGATCTGGTAGGTCGCGCCCGCGTCGTCCGACCCGAAGCGGCTCAGGCGGTCGCGCATGTGGCTGAAGGTGAAGAACAGGCCGACCACGCCCGCCGCGCCTGCGGCCGCCAGCGCCATCACCCACTTCAACGGCACCCCGGCCATAAAGAAGACGGCCATGAAGGTGGTGGTGATCAGCAGGGTCTGGCCGATGTCCGGCTGGATCAGCAGCAGGGCCACGGTCAGGGCCCAGACGCCGAAGGCGATGCTGACACCGGGCACCCCCTGCCCCTTCTGCGCCTCGGAGAACATCCAGGCGGCGAAGACGATCAGGCTGGGCTTCACGAACTCGGACGGCTGCAGGCTGAACGGCCCCAGATTGATCCAGCGCGCCGCCCCCTTCACCGTGTCGCCGATGAAGGGCAGCAGGGCCATGACGCACAGGGCGCCCAGCAGGGCCAGCACCGCGATCCGCCGCACGCCCCGCGGCGACAGGAAGGACATGGTCAGCATGGCCGTCAGCCCGCCGGTCGCGAACACGATCATCCGCCACGAATAGTGGAACGGATCGCTGATCGACTGGTCCGCCAGGATGGCCGCCGGCGACGAGGCGAAGCTCAGCGCCACGCCCAGTCCCATCAGGGTCAGGGCGGCGGCCAGCAGGCCGCGATCCATCGTCCAGAACCACTGGGCCAGCAGGCTCTGGTCGTTGCGCGAGAAGGCGGGGCTGTAGCTCTGCTGGGTCATGGGACGCTCGCAGGTTTGGCGCCGAGGGCCAGGACGGCGGCGCGGAACGCCTCGCCCCGCGCCTCGAAGTCCGGATATTGGTCAAAGCTGGCGGCGGCGGGGCTCAACAGCACCACCTCGTCACGGCCCGTCGCGGCTGCGGCCTCATGGGCCTGCTGCACGGCGGTCGCCATGTCGCCGCTGATCCGGTGCGGGGTCTCCCCCAGCCTTGCGGCGAACGGCCCGGCCGCCTCGCCGATCAGGAAGGCCTCGACCACCCGGGGGAACAGGTCCTCCAGATCATCGATCCCGCCCGCCTTGGCGCGTCCGCCCGCGATCCAGAAGCTGCGGTCATAGCTGGCCAGCGCCTGCCGCGCCGCATCGGCGTTGGTCGCCTTGGAGTCATTGACGAACCGCACCTTGCCGAGCTGGCCCACGGTCTCCATCCGGTGCGCGAGGCCGGGGAAGGTCAGCAGGCCCTGGACGGCGACGTCTGTCGGCACGCCGAGATCGATCGCCGTCGACAGGGCGAAGGCCGCGTTCTGGGCGTTGTGCCGCCCCGGCAGCGAACGGGCCTGCGCCAGGTCCACCAAGGCCACCCGCTCGGGCGCGTTGTAGTAGAGCGTCGTCCCGATGGCGTAGAGGCCCAGAGCATCCTCCAGCGGAGTCCGGACGCTGACCCGGTCCACGGCGCCGCCGCGAGCCTTCAGCGCTTCGGCCAGAGCGACGCCTTCGGGCTCATCGACGCCGATGATCGCCCCGGCGTCCGAGCCCGGCACGTTCTGGAATATCCGCGCCTTCGCCTTCACATACCCGGCCATGTCCCCGTGCCGGTCCAGATGGTCCGGCGAGATGTTGGTCAGGATCGCCACGTCCGGCGCGAAACGCGTCGTCAGGTCCAGCTGGTAGCTCGACACCTCGATCACATAGACGGCGTCCTTGGTCGGCTCCGGCAAGGCCAGCACGCCGATGCCGATGTTGCCGCCGACGTGGACCATCAGCCCGGCCTGCTTCAGCACCCAGCCGATCAGGGCGGTCGTGGTCGACTTGCCGTTGGTGCCGGTGATCGCCACCACCCGCGGCCGCTCGCCCTCCGGCAGAGCCGCCAGCGCGCGGGCGAACAGCTCGATGTCCCCGATCACCTCGACGCCCGCCGCCTTCGCCTTCTCGACCGTCCAGTGCGGCTTCGGGTGCGTCAGCGGCGCGCCCGGCGACAGCACCAGCGCCGCGAACCCCGACCAGTCGGCCGTGGTCAGGTCCTCGACCGCGAACCCTTCGGCCTCGGCCTGCATCCGGCTGGAGACGCTGTCGTCCCACAGCACCGGCAGCGCCCCGCCCGCCTTCAGCGCGCGCGCCGCCGTCAGTCCCGACCGTCCAAGGCCGAAGACCGCGATCCTCCGTCCTTCAAAGCCGGGGACGGGGATCATCGAACTAGCGCAGCTTCAGCGTGGCCAGACCGGCGAGCGCCAGCATGGCGGCGACGATCCAGAAGCGGATCACCACGGTCGATTCCGGCCAGCCCATCTTCTCGAAGTGATGGTGGATCGGCGCCATCAGGAAGATGCGCTTTCCGGTGGCCTTGAAATAGGCGACCTGGATCATGACCGAGGCGGCCTCGATGACGAACAGGCCGCCGACGATGCCCAGCACCAGTTCATGCTTGGTGGCCACGGCGATGGCGCCCAGCGCCCCGCCCAGGGCCAGCGAACCGGTGTCGCCCATGAAGATCTTGGCCGGCGGCGCGTTGTACCAGAGGAAGCCCACGCCCCCGCCGATGATGGCCGCGCAGAAGATGGCCAGCTCGCCCGAGCCCGGCACGTGGTGCACGCCCAGGTACTGGGAGAAGATGAAGTTGCCGACCAGGTAGGAGATGATGCCGAAGGCGCCGGCGGCCATCATCACCGGCACGATGGCCAGTCCGTCCAGGCCGTCGGTCAGGTTCACGGCGTTCGAGAAGCCGACGATCGTGAAGGCGGCGAAGATCACATAGAACCAGCCGATGTTCAGCAGCACCGCCTTGAAGAACGGGAAGGCGATCGAGGTCTCGAGGTCCGGCGAGGTCGGCGAGGCGGTCATCCACAGCACCGTGAACACGCCCGCGATGACCGAGACGATGGTCTGGGCGACCAGCTTCTGCTTCGAGGTCAGGCCCGCCGAGGTCTGCTTGGTCACCTTGGCGTAGTCGTCGATGAAGCCCAGCACGCCGAAGGCGGCGCTCACGAACGACACGATCCAGATGTAGGGGTTGGTCAGGTCGCCCCACAGCAGCACCGCCACCGCGATGCCCGCCAGGATCATCAGCCCGCCCATGGTCGGGGTGCCGACCTTCGACAGGTGGGTGACCGGCCCGTCCGAGCGGATCGGCTGGCCCTTGCCCTGCTTGACCCGCATCCAGGCGATGAAGCGGCTGCCCATGGCCACCGCCACGATCATCGCCGTAGCCATGGCCAGCGCCACCCGCACCGTCTGGTACTGGACCAGGTTCAGCAGCGGATAATCCTGGGCGATGTCCGCGTAGTAGAGGTACAGCAGGTAGAACATCGTGTTTCCCTATCGCTTCGCGCGCGGCGCGTCGCTGCTTGAGGGGGAGGCGAGCGCGGCGAGGGCCTTGGCGACCAGCGACGCCTTCGATCCGTTCGATCCCTTGACCATCACCACGTCGCCCGGTCCCACCAGATCGGCCGCCTCGGCGGCCAGCTCGACCGCGGTCTCGCGCCACAGGCCGCGCCGGTCCTCGGCGAGGGCGTCGTGCAGGCGCTTCATTTCGGGCCCGGCCGTGTGGACCAGATCCAGCCCGGCGGCGGCGATGTTCTCGGCCAGGCCCTCATGCAGGGCCCGCGACTGCTCGCCCAGCTCCAGCATGTCGGTCAGCACCAAGACGCGACGGCCTCCGGCCGGAACCGGCCGCACGCCGAGGCTCCGAAATCCGGCCGCCATCGACAGCGGATTGGCGTTGTAGCTCTCGTCGATCAGGGTGAAGGTCCCGCCCGGCGCGCTGCTGTTCGCCACCTG
>NZ_DASWWG010000063.1:0-5660 GCF_036400995.1 Brevundimonas sp.
CGGCCGCCGCGGGCGGGCTCGTCGCCGGCCCTGTCGGCGCCGCGGTCGGCGGCCTCGCCGCCAAGGCGCTCGGCAATTTCCTGGGCGACAGCGGTGGCGACCTGATCATGAACGGCGGCCGCGAGGCCTTGTCTTCCTGGCTCTCGCGCGGCGGCCCCAAGCCGGGCGAGCTCCCGCTCAATCATGACCTCGCCCGGGCGATCCGGCTCTCCCAGCTGGATGCGCTCGATTTCATCGTCACCCTGCACGCCCAGGCGCACGGCGCCGCGCGGTTCGCGCGCCGGGTCCGGGACTGGACCGACGCCGGCCGACGCGAGGCGGCCGCCCCCGACTTCCTCGAAACCCCCGACGACGGGGCGCTCCTGACCGACCTCGCCGCCGTGCTGGAGGACATCGGCGCGCGCCTCCCCGCGCCGGGCGCCGTTCCGGCGATGGCCGAGGACGCCATGCTGGCGGAGCTGCGGGCGGCGGGCGAGGTCCGGGGCTGGCCGATCGACCAGCCCGACGCCTTCGAACGCCGCTTCCGCGGCGAAGCCGCCCACGCGGGCTGGTTGGCGGCGACCAACGCCTTCTTCGCCGCGCGGTTGAAAGACGAGAAGGCCGTCGCCCTCAGGGCGGCGTTCGAGCTGGATCAGTTTCGCGGCCTGAACCTGCAACTGGCCGGCATTCAGCGGGCCTTGGCGGCCAGCGACACGGCGATCCACGCCCGTCTGGACGCCATCGAGGCCGCCCTTCGCGCCGTCGGCGCGGCGGAGGCGGACGTCCCGGACCCCGGGCGGCTCGCCGCGCGCGGGGCCTCGGCGAGCGACATCGCCACCGAGCTGCAGCGCCTCTTGGCCACGAGCCCGCGCTGGTCTCGAACCGCCGCCGCGGTCCGGCTGCGTCAGGCGCGGCTGCTGGCGCGCCCGATGTTCGGCCGGGAAGACGCCTTTTCGGCCCTGGACGCCTTTCTCTGCGACCGACCCGGCGGCCTGCTGATCCTGACCGGCGCGGCCGGGGCGGGAAAGTCCTCCTTGCTCGCCCGTTGGCTGGAAAGCGCGGCGCCGACAAACGCCGTCCGCCATTTCATCAGCGCGGACCTGCCGGCGACCATTTCGCCGGAGGCGATCGAAGGTCACATCGCGGCCCAGCTCGACACCCTGCTGGCCACGGCGTCGGCGATCCCGGCCGATGACCAGCCCGCGGGCGAGCGCATCTACCAGCGGCTGGCCGCCTTCACGCCGTCCGCGGCGACAAGCCGGCTGGTCATCGTCCTGGACGGCCTGGACGAGGCGGCCGCCCGGATCGAATCCTTCATCCCCGCTCCGCTCCCCGAGGGCGTGTTCGTGGTCATCGGCTGTCGCGCCGCCTCGGACACGGACGCGCCCCGCGTCCTGAGGCCGTGGCTAGATGTCCTGGATCAGAGACCGGATGCGGGAGTCCGTCTGCACCTGTCCGGGCTGGACCTGCCGGACGTGTGCCGGTGGCTCGCCGAGGTCGCGCCCCTGATGCCGCGAGAGGCGCGAGACCGCCTGGCGGCGGACCTGCACCGCAACCTGGAGGGCTTGCCGCTCTTCCTGTCCGAGGTGCTGTCGACCCTGCCCCCCGCCGCCGAGGGCGCCCGCGCCGTCGCCGCGGCGCCGGACAGCTTCGGCGCCTACGTCCGCGCGCGCCTGGCGGAACTGGAAGGCGCGGGCGACGTCTGGGCTCTGTCTAACCGGAGGCTCTTCGCCCTGTTGGGGCTGGCCCATGCGCCGCTGCGTCAATGGGAGATCGAGGACCTCTTCGCCGTCATGGCCGGCGGGCTCTCCATCGAGCTCAACAGCCTCGACCCGCGGATCGCCCGCTGGTTCGTGATGCGCGGCGAGGGCTCAGAACGCACCTTCGCCTTCCACCATCCCCGGCTCGCCGCGGCGTTTTCCGAACAGTTGGGAACGGACGCCGACGTCGCCGCCGAGACCCTGACGCTCTGGCTCGCCCAGGCCTGGCGGCCGCGGCCGCGCCGGCCGGGCGCGCCCTATGCGCTCGACTGGGGTCCGCGGCAGCTGTGCGAGCTCGCCGTGCCGGACGCCGCGGTGCGACTGCTGACCGACAGCGCCTTCCTGGCGGCCCGGTTCGAGCGTCACGAGACCGCGCTGGATCGCGCGCGCCGCACGATCGAGGATTGGCGCCGCCTGGCCGCCGACGGACATGAGGGGGCGGGACGGCCTCACGCGGCCTTCTGGGCGCTCCATGGGGAACGGCTCAAGCAGGCCTGGAGACCGGTCGCCGCGGCGAGGACGCCTTACGGCCGGGTCGTTCTGAACGCCCTGACCGACGCCGGACTGTTCGACGGCGAGCCGGGCCGCGCCGTGATCGCCCATCCTCCGGCCCGATCCGTCCTGGCGCGTGCCGCGCTCCATCCGGGTCTCGCCGAGGCGATCTCCGGCCACGGCCTCATCATGTCCGGCGGCCGGCGCGGCGATGTCCTGTTCTGGGATGCGGATGGTCGTGCGCGCGGCGAACCCGACGGCCCGATCCGCCATTCGGCCGAGGTTCGCCGACTCGTCGTCCTCAACGACGGCTTCGCCTCGATCGGCGAGGACGGCCGGGTGCTGTTCTGGACCGATGATGGCCGGCCGCGCCATGACACCCTCCCGCCACCCGCGCATGCGGATACGCCGCTAGGCGCCCGCCCGCTGCCCGACGGTGGCCTGGTCACCCATGACGTGGACGGGATCGTGGTCTTCTGGGGGCCGGACGGCCGGGAGCGCGCCCGAGAGACATTCGCCGCCGCGGTGCGGCAGGCCGTCATCGCCCACGACAGGGTTTTCCTGACTTGTGACGATGGTCGCTGCGCCCTTCGCGAGGTCACCGGCGCCCCGGCCGAGCCTCTTCGACCGTCGATCCTCGCCCAGGCCCCGGGGGCAGCTTCGGCCGCCGCCCTTCCCGACGGCTTCGTCAGCTGGAGCTTCAACAGTCCCCCCGTCTTCTGGAGCCGGGAAGGACGTCTTCGCCCGGCCGCGGAATCCGCCGGGCGGTTGTCAGGGCTGCGAGAGTGTCTCGTGCATCAGAAGGGGGTCGCCGGTCGCACCACGGACCATCGGCTCGCCTTCTGGACGCCGGACGGGACGGCGCTTGAGGAGGCCGTCGACGACGCCGCAGCCCGGGTCGGCCCGCCCAGCGCCAACGGCGACCGGCTCCTGGTCGTGGACGCCGCAGGCGCCGCCGAGGTGCGGGATTTTCGCGGCCGCCTCATTGGCCGCACCCCGGCCCTTGGGTTCGAGGACAGCGCCGGCGTCTGGCCGGTCACGGGCGGCTGGCTGATCGCCGGCTTCTGGGGCGGCGCTTCCGCCATCGTCTCGCTCGAGGGGCGAGTGCTGTCCGTTCCGGAGGTGTGTCCCCGGGTCACCACCTGTCTGGCGCGACCCCGCCTGACCCTCACCGGCGATCTGGAAGGCCGCATTCGTCTGTGGTCCACCACGGGCGACCTCCTGTCCCATCCCTTCCCGCCGGAATTGCACGCTTCGGCCAGCAACGGGGTGCGCGGTCTGCTGGAGGTCGAGGATCGCCTGGTCAGCTACGGCGGCGACGGCCTGATCAAATTCTGGTGGGTGAGCGCCCTGAACGGCGCCTTCGACCTGGTCGAGCCCGATCCGGTCGATGGAGCGACCAGCCACGGCGCCGCCGGCCCCGACGGCGCGGTCAGCTGGGACCATTACGGACGCCTGCTGTTCTGGTCCGCCGACGGCGTCTTGCTGAGCGAAGTCCTTCTGGACACCGCGGTCGCGGAAGCCGTCTTGCTGGACGAGGTCGTCATCGTTCTCGAACGCGACAACAGGGTGCATGTCTTCACGCGCACGGGAGAGCGCCTCGCCCAAGACGACGCCCTCACGGGCCGCGACGCGGGTGTCTACGCCGGCCGGCTGACGCCCTTCCCGGGCGGTTGCGCGGCGACCGGCGACCAAGCGCTACTCCTGATCGACCTGGAGGGCCGGATCAGAACACGGAGCGCCGATGTGTGGGGAGACGCGAGTCCGATCCGGGAGGTCGCCGCCGTGGAGGACGGGGTCGTGCTGGTCAATCCCGTTGGCGCGCCGGCCCTGGCCCGGTTCGACGGCCTGCGGACAGGAAACGCGCCGCGCGGAACCGAAGCCGGCTTCCCCGATCTAACGGTCTCGGGCCGCGATGTCGTGATCACTCTGGGCTCGAGCCTGCGGATCTGGGCCGTGGATGACATCGACGGCCCGCCCCGGATAATCCGGTCGACGCCCGGCGCCCTCTTGGGCGCGGCGGATCTCTCGCCCGGCTTCGCCACCTTCGAACAGTCCGGCGGCGTCGCCTTCTGGACCGCCGACGGCGGCATGCGGGCGCGCCGCTACCCCTTCGCCGGCGGGTCCAGGCCGGCCAGATGGATCTCGCGGGACGGACGCCTGTATGTCGCCGACGGCGAGGGCGTCCTGACGGTGTGGAACGCGGACGGGACGCTTCTGGGCGAGCACAGCCTGCCCGAGGCGCTGATCGGCCTGACCCCCTTGGCCGACGGCTTGGCGGCGGGGGATCTGGCGTCCGGCCTGCACTGGTTCACCGACGTCCCCGAGGGTCCGGCTACAGCGGCCCGCTCGGTCCTGGCCCATGCGGGCGATCTGGCCGTCACGCTCCTGTCTGACGGGCGGCTGCTGAGCTGGGCGCCCGGCGACATCATTCACATCTGGTCAGGCCCCGCGGCACTGGACGACACCCTAGTCGTGCCCGATGAGATTCGTCACGTGGCGTGTGTGGCCGACGGCCTCTATGTCTTCGGGTCCCGGCTCTGGCGTTTCCGCTGGGACGGGTCGGACGCGCCACCACCGCCGTCCGACGCCCCGGGCTGGTGACCGGCGCCGCCGGCCGTCGAGCGGACAGACTTCGGACGATGCGTCGCACCGCATGGTCGCAGGACGCGTTCGGCGCGGCAGCAGGATCGCCTGCACCAGACGACTGGTCCCGGATCTCCGATGTAATGGATCGGTCCACGATATGGGCGATCAGGCGGCGGGGCGGGCTCGCCGACCGCGCCGCGATCACATTCGGCGACTTCGGAACCTGTTCGACGATCCCAGTCGAATTCGTCTAGTGGAGCTTCGGCGACAGCTTTCCGCCCTCAGCGGCCTTTTGCCTCCCAAGCCAATCAGGGTCAGCAGAGCGCCAACAGCGGTCATTGGCGAAGTTGCGAGAACCAGACATGAGCTTGGGTTCGATGACCGAGCTTAACTGCGCCGATCCCGGCACCTCATTGTGCCGCGATGGCGATGGATGACAATCGGACGCGGCGTCGACCGGAACGCCCTCCGCCTTTCGTTCGGAATACCGATCGACGAGCTGGACGGCGTGGGGCCGGACCAGAATGGTGAAGCGCACCAGTTCCTCCATCACGTCGACGATCCGCTCATAGTAGGCCGAGGGCCTCATCCGGCCGGCCCCGTCGAACTCCTGGAAGGCCTTGGCCACGCTCGACTGGTTGGGGATGGTGATCATCCGCATCCAGCGGCCCAGAAGGCGCAGGGTGTTGACGGCGTTGAACGACTGCCGCCTAAAAGATCGCAGAGTAGCGACAGCCGAGTTTAAGGGTCGCTGGGCTATACTCTCCGTCGAGACCATGGACTTTGGCCACGAGGTCGACAGTTGGCCGATTTCGCACGTCTGTCGGTCCGGACGCGGTG
>NZ_DASWWG010000064.1:0-12460 GCF_036400995.1 Brevundimonas sp.
CGCGCCGGCCGGCTGGCGCGCCGCCGTCTCCCAGGGACGGGGTGTTCGCTCCGGATCGGTGAAGAACAGCAGGGGGGGCAGGCTCGCGGCGCCCGGGCTGACAGCCGTCGCGGCGCGGTTTAGAGCCAGAGCCGCGTCCCACAGGATGCGCGCGTCGTCGCTGTAACCGGCCGGCAGGATCATGACCCCTTCTTCCCCCGCTTCCCCGTCGCCGTCCATCGCCGAACGGATCGACCATGTCCGGGCGCGCATCGACGCGGCCTGCCGCACGACCGGCCGCGACCCGGCCGAAGTCACCCTGACCGCCGTGTCCAAGACCCAGCCGCCGGAAGCGATCGACGCCGCCCTGGCGGCGGGCCAGCGGGTGTTCGGCGAGAACCGGGTGCAGGAGGCGCAGGCGCACTGGGCCTCGCGCCGCGACACGCCGGGGCTGGAACTGCGGCTGATCGGCCCGCTGCAGACCAACAAGGCCGCCGACGCCGTGGCCCTGTTCGACGTGATCGAGACGCTGGACCGGCCGAAGCTGGTCGAGGCGCTGGCGGCCGAGGCCGCGAAGGCGGGGCGGAGCCCGCGCCTGCTGGTGCAGGTGAACACCGGGGCCGAGCCGCAGAAGGCCGGGGTCTTGCCGGAAGAGGCCGACGGACTGATCGCCGCCGCCCGGGCCGCGGGCCTGCCGGTCGAGGGGCTGATGTGCATTCCGCCGGCGGACGAGGCGCCGGGCCTGCATTTCGCCCTGCTGCGCAAGATCGCCCGCCGCAACGGGCTGGACGTGCTGTCGATGGGGATGAGCGGCGACTATGAGGTCGCGATCCGCTTCGGCGCGACCCATGTGCGGGTCGGTTCGGCCCTGTTCGGGGCGCGAAAAACGACGGAAACCTCCGCTCGCGAGTGAAAATCACGAGGCAACGGACCGGACGCCCTTGGCGTTTGGACCGGCTCTGTCCATTGTTACAGCCATGCCGACGCCCAAGACGATCCTGATCATCGACGACGACGACGACCTGCGCGAAGCGCTGGCGGAGCAGCTGGCCCTGCACGAGGCCTTCCGCCCGGTGCAGGCCTCGACCGCCACGGAAGGCGTGAAGATGGGGCGCGAGGTCCGCGCCGACCTGATCCTGCTCGACGTCGACCTGCCGGACATGGACGGCCGCGAGGCCTGCCGCCTGCTGCGCAAGGACGGCGTCTCGACCCCGATCATCATGCTGACCGCCCAGTCGTCGGATTCCGACACCGTGCTGGGGCTGGAAGCCGGCGCCAACGACTATGTCACCAAGCCCTTCCGGTTCGCGGTTCTGCTGGCGCGCATCCGCGCCCACCTGCGCAGCCACGAACAGTCCGAGGACGCGGTGTTCCGCATCGGGCCCTATGAGTTCCGTCCGGCGTCCAAGGTGCTGGTCGACGACAAGGGCAAGAAGGTCCGGCTGACGGAAAAAGAGACCAACATCCTCAAGTACCTCTATCGCGCCGGGGCCAAGGCCGTGTCGCGCGAGGAGCTGCTGACCGAGGTGTGGGGCTACAACGCCGGGGTTACGACCCACACGCTGGAAACCCACATCTATCGCCTGCGCCAGAAGATCGAGCCCGAGCCCGGTCAGGCGCGGCTGCTCCTGACCGACGCGGGCGGGTACCGGCTTCAGCCGTGAGGCAGGGCCTCCGCTGAGGCCCGTTTCTCCATCGACAGGCTGAGGATCGCCAGCGCCAGAGCGGCCAGAGGAACGGCCGCCGAGATCATCGGCACGGCGCTGATGCCGATCGTCGTGATCACCGCCCCGCCCAGCCAGGCGCCGAAGGCGTTGCCGAGGTTGAAGGCGGCGATGTTCAGGCTGGAGGCCAGGCCCTGACCGGCGCCGCCGGCTTGCTGGAGCACGCGCATCTGCAACGGGGCGACGGTCGAGAAGGCCGCGGCGCCCAGCAGGAAGGCCGCAGCCACCGCGCCGTACCGGTCATGGAAGGCCCAGCCCGAGGCGAACATCACCACCGTGAGGGCCAGAAGCGTGCCCAGCAGGGCCGGGGCCAGCCGCCTGTCGGCCAGCTTGCCGCCCAGCAGGTTGCCGCCGACGAGGCCCGCGCCGAAGACCAGCAGGATCGGCGACACGGCGGCCTCGGACCAGCCGGCGACCTCGGTCAGCAGGGGCTGGATATAGGTGAAGATGGCGAAGACGCCGCCGAAACCCAGCACGGTCATGGCCAGACCCAGCAGGACCTGCGGGCGCTTCAGGACGGCGAACTCGTCGCGCAGGCGGCCGAGGGGTTCGGTCGCCTTCACCGCAGGGACGAGCAGGGCGAGGACCAGCAGGGCCAGCAGGCCAATGCCGGTCACGGCCCAGAAGGTCGAGCGCCAGCCGAACTGCAGACCCAGCCAGGCGCCGAAGGGCACGCCCATCAGGGTGGCCAGGGTCAGGCCGGTGAACATGATGGCGATGGCCGAGGCCTTCTTCTCGGGCGCGACGAGGCCGGTGGCGACCACCGCCCCGACGCCGAAGAAGGTGCCGTGGGCCAGGGCCGTCAGGATGCGGGCAGCCATCAGCAGCTCATAGGTCGGGGCCAGAGCACAGGCGAGGTTGCCGAGGGTGAAGATGCCCATGAGGACCAGCAGGGTGGTCTTCTTCGGCAGGGTGCGGGTGGCGATGGTCAGCAGGGGCGCACCGACGAAGACGCCGAGCGCGTAGCCGGTCATCAGCAGGCCGGCGGCGGGAACGGAGACGCCCAGGTCGCCCGAGACCTGCAACAGCAGGCCCATGATGACGAACTCGGTGACGCCGATGCCGAAGGCGCCGACGGTCAGGGCATAGAGGGCGAGCGGGGTGCGGGAGGGGACGTGGGTCATGGCGGCCAGATGGCGGAGCGCCGTCACCTGCACTAGATGTCACCAGAGACCTTCATCTGTGAGATCAAGTCAACGATGGCGCGACTGGACCTGAACCGCTCGGGCGAGATGGAGGTGTTCGTGCGGGTGGTCGCGTCCGGCGGCCTGTCGGCGGCGGCGCGGTCGCTGCGGATGACCCCTTCGGCGGTCAGCAAGCTGCTGGCGCGGCTGGAGGCGCGGCTGGGCGCGCGGCTGATCAACCGCTCGACCCGCAGCCTGACGCTGACGCCCGAGGGGCAGGTCTTCCACGACCAGGCGGTGCGGGTGCTGGCCGATATCGACGAGGCGGAGCGGGCGGTGGCCAGCTCGGCCCGGCCGCGCGGCCGGGTGCGGGTGAACGCCAGCGTCGGCTTCGGCGCGCATTGGTTGATCCCGCTGGTGCCGGCCTTCACCGCCCGTTACCCGGAGGTGGCGCTGGATCTGGTGCTGACCGACCAGGTGGTCGACCTGATGGACGCGCGGACCGATGTGGCGATCCGGGTCGGGCCGATGCCGGCGTCGTCGCTGATGGCGCGCAAGCTTCTGGAGACCCGGATGGCGGTGGTGGCCGCGCCCGACTATCTGGCGCGGCGCGGAACGCCGGAGACGCCGGACGATCTGGCGGCGCATGACCTGATCGGCTTCAACTTCACCCGTCATCTGGCCGGCTGGCCGCTGCTGACGACCGACGGGCAGAAGATCATCCACCGCTTCGACAGTCCGGTGACGGCGGGCGACGGGGAGACGGCGCGGGCGCTGGCGCTCGCGGGGGCGGGGCTGGCGCGCCTGTCCCTGATCCATATCCAGCCGGACCTCGACGCCGGGCGGCTGGTGAAGGTGCTGGAGCCGTTCAATCCGGGCGACATCGAGGAGGTCCGCGCCGTCTATGTCGGGCATGGCGGGCGGCTGCCGTCCCGGGTGCGGGTGTTTCTCGACTTCCTGGCGGAGGCGGTCCGCTAGAGGGCGCGGCCCTGATCGGGGCGCCACTCGTCGAGCCGGACGCCGTCGGCGGTTTCGAAGGCGACGATGTCCAGTGAGACGGCGGCGATGCAGGTCGGGCGGGCGTCCGGGCCGGGCGCGCTGCAACGGACAGGGCGGCCGTCGGGGAAGGTCGTGACGCGTCCCTCGAGCACCAGCCGGTAGCCGCGAGCCGGGGCCGCGGGCGCACGGCCTTCGGGCCCCCGCAGCACATGGCGATAGGCGTTGTCCGCCCGGCGGCCCAGACGGGACCCGCCCTCGGGATGGATCACCGCCAGCCCGTCGGTCAGTGGCGAGGCGGGGAGGGCGGCGGGTGGTTGGCCGTCAGGACCGTCCGAAGGCGAAACCGGCGCGGCGACGGGCGGGCAGTCGCCGGTCGCCAGCCATGGCCGGGAAATCCAGTAGCCGTCGACGCGATCCCAGGGCGGATCGCCCGCGCTTCCGGCGGGGCCGCCCGCGGTCCAGTTCGCCGGGACGAGGCTGAGGGTCTGGGAGCGGCCGTCGTCGCTCCAGCGCCAGGCGGCGAGGCCGTCGGGGTCGGTCGCGCCCGCGGGCCCGGTGCAGCCGAAGGGCAGTTTCAGCGCGAAGCTGCGTCCCGCCAGCGCGGCCCCGTCAGGCGTTCCGCCCGCGGCGTGGGTCGAGGCGGCCGTGGCGAGGGCGGCGACGAGATCCGTGCGGGACAGGGCCGTCGGCAAGGTCGTCGTGGCGGGCGGGGGCGTCGGGGCGGGCTGCGGCGCCGGATCGGACCCGGCCTCCTGCCTCTGGCAGGCGGCGACGGACAGGGGAGCGAGGACCAGAAGCGCAAGCTTGTGCAGATCGGACCTCTTCGCCATGGAACTCTCGTCTCCCAACGTCGCTGTTCATGAAGCCTAGCGCGTAGAGGCCGGGGAGGTTCGTGAGTTTCGATCAAATTGCAGCCCTTGTGGTTCTCGCCGGGGTCATCGGCGCGCTGGTGCACGGCAAGCTGAGGGCCGACGTCGTCGCCCTGACCGGCGCCGCCGTCCTGCTGGTGCTGGGCGTCGTTCGCCCGGTGGAGGTGCAGGGCGCCTTCGCCAGTCCCGCGGTCATCGCGCTCGCGGGCCTGTTCGTCATCGCCTATGCGATCGAGCTGTCGGGCCTGCTGGCGTGGCTGATCCGCAAGGCGCAGGGGCTGACGCGGGTCATGGGGTCGCAGGCCATCTGGCTGGTGATCGGCGCCTGCGGCTCGGTCGGAGGCTTCCTGAACAACACGCCGGTGGTGGTGCTGGCCGCGCCGGTGGTGCGGGACATGGCGACTTCGCTGAACCTGTCGCCCAAGCGCTTCCTGATGCCGCTGAGCTATGTGGTGGTTCTGGGCGGCTTGCTGACGCTGATCGGCACCTCGACCAATCTGCTGGTCAATGACATGGCCCGGAACGCCGGGCAGCCCGTGTTCGGCCTGTTCGACATCACCGGCGTCGGTCTGGTGATCGCCGTCACCGGCGGCCTGTACCTGTATTTTATCGGCGCCCGGCAGTTGGATCGCCCGGCTCGCTTCGATGAGGTGAGAATGAAGCGCCGCCAGTTGGCGGAGGCCCGTATCCGGGCGCGCGGCCATCGCCGGACGCCCCCTCTGGGCTGGCTGGGCCGGGTCTTCGGCGCCCGTCCCGGCGCCGCCTCGGCCGACATGGCCGGGGATGCGGCCCTGGGCGACGTGGCCCTGTTCGAGGACGGCGCCAATCAGCCGTTGCGGCCGGGGCGGGCCTTTACGGCCCTGGGCGTTTTTCTGGCGGTTATCGCGGCCTCGGCCCTGGGGATCGCGCCGATCGCGGCGGCGGCCTTCGCCGGGGCGGTGCTGCTGATCCTGTGCCGGGTCATCACCGCCGACGAGGCCTATGCGGGCCTTCGACCGGAAATCCTGCTGCTGATCGCTGGGATGGTGGTGGTCGGCATGGCGATCGAGGTGACCGGGCTGGCCGCGGCGGCGGCGTCCGGGCTGATCGACGTGATCCGTCCGCTGGGGCCTCTCGGCGCGCTGATCATCTTTTACGGCGTGACCCTGTTCGCCACGGAGCTGCTGTCCAACGCCACGGTGGCGGTGCTGATCACCCCGGTCGCGGTGGCGCTGGCGGAGAGCCTGGGGGTCGATCCGCGGCCCTTCTTGGTGGCGGTGATGATGGCCGCCTCGGCCGCCTTCGCCACGCCGTTCGGCTATCAGACCAATGTGCTGGTCTTCAACATGGCCGGGTACAGCTATCTGGACTTCGTGCGGGTCGGCATTCCGCTGAACCTCGTCACCTGGGCGGCGGCCATGGTGGCGATCCCGGTCTTCTTCCCCTTCTAGAGGTCGAGGTCCATCGTCACCGGGGCGTGGTCGCTGGGCTGCTCCCACGCGCGGACGTCGTCGTGAATACGCCCGGTTCCGGCCATCACGGCGGGGGTCAGGCCGGGCGAGGTCCACAGGTGATCCAGACGCAGGCCGCGGTTCGACTTGCGGAAGTCGGCGGCGCGATAGCTCCACCAGCTGGCCAGCTTGGTCGGCTCGGGGATCTGGGCGCGCAGGACGTCGGTGAAGTCCCCCGCCTCCTGCAGGCGGCGCAGGGTCTCGATCTCGATGGGGGTATGGCTGACCACCTTCGACATGTAGCGGTGGTTCCAGACGTCGTTTTCGCCGGGGGCGATGTTGAAATCGCCCGCCAGAACCAGCGGCGCCTTGCGGTCGCGGGTCGCCATGTCGGCGGTCAGGCGCTCGTAGAAGTCCAGCTTGTGATCGAATTTCGGGTTCAGGGCGCGGTCGGGCAGGTCGCCGCCGGCGGGGATGTAGAAGTTCTGGATCTCGACGCCGTCGACCATGACCCCGACGCAGCGGGCGTGCCCCTCGCGGCAGACGTCCAGCTTCGGCGCCTCGGTGATCGGCTTGCGGCTGGCGATGGCGACGCCGTGCCAGCCCTTCTGGCCGCCGATCTTCAGGTGCGGCAGGCCCATGGCCTCGAACGCGGCCCGGGGGAACTGGTCCTCCAGGCATTTGATCTCCTGCAGGCACAGGACGTCGGGGGCCTGTTCGGCGACGAAGCGGGCGACCTGGTCCACGCGCAGGCGGACCGAGTTGATGTTCCAGGTGGCGATGCGAAGCATGGTTCGGTCCTAGCCCGAACCGGCGGGCCGTCGCTAGCGCGGGGTTTCGGCGATCCAGGCCTGAACCAGCCGGTCGGCCTGCCGCGCCGCGCCCGTGTCTTCCACGATCCGGGTGTTCGGGCAGCCGTCGCCGAGGGTCAGGCTGGAGGTCGATCCGCTCCGGGTCCAGGAGACGGTGGTCTGGCTGCCCCAGGCTTCGCCACGGGATTCACAGGGCTCGGCGGGACGATCGAGAGGGGCGAGGAGTTCGACGATCTGGTGGAAGCGGTCGGGGCCGAGCTCAAGCGTCCCCTCGACGCCGCGGCCCATCGGATCGACGGACCGGTGGACCAGATGTCCCGACGAGTCGATCACCCAGAAGACCAGAAAATCGCGCTGCGGCGTGGACTGCTCGTAGCGGACGGAGTCCGGGTCGTCGGTCGCGCTCGGCCCGACCGCCCGGGGCGTCGGGGACAAGGACAGGGAGAGGGCGACCAGCAGGGCGATCATGTTCGCAGAATGCTGTTCCGCCGGCGGACTGTCGAGCCTGGCGTAAAAAAGCGCCCGGTCGGGTGGACCGGGCGCTGCAAGGTTCGTCTCTCTCTCGCCGCCGGGAAGGGGATGAAATCCGTAGCGGTTCAGATCGGCTCCCACCGATCTGTGGCCAAAGTGCCACGCAAGACAGAAAATGTCAAACCTTTCGACGGCGAAGCCCAGCCGTGGCGATACGGCAACGCTTCGCGCGTCAGGGGAAACCTAGTTGCGGCCCGGGCGACGGGTCGGGTCGCGCAGCTGGAACAGGCTGGCGGCCAGGTTCGATGCCGGTTGCAGGGTGGTCAGGCGGGTGGTGGTCCGCGACCCCTGGGCGTCGATGATGGTCCATTCCTGCAGACGCACCGGATTGCCGGCGAACGACAGGATGATCTGGCCGTCGTTCGGACGGCGGGCATCGCGGGCCGTGATGGCGAAGGCGCCGGACTGCATGCGGGTGACACGGTCGATGCGGACGCCCTGGTCGAGACGGACGTTGCGCGACAGGAAGGCCGAAAGCGGGGTCTGGCCCAGCGGCACCTGCTGGAAATTGTTCAGGCGCGGGTCGTAGCGCTTCACATTGTAGCCGTCCGAGACGACCAGCAGGCCCTGCGGATTGGTGTACTCGAACCGCATCTTGCCTGGGCGCTGCAGGTAGAAGCGGCCGGCGCGCTGGGCGGGGCCCGACACCTCGGTGAAGGTCCCCTGGGCGGAGGTCAGGCCCTGCAGATAGGTCTGGGCGCGTTGCAGGGTGGCCCGGTCCTCGGCGGACAGGTTCGACTGGGCGTGGGCCGGCAGGGCCGCGACGGCGGCGACAGCGGCGGTTCCGAGCGCGAAGGCGCGACGTGAGACGGTCATTGGCAAGCTTCTCCCGTTCGGGATGGTTGTCGATCAGGCCGTCTTGCCGGAGCGGTCGGGCAGGGGTTTGACCCAAGCCAGACCATATTCCGGCGCTGCGATGAAGCCCCGTTCATCGGGGGTGATCGCGGACAGCCCGTCCCAAACGCGTCATGGCCGGGCCGGTTCAGCCCCCGCCCGCTAGATCATCGGCGGCGGACCGGCCAGAACGTCGCGCTTGCCCGCGTGGTTGGCGGGGCTGACCACGCCTTCCTGCTCCATCCGCTCGATCAGGGAGGCTGCGCGGTTGTAGCCGATCTGCAGGCGGCGCTGGACGTAGCTGGTCGAGGCCTTGCGGTCGCGGGTGACCACGGCCACGGCCCGGTCGTACAGGTCGTCGCCCGAGGAGCCGTTGCCGCCCCCGTCATCGAACGGGCCGTCGCCGTCACCGTCCGGATCGTCGGTGATCAGGTCGAGATAATCGGGCTCGGCCTGGGCCTTCAGGTGGTTGCAGACGGCCTCGACTTCCTTGTCGTCGACGAACGGGCCGTGCAGGCGGGTGATGCGGCCGCCGCCGGCCATGTAGAGCATGTCGCCCTGACCCAGCAGCTGCTCGCCGCCCTGTTCGCCCAGGATGGTGCGGCTGTCGATCTTGGAGGTGACCTGGAAGGAGATCCGGGTCGGGAAGTTGGCCTTGATGGTGCCGGTGATGACGTCGACCGACGGGCGCTGGGTGGCCATGATCAGGTGGATGCCGGCGGCCCGGGCCATCTGGGCCAGGCGTTGCACGGCGCCTTCCACATCCTTGCCAGCGACCAGCATCAGGTCGGCCATCTCGTCCATGACCACTACCAGATAGGGCATGGGTTCGGGACGGATCTTCTCGGACTCGTAGACCGGGCGGCCCTGTTCGTCGAAGCCCGTCTGGACGGTGCGTTCGAAATGCTCGCCCTTCTCGATCGCGGCGCGGGCGCGGTCATTGTAGCTGGCGATGTTGCGCACGCCGAGCTTGGACATCCGGCGATAGCGGTCCTCCATCTCGCGCACGGTCCACTTCAGGGCGACGACCGCCTTCTTGGGATCGGTGACGACCGGGGCCAGCAGGTGCGGGATGCCGTCATAGACGCTGAGCTCCAGCATCTTGGGGTCGATCATGATGAAGCGGCACTGCTCGGGCGTCAGCTTGTACAGGATCGACAGGATCATGGCGTTGACCCCGACCGACTTGCCCGAGCCGGTGGTGCCCGCGATCAGCAGGTGGGGCATGCGCGCCAGGTCGGCGACATAGGGCTCGCCGCCGATGGTCTCGCCCAGCGCCAGCGGCAGCAGGTGCGAGGGCTTGTCGTATTCGGTCGAGGCCAGCAGGTCGCGCAGGTAGACGGTCTCGCGCTTGGCGTTGGGCAGCTCGATGCCGATGGCGTTGCGGCCCTGGACCACCGAGATGCGGCAGGCGCGGGCGGACATGGAGCGGGCGATGTCGTCGGCCAGGGCCACGACGCGGCCGTGCTTCACGCCGGGGGCGGGGACCAGTTCGTACAGCGTGACGACCGGGCCGGGGCGGATCTGGTCGATCACGCCGCGCACGCCGAACTCCTGCAGCACGCCTTCCAGCATCTTGGCGTTCTGCTTCAGCGACTCCTCATCGACCGAGGCGACGCGCTTGGCGGGCTTGGACAGCATGCCCAGCGGCGGCAGGTCGAAGCCCTCGGAGCTGCCGGCGAAGTCGAAGGCGGTCTGGTTCTCGTCCACCTCGCGACGCGAGGCCTTGGGCGCCTTGGCGGCGGCGACCTTCGGCTCGGGCGCGGCGCGGGCGGGGGCCGGGGCGGGCTCGTCCCACGGCGGCATGTCGTCGGCGTCGTCCAGCGAGACGGGGGCGTAGGTCGGCGCGGGCGCCGCGGCCGCGCGGGGCGAGGGGGCCGGGTCGAAGTCGGGCTCCGGCTCGGGGCGGGGGCGCGGCGTGCGCTTCGGCGTGGGGGCGTTGCGCGCCCTGGCCGGTTGCGGGCGGGGCGCGCCGCGACGGCTGTTCACCCAGGCGAAGGTGTCGCTCAGGTCGGCGATGCGCAGGCCGACGGCGTAGCCGACGCCCCACAGGCCCAGCGGCAGGAACAGCAGGGCGCCGATCAGGCCGGCCGCGCCGATGCGCAGGGCCTCGCAGGCCATGGCCAGGAGGCCGGTCACCGCGTCGCCCCACAGGCCGCCGAGGCCCGCGGCGAGCGGCCAGGCCGCCGGATGGACCAGCGAGGACAGGCCCGCCGACAGGGCCAGCACGCCGCCGGTGGCGGCCAGGGCCTTGAGCGGGGTCGGCTTCAGGCGCTGCTGGATGGCGTCGCCGATGGCGCCCGCCAGGCCGAAGGCGACCAGCAGCAGGACGGCGGGCCAGGCGGCCAGGCCGAGGGACTGCATGAACAGGTCGGCGAACAGGGCCCCGTTGGCGCCCAGCCAGTTGGTCGGCGCCTCCGACGAGGCGGCGTTCAGGCTGGGATCGGCGGGATTCCAGGACAGCATGGCCACGGCCAGCAGGGTCGCCAGCAGGGCCTGCAACACGCCGCGGAAGCGCACGACGAACGGCGCGTCCCACAGGATGCGGGCGCTGACCCAGGCGCGTTGACCGAGGGCGAGGGCGGCGGACATGCGGATGCGCTCTCCGGGAAGGCGGGACTCGGCCGCCTTTGTCGCTTGGAGAGGGTTAAGGGCCGTTTACCAGAGCGCGATGCGCGCGACGTTCAGGCACTGGACGCCGGCCCCGCGCGGCGCGACAACCGGCGCCATGAGCACGCCGGATCGCTACGACATCATCATCGCCGGGGCCGGGATGGCCGGGGCGACGTTCGCGCTGGCGGCGGCCCAGGGCGGGCTGAAGGTGGTTCTGATCGATCCGCAGCCGTTCGACGCCCAGCTGGCGCCGACCTTCGACGGCCGCTCGACGGCCATCGCCTTCGCCACCTTCCGCATGTTCGACGCGCTCGGCGCCGGGGCGGCGATGCGGCCGCACGCCTGCCGGATGGACCGGATCCTGGTCACCGACGGACACCGTCCGGGGGCGGCCAGCCGCCGCCCGTCGTCGGCCCTCCTGCGCTTCGACGCCGACGAGATCGCTGATCGCACCGACGGCGAGCCGCTGGGCTATATGGTCGAGAACCGCCGCATCCGGACGGCCCTGGCCGGGGCGGTGATCGCCGCCGGGATCGAGGTCCGGGCGCCGGCCATGGCGAAGAGCATCGAGGCAGGCCCGGGCCGGACGACGGTGACCCTGATCGACGGGGCGGTGCTTGAGGCTCCGCTGGTGGTCGGCGCGGAGGGACGGCAGTCGCCGGTGCGCAAGGCCGCGAAGATCGACACGGTCGGCTGGGGCTATGGCCAGAGCGGCGTCGTGGCGACGGTGTCCCTCGGCCGGGACCACGGCAATGTGGCGCACGAATACTTCCTGCCGGGGGGGCCCTTCGCCATCCTGCCGCTGACCGAACAGCGCGCCAGCCTGGTCTGGACCGAGACGACCCGCCGGGCCGAAGCCCTGCGCGCGGCGTCGGATGAAGCCTTCCACGCCCATCTGGTGCGGCGCTTCGGCGAGTATCTGGATGACGTCACGGTGGTGGGACCGCGCTTTGTCTATCCGCTGTCCCTGCAACTGGCCGAGGATCTGACCGCGCCGCGTACGGCCCTGATCGGCGACGCCGCCCACGGGGTGCATCCGGTGGCCGGGCAGGGGCTGAACATGGGTCTAAAGGACGCCGCGGCCCTGGCCGAGGTGGTGATCGAGGCCATGCGCACCGGCGAGGACATCGGCTCGGAGATCGTGCTGGACCGCTACGCCCGCTGGCGCCGGTTCGACAACGTCGCCCTGACGGCGGGCTTCGACGGCTTCGTGCGCCTGTTCTCGAACGACCTGGCGCCGGTGCGGCTGGCGCGCGATCTGGGCATGGCGGCGGTCAACCGCATCCCGGCCCTGCGCAAGGCCTTCATGCATGAGGCGGGCGGGGCGACGGGCGACCTGCCGCGGCTGCTGCGGGGCGAGCCGGTCTGAGCTTTCCTCCCCGTCGCGATCCGCGATGGGGAGGTGGCTCGGCGGCGATCAGCCGACGAGACGGAGGGGGCGGCGCGGATGGAAAGGGATTGGCGGCCAGCTTTCAGAAGCCTGAGCCGCCCCCTCCGTCACGCTTCGTATCCGAAGCGCGACACCTCCCCATTCGCAACGCGAAC